>NZ_JBVHXR010000001.1:0-95199 GCF_055569295.1 Streptomyces sp. NPDC029292
GTGCTGAAGATCTTTTAGCCCGTCCGGCGTTTGAGGACGAGGCCGTCAGGCCGATAGCGGGGGTCTGGGGGCGCAGCCCCCAGGGAGGGGACGGGTAGGGGCGGAGGGGGCGAAAAACCCACGGCGTGCCGACGCTACGTCCCGATCGTGCGGGCGATGTCCAGCATGAGCCGTTGCCACGGATCCCGGGGATCGCGGGACGTCAGTTCGTGGATGCGGCGCAGCCGGTAGCGCAGGGACTGGGCGTGGAGGTGCAGTTCACGGGCGGCGGCGTTCGCCGAACCCGTGTCGAGGTACGCGGTGAGCGCCTCCAGAAGGTGTCGCTGAGCCGGGTCGGCGAGCGGACCGAGGACCAGCCGGGCGATGTGCTCCGGCGCGCTGGCCGGGCGCCCGGAGAGCAGCGCGAGGACATGCGCGTCGGCGTCGGTGAGGACGCGGCCGGGCCGATGGGCGTGGGCGGGTGCCATGTCGAGGGCATCGGCGGCAAGGCGATGGGCGACGGCGACCCGGTCCAGGCTCTCGCCGGTGATCGCGCAACCGCACCAGGACTGCCCGCCCAGCACCACCCCCGCCCTGGCGGAGGCCCCGGCCGGCAGCAGCAGAACGGCCCGGGAGCCACGTACCGTCGCCAAGGAGGTGACCTCGTCACCCGGAACGGCCAGCGCGTCGAGCAGCCCCGCCGCCGCGTCGTGCGCCATCTCGGGCCGGTCGCCACCGACCGGCTCGGCCACCAACAGGCAGTAAAGGTCGGGGAGTTGGATGCCCAGCCGGGCCGACCGGTCCGAGAGCGCGCCCACCGAGGCGTGCCGCCCGGCGATCAGATCGTCGAGCAGTAGCCGCAGCGCCCGGTCGCGGTCCCCGGCGAGGTCCTCGCTGGTGGCGGCGTACGCCGCGGCCATCTCCTCGGAGAGCGTGTCGAGCGCGGTCAGCAGCATCCGGGCGAGCGCGAAGGCGTCCTCGGCGGTGAGCCTGGGTGCGCGGGCCGCGATCTCGTCGGTGAGGACGGTCCCCGCCACGCGGTAGGCGCGCAGCACCGCCTGCACGGGGCGCCCGTCCGCCGCGCGGGCCGCCGCGATGCCCCTGAACCGCCGCAGATCGGCCATTTCCAGCGTGCCGTCGGTCGCCCAGAGATGGAGCAGCCTCTCAAGGCCCCAGGCCGCGATGGCCCGTACCTCCGGCAGCCTGCTGTCGTCGAGCGCCGCGTACACCGGCACCTGGTCGTGGACCGCGGCGACGATCGTCTCGACGACGCGCGGGTCGGCGGTCATCTCCTGCCGGATGCGCTCTCTGACTTCCATGGGCTTGCTTGTCACAAGGTGATGATCCCAGCCGCGCGATGTGCGCACCACAGTGGACGGGCCTTGTCACAGTCGCCAGGATCGACGTCGTACAGCGCGGTCTCAGGGACGAGAGGCGGGACGTACGGATGGCGAAGCATTGGGCCGACTTCCAGTACGAGATCTATCTGAATGGAATGACGGGCGCCGTACCGCGGCTGCCCACTGATCTGACGCGGCTGGAGGAGCTGACCGAGCAGCGGCTCGGGCCCGGTCCGGTCGGCTATGTGGCGGGCAGCGCGGGCAACGGCAGCACGGCGCGGGCGAACCGGGCCGCGCTCGACCGGCGCCGCATCGTGCCGCGCATGCTGCGCGATGTGCACGAACGCGACCTGTCCGTCGAGGTGTTGGGGCGCGCGCTGCCCGCGCCGGTGGCGCTCGCCCCCGTCGGTGTGCTGTCGATCATGCACCCGGACGCGGAGTCCGCCGCCGCGCGGGCCGCCGCGGCGCGGGGCGTCCCGTACATCCTGTCCTCGGCGTCCAGCACGCCGATGGAGCAGGTCGCGGAGGCGATGGGCGAGGCGGAGCGCTGGTTCCAGCTGTACTGGGCGAAGGACCGCGAGGTCACCCGGAGCTTCCTGAACCGGGCGAAGGCCGCCGGGTACACCGCGCTGCTCGTCACCCTCGACACGCCCCTGCTGGCCTGGCGCCCGCGCGACCTCGACCAGGCGTATCTGCCGTTCCTGCACGGAGTCGGCACCGCCAACTACTTCTCGGACCCGGCGTTCCAGGCGGGCCTGGCCAAGCCGGTGCACGAGGACCCGAACGCTGCCGTGATGCATTTCGTGGGCATGTTCGCGGACCCCGGCAAGACCTGGCCGGACCTGGAGTTCCTGCGGGAGAACTGGGACGGACCGATCGTCCTGAAGGGGATCCTGCACCCGGACGACGCCCGCCGCGCCGCCGACGCCGGGATGGACGGTGTGGTGGTCTCCAACCACGGCGGCCGGCAGGTGGCCGGTTCCGTCGCCGCGGCGGACGCGCTGCCGCGCGTGGTGGAGGCGGTCGGCGACCGGCTGACCGTCCTGTTCGACAGTGGCATCCGTACGGGCGACGACATCTTCAAGGCGCTGGCGCTGGGTGCGCGGGCCGTGCTCGTCGGACGTCCGTACGCCTACGGACTCGGCCTCGACGGTCAGGCGGGCGTCGAGCACGTCATCCGCTGTCTGCTCGCCGAGTTCGACCTCACGCTGGCCCTGTCCGGGCACGCCCGCCCCGCCACCATCGGCCCCGACGACCTGATCGAGGAAACCGCATGACCGCCACGCAGGACGCGGAGAAGAACACCGTGAAGAACGTGCTCGCCGTCGTCTCCCCCCACGTCGGCGGCCGTAATGCGGGCGCCGCGCTCGCCACCGTCTTCCCCGGGCAGGCCCATGTCACCGTCGTGGAGGCGACCGACGAGGACCCCGTCGCGCTGCGCGAGGCGCACGTCATCATCACGGGTCTGGGCCCGGTGACCGCCGAACACATCGCCGCCGCACCGGACTTGGAGCTCATCCAGTGCGCGAGCCACGGCTTCGACTACGTCGACCTGGACGCCGCGCACGCCCAGGGGGTGCCCGTCTGCAACATCGGATCCAGCGGGGCCGAGAAGCAGAACGTGGCCGAGCAGACCTTCGCGCTGATGCTCGCCCTCGCCAAGCAGCTGGTCCCGGCGCACACGGCGCTCGTCGACGCCGACTGGGCGCTGCCGCGGCTGCAGCAGTCCATCACCGAGCTGTCCGGCAAGACGCTCGGCATCGTCGGACTCGGGCACATCGGCGAGGAGGTCGCCCGCCGCGCGGTGGCGTTCGACATGAGCATCGTGTACGCGGGTCCCCAGCCCGTCAGCGCCGAGACGGCGGCCCGGCTCGGCGGTGCCCGCCATGTCGAGCTCGACGAACTGCTGCGTACGTCGGACTACATCACGCTGCACGCGCCGCTCACCGACGCCACCCGGCACCTGCTGAACGCCGAGCGGCTCGCGCTCCTCAAGCAGACCGCGTTCGTCATCAACACCGCGCGGGGCGCCCTGATCGACCAGGACGCCCTCGCGGACGCGCTGGAGGCGGGCGCCCTCGCCGGAGCGGGCATCGACGTCTTCGACCCCGAACCGCCCACGACGGCCCTGCGGTTGCTCAAGGCCCCGAACGTGGTGCTCTCACCGCATGTCGCGGGCGTCACGCGCGAGACACTCGTACGGATCGCGCTGGCTGCCGTCCAGAATGCCGCCGACTTCATGGACGGCAAGCCTCCGCGGGACGTCGTCTCGTAGCGTTACAGCCCCACTCCCCCGGTCACGTCCGGCAGTTGGACGGGCAGCGGCAGCGCGGGCCCGGGGCTGGCGGTGTCGCCGACGGCCACGGCGCGGGGTTCCTGGTAGGTCTCCGACGGCGTGGCCTCGGGATCGGCCTGCACCCCCGTCGACTGCTCGTCCGGCGGCTCGTTCGGGGGCTCGGGCATGCTGTCGGCGGACGGCGGCTCGCCGGTGGGCCGCGTCGAGGCACTGGCCGTGCCGGCGACCGACAGCGACTCGGGGCCGACCGACGAGGAGTCGGTCCGCCAGCGCTGCGCGTCGGAGCCGTCACGGACCTTGGCAACGATGTCGGCATCGGGGTCCGTGGAGCTCGGCGTGACGGCGAGTCCGTCGTCCCAGCGGGGCAGCAACTCGCCGCGCACGGTGAGGTCGTAGCGCACGTCGTCGCCGCGTGCCGCGCTCTCGGCGACGCAGCGGTCCAGGACGACGACACCGTCGTCGGCGTGGGAGTCCAGGCACAGTGCGGGGTTGGCGATGCTGCGCAGCAGGCCGTCGTCCTCGTACGACCACTGCTGGGTCCAGGCGGACGAGCACACCGCCAGTCCGGTCTCGGCGCCGGCCTTCGCCTTGCCGCCCCGGATGTCGAGGCACAGGTCGGCGGCGAGGTTGCGCAGCCGGGTCTGTTCGGTGGCCGTGGGGAGTCCGGCCGAGGTGGGGGGCGACGACACGGCGGGCGGGGCCTGGGAGCCGGGTGTCAGGGTGCGGCTGCTGCTCGCGCCGGTGGAGGCCGCGGGATCGGCGCCGCCGTCGTCATGCGACCACAGGCTGGCGGCGAGGACGGTCACGAGGAGGACGGCCGAGACCAGGCCCGCCCCCGTGAGCAGGGCCTTCGAGTGCCGCTGCCCCGCCTGCGTGATGCGGGCCGGGACGGGAAGCTGGGACAGCAGGCGATGGCGTCCGCCACTCCCCGAACCTCCACCACTCCCCGAGCCTCCACCACTCCCAGAACCTCCACCGCTTCCTGACCCTGCGCCGCTCCCCCAGCCTCCGTCGCTGCCCGAGCCTGCGCCGCTCCCCCAGCCTCCGTCGCTGCCCGAGCCTGCGCCGCTCCTGGGACGTCCGCCGCCACCTGCGCCCCGGCCACCGAAGGGGGATCCTGCCCGCGTGAGCGCTCCTCTCCGAGCGCGCCCCGGGCGTGAGTCGAGATAGCGCCGGGCGCCCCAGCCGAGTACCGCTTCGGCGAGCAGAACACCCAACCCGCCCTCGAAATGGCTGAGTTGCTCGGCGGCGTAACGGCAGTAGGGGCACTCCGTCAGATGCTGTTGGACATCGGGCAGCAAGGCACCGCCGCGGCGAATCGGTACGTCCAGCAACCGGTTGTAGAAGCGGCATTCCTTGGTCGGAGCGAGTTCCCGGTGGGCGCGTACACAGCCCTCCCGGAATTGCTCGCGGGCCTGCTCCAGAGCTGCCGACGCGATGTCGGTATCCATGCCCGACAGACCGGCCGGTACGGATATGTGTTCGGCCTCGACCTCGGTGTGCCACAGCAGGCACCGGGCGAGTCCCGGGAGGGCCTGGAAAGCACGCTCGGCGAGCTTCCGATTTTCGGCCGTCATGGACTTCGCCGCGCGCATACCGCGGCCCCCCGCGGGTTTCCTCAAGTCCGGCAGAACACCGGATATCCGATCGTCCGCGGACCACTCCTTGACGGTGTCCCTTACGGCCACGAGGAGTTGGGGCCTGATCGCGAGACCTGAATCGCCTTGTGCGAGGCGGTCGAGCACCTCGTGGAAGGAGGTCGCGGTCACCATGGAGGCGACATTCGCCGAAGAAGCGAGGCAGATGACCGAGTAGTCGTACGTCGGCTGCCAGTGCCGGGCCATCAGCAGGGCGACGGGATGGACGGCATCGCTCTCCGGCAGGCCTCTCAGCAGGGCGGCGAGATTCTCGTCGGATTCGCCGGGAACACCACTGGGCGGATAAGGGGGACGAGGGGGGTGGGGGGTGTGCACAGAGCGGGTTCCTTCCAAGGTGCAAGGTGGCACACAGAAGTTCCTGTCCGCCGAAAAGGAGCCCCTGATTGGTGCGTACCTTTTTGACGGAGTGCCAGGAAAACGGCTGGGGGACGAAGGCCGTACGGCGACCGTCGGTCAAGAGCCTTTGGAGCTCTTCGACAGCCCGGAATAGCGAACAGCGATTCAAACCCGGCCATTGACCCAGCGCAGGACGTTCACCCTCGCACAACACGCTCATGACCAACAAGGCACTTGAGCAACATCAGCATCATTGAAAGAAAGTCAAATCCTGCGGCAACTCCTGCGACGCGCACCGGCTTTCGATATTTTATGCGCCCCGTGCGAACCGTGCGCACACGCCGGTGTCCGTCGCACGCTCCCGGCGCACGGAACTCCGTAGTCCACTGGAACCGGCCCTTCTCGGAGGCCCCGCGCAGGACGGCGGCTCTCCCGCGCGAAACCGGCCGCCCGTCCCGATCCTCCCGCCCTCGGCCGGCGGCCCCGGGACGGGGCGGTGTGCCGATCCGCGATCAGCCCGCGGCGGTCCCTTCGGTGCTGAGCAGCACGACGGTCGAGGCGGGGCCGAGGCCGAGGCCCTGCTCGACAGCGGCCCGTACTCCCGCCAGGGGCGCTGCGCCACAGGGGCCGGAGGAGACGCCCAGGGCGGCCAGATCGCGGGCCGCGCGAGCACTGCCCGCGTCGGTGACGGCGACGGCGGCGTCCAGGCCGTCGCGGAGGTAGGGCCAGGCGAGGCTGGACGGCGTACCGCAATTGAGCCCCGCCATGGTGGTGTCGCCGGTCGTCACGCTCATCCGCCGGCCGTGGGTCAGGCTCGTCAGGACGCAGGACGCCGTTTCGGGTTCCACCGACAGCAGGCACGGGCCGGGCGTACGGCGGCTGCGGTAGTGCGTGACAGCCGCCTGCGCGAGGGATCCCACGCCGGCCGGGACGGCCACGAGATCGGGCAACTCGACTCCCGCTGCGGCCAGTTGGGCGTCGATCTCGGCGAACAGGGTGGAGTAGCCCTCGACGATCCGGCCCGGTATCTCCTCGTACCCGGGCCAGGCGGTGTCCTGCACCAGGACGGAGCCGGGCTCGCCCGCTACCTCGGCGGCCCGCCGCACCGCCTCGTCGAAGGGGCCGTCGACCCGCGTGACCCGCGCCCCTTCACCGGCGATGGCGTCGACGGCGGCCGGCCGCACCCCCTTCGGCACCAGGACATGGGCGCGCTGCCCGAGGAGGCGGGCCATGCGGGCCACGGCCCGGCCGTGGTTGCCGTCGGTGGCCGTGACGAGTGTGAGCGGCGTGTCCGCCGTGTGGAGGATCCAGTGGATGGCCCAGGACGCGCCCAGCGCCTTGAAGGCGGGCAGGCCGAGACGGGACGACTCGTCCTTGACGAGGACGCGGGCGACACCCAACTCGGCGGCGAGACTGGGCAGTTCGGTGAGTGGGGTGGGCGCATAGCCGGGCAGGGCGGCGTGGAAGGCGCGTACCTCACCGGGAGCGGGAGTACAGGTCCAGTCCCGGGCGGCAGGTCTCATGATCAGGGGCATACGGCCACCGTGTAGTCCTCCCCCTCCCCGGCCCGTCTCAGATCTGCCAGGAGCGCAGCCGGTCGGCCGCGCCGTAGACGTCCGTCTTGCCGGAGATCAGATCGCGGGCGAGGTCGACGAGGGCTCCGTACGGCGGGTCGATGCCGACGCCGCTGACGAACATGTACGCGACCGCCGCCGAGCAGGCGAAGCGGGCGTTGGCCGCCGGTAACGGCTTCAGCAGGGCCAGGGTGTGCAGGAGCGCGGCGGCGCGCCAGGCCGGGTCGGAGTCGACGCCGAGGCGGGGAGGGTCGACGCGGTGGCGGGCCACGGCGGCGACGAGCGCCGAGAAGTCGTTGACCGTCGGCTGGTCGGGCAGTACTTCTTCGTGGCGCTGGAGCAGCCAGGGCACGTCGATATGGATGACGGGAGCCATCGGTCAGGCGACCCGCCCCTCGCCCTTGGCGGGTGGTTCGTCCTCGGGGAAGGCGGCGGCGAACTCGTCCGCGTGCGCGGCGAAGAACCGGCGGAACACCTCCGCGCCTTCCTGCAGTGCCCGGTGCCGCACGATGTCGGCCGCGGCCGCCTCCCGTACCAGGGCCTTCATCGACGTACCGCGCTCCTTGGCTATCTGCCGCAGGTCCTCTAGCTCGCGGTCGCTGAACTCCACGTTGAGAGCTGGCATGCCCTCACGGTACCGCGCGGGTACTTAATCGTAAATACCACCAGGTCAGCGGCCATGAGCAGCGGTACCCGCAGCCGATTTCAGCGCGGCTGGGCGCGCGCCGCCTCCGCCAGCCAGTGCGCCCACACAGCGGACGGCAGGCAGATCCGGTCCTTCCCGAACATCTTGTAGCGCTTCGCCCCGCGCGGTTGTAGATCCTCGGCGAGGCGGGCGAACAGTTGGCCGGCGTCGGCCATCAGGCGACCTTGCGTCCGGTGAAGGCCAGCAGGCGCTCCAGCGGGGTGGCCTCGGCGGCGGGCTCGACCTCGGGGCCGAAGGCTCCGTTCGTCCGGGCGCCGTCGGCGATCTGTCCGGCGACCGCCGCCGCGGTGGCGACCACGTCGTCGTCGGCCGTGAACGGCTGGCCGGTGGCGGTGGCCAGATCCCAGCCGTGCACGGTCAGCTCCATGATGGTGATCATCCCGGCGAACGGAGCGGGGTAGGTGGTGCTCGACGCGAACGGCGTCTCGCCCTCCCAGGCTCCCGGCTCGGCCCACGCGGCGGCAAGCCGGTCGACGAGCGGCGGGAAGACCACCCAGGGAGCCTCGGTCAGCGTCACCGGGGCGTCGGCGGGCACCGGCTCCTTCGCGGCAGCGCAACCGCTCATCACGAGCGTGCCGAGCAGGTGCTCGCTGAGCTGATGGACGGTGAAGCCGGCGCAGGGAGTGGGGAGTTCCCGCTTGCCGGTGAGCGCGGGCTGCCGGGTGTACGCCTGGAGGTTGCGGGCGGCGCGGGCGAGCTGGTCGGCGAGCTCGACGGGGGTGGTGTTCATGGCGTGTCTCCGATGCGAGAGGGGTCGCTCACCCGGGAAGGGATGCGGCCCGGCGGGGAAGGAAGGTGCTTCTGCCGGTACTGACTCGGCTCAGCCGAAAAAGGGTTCGGGCTTGCCCGTCTCCGCGTACGCCTTGAGCGCCGTGAGCTTGGTCGCCCAGCCGTAGGTGAAGTTGCGGTAGGCGTCGTCCTGGGCCGGGAATCCGGCGTGCGTGAAGCGCAGCAGGACTCCGCCCTCGGGGACGTCGAGGATCTCGTACGTCTGCGTGGTGCCCTCCCACGGGCCGTTCTCTCCCGCCAGGACCAGCCGCCGGTCGCCGGACTCGGCGATGCGCAGCCGCCAGGGCTCCGGCATGCCGGGGAAGCTCAGCGCGTGCTCCGCCCCGACGCCCTCCCCTATCGCGGCGTCCGCAGTGAACCAGCTGCGTACGCCGGTCTCCGTGGCGAGGGCTTCGCGGACGGTGTCCGCCTCGGCCTCGATGGTCAGCTGCATGGCGATGTCGGCCATCGGATGCCCTCTCGGAAGGTGTCGCGAGTGTCCGGTATTGCCCGGAACCTCTTTCTTTAGTCGACACTAAAATAAGAACCGCGGCGGCGCAAGTTAAAGCCGTGACTAAAATAGGCGGCGTGGATCAGGTGAAGGCGATCAGTGAGCCGCGACGGCGGGCGATTCTCCAGCTCGTGTGGCACGAGGAGCTCTCGGCCGGAGAGATCGCCGAGCGCTTCGACGTCACCTTCGGCGCGGTCTCCCAGCACCTCAAGGTGCTCCGCGAGGCGGGCCTCGTCGTCGTTCGAAAGGACGGCACCAAGCGGTACTACCGCGCGGACCGTGCTGGGATGGGACCACTGGCCGCCTACTTGGAGTCCATGTGGGGCGACTCGCTGGACGCCCTGGCCGCGCTCGCCGAACAGGCCGAGCGGGAGGAGGAGTAGAAGTGACGATCACCCCCGACGGCTCCGTCGTCGTACAGCGGCACATCAAGGCCCGCCCGGAGACCGTGTTCTCCTTCTTCACCGACGCCGAGCGCTGGCTGTCCTGGCAGGGCATCGAGGGCGTCTTCGACCCGAAGCCCAGTGGTGCGTACCGGATGCGGGTCGTCGGTGACGCCACCGCCTCCGGGCGCTTCGAGGAGGTCGAGCCGTACAGGCGGGTCGTCTTCACCTGGGGCTGGGAGAACGAGGGCGACCCGGTACCGCCCGGCAGCAGCCGGGTCGAGGTCACCCTCGCGCCCGAGCCGGACGGCACCCTGCTCACCCTCACCCACTCCGGCCTGCCCGAGCCGGCCCGCGAGCCGCATCAGGAGGGCTGGGAGCACTACCTCGACCGGCTCGCCGTACGGGCGCCCGGCGGCGACCCCGGCCCGGACAGCTGGATGGAGCCGAAGCCCGCCTGAGCGCCCTGGGGCCGGGGTCGCACGCCGCCCGGTCAGCTCTGCCACAACCCGCGCCTGCGGTAACCCGCCTCCCAGAACAGGCGGTTGAGGACGCGGACGGGCGGGGGCAGTGCGCCGAGGAACGCGGCGCGGTCGGCGGGCGGGATGCCGTCGATGATCCACGGCACGAAGACGGCGGCCCCGCGCATGCCCTGCGTTTCCCGGATACGACCGGTGAAGGCACCCCAGTCCGCTGCCGTCAGCACCTCCTGGATCAGCGGCAGGGCGCTCTCCTCCTCGTGCTTGAGGTGATCGTCGAGGGTCGTGGCCAACGTGTGGACCAGCTCGGGGAGTTCGGCCGACCGGTCCAGGAGGGCCGCGTCGACGGCGGCGAGCAGCGGGTCGAGGAGGGCGTGCTCCGCCTCCATCTCGGCGAGGAGGGCGACGTCCTGGGGACGGCCCTCGAGCTTGCGCTCCACCCGCGGCCACAGGTCGCTGTCCTCGGCCGCGTGGTGGATGTGCAGCTGATGTGTGAAGTTGTCCCAGCCGGCGCGGACTTGAGGCGTGAAGGCGGTGCCGTCCGCCGCGGCCTTCCCGAGGCGTTCCACGTCGCGCCGGAACGCGTCGTGGGAGGCGTACATGGCGGTGAGGTCGATGCTCATGAGGTGGCTTCCTCCAGTTCGGGTTCGTACACGGGCAGGGCGTGCGGGTTGGCGGACGAGCCGTGCTGGCGGCGTACGGCGAGGCAGGCGAGCGCGCCCGCCAGCAGGACCGCGGCGGAGACCAGGAAGGCGGGGCCCATCGCGTGCACGAAACCGTGGCCGAAGACCTGGCCCCCGAGCTCGCGCATACGGTCGGCGACGCCGTGCGGCACCCCGGACGGGACTCCGGCCGACTGCTGGGCGTTCACGTCGGACTCCCCCTTGGAGAAGGCGGCGACGAAGCCGTCGCGGTACGCGGCGGGGAGCTGCCCGGCGCGCTGCCGCGCCTGGTCGGTCAGTGAGGAGGCCAGCTGGGCCTGGAGCACGGCTCCGACGACGGCGCCCGCGAGTACCGAACCGACTTGCCTCAGCGCGGTGTTGACGCCCGAGGCGGCGCCGGACAGGCGCGCCGGTACGTTGCGCATGACCTCCGTGGCCATCGGCGCGAAGGTGCAACCGGCGCCCAGGCCGGCCAGGAAGAGCGGGAAGGCGACCGCCGTCCAGCTCGAACCGACGTCGGTCGCGGCCATGATCCAGATCAGGGCCGCCGCCCAGGCGAGCAGCCCGGTCATCAGGATGAACTTGCCGCCGATCTTGTCCGCGAGGACTCCGGCGGGTCCGGCCATCACGAACGAGCCGAGCGCGAGGGGCAGGAACACGAGTCCGGACTTGAGGGCGCTGAAGCCCAGCACGGACTGGAGGTAGATCGTCAGCGGCAGGAACATGCCGATCACGCCGAAGGACACCGTGACGGCGACGAAGTTGATGAGGGTGAAGTTGCGGTCCTTGAAGAGCGAGAACGGGACGAGCGGGTCGTCGCCCTGCTGACCGCGCTCATGGCCGAGGAAGCAGGCGAAGAGCACCGCCGCCGCGCCGAACAGCGTCCAGATCCAGCCGTTCCAGTCGTACCGCTGCCCCTCGGTCAGGCCGAAGGCCAGGCAGAACAGGGCACTTGAGGCGAGCAGTACGCCGAAGGTGTCGAAGCGGTGGCGGACCGTGCGCCGCGAACCCGGGATGATCGCCACGGCGAGGCACAGGACCAGCACTCCGAGCGGCAGATTGACGAAGAAGATCCACCGCCAGTCGAGGTGGGTGATCAGCGCGCCGCCGACGATCGGGCCGAGGGCGCCGGAGATGCCCGCGACCGCGCCCCAGATCCCCATCGCCGCACCGCGCCGGTCCGCCGGGAACACGTCAGCGATGATCGACAGGGTCTGCGGCATGAGCAGCGCCGCGCCCAGGCCCTGGACCGCCCGGAAGGCGATCAGCTGGGCCGGGTCCCGCGCGAGGCCGCAGGCCAGGCTGGCGAGCGTGAACAGCGCGATGCCCGCGATGAACAGGTTCCGCTTGCCGCGCAGGTCACCGAGGCGGCCCGCGGTGATCAGCAGGACAGCCAGGGCGAGCGTGTAGGCGTTGACGACCCACAGGATCTCGTCGAGCGAGGCGTTCAGGTCCTGACCCATGTCGGGGATCGCGATGTTCACGATCGTCAGGTCGAGGAGCGTCATGAAGAACCCGAGGGAGAGCGTGACGAGGATCGCCCATGGGTTGCCGTGCCATTTCTTGAACACGATGTGTGTCTCCTTGTGTCGAAGCGATGCCGAGGCATCGGACTCGCGTTCAAGAGGGAGGGCGCGACGGCCGGTGTGACACCGGGAGAGCCACCTGAGACGTACGTCACATTTCACCGTCGGACGTCACATTCGGCCCCTCTTTCGCCCTCGCAGTAGTGAGCGCATCAAGGGAGGCAAGGCATGTCCGAAAGGCCCGGGGCCGGGATCGACGGCGCGACATCGGGGACCGACACCGCGACGCGCGTCTTCGTCGACCACCGCGAGCTGCTGTTCGCGATCGTCTACAACATGCTCGGCAGCGTCGCCGACACCGAGGACGTGCTCCAGGACACCTGGCTGTCGTGGACGGGCCGTGCCCACCGCTCCCCGCTCGACGGGATCGACAACCCGCGCGCCTACCTCGTGCGCATCGCGGTGAACCACGCGCTCGCCCGCCGCGCCGCCATCACCCGCCGCCGCGAGACATATGTGGGCCCGTGGCTGCCGGAGCCCCTGCTCGACGAGCCCGCCTCCGACGACTCCGCCGACCACACCCTGCGGGCCGAGTCGGTGTCGCTGGCGATGCTCGTGGTCCTGGAGTCGCTGACCCCGCTGGAGCGGGCGGTGTTCGTCCTCCACGAGGTGTTCGGCTATGCGCACACCGAGATCGCGGAGGTCATCGACCGCAGCCCGGCGGCGGTACGCCAGCTCGCGCACCGCGCCCGGGGGCACGTGCACGCCCGCCGTCCGCTCTACCGGGCCCATCCGCGGGTACGCCGTCAGGCCACCGAACGCTTCGTGGAGGCCGCGCTCGGCGGGGACATCGCCGCGCTGATGGAGATCCTCGCGCCGGACGTCACGGTGTGGACGGACGGCGGCGGCAAGGCACACCGGGCGGGGCTGCGGCCGGTGCACGGCAGGGACAAGGCGGCCCGGCTGCTCGCCGGCTACGCCACGCGCCGCGGGACGGACTTGGAGGTCAGCTACCGGCGGGTCAACGGTGACGACTCCGCGGTGGTGTTCGAGGGCGAGTCGCCGTACGCGGTCATGGTCATGGACCTCACCCCGGACGGCGAGCAGGTGTCCGACGTCTACATCGTCACCAATCCCGACAAGCTGGCGCATGTGCGGCGGAACGAAGAGGCCGGGGAGGGGGAGCCCGCGTGACGGCGACAGAGCGCCCGCCCGAGAAGGCGTCCTCCGGTGAGCGGGTCGCCGACTGGTTCGACGGCCGTCTCGGCGTCTACGCCCTCGGCAGGCGGTACCTCCGCAAGGTCTTCCCGGACCACTGGTCCTTCCTCCTCGGCGAGATCTGCCTCTACAGCTTCATCGTGCTGATCCTCACCGGCGTGTATCTGACGCTGTTCTTCCACCCGTCGATGAACGAGGTGGTCTACCACGGCAGTTACGTCCCGCTCAACGGCATCCGCATGTCCGAGGCGTACGCCTCCACGCTCGACATCAGCTTCGACGTGCGCGGCGGACTGCTGATCCGGCAGATCCACCACTGGGCCGCGCTGATCTTCCTCGCCGGGATGCTGACGCACATGATGCGGCACTTCTTCACGGGCTCGTTCCGCAAGCCCCGCGAGGTGAACTGGCTGTTCGGCTGGACGCTGCTGCTCCTCGGCCTGTTCGAGGGCCTCTTCGGCTACTCGCTGCCGGACGATCTGCTGTCCGGGACCGGGATGCGGTTCGTGGACGGGGCGCTCCTGTCGGTGCCGATCGTCGGCACGTATCTGTCGTTCTTCCTGTTCGGCGGGGAGTTCCCGGGCCATGACGTCGTGGGCGTCTTCTACTCGCTCCACATCCTGCTGATCCCGGGGATCATGGCGGCTCTCGTGGTCGCCCATCTGATCCTGGTCGTCTACCACAAGCACACCCAGTTCGGGGGGCCGGGAAAGACCGAACGCAACGTCGTGGGCACGCCGTTCCTGCCGGTCTACATGGCGAAGGCGGGCGGCTTCTTCTTCCTGGTGTTCGGTGTCATCGCGCTGATCGCGGCGGTCGCGACCATCAACCCGGTCTGGACGTACGGCCCTTACCGCGCCGACCAGGTGTCGACGGGGGCGCAGCCCGACTGGTATCTGGGCTTCGCGGAGGGGCTGGTCCGCGTCATGCCGGGCTGGGAGATCACCGTGGCGGGGCACACGCTCGTACTCGGGGTGCTCATCCCCATCGTCGTCTTCCCGCTGCTCCTGGTCCTCATCGGCGTCTATCCGTTCGTGGAGGCCTGGGTCACCAAGGACCGGAGTGAGCACCATCTGCTGGACCGCCCGCGCAACCGGCCGGTCCGTACGTCGCTCGGGACGGCGTGGATCAGCGTGTATCTGATCCTGCTCGCGGGCGGCGGCAACGACATCGTGGCGACGCGCTTCCATCTGTCGATCAACACCGTGACCTGGACGGTGCGGATCGCCCTGTTCGCGGTCCCCGTCCTCGTCTTCGAGGTGACTCGGCGCATCTGTCTGGGGCTGCAGCGGCGGGACCGCGAGCTGGTGGCGCACGGCCGTGCGACGGGCGTCATCAAACGCCTGCCGCACGGCGAGTACGTCGAGGTGCACCGCCCGCTCGGCCCGGCCGAACTCCACACGCTGACCGAGCACGAGCGACGGACGCTCCCCGTCGGCCGTTCAGCCGGCGGGGACCTCCAGGCGACTGATCCGCAGCCCGCCGTCGGCGGCTCCCGGGTGCCCGCTGGTCATGAGGAGCCGCAGCCGTGAGCCGCGTGCCGCCTCGAAGGTGATCACCGTCGGCGCGTCGGACGCGGTGGCCCAGTCCACGACCGCGCCCTGCACCGGCACGTACCGCTCGCCGTCCCAGACCGCGACCTCGACCGAGGCGGGCAGCGTGTGGGTCGCGTCGACGGTGAACGAGACCTCGACGCGGTCGACGGTGCGGGCCCGCGCCCAGGTGATCGACACCCAGTCCTCGGGGCGGGCTCCATTGAACGCGGGCAGCAGGGCCGTCGCCGACTTGGAGAAGGCGTTGGACCAGCCGGTGGCCGCGTCGCCGTCGATCAGGGCGGCGGGGAGGGTGTCGGGGCGGCCGGAGTAACTGGCGTCCGCGTACGGATAGTTCGGGGCCGCCGGGTAGTCCGGCTCGAACGCCGTCGCCGGAGTGGTCGCCTTCGACCCGGCCGTGGTGGTGCGTACGGTCGTGGAGGCCGTACGCAGGCCGTCCCCGCGTGCGGTCACCTTCAGGGTGCCCGCCTTCGACCCGGACCTGACGATCACCAGCGCCTTGCCGTGGAAGGCGGTTCGGGTGCTCGCCTGGTAGCGCTCGGCGCTCTCCTCCCGGCCGTTGTCGACTCCGGCGAGTGAGCCGCCCGCCACGTCGAACGCGAGCAGGTCCTCGGCGTCGGGCACCACGACACCGCGGGCGTCGACCACCTCCGCGATGACGAAGCACAGGGAACGGCCGTCCGCCGCAAGCGTCTTGCGATCCGGCGTGAGGCGGATCGTGTGGGGCTGCCCCGCGGTCCGCAGGACGTCCGTCGCCACCGTCCTGCCGTCCCGACGGGCGACCGCCTTCAGCTCTCCGGACTCGTACGGCACCTTCCAGCCGAGGTGCAGTTTGCCCGCGCTGCCGTTCGGGCTGGTGTAACTCCCTGGATAGGGGCCATCGGTGAAGGTTTTGTCGTCGCCGGTCGCCTCCGTGGTCTCCAGGTACGTACGGCCGTCGGTGGTCTTCTTGGTGCTGAACTCCCGGATACCGAGGGACTTTCCGTTGAGGAACAGCTCGACGGTGTCCACGTTCGCGTACGCCCAGACCTCGACCGTGTCCCCCGCCTCGTGGTTCCAGCTCATGGGCAGCAGATGGACCATGGGCTCGCTCGTCCACTGGCTCTTGAACAGGTGGTACATGTCCTTGGCGAAGCCCGCCGTGTCGACCGCGCCGAAGAAGGAGGCCTTCACCGGGAAGACGTCGTACGGCGTCGGCTCCCCGATGTAGTCGATGCCCGACCACAGGAACTGCCCGGCGAACCATTTCCGGTCCCGGTCCTTCTTGTGCCCGTACTCGCCGCTCATCGTCCAGGAGGCGAGGTTGTTGTCGTACGACGAGACCGCGCGCCTTCCAGGGGTGTGGTTCTCGCCGGTGTTGAGGTGCTCCGGCTCCTGGTAGGTGCTCCGCGTCGAGGTCTCGGACGACGACTCCGACTCGAAGAGGAACAGGTGCGGGTAGGCGGCGTGCAGGGCGTCCACCGACTTGGCGGTGTTGTAGTTGAGGCCGAGGCCGTCCAGCTTGGCGAGCATGAGGTCGGCCGCGGAGCCCTTCGTGGGGACGCGGCGGTATTTGTCCGAGCCGATGACCAGCGGCCGGGTGTCGTCCGCCGCCTTGATCGCGCCGATGACGCGGTCCGCCATGGCGAGTCCGGCGGTGGACGTCGAGTCGGGGATCTCGTTGCCGATGGACCACAGGACCACGGCGGGCGAGTTGCGGGCCGCGAGGACCATCTCGGTGGCGTCCTTCTCGCACCACTCGTCGAAGAACCGGCCGTAGTCGTAGGTCGTCTTGCGGGTCCGCCAGCAGTCGAACGCCTCCACCATCATCACGATGCCCAGCTCCTCGCAGACCTGGATCATCTGCGGCGAGGGCGGGTTGTGGGAGGTGCGGAAGGCGTTGACGCCCATCGACTTCATGATGGTCATCTGCCGGCGTACGGCGTCGATGCTGATCGCGGCCCCGAGCGCGCCCTGGTCGTGGTGCAGGTCGACGCCCTTGATCTTGGCGTGGGTGCCGTTGAGGTGGAAGCCCTCGTCCGGGTCGAAGCGGAACTGCCGGATGCCGAAGGGGGTGCGGTGGGTGTCGACGGTCTCGCCGCCGACGCGCAGTTCGGTCTCCAGGGTGTAGCGGTGGTCCGGGGTCGCGAAGTCCCACACCTTCGGCTTGGCGACGGTGAGTTCGTGGGTCTCGTCCACCCGGTCGCCGACCGTGACCGTGGTGGCCGTACGGGCGGCCGTACGGCCCTTGGGGTCGACGACCCGTGAGATGACCTGGACATCGGCCGAGGCACCGGTTTCATTGACGACGGTCGTCCGGGCCCGTACCACCGCCCGCTCCGCCGTGATGTCCGGCGTCGTGACATAGGTGCCCCAGCGCTGGACGTGCACCGGCTCGGTGACGACCAGCCGGGCCTCGCGGTAGATGCCGCTGCCCGAGTACCAGCGGCTGCTGGGGAGTTGGTTCTGGACCTTGACGGCGATGACGTCGGCGGTGGTGCCGTCGGTGTGCAGCAGGTCGGTGAGGTCGAAGGCGAACCCGGTGTATCCGTAGGGGTGGCGGCCGACTTCCGTGCCGTTGCAGTACACGTACGCGTCCATGTAGACGCCGTCGAACTCCACCGAGATCCGCTTGCCCGCGAGGGAGGGCGGCAGGGTGAAGGCGGTGCGGTACCAGCCGAGGCCGCCGGGGAAGAACCCTGTGCCGCTGGTGGTGCCGTGCTCCGTGGTGGGGGTCTGCTCGATGCTCCAGTCATGGGGTACCGCGACCTCGCGCCACGCCGAGTCGTCGTAGCCGGGCTGCGCGGCGCCCTCGTACGCGCCCGTGGGGTCGGTGATCCCGCCCGGGTTGACCAGCGCGAAGCGCCAGCCGTCGCGCAGTTCGACCGTGCGTCGGCCCGTGGCGCGCTCGGAGGACGCGGCCCAGGCGTCGGCCGCGCCCGGGAGCGCTCCGACCGCGGGTACGGCCGTTCCTGCGACCAATACGGATCTTCGAGTGACCGTCACGGCGGCTCTCCCTCGTCAGGGCCCATAAGTCATCACAACTGATCGTGAACAAACAGATTCTGACGGGGCGACACACACGGCCGTCAAGGGTCCGGCACTCACTTCCGCCCCGGGCATCACATCGGGCCGGAATCCGTCGTGCGGATGTGACCCACCGGCGGCCCCTCTCCGGGTACGGAGGGCGCCCACGCACTAGGCTGGAACCCGAGTGACGCGCTTGTTCACTGTGAGTGTGCGCAATGGAGTGGCGACGATGAGCCCGGTCCACCCCCTCGACGAGGCCGCCACGGCACGCGCGGTCATCGACGTGAACGGCACCCTGGTCCGCTGGAGCGAGGGGGCTCGCCGACTGCTGGGCTATGCGCCGGACGAGGTCGAGCGCCGCCCCGCCACAGACCTGCTGGCACCCACGGGCGCCGCCGCACCGCCCGAACCCACCGAGAACCGCTGGAGCGGCATCCTCCCGCTGCGCCACCGCGACGGACGGACCCTGTCCGTGTGGCTGCTCGCCCATCGCAGTGACGCGGACGGCAGCTGGCTCGTGGTCACCCCGCTGGACAGCGGGGAACCACACACGCAGGACGACCCGCTGATCAGAGCGGTGCTCACACAGTCGCCCTGCGCCATGGCGATCTATGACGACCGGCTGCGGCTGTACGGGGTCAACGACGCGATGGCCGAGGTGGTCGGTCTCCCGGAAGCGCGTATCCGGGGCCTGCGGGTCTCCGAGATCGGCGGCAAGCGGGCGAGCGAGAAGCTCGAGGAGGACATGTACGGCGTCCTCCTCTCCGGCGAGGGACGCGATGTGGAGACGTACATGCGCACGGGCGGCGAGGACCGCGCGCACGCCTGGCTGGCGCGGATCGCCCCGCTGACCGACCCCGAGGGCCGGGTGCGTGGCGTGTGCCTGGCCGCGCACGACTTCACCGAGCAGTACCAGGCCCGGGAGCGGCTGCAGCTGGTCAACAAGGCGAGTGTGTGCATCGGCAGCACCCTCGACGTCACCCGAACGGCCCAAGAGCTCGCCGACGTCTGTGTGCCCGCGCTGGCCGACTTCGTCAGCGTCGATCTGCTGGATCCGCCGGAGCACGGGGGCGAGCACCACTCGGAGCCGCCGGCCGCGCCGATCACGCTGCGTCGCGCCGCCCATCAGTCGGTGAACCCGGGCAGCCCCGAAGCGGTCGTCAAGCCCGGCGAAGTCGACGTCTACCCCGCCGCCTCCCCGCAGGCGGACTCCCTGATCGCAGGCCGGACGATCGTGGCGCCGGACGTCACCACCACGCTGGAGGAGTGGCTCGCCTGGGACAAAGTGCGCGGCGAGCGCGTCGCGGAGTACGGCGTCCACGCCACGATGTCGGTCCCGATCCAGGCCCGGGGCCAGACCCTCGGGGTCGCCGTCCTCACCCGCTACCGGCGGCCCGACCCCTTCACCCCCGACGACGTGCTGCTCGCCGAGGAGGTCACGGCCAGGGCCGCCGTCTGCATCGACAACGCCCGCCGCTTCTCCCGTGAGCGCCAGACCGCGCTGGCCCTGCAGCGCAGCCTGCTCCCCCAGTCGCTGCCCCGGACGGCCGCCGTGGAAGCGGCGTCGCGCTACCTTCCCGCGGCGCGCGCCGGGGTGGGCGGCGACTGGTTCGACGTGATCCCGCTGTCCGGGATGCGGGTCGCCATGGTCGTCGGCGATGTCGTCGGCCACGGCATCCAGGCCTCGGCGACCATGGGACGGCTGCGCACCGCCGTCCGCACGCTCGCCGACATCGACCTGGCCCCGGACGAGCTGCTCACGCACCTGGACGACCTCGTCGTACGGCTGTCCACGGAGGCCGGATCCGAAGGCGCCACCGGCGAGGTCGGAGCCACCTGCCTGTACGCGGTGTACGACCCGGTGTCCCGGCGCTGCAACCTCGCCCGGGCCGGGCACCCGCCGCCCGTCATGCTCCGGCCGAACGACCTGCCCCGGCAGATCGATCTCCCGGCCGGGCCGCCGCTGGGCCTGGGCGGACTGCCGTTCGAGTCCGTCGAACTCGACCTTCCCGAGGGCACGGTGCTGGCGCTGTACACCGACGGTCTGATCGGGAGCCGCGAGCGGGATGCCGAGACCAGCCACCAGTTGCTGTACCAGGCCCTGGAGCGCTCTTCGGAGTCCCTCGAAGGAGCGTGCCACGAGATCCTGCAGGCCCTGCTTCCCCTGGGCGGCGTCCCGGACGACGTGGCCCTGCTGCTCGCCCGTACGCGCGGCCTGCCCGCCTCCCAGGTGGCGACCTGGGACATTCCCGCCGACCCCGCCCTCGTCGCGCCGGTCCGCAAGCAGGTGGTCGACCAGCTGGACACCTGGGGTCTGAGTGAGGCGACGTTCACGGCCGAACTCGTGGTGAGCGAACTGGTCACCAACGCCATCCGGTACGGCGAGTCGCCCATCCGGCTGCGTCTCATCCACGACGCCGCCACCCTCATCTGCGAGGTCTCCGACAGCAGCCACACCGCTCCGCATCTGCGCCGGGCCAAGACCTTCGACGAAGGCGGCCGGGGACTGCTGCTCGTCGCCCAGCTCACCCAGCGCTGGGGCAGCCGCCACACGACCGAGGGCAAGACGATCTGGGCGGAGCTGACGCTGCTCGGCGAGGACTGACGGCCTCGCCGGGGCAGGTGGTGCGATGTCTGATGTGATGGACGGGCACCACGATCAAGCCCCGGAAGGACCGAACCCTGAACGCCCCGCTCGCCGAAGCCCTCTCGATCGTCCTGCTCGTCGCGGTCCTCGCGTGCGCCGTGATCCGGCCCTTCAACTGGCCCGAGGCCGTCGTGGCGGTTCCGGCCGCCGGTCTGGTCGTCGCGACCGGCGCGATCTCCTGGGACCACGTCCGCGCGGAGGCCGGGCATCTCGGCCCGGTCATCGGCTTCCTGGCGGGGGTCCTCGTGCTGGCTCGGTTCTGCGACGACGAGGGCCTCTTCCAGGCCTGTGGAGCGTGGATGGCCCGCTGGGCGGCGGGGCGGCCGGGGCGGCTGCTGACCGCGGTCTTCGCGCTCGCCTCGGCGATCACGGCCGTGCTCAGCCTGGACGCCACCATCGTGCTGCTCACACCGGTCGTGTTCGCCACCGCGGCGCGGATGGGCGCGCGCCCGAAGCCGCACGTGTACGCCTGCACCCACCTCTCGAACACGGCCTCGCTGCTGCTGCCCGTCTCCAACCTCACCAACCTGCTCGCGTTCACCGCCAGCGGCCTCAGTTTCACCCGGTTCGCCGCGCTGATGGTTCTGCCCTGGCTCGTCGCGATCGGCGCCGAATACGTGGTCTTCCGGCGCTTCTTCGCCCGTGACCTGGGCGCGGCCGCCCCGGCGCCGAGCGTCGACGAGCCGCCGGACCTGCCGCTGTTCGCGCTGGTCACCGTCGCCTGCACGCTGGCGGGGTTCGTCGTCGCCTCCGCGCTCGGCATCGATCCGGCGTGGTCAGCGGCGGCGGGGGCGCTGGTGCTCGCCGCCCGTGCCCTGGTCCGCCGACGTACCACCCCGCTCGCGATGGTACGTGCGGCAGCTCCGGCCTTCCTCGTGTTCGTGCTCGCGCTGGGCATCGTCGTCCGGGCGGTCGTCGACAACGGACTCGCCGACGCACTCGGCCGGCTGCTCCCCGACGGCAGCAGTCTGCCCGCACTGCTGGGCGTCGCGGCGCTCGCCGCCGTACTGGCCAATCTGATCAACAACCTGCCCGCGGTCCTCGTTCTGATCCCGCTGGCCGCAGGGTCCGGACCCGGCGCCGTGCTGGCCGTCCTGCTGGGGGTCAACATCGGCCCCAATCTGACCTACGCGGGTTCCCTGGCGACCCTGCTGTGGCGGCGTATCGTGCACCAGCACGAACACGGGGTCGACCTCAAGGAGTTCACCCGGCTCGGTCTGATCGCCGTGCCTGCCGCGCTGGTCCCGGCCGTACTGGCACTGTGGGTCTCGCTCCACGTCATCGGAGGCTGATACGCATGCGGGTGATCGCCTGGCTGGTCGAGGGGACGTGGCCCGCATGCGTGGACGCCGTACGCCGTCACGCGCCCCGGGCGACGGATGTGGTCCTGTTGCACGTCGCTGAACCCGGCGTGCCCGGTCTGGCCCACGGCGCCTTCGCCGGGCTGCTCGGCCGCGGACATTCCGAGCCCGACCCGGGTGACCGTCTGGAGGACCTCGGCACCACCTCGGCCGCGCGGCTCCTTGACGCGGCCGCCGAGCGGCTGGCCCGCCCCTGCACACGCCTTGAGCGCGCCGGACGCGTCGAGCGGGAGGTGGTCGCCGCCGCCGAGGGCGCCGACCTGCTCGTGCTGGCCCGCGACGGGGACCGGGCCCGGCTCGGCCCGCACAGTCTGGGACCGGCCGGGCGGTTCGTCGTCGACCACGCGCCCTGTCCGGTGCTGCTGGTCTGGCCCGAACCGGCGCCGGATGTCACGACGTTGCCGCCGCCTCCCTAGCGAGGGTGGCCCGGTAGGCGCCCGGCGGTGTGCCGTAACGCTGTCGGAAGACCCGGTTGAAGTGGAACGCGCTCGTGAAACCCGAGGCGGCGGCCACGCGTTCCACCGGGAGTTCGGTGGCTTCCAGGAGCCGGGCGGCGTGCAGCAGCCGGGCCTCCCGCAGGGCCCGCATCGGGGAGCGGCCGAGCTGCTCGCTGAAGAGGTGGGCGAAACGGGACGGTGAGAGGGAGACGGCGGCGGCGAGCGACCGGACGGTGTGCGGCGCGCCCGGGTCGGCGGCGAGCAGCGCCTCCGCCTGACGGATGCGCGCGTCGACGCCGGAGCCGTGCCGCTCCGCCCGCGCGGTGGCGAGCAGGACGATCTCCTCCAGGGAGCAGAGGGCCAGTTCGCGGGCGGCGGTGCCGTGCGCCACCGCGACCTCCCCGTCGAGGGGATCCGTGGGGGCGGGGGGTGGCCCGTCCCCCGTCCAGCGGGCGTCGGCAAGCATCCGGCAGAAGGCCGCCTCGATGCGTTCCCGGCTCCGGGCGGGGCCCCCGTCACATCGAGCGCCCGGTTCGCCGGAACCGACCGCGTACAGCCGGTCGCCCAGTCCGTAGGGCCCCAGCCACCCCGGCCAGGCCGCCCTCGCCTGACAGTGCACCCACCAGAACGCCCAGTGCCCGGCGCCCGGTTCGACGGCGTACCGGTGCGGTACGCCGGGCCCCAGGACCACCAGATCCCCGGCACCGGCCACCGACTGTGACGCGCCCTGTTGGAGCCGCCCCCGTCCGCCCGTGGTCCAGGTGAACAGCCAGCTGTCCGCTCCGCTCGGCCGGTTGACCCGGTACCCGGGCCGTTGATCGAAGCGTCCGACGGTCACCAGGCCCGGCGGCGGCGACGGATCAGCAGGCTCGGGCAACTCCTCAGCACGCACAGGCATCCTTCCGAAAGGCGCACCGGCCTAGCGTGAGGCACCTGGGACACCGGTGGGAAGGGGCGGTCGGATGGCAGTCACGGACAGGGGCGGGCTTCGGAAGTCCGAGCTCGAGACGGAGCTCGAGACCGAGTTCGAGGAGAACGGCTTCGTTGTGGTGCGCGGACTGTTCACCGCCGCCGAAATCGACGCGCTGTGCGCGGAGTTCACGGCCCTGCATGCCGCGGGCCCGGTCCCGGGGCACTTCGAACCCCGTGCCACGGAGACCGACGGCCCCGCCGACCCGCTGCACGCCCACCCCCGGGTCCTCCACCCGCACCGCATCAACGCCCTGTCCCTGCGCTGCCTCCTCGATCCCCGGCTGCGGAGCGTCCTGGAGACCCTGCTCGGGGAGGAAGTCCTGGCCGCGCAGAGCATGTTCTACTTCAAGCCGCCCGGCGCCCGCGGCCAGGCGCTGCACCAGGACAACTTCTATCTGCGGGTCGAACCGGGCACCTGCGTGGCCGCCTGGATCGCCTGCGATGTGATCGACCGCGAGAACGGCGGCCTGGAGGTCGTGCCGGGCACCCACCATATGGACCTGTACTGCCCGGAGGAGGCGGACGCGGCGCTGTCCTTCGCCCGGGAGTACGTTCCGCCGCCGCCCGGCCTCACCGCCGTACCCATCGACATGGAGCCGGGCGACGTGCTGTTCTTCAACGGCAGCCTGGTGCACGGCTCCGGACCCAACCACAGCGCCGACCGCTTCCGCCGCTCCTTCATCGGCCACTACGTCGGCCGCTCCACGACACGCATCGGCGGCTTCTACCGGACGCTGACGATGAGCGGGGAACCCGTCGCCCTGCCCGAGAGCGAGAGCGGGGGCCCGTGCGGTACGGAGTTCGCGGCGTCGAGTCCCCACTGAATCGGTCGGTCACTCCAGCGACTCGGGCAGCGCGTCCCGGAGTTGGGCCCGGGAGGTGATGCCGAGCTCGGGGAAGATCCGGTACAGGTGGAATCCGACCGTGCGGGGTGAGAGGAAGATGCGTTCGCCGATCTCACGATTGGTCAGGCCCGCCGCGGCGAGGCGGGCGATCTGCAGCTGCTGCGCGGTCAGTTCGGCGAGCGCGTCCAGGGACGTGGACGGCGCGGACCCGGGGGTGACACCCGCGGCGCGCAGTTCCGCGCGGGCACGTTCGGTCCACGGGCGGGCGGCCAGCCGTTCGAAGACGTCCAGCGCCGCGCCGAGCAGCGGACGCGCCGCCACCGCGCGCCGCCGGCGGCGCAGCCACTCCGCGCAATCGAGGCGGACCTGCGCCCGTTCGAACGGCGCCGCCAGATCGTCCACCAGCCCGGTCAGCAGGGCCAGTTCATGGCCCCGGCCGACGATCCACTCGTCTCCGACCGGCGTCATGACGTGCATCCGGGGATCGCGCCGGAGGTGAATCCGAGGACCGCGTCGGCGACCGCCCTGGGGTTCTCCAGGAGCATGGCGTGGGTGCCGTCGATCTCGGCGACCGTCACATCGACGCGCTCGTCGGCCAGTTCGGCCAGATCACGGGCGAGTCCCCTCGCGTAAGCCGCCATCATCTCCTCGAACCAGTCCATGCCCGGGATCGACGGCACGGGCCGCAGCGCGCGCCCGAGCAGCAGCGGTACGGGCGTCCGGCGGAAGAGCGCGAAGAGGTCGAGCGAGTCGATCGCGATCAGCATCTCCAGCGCGTGCTCCCGCTCGGGCCTCAACTCCAGTCGGCCGTCGGGTCTTTCGTGCACGGAGCGCCGGAGGCCGGACTCCAACAGCTCGTACGGGATGCCCAGTTGATCGGACATGGCGCGCTGCTGAGCGAGCAGCCCCTGCAGCCCGTCGGCCGAAAGCGGTTCGCCGCTCGATGCCGCGGCCGCCGACTTCCTTACCTCGGTGAGCCGTTCCTCGACGTAGACCGGGTCCAGGCCCACGTACTGGTCGGCGCGGCCCCACCCGAACCCGTCCAGGTTCACCGCGCCGGGTGTCACGTCCGGGTGATCCGCCGCGTAGCGCACGGCGATCATCCCACCAAGGGAGTGGCCGACGGGCAGCGCACCCGGGATGCCGTACTCCCCGAGTACCGCCTCGATGTCTCCGAGTACCGCCGAGACGTTCCAGGTTCCCGAGGGTGACAGAC
The DNA here is from genome assembly GCF_055569295.1 of Streptomyces sp. NPDC029292. Lineage (NCBI taxonomy): Bacteria > Bacillati > Actinomycetota > Actinomycetes > Kitasatosporales > Streptomycetaceae > Streptomyces > Streptomyces sp. NPDC029292. Next base: position 25,477 of record NZ_JBVHXR010000001.1, read on the forward strand.
CGTGGCCGCGAAGGTCGACGGCCAGCACCCGGTGGCGGGGGACGAGGAGCGGGGCGACGGCGGCCCAGTCGGCGAGGGTGCGTCCGGCGCCGTGGAGCAGGAGCAGGGGTGGGCCCTCGCCTCCGTGGTCGTGGACGGCCAGTGCGATGCGGTCTCCGGTCATGTCCTGACGATAGAGGCTCGATCAGGGCTCCAGGACGAGATGGAGCGTCGGCAGGGGTCCGCCGGGGAACTGCTGCAGAAGACCACCGGCCGCCAGCGGGCCGAGGTCCACGGGGGCCCAGCCTCGCGCAGCCGTCGCCAGGGCACGGCGAGGACGACGATCTCCTCGTCGGCCGCCTCGCCCACCGTGGCGGGTCTCAGCCCCGGCCCCATCGAGGAGGCGAGTCCCCGCAGCGACTGCGGGCCGCGGCTGTTGCTGATCACGACCTGTTCCCCCGCGGCCACGAACCGCCCGGCGAGGGCCTGCCCGATGGCTCCGGCACCGATGATTCCGATCGGCATGGCGTGCCTGCTTTCCTCGATGAGCCCGCTTTCCCGGACGTGCGCACCGGCCGGCATCGGGGCACGGCGCGCGGTGGCTCTTCTGTTGTGTGACCGGCCTCCGCCCTGAACAGCGGGCCCTTGACGTGGGCGTGTCCAGACGCTTTGATCCTGACGTGCCGTGGTGCGACCCGGCACGCAGAGGTGCGCCCAGCCGGTAGCGGACTCGGTTCAAGTCCGGCCAAAGTCGCCAGGATCGCGGGAAGCGTCCGAGGCGGGGTCGTACTCGCGATTGATGGAGCGGACATGCCCGTCAAGCGTGTTTCCCGCGTCGGAGGTCTGGGGACGGTCGCCGTCCTCGGGGTCCTCCTGACGCTGGTGGGATGCGGTTCGGGGAAGGACACCGGAGCCTCGCCACAGCGCCCGAAGGCCTCCGAGAACCCGAAGGCCTCCAAGAACTCGACAGCTCCTGGGGGCCAGGAGGCTTCCAAAAGCCCGACGGCTTCCCCCAAGGCCCCAGCCACCTCGCCGAAGGCGAAGGCGAAGCCGACCCCGTCGGCCGTCGAACTCCCCCCGCTGCACGCGGGCTTCGACTACCAGATCGGCGGCGCCTACCCTCCGCCCTCGGGTGTCCGCATCGTCACCCGCGACCGTGCGGCTTCCCCCGCGCCGGGCCTCTACAACATCTGTTACGTCAACGCCTTCCAGGCCCAACCCGACGAGCGGAAGCAGTGGCCCGCCGACCTGCTGCTGCGGGACGCGCGGGGCAAGGTCGTCGTCGACCAGGACTGGGGCGAGGCGCTGCTGGACATCCGCACGCCGGCCAAGCGCAAGCGAGTGGCCGCGCGGATCAACCGGTGGATCGACGGCTGCGCCGACAAGGGCTTCGACGCGGTCGAGCCGGACAACTACGACACCTACACCCGCTCGCGCCACCTGCTGACCGCCGACGACGCCACCGCGTTCATCACCCTGCTCTCGGCGCACGCGCACGCCCGCCATCTGGCCATCGGGCAGAAGAACACCGTGGAGCTGGCCGGGCTCAGGGCGCGGACCGGGCTCGACTTCGCGGTGGCGGAGCAGTGCGGCGAGTACGACGAGTGCGGGCCGTACGCGAAGGCGTTCCACGACCGGGTGGTCGACATCGAGTACACCGACAGCGGTCTGCGCAAGGCCCGGTCGGGGTTCGGTGACCGGCTGAGCATCGTGCGCCGGGATGTGCTGGTGTCGACGCCCGGCAACGCGGACTACGTCCGCAGGACCAGCTGACGGGAGGCCGTGATGAATTCCACGATTCCGCGCCGCCGTCTGCTCCTGGGTGCGGCGGCGGTCGGGGCCCTCGGTGGGTGCGGTGGCGGCGCCTCGGACGGTGTCGGTGCCGACGGCAAGGTGACCGTCGAGCTGTGGCACGGCCAGAACGACACGGGCAGGAAGGCCATGGAGGCGCTGGTCGCCGAGTTCAACCGGACGCATCCGCGCATCCGTGTCGACAGCGCGGGCGGCGGGGTCCTGGCCGACGCGATGCTCCAGAAGGTGACTGCCGCGCTCGCCGCGGGCTCCTATCCCGACATCGCCTACGTCTACAACAAGAAGCTGTTCCGGCGGGCCGGGTCCCCTTCCCCGAGGCGGGCTGGACGTGGGACGAATTCGTCGACGCGGCCAGGAAGTTGACCGACTCGGGGCGGGGCGTCTTCGGCACGGGCTGGCCCGGGACGGGCGACGAGGACACGGTCTGGCGGCTGTGGCCGATGATCTGGGACCTGGGCGGGGACGTCGTCGCCGCCGACGGCAAGAGCATCGGCTTCGCCGACCAGGGCGTTCGGGCACTGGAGCCCCTCGCTCAACTCACCCGCGCCAAGAGCGTGTACGTCGATCCGAAAACCGGCAGCGAACAGATGTACCAGGTCTTCCTGGGCGGCCGGATGGCCATGGTGGCGACCGGGCCCTGGCAGCTCCCGGACATCATCGGCGCGAAGATCGACTACGGCGCATCTGGGACCTGTGCGACCACCTCGTACGCGCCCATGGCGAGCTCCTCCCGCCCGATCTGCGTGCGGAGTCGGGCCACTGACGGGACGTACACGACGGGACCCTGCTACCCCTTGGCGTTGACCATCTGGAACAGGTAGCCGGTGACGCGGACGCGCTCACCCGAGGGCGGCACCACGGCCGTGACGATGTGCGCATCGGTGCGGGTCAGTCCAATGGTGGTGGTCCGGCCGCCCAGGTAGATCTTCGTGACCTTGGGCATGTCGTTGAGGTTCAGCTCGATTCCGGGACACCCGCCGTCGGCCTTCGGCCAGTTCCGGTAGTCGATTCCGAAGTCGTACTGGACGATCGCGCCACCGTCGGCGGTCTTGAGCCCGTATGCCGTCTCGGCCGCGCTGAAGCCGTTCTCGTACTTGCCGTCGACGCACTTGTCGTCGAACGATGCGCGGTCCTCATATGCCTTCTTCCAGTCCTTCACCGCCGAGGTGACCGCGAACCTGCTGCCCGCCTTCTTGCCACCGGTCTCGTAGAAGTCCCGGGACAGTTCACGCAGGTCGTCGAGCTTGGTCGTCCCCACCTTGTCGGACGCCTGGAGCGCGGTGACAAACCCGTCGCCGCCCCGCTGTACGGCCGGCAGCTTGCCGTTCAGTTCGCCGACGGAGGCCGCCTTCCACGCGGCGCCCGTCTCGCCGGTCACTCGTTTGAAGGTGATCAGCCGTCGGCGGTCCTTCTCGATCCCCTTGCCGGTGATCCGGGCGTCGACCATGAAGAAGTTCGCCGAGCCCTTGCGGGGGATGTAGAAGCGCGCGTCCTTGACCGGATAGTAGAAGGGGACCTGGTAGCCGGCCTGCTCCTTCTTCGACAGGGCGGGGAACTGGGTGAACGTCGCCCGGCTCTGTTCCAGCAGCGCGCCGTGCTCGACCAGCCGCGTCTTGTCCGCGTCGTGCTGGGCGTTGGCCTCGTTGTTGACCTTCACGTAGTTGAGCAGGACGGCCTGCGCCGACTTGAGCGAGATGACTCCGGACGCCGCGGCCGCGTCGCCCTTGCCGTCGGATCCGGATCCGGAGCACGCGGTGAGCGCGAGGACGAGCGCGGCGGCAGACGCTGCGGCGCCCGCGGATCCGGACATGTGGCGGTGCATACTCATGAGTCCCCCGTCGTGGTCTCAGCTGGATGATCGCGACAGGCTAGCGGGCGGACCGACGGACACTCAAAAGCCGGGTGCCGGCGGATGAGCGGGGGCGCACGGAGCGGACGTAACAAAGGGCATGCCGACATTTATGGCCAGCAGAAGCGGGGACCGCGCGCCGGTGAGCAGCGCGGAGCCGCCGGGGCGCTTCGAGAGACTTCGGCGGCACCGGCGGTGGCTGTTCGTGCTGGTCGTGGTCACGCTGCTCGCCGAGATGGCCGTCGCGATGGTGACGACGGCCGTGGAGCAGACCCCGACGATCGACGAGCCCGTGTACGCGGGCACAGCGGTTGTCTACACCCGGGAGCACAGCCTGCGCTTCAACCCGGAGCATCCGCCGCTGGGCAAGCTGATCATCGGGACCGGGCTGGTGTTCGCCCACCCGCACCTGGACGCCGGCTTCACGGGTGATCAGACCGCGCTCGGCCGGCGTCTGCTGTACGAGTCGGGCAACGATCCATGGCGGGTGATGCTGTGGGCGCGGCTCCCGGTGATCGTGCTGACGCTGCTGTTCGGTCTGGTCGTTCTCGGGTTCGCCCGTGACCTCGTGGGTGCTGTGGGCGGGTTGGTGGCGCTCGCCCTGTACGCGTTCTCGCCCGACGTCATCGCGCACGGCTCGCTGGCCACGCTCGACGTACCGGCGTCGGGTTTCCTGCTGACGTCGGTCTGGATGCTGTGGCGGGCGCGGCGGCGGCCGCTCCGCTACCTTCCGCTCGCCGGGGTGGCGCTCGGCGCGGCCGTGGCCACGAAGATGAGTACGCTGCCCGCCGTTCCGGTGCTGCTGCTCCTGGCGGTCCTGTCCGTGTGGCACGGGCGCGGCCTCGGCGCCGCCGCGAAGGCCCGGCTCGGCGTGGCGGCGGCATCGGGTGTGGCGCTGGTTGCCCTCGTCGTGGTGTGGGCCACCTACCTCGCGGTGGATCCGCAGCTGCGCTGGACGGCGCCCGCGAACCTCCCCGCCGTCCATGGACTGCGCGGGCTCCTCGTCGGCTGGCTGCCCTTCCCGCAGCCGTACCGGGACGGGATGCGCGTCCAGTTCGGCTTCGAGAACGCGACCTGGCAAGGCTTTCTGTTCGGCCGGCTCTATCGCGGTTCGCTCTGGTACTACCTGCCGGCCGCGCTGCTGGTGAAGACGCCGCTGGGCATGCTGGCGCTGTGGCTCGCCGGTACCGTCGCGATGATCACCGTTCCCCGGCTGCGTCCCGCGGCCCCGTACGTCCTGATCCCCCCGGCCCTGCTGCTGGCCGCAGCCATGTTCGGCTCCCGCGATCTCGGCAGCCGCTACGCCCTGTTCATGCCGGTGTTCCTCGCGGTCGCGGCGGCCGGTGTCGTCGCCTCCCGACGGAGGTGGGCCCATGTCGCCACGGCGGCACTTGTCCTGTTCGTCGCCGTCAGCTCCGCGCTCACGTACCCGTACTACCTGCCGTACTCCAACGAGGCGTTCGGCGGCCCGTCGGCCACCCATCTGCGCCTGCACGACTCCAACGTCGACTGGGGCCAGGACCTGGGACGGCTCGCCGACCGCCTGGACCGGCGCTACCCGCACGACAAGGTGTGGCTGGTCTACAAGGGCAGCGGTGTGCCGTCGTACTACGGCATCGACGCGGCCGACCCGCGCAAGGTGCCCCCGGGCGAGGTGCACGGGCTGCTCGTCGTCTCGGACACCTCGATCGCCAAGGCCGACAGCCGACTGGCGGCGCTGCTCGCCACCAGCAGGCCCGTCGACGACGTCGGCCACTCCATCACGATCTACCGCCGGCCGTAGGAGTGAGGAGGTCCAGCACCCGCTCCCAGTGGAACTCCGCGCGCTCGCCGTTCGCTTGCGCCCCGCCGGAGTACGGGGCGCCGAACCGGACACCCATGTCGCGCAGCCGCTCGACACTGGCCCGGTAGGCGGGGTGGGCCGACAGCGCCTCGCCGACACAGGGCAGTACGGCGATCGGGACACCGAGGCCGTACACCTCGCACAGGGTCCCGAGGGCGAGGGTGTCGGATATGCCGGCCGCCCACTTGTTGATGGTGTTGAAGGTGGCCGGCGCGACGGCGACCGCGTCGGGGGCCGGGAAGGGACGCGGGTCGCCGGGGGACCTCCAGGCGGAGCGGATCGGGTGGCCGGTCTGCGCCTCGACGGCCGTCGCGTCGATGAATCCGAGGCCCTGCGGGGTGGCGATGACGCCGACCTCCCAGTCACGCTCCTGAGCCGCGGTGATGAGTTTGCTGATGTCCTCCGCGATACCGGCCGCGCAGACGACGACATAGAGGAAGGGCTTCTCGGCGAAGGGCTTTTCGACGTGTGCGGTCACGCGCAAGACCCTAGTGAACCGGGAAGGACTCCCCGCGTTCCGCATCCGGGCGCGGGCCGAGGATCCGGCGCTCCTTCTCCTCGATCCGCACGTCGTTGATGCTCGCCTCGCGTCGGGTCATCAGCCCGTGCTCGTCGAACTCCCACAGCTCATTGCCGTACGAGCGCCACCACTGGCCGTCGGCGTCGCGGGACTCGTACTGGAAGCGGACGGCGATGCGATTGCCGTCGAAGGCCCACAAGTCCTTGCGCAGGGCGTACTCCCGCTCGCGCCCCCACTTGGCCGTCAGGAGCTCCACGATCTGCGCGCGCCCGGTCACGAAGGTGTCGCGGTTGCGCCAGACCGAGTCCTCGGAGTAGGCGAGCGAGACCTTGTGGGGGTCGCGGGTATTCCACGCGTCCTCAGCGGCCTGGACCTTCTGGGCTGCGGTTTCACGGGTGAAGGGCGGGAGGGGCGGGCGGTCGGTCATGGTGTCTCCCTAGCCTGAGAAGGAGAGAACGATCGTTCTCCCCGATGGCTGCTAACGTAGAGAACGATCGTTCTCTCGTCAAGGAGTGGCCCCTACATGGACAGCGCAGTCGCCCGCGAACAGGCACTGGCACTCGCCCGGGAGCAGGCGCTGGACGCCGCGGAGGAGTTGTTCTACGGCCGCGGCATCCAGACCGTCGGCATGGACGACATCCGCGGCGCCTCGGGCGTCTCGCTCAAGCGCCTCTACCAGCTGTTCCCCGCCAAGGAGCAGCTGGTGGAGGCGTACTTGGAGCGCCGCGACCTCCGCTGGCGGCAGCGGCTGGCCGAGCACGTCGAGCGGCACGACGAACCCGGGCGGCGGATTCTGGCGGTGTTCGACTGGCTGCGGCAGTGGTTCGGCGAGCCCGGCTTCCGCGGGTGCGCCTGGATCAACTCGTACGGCGAACTCGGCGCCACCTCACCGCGCGTGGCCGCCCAAGTCCACGCCCACAAGCAGGCGTTCAGAAACTATCTGGGCGGCCTCGTGACCGACGCCGGGCTTCCCGGGCCCCTCACCGACCAGCTGTATCTGCTCGCCGAGGGCGCCATGGTCACCGCGGGCATCACACGGAGCACAGAGCCCGCCGAGCAGGCGCGGGAGGCGGCGCGGACGCTGATGGAAGCCCGGCGCTAGGGCCGACTCCGTCGGGCTCGCGCCGGCTCGACTTGGCAGTCAACGCCACGTGACCTTCACGCTTCAAAGACCGTGATGGCGCCGACCGGGCAGGCCCGCGCCGCCTCCCGCACCATCGGGTCGCCGCCGCCGTCCTCGCGGCCCGGCAGCAGCTCGCTGAATCCGTCGTCGTCCTGGGTGAAGACGCCCGGGGCGGTGAGGGCGCACTGGCCCGCGCCGATGCAGACGTCCTTGTCGATGGAGATGTCGATACTCATGTCCGCAGCCTCTTACCAGGTCACAGGGAGTTCCAGCATTCCCTGGATCGTGTCTCCGGGTTTGAAGGGGATGTCGTCCACCGGTGCGTCGAGCCGCAGCCCCGGGAACCGGTCGAAGAGGGACAGCAGCGCGATCTCCAGCTCGGCCCGGGCCAGGTTCTGGCCGAGGCACTGGTGAATACCGAAGCCGAACGCGACGTGGTGGCGGGCCGAGCGGTGCCAGTCCAGGGCGTCCGGTTCGGGGAAGGTGTGCGCGTCGCGGTTGATGACGGAGGTGGAGAAGACCACCCCCTCGTCGGCGCGGATCGTCTTCCCGGCCACCTCGATGTCCTCGGTGGCGACCCGCAGCAGTCCGTCCGCGATGGAGAGAAAGCGCAGCAGCTCCTCGACGGCGGCGGGCATCAGCGTCGGCGCGGCCCGCAGTTCGGCCAGCTGCTCCGGATGCCTCAGCAGGGTGAACGTACCGAGCGAGATCATGTTCGCCGTCGTCTCGTGCCCGGCGACGAGCAGGATCGTCGCCAGCGAGATCAGCTCCTCGCGGTCCACCGCGCCCTCGCGCAGCTGATCGTGGATGAGCTCGTCGAGGAGTCCGTCGCCCGGCTCCCGCTGCTTGCGGTCGATCAACGAGCCGAAGTACGCGTCCAGCCGGTCGCGCGCGTTCTCGACGTCGGTCGTTGCGGGGCCGCGCAGCAGTCTGCGGGACTGCTCCTCGAAGAAGTCGTGGTCGGCGTACGGGACGCCGAGCAGGGCGCAGATCACCATGGAGGGCAGGGGCAGCGCGAAGGCGTTCACCAGGTCGGCCGGCGGGCCCTGCGCCGCCATCCGGCCGAGGAGCCGGTCGACCGTCTCCTGGATGCGCGGGCGCAGCGTAGCGACGCGTTTGACAGTGAAGCTGGGGACCAGCATGCGGCGCTGGGTGTTGTGCTCGGGGTCGTCGAGTCCGAGCAGCGCGACGCGGCGGTTGCGGACCGCCGCGAACCTCTCCGTGGGCGCCGGGAACGCGGGCAGGGTGCGGTCCGACGACAGGCGTGGGTCGGAGAGGAGTTCACGGGCCGTGGCGTGGCCGGTGACCACCCACACGGCGCGCCCGTCGAACAGGGAGATCCGCGAGAGCGGGCGCGCCTCGCGCAACGGGTCGTAGGCGGTGGGCGGGTGGTAAGGACACGTACGGTCCTGGGGGAAGGCAATCGGTTCCGTCGTGGGGGTTTCAGTCGTGAGGGGCTCTGTCATGGTGACCTCGCAAGCGCTGGTTCCCTCTTGCCGATCATCATTAGATGCCCGGGGCACCTACACGGCCACGCGAAGTTCGGCCAGATGCGCCGGACGCGCGATCTGGCCGAAGCGTGGGGGACCGCCGCCGAGTTCCTCGGGTTTCCCACGTGTCTCGTCGCCCAGGTGGTGCACACGTGGCTTGATCTCTTCCAGGGTAGCTCCCCAGTAATTCGCTTGCGTGGGCAGATCCGGTGGTCCCAGGATCTGCCCATGTCCACAGTCGAAGCCTTCCTGCCGCTGATGTCCGCCGCCGCTCGTCCGGTGCGGGTCCAGCAGCAGTCCGGCCGACCGCGAAGGCCCATGCTTCCCCGGTCGTGACCGCCGCGCTCGTCGCGGGGCTTCTCGCGGGCTATGGCATCGCCATGCCCGTCGGAGCGGTCGCGACCTACCTCGTCTCCCTCACTGCCCGTACCTCCCTGCGGACCGGCGTGTGCGCCGCGCTCGGCGTCGCCACCGCCGACGGGCTGTACGCCCTGGTCGCCGCGCTCGGGGGTTCCGCGCTCGCGGCCGCGCTGCAGCCGGTACTGGTACCGCTGCGCTGGGCTTCGGGCCTCGCGCTGGCCGCCCTGGCGGTACGCGGCGCGGTCGTCGCACTCCGCCAGTACCGCGAGCGACGGCTCGCCACCCGGTCCGGAAAAGACCCGGTGCGCCCGGCGCACGCCTATCTGGCCTTACTGGGGATCACCCTGCTGAACCCCACCACCGTCATCTACTTCGCCGCACTCGTGCTCGGCAGCCGTACGGCGGAGGCGGTGCGCCCCCTGGAGCAGGGGGTGTTCGTCCTCGGCGCCTTCGCCGCGTCCGCAAGCTGGCAACTCCTGCTCGCCGGGGGTGGTGCGGTGCTCGGCCGCACCCTGACGGGGCGCCAGGGGCGGCTGGTGACCGCGCTGGCGTCGAGCGTCGTGATCATGGTGCTGGCGGTACGGATGCTCGCGGCCCCGCAATGACATCGATCGGCATGACGTCGATCCGCGTGACGTTGATCGGTCCTGTCACATTTCCCCGCCGGGCTCCGTCAGTGCAGTGACAGCGCAGAAAACGCCGCGAATCTCTTGAGGAGCACGTCATGCAGGCACGGATGAAGAACCCGGCCATGATCCTTCCTGGCGCCATGGAGGCCATCCAGGGGTTGTACAAGGCCACCGGCAAGGGCGGTGTCCCCCAGCAGACCCTGGAGCTCGTCCATCTGCGGGCCAGCCAGATCAACGGGTGCAGCGCCTGCGTCGACGCCGGTGGGCGGGGCGGGCAGAAGGCGGGCCTGACGGACGAGCGCCTGTGGTCCGTCGCGGCCTGGCGCGAGGCGCCGTACTACTCGGACGCCGAGCGGGCCGCGCTGGCGCTGGCCGAGGCGATGACCCGGCTGAACGACCGTTCCGGCGACGCGGTGCCGGACGAGTTGTGGGACGAGGTCGCCGACCACTACGACGAGCAGCAGGTCGCCGCGCTCATTCTCTGGATCGCGACGACCAACTTCTTCAACCGCCTCAACGCGACGATCAAGGAGCCCGCGGGGGCCACCTGGGGCTGAGCGGTCAGGTGTCGGCGCCGGGCTCCTCCATCCGGCGCAGCTACTCCTTGGCCATCGGTCACGCGTCGCCGACGCGTGACCGATGGCCAAGGACATGGGGCCGCCCCGCTGTGAACGGTGCGGTTGATTTGCGCCTGTGCTGGTGTTGAATCGTGCCGAGACACAACCAGTACGACGCGACGATGGGACGGAAGTCATGCCTCTTGAGGGCGAGTACGAACCCAGCCCGACGCAGTGGGTGCGGGACCAGGTGGAGCTGTACGAGAGTTCCGGTGGCACCAAGGGGACGACACTGATGGACACGGGCCTCCCCGTCATCATCCTCACGACCCGCGGCGCCAAGAGCGGCAAGATCCGCAAGACTCCGCTGATGCGCGTGGAGCACGACGGACGCTACGCGGTGGTCGCCTCGCTGGGCGGTGCCCCCAAGCACCCGGTCTGGTACCACAACCTCAAGTCCGATCCGCACGTGAAACTCCAGGACGGCCCCGTCGTCCACGAGCTGAAGGCCCGTGAGATCACCGGCGAGCAGAAGGCCGAGTGGTGGGAGCGCGCGGTCGCCGCGTATCCCCCGTACGCCGACTACCAGAAGAAGACCGACCGGGAGATCCCCGTCTTCGTGCTGGAACCGACCGACTGACCGGCGCGCGGGCATGGCGGTGGCCCGCACCGGCCCCCCGCGCCGGTACGGGCCACTCCCCCTGGTCAGGCGGCTGTGCGCCGCCACGCGTACCCGGCGATCAAAATCGCCGACACCGCACCCGGCAGCGCCGCCACCGCGCCCGACGTCCCCGACGAGAAGACGAAGCCCAGCGGGCCGCCGACGAAAAACAGCACCGAGATCCACCAGGGGAGCACGCGCGAGCGCAGCAGGGCCACGGTGATGAACAGCGTCGCCACGATGGTGGCCAGTGCGCCAGGGGCCACCAGGCCCATCAAAGGGCCGTCGTGGTCATTGACGTAGTGCACGAAGCTTTGTCCGGCCGTTTCGTTCAGGGCCGCCGTGTCGGTCGCGTACGAGTAGACGGCGGCGATCGCAGCGAGCCCGGCGGCGAGGAACACCCCCGAGAGCACCGCCACCACCGCGCCGATCCTGGCGAGTAGGGCACCGCGTTCGCGCACCAGGACGCAGACGGCGACCGCCAGACCGACCGTGAACACGGCGATGCCCACGCCTCCGTAGGCGTAGAGCGTCCAGAAGGCGCCCCGGTTACCGGCGACCTTGTCGTACGACTCGCCGTCGCTGGGGTCGCCGCCCGGTGCGAGCCAGGTGAGCAGGAAGTTCATCACCTGTCCGACGACGACCGCGACCAGGGCGATCGTGGCGAACGGCCGCAGGCGTATCTCACGGCGTGAGGACGGTGGGGCCCTTCGGGCGGACTCCCGGCCGGGGCCGCCGAAAATTCCGGGAATCCGGCATGCATGATCCGCCACCCACCGGGCATCCGAGCCTCAGGCCCCGCCGCGCTCCCCCGTCGCGGCGGGGCTTACCGCTGCCGCGTCCCCCGGCACGGCCGCCCGCGTCGTCCGCGCGTCGGTCACGTCGAGGAAGATCTGCTCGGCCGCCGGAATGGTGTGGGCGACGGAGCGTTTGATGCGGACGGCGACGTCCTCCACCTCCTCGCTGTCGAGCCCGGGGACGAGGTCGATCCGCGCGGCCACCAGGGTCGAGTCGAGGCCGAGCTCCATGGTGAGCAGCGCCTCCACGCTGTCGATCTCGGGCTGCGCCTCCAGCAGGGCGCGGATCCTGCCGCTCTGCTCCTCGTCGACGGCCCGCCCGATGAGCTGCTCGCGCGCGTCACGGCCCAGCCAGTAGGCGACGAACACGAGCAGCACCCCGATGGCGAGGGAGGCGGAGGCCTCCCACACAACCTGACCCGTGACCATGTGCAGCGCCATGCCGGCGATCGCGAGGGTCACGCCAAGGACCGCCGTGCCGTCCTCGGCGATGACCGTGCGCAGCGCGGGATCCCGCATACCGCCCGCGCCACCCTGCCGGTGCACCTGATGGAGCGCCCGCAGCAGGGAGCCGCCCTCGGCCAGCAGCGCCACTCCAAGGACCACGAACCCCGCGACATAACCGTCGAACGACTCGTTGGCGCCGTTCCTGAGGGCCTCGAAACCCTGGAAGAAGGAGAAGCAGCCGCCCATCACGAAAATGCCGACGGCCGCGAGCAGCGACCAGAAGAACCGCTCCCTGCCGTAGCCGAAAGGATGCCGACGGTCGGCGGGGCGGCGGCTGCGGCGCAGCGCGGCGAGCAGGAAGACCTCGTTCATGCTGTCGGCCACGGAGTGCGCCGCCTCCGAGAGGAGCGCGGGCGAGCCCGCGATCAGGCCGCCCACCGCCTTGGCCACGGCGATCAGCAGATTGGCACCCAGTGCCACCAGCACGGTGACGCGGGTCTTGCGGTCCGACCGGTCGGGCCGGCGGTCCGCCGAGTCACTGCCCACACCTGCCGGTTTCCCAGGTCCGTCCGCCCCACACCGTGGCGCGGGCGGGAATCGGGGACGTTCCCCGGGGCACCCGTATCAGGGCACACAAAGAGAGGGAGGCGTGCGTCATGAGCGAGGGCGGGGAAAACGCCGACTACGGAATGAAGTCGTTCAAGCGGTCCAAGAGTCACTTCGCCGACCGCGTCACGGCGGACGGCCGGGACGGCTGGCCGGTGGAGGCGGGGCGCTACCGGCTGGTCGTCAGCCGCGCCTGCCCCTGGGCGAGCCGCGCGGTGATCTCGCGGCGGCTCCTCGGCCTGGAGGACGCCCTGTCGCTGGCCATCACCGATCCGATCCAGGACGACCGGAGCTGGCGGTTCACCCTGGACCCGGGCGGGCGCGATCCCGTCCTCGGCATCCGCTTTCTCAGCGAGGCGTACGACGCGCGGGAGCCGGACTACCCCGGCGGCGTCAGCGTCCCGGCGATCGTGGACGTGCCCAGCGGCGAGCTCGTCACCAACGACTACCAGCGGATCACGCTCGACTTCGCCACCGAGTGGACGGCGCAGCACCGGGCCGGGGCGCCCGACCTCTACCCGGCACCGCTGCGCGACGAGATCGACGCGGTCATGGCGGACGTCTACGCGGACGTCAACAACGGCGTGTACCGGGCGGGCTTCGCGACGGGGCAGGAGGAGTACACGGAGGCCTGTGCGGGGGTCTTCCGGCGTCTGGAGCTGCTGGCCGGGCGTCTCGCGGACCGCCGCTACCTCGTGGGCGACACGATCACCGAGGCGGACATCCGGCTGTTCACCACGCTCGTCCGTTTCGACGCCGTCTATCACGGCCACTTCAAGTGCAACCGCTGGAAACTGGCGGAGAACCCGGTGCTGTGGGCGTACGCCCGCGACCTCTACCAGACGCCCGGATTCGGTGACACCGTCGACTTCGACCACATCAAGCGGCACTACTACCAGGTCCACACGGGGATCAACCCGACCGGCATCGTTCCCCTCGGGCCGGACCTGTCCGGCTGGCGGACGCCTCATCACCGCGAGCGGCTCGGCGGCCGGCCGTTCGGCGACGGGACCGCGCCGGGCCCGGTGCCGGAGCACGAGCGGATTCCGGCGCGCGGACGTTCCTGACCGGACTCGCCTTCCAGCAGACCTGGGAGGCGGTACGTCACGAGGAAAACGCTCAGCCCGAACGCCGGGTACTCCGTCCGGCGAATTCAGTCGGCCACGAGCCACTCGCCGTCGCGCATGAGGTCCCGTCCGGAGAGCTCGTTGGCCTCGCGCCAGGCCTGCACGCGCTGCGGGGTGACGCTGAAGTAGAGGTAGGCGGTGGTGAGTTGACGTGGGTCGAAGCCGGTCTTCTTCGCGAAGGCGTCGCCGACTCCGTCGGGCAGCTCGGCGGGTTCCAGCGTCCGCACGGTGCCCTCGATCATGACTACGTCACGGGTCGGGCCGATACCCAGGCGCGTCCTCCCGGTCGTCCGCAGGTTCCGCCCGGTCGGACTGGCGGCCGGGGTGGCGAGCAGCAGGGCGGTGCCGTCCCAGAGGAAGGACAGCGGGATCAGATACGGCGCTCCCCCGTCGCCGTCGGCCGTGGACACCCAGACGTCTTCGTCGTTCTCCAGCCGGTTGAGCGTGTCCTGCTTGCGCTGCTTCGGGGTGCGGGCGGGTGAGGTCATCTGCGGGCAGCCTCCTGTCGGGATGTTGTACAGAGTTGACGGCCGGGCGGTCCTCAGTGTGACGGGCGGGCGTTCTGCTGCGCGGTGATTTCCTCCAGACGGGCCGCCGCCGCGGTCAGCAGCATGTCGAGCGCCACGGGATACCCGCTGCGCCGCATGTCGACCACCAGATGGCGGGCCGTCGCCGCGATGTGCGGGTGGGTGTCGGCGGGCAGCCGGGCGTACGTCGTCCGCCACACGCCCGCCTCCGCCTCGCGCGCGGCCCGTGGGAGGGCGAGGCCCGCCGCGTCGAGGGCCGCGAACGACAGCGCCTGGTCGACGAACGCGTGGTAGATCCGTACGGCGTCGGGATCGGGGAAGCCCGCGCCGCGGAGCACGCCGAGGATCGCCTCCACGGCCTCGATCTCGTGGACCCTGCCCGTCACACGGTAGGAGCTGAGCACCGCGGCCTGCGGATGGGCGAGGGATCCGGAGTGCACCCGCAGGCCCAGGTCCCGCAGGTCGGCGCGCCACTCCCCGGTGGGGTGCCAGGCGCGCAGCGTACGGCCGATGAGTTCGTCGGCGATGGCGAGCAGCAGGTCGTCTGTGTCGCGGAAGTACCGGTACAGGGCGCTGGGATCGGCGCCGAGGGCGAGGCCGAGGCGGCGGACGGTGAGGGCGTCGGCGCCGTGCTCCTTGAGCAGCCGCAGCGCCGTCTCGACGATCAGCTCCTCCGAGAGCACGACGCCCGACTTGGTGGGGCGCCTGCGCCGCCGGGCGGCGGGCGGGACGACTCGGTCGTTCGTGGACGTCATGGGGCTCTCCCTCCGGTGCGGGCACCTTATGTCAACAGCGTTGACCTGTTAAGGCTCCGGGCAGTTTCATTTCCGGTCATCGGGCCGGAATCAGGCCCCGGGTGCGATCGGAGCAGGCCATGACGCAGCAGCCGTACGGTGTGGATCCCCCGTCCCTGCGCAAGACCCTCGGTGTCGTCGACGGCGTCGCGATCGCCGCGTCGAGCACGGCGGCGACCACCAGCATCGGCATCGGGATCGGGGTGACGGCCGGGGTGGTCGGGCTGCATCTGCCCGCGATCATGCTGCTGGCCTTCCTGCCGATCCTCGGGATCGCGGGCGCCTACTCCCGGCTCAACCGGGTCGAGCCGAACGCGGGCAACGGCTATGTGTGGGTGGGCCGTTCGCTCACCCCCTGGCTCGGTTTCCTGGTCGGCTGGGTGAGCATCGTGGCCACGGTGGCGTTCCTCGCGTACACCACGGCCGTGACCGGTTCGGCGATGCTCCAGCTCGCCGGTGAGGCCGGGCTGCACCGGGTGGCGGGTCTCGCGCTCGATCCGGGCTCCACCGCCCAGACCACCGCGGTGGGCATCCTGGTCCTCGTCGGCGTCACGCTCACCGCGATCACCGGCGTCAAGACCGCCGCGCGGCTGCAGAGCGGATTGCTGGTCTTCGAGTACGTCGTCCTGCTGGGCTTTTGCGGATACGGCATCGTCACCGGCCCGCACCCCTTCAGCCCGAGCTGGTTCGACCCGTTCGCGATCCCCTCGGCGTCGGCGCTCGCGCAGGGGCTGCTGCTGTCGGTGTTCTGTTACTGGGGCTTCGAGGCGGCGTTCACCGTGAACGAGGAGGTGCGCGATCCGCGGGACGCCTCGCGGGCCGGGACCATCACGCTGGTGACGATGCTGGGGCTGTTCCTGCTCGGCTCCATCGCCTTCCAACGCGTGCTCTCCGAAGAGGAGTTGGCCGGGCACGGCGCCCAGGGGCTGGCGTTCTTCGGCGACCGGCTGGCCTCCCAGCCGCTGGCCGCGCTGCCGCTGGTGGCCCTGATGTTCTCGGCCGTCGCCTCGCTCCAGGCCGGGGTGATCCCGACGGCTCGCGGGATGTTCGCGATGAGCCGGGACCGTACGCTCGGGCCCGTGTGGTCGAAGGTCAGCGCCCGGTACGGGACTCCGGCGACCGGGACGCTGCTGATCGGCGCGCTGGCGACGGCCGTGGCCGCGCTCGCCCTGGTGATCCCCCGGCTCGCCGACATGATCATGGCGACGGTCAACGCGGTCGGGATCGTCGTGGCCCTCTCCTACGCGCTCACCGGCCTCGCGGCCGCCGCCCGCTTCCGGGGGCTGCTGCGCGAGGACTGGCGGCAGGGGATACGGGCCGTGGTCCTCCCCTCTTTGAGCGCCGCGTCGCTGCTCGCGCTGGGCGGCTACCTCGCCTGGTCCTTCTACACCTCCACGGACCACTTCGAAGTCAGCGCGGACAACGGGTGGTTCCTGCTGCTCACACCCGCTTTGATGATCGTCTCCGGTTTTGTGGCCGCCGCGTGGGCGAAGTGGGTCCGCAAGTCCCCGTACTTCCTTACGGGACATGGCACCGACGCCGACGCGCCCCAGTTGCTGGCCACACCCAACTAAGGAAACAGAACATGCACGCAGACCTCCTCTTCACCGGCGGCCCGGTCCTCACGCCCGAGGGCCGCACCGCGACGGCCGTCGCCGTCACCGGCGACCGGATCACCGCCGTCGGGAACGCCGAGGTCCACGACCTGATCGGCCCCCGGACCGAAGTGGTCGACCTGGCCGGACGGCTGCTCCTGCCCGGCTTCCAGGACGCGCACGTCCACCCGGTGCCGGCGGGCCTGGAGCTCACCCAGTGCGACCTGACCGGGGCGAAGACGGCCGAGGACACCGTCGCCGCCGTCCGCGCGTACGCCGACGCGCACCCCGACCGGGAGTGGATCACGGGCGGCGGCTGGTCCATGGAGGCCTTCGAGGGCGGTACGCCGGCCAAGGAGCTGCTGGACGCGGTCGTACCGGACCGGCCGGTGTATCTGCCCAACCGGGATCATCACGGCGCCTGGGTCAACAGCCGCGCCCTGGAGCTCGCGGGCGTCACACGGGACACGCCCGACCCGGCCGACGGGCGGTTCGAGCGGGACGCGTCGGGCGAGCCCACCGGCATGCTCCAGGAAGGAGCCATGCAGTACGTCGGCCGGATCACGCCCGAGGCCACCCCGGCGGACCGGCTCGCCGCGCTGCTGCACGCCCAGCGGCATCTGCACGCGCTCGGTATCACCGCCTGGCAGGACGCGCTCGTCGGCGCGTTCCTGGGCATGGACGATCCGTCGGAGGCCTATCGGGCGGCGGCCCGGGACGGTTCACTGACCGCGCGTGTGGTCGGCGCCCTGTGGTGGGACCGCGAGCGCGGGGCCGAGCAGATCCCCGAACTCGTCGAGCGGCGGGCCGCGTCGAGCCACGGCCGGTTCCAGGCGACCAGCGTCAAGCTGATGCTCGACGGGGTCGCCGAGAACGGCACCGCCTCCTTGCTCGACCCCTATCTGGACAAGTGCGGCTGCGCCACCGCCAACCGGGGCAAGAGCTTCATCGACCCGTCCCACCTGCCCGCGTACGTCACCGAGTTGGACGCGCTCGGATTCCAGTGCCACTTCCACGCGCTGGGCGACCGGGCCGTACGCGACGCCCTGGACGCCGTCGAGGCGGCACGCGAGGCGAACGGGCCGAGCGACACGCGTCCGCACCTGGCCCACCTCCAGGTCGTGCACCCCGACGACGTGCCCCGTTTCGCGCGCCTCGGCGCCACGGCCAACATCCAGCCGCTGTGGGCCGCACACGAGCCGCAGATGGACGAGCTGACCATCCCCTTCCTCGGGCCCGAACGCGCCGCCTGGCAGTACCCGTTCGGCGCGCTCCTGCGCTCCGGGGCGAGGCTCGCGGCGGGCAGCGACTGGCCCGTCAGCAGCCCGGACCCGCTCCAGGGCATCCATGTCGCGGTCAACCGTGTGGAGCCGGGTGAGTCGGGTCCGGTGTTCCTGCCCGCCGAGCGCATCGGCCTCACCGCCGCGCTGACGGCGTACACCGCGGGATCGGCGTACGCGAACCATCTCGACGACACCGGAAGCGTCCGGGAGGGGGCGCTGGCGGATCTCGTCGTGCTGGACCGCGACCCGTACGCCGGACCGCCGGAGGCGATCGCCGAGACGAAGGTCGCGCTCACCTATGTGGGCGGTGAGCGCGTGTACGGGGCGCCCGACGCCTGACTCCACCTGCGGCAGGGCGAGTTGAGCGAGTTCACACCCGCATCACGCGTTGCAGATCTCACACCATAGATCGTTTAGGCTCTGGGCAGTCTCGAAGCGCACTTTTGAGTCATCAACTGGCGACTCATTCAGAGCAGTTCGAGTCAGCGGGCGTCAATTCCGATCGCCCGCTCGCAGGGGCGGGGGCCTGTGAATCGTCTCTAGAGAGGACGCGAATGCCGCAGGACGTCAGGTTCGACCTCCCCTTCAAGACCCCGGTCAGCGAACACCTGGAGTACGCCCGAGAGCGCCACCTGCGCTGGGTGTGGGACATGGGACTGGTACGCAGCCAGGCCGGGTTCGAGGAGTACCAGTCCTGGGACCTCCCCCAGGCGGCGGCCCGAACCTACCCCCACGCCTCGGCCGACGACATGGTCGTCCTGATGAACTGGTTCTCCCTGGCCTTCCTGTTCGACGACCAGTTCGACAGCCAGAGGCCCGACCGCGCGGACCGCATAGCGGAGGTCGCACGGGAGTTGATAGCCACCCCGCTGCGGCCCGCCGGAACTCCGCCCCGAGCGGTCTGCCCGATCACCGTGGCCTGGGCGGAGGTCTGGGGACATCTCTCGGACGGCATGTCGCTGACCTGGCGCACGCGGTTCGCGGCCTCCTGGGGCCGCTTCCTCGTGGCGCACACCGAGGAGGTCGACCTGGCGGCCCGGGGCCTCGCGGGCACTCTCGGCCTGGAGGAGTACGCCGAGTTCCGGCGCCGCACGGTGGGCATCCACCACAGCATCGACGCCGGTGAGCGCAGCCGTGGCTTCGAGGTGCCGCCGCAGGTGCAGGCACATCCGCTGATGGTCCGCATGCGGGACCTGGCCGCGGACACCATCGGGTTCATGAACGACATCCACTCCTTCGAGCGCGAGAAGCGCCGAGGAGACGGCCACAACCTGATCGCCGTACTGCACCGAGAACGCGCCTGCACCTGGGAGCAGGCCGCCGCGGACGCGTACCGGATGACCACGGACTGCCTCGTCGAGTACCTCGAACTCGAAGCCCGGGTACCGGAGATGTGCGAGGAGCTCGGTCTGACCGCCGAGCAGCGCGTCCAGGTGCGAATGGGCGTGGAGGCGATCCAGCACTGGATCAACGGCAACTACGAGTGGGCGCTGACCTCGGGCCGGTACGCCGCCGCGAAGGAAGGCCCGGCTGTCACCGCCGAGTTGGCGGGCAAGGGCTCGCTGGACGATCTGCTCGCGGTGTGACCGACCGTTTCTGCCCGGCCGGATGCTCCCGCCGGGCAGAAACGCCGACCTGGCCACGGCCTGGCGCCCGCTGATGATGACGGGCGACCAACTCGCCTCCACGTATGCATAGAAGCGGGACACGGTGGAGGCGGCCGGCCCGGTTCTCGCGCCGTGCGAGGACCGGGCCGGCCGTCATCTCCCCGAGGGAGTGTCAGCCCTGGCGGGCCTTGAACCGCGGGTTCTTCTTGTTGACGACGAAGACCACGCCCCGCCGACGGACCACCTGGGCCCCGGGCTTGGACTTCAGCGAACGCAAGGACTTGCGCACCTTCATCACTCTGCTCTCCTCCTGCTGAGCACCGGCCCGCGGTCAGCGCCGCGCCGATGCCACACGGCCATAACGCCGCTCGAAGCGCTCCACACGGCCGGCGGTGTCCACGACCCGCGAGGCCCCGGTGTAGAACGGATGGCTCGCCGACGAGATCTCGACATCGATGACCGGGTAGGTGTTGCCGTCCTCCCACTCGACCGTCCTGGCCGACTGCGCGGTCGAACGAGTCAGAAACGCTGCGCCTGCGGCGTGGTCGCGGAAGACGACCGGCCGGGATACGGGGTGGATACGGGGCCTCATGCGGTTTCCTTCTCTGTGGCTGTCCGCCCGGTGGCGCCGGGCTCGGTTCAGCGTTCCTCGCGGAACGGGACGTGCTCGCCGGCCACCGGGTCGTACTTGCGCAGGACGAGCCGGTCGGGGTCGTTCAGACGGTTCTTGCGCGTCACATAGGTGACGCCGGTCCCGGCCGTCGACTTCAGCGTGACGACGGGACGCGCACTGTTGCGTGCCATGAGGTCCTCCTTCCGCCCACACACGCGATTTTGACTCGCGCATGTCAGTTCTGTGTCTTGTAACAGCGGCCTTGGTCGTCGCATTCCCGCCTGGCAGTGCGGCAGGCGAAGCTCTCTGCAGGTCCCGGGTCCCGCGGCAGGCTGACGCCGCGGACGCACCAGACCGGCCGTGAGCTGCACAAAACTCGATGGAACCGCACCGATCCCACTGCCTAGGGTGGGGCGATGACCACTCGCACATTCCGCATCACCGTCCGCGGCATCTTCGACGCACTCAGCACCGACCAACGCGCCGAACTCCTGGCCCGTGCGACGGAGCACGACGTACTACGCGCCGCCTTCACCCCCGAGGGACACCTCAGCTACGACCTTGCCGCCCGATCCGCCTTCACCTTCCGGTTCCTGGACTCGGGAGAGAGCGAGGAGGACATCCTGGAGGCGACCGAACGCGCCGAAACGGCCGCCGAAGCGTGGCTGACCCAGCGGGGCTACGGCTACAAGAACCTCAGGTCCCAGGCCGAGGACCTCTCCCAGGCGCCCCTCGGCAAACGACAGCGCCGCGCCGCCGCCCGCGAGAACGGCTGACCCCGGAGCACAGCCGCCATCCGGCCCTTCCGCTCCTCGTCCCAGCCCGCCCCTTCTCCGCGCATACAGTGCGAGCCGACGGTGTTGACCGGCGCAAGGACGCGGCCGTGTCGCACCAGCACTTCGCCGAGAAGCGGATCACTCGCGGAGCGAGAATCAGGGAGTGACTGTGCCACCTGAGAGCTCGCCCCTGTCGGAACAGACCCTGTGCGGCAAGGATGCTCGCAGTCCTGTGCGGGCGTTCCTGCACACCGAGACCGGCAGTGCCGCGGTGCTGCTCGGTGCCGCGCTGGCGGCGCTCGCTTGGGCCAACATCGGACCCAGCTCATATGAGACGTTCTGGAGCACCGATCTGTCGGTGCGCATCGGATCGGGCGGGGTTTCCCTGGATCTGCGCGAGTGGGTGAACAGCGGCCTGATGGCGCTGTTCTTCTTCGTCGTCGGCCTGGAGGCACGCCGTGAGTTCGACATGGGCGAGCTGCGAGAGCGGCGACGGGTCACCCTGCCGCTGCTTGCCG
The DNA here is from genome assembly GCF_055569295.1 of Streptomyces sp. NPDC029292. Taxonomy (NCBI): domain Bacteria; kingdom Bacillati; phylum Actinomycetota; class Actinomycetes; order Kitasatosporales; family Streptomycetaceae; genus Streptomyces; species Streptomyces sp. NPDC029292. Next base: position 46,990 of record NZ_JBVHXR010000001.1, read on the forward strand.
GGCTCAGCGGCATGCTCGTCCCCGTCGCGATCTACCTGGCCGTCAACGCGGGTGAAGACTCCGTCCACGGCTGGGGCGCCGCCATGTCGACGGACACGGCCTTCGCGCTGGGCATGCTGGCCGTCTTCGGGGCAAGGCTGCCCTCCGGCCTTCGGGTCTTCATCCTCACCGTCGCCGTCGTCGACGACTTCCTGGCCCTGGCCGTCATCGCCGTCGCCTACAGCGGATCGATCGCCCTGCCCGCACTGCTGACGGCGCTCGGCCTCTTCGCGTTCGTCCTGGTGGTGCGGCGCACCATCGGAGCGCGGATCCCCGCCTTGTACGGAGTGCTGGGCGTGGCGGTCTGGGTGGCGCTCATGAAGTCGGGTGTGGACCCGGTCGTGACCGGCCTCGGGATGGGCATGCTGACCTACGCGCGCCCGGCGGAGCGCCTCGACCTGGAACACGCCAGCAGGCTGTTCAAACGCTTCCGCGAGCAGCCGACCCCGGAACTCGAGCGGACCGTACGCCGCGGGATCGCCTCGACGCTCTCACTCAATGAGCGGCTCCAGCGGATGTACCACCCATGGACGAGTTACGTGATCGTGCCACTGTTCGCGCTCGCCAACGCCGGCATCACCATCAGCGGCAACCAGTTGGCCCACGCCTTCACCTCGCCGATCACCCTCGGCGTTCTCCTCGGCTTCGTGCTCGGCAAACCGCTCGGCATTATCGGCGCGACCTGGCTCACGACGCGCGCCGGTCGAGGACGCCTTCACCCTCCGGTCGGCTGGGGTGCCATCACCGCGGGCGGCACCCTTGCCGGGGTGGGTTTCACCGTGTCCCTGCTGATCGCCACACTCGCTTTCGAGGGTGCCCGACTGGAAGAGGCGAAGATCGGCATCCTTGCCGCCGCGGTCTGCTCGTTCCTCCTGACCTGGCTGGTCACCCGGGTGATCGGCGCCCTTCCCCGGCGTTCCCGTGCCCGGGCCCTCCTCGGCACAGGCGAGGCCATCATCGATCTCAGTGACCCCGTCGACGTGGACCGCGACCATGTACGCGGCCCCCTGCACGCGCCTGTGACGCTCGTGGAGTACGGGGACTTCGAGTGCCCCTACTGCGGGCTGGCCGAGCCCGTGGTGCGCGAGCTGCTCGCGGACTTCGGCGACGTGCGCTACGTGTGGCGGCATCTGCCGCTGATCGATGTGCACCCCAACGCCCAGCTGGCCGCGGAGGCCGCCGAGGCCGCGGCCCGCCAGGGCGGCTACTGGGAGATGCACGATCTGCTGCTGGAGCATCAGGGGGATCTGCGGCCCAAGGATCTGCTCCGCTACGCCGAGGAGATCGGTCTCGATGTCGACCGCTTCCGCAGTGACCTCCGAGCCGGCGCGGGTGCCGCCCGGATCGCCGCGGATGTGGAGTCCGCCGATCTCAGCGGTGTGTCGGGCACACCGACGTTCTTCGTCAACGGCCGCCGCCATCACGGCGCCTACGACATCGCCACGCTGTCCGCGGCGGTCCGCGCCGCGAGGGAACGGGCGGCGCTGACGGGGGCGGGCCACAAGGGCTGACGTCGGCTCAGTACCGCCAAGCGGCTTCCCTCGGTGCGGCCGCTCTGATCAGGATTCGCGCCGCGCTCTGGAAGCCGTGAGCAGCACGTTGGGCAGGTCGGCTTCCGTCGCCGCCCGCAGCGTTCACTGCGCAGACGTGCCGTCGGAAGCTTGGTGGCCCGCTTCCACACTGCCTTTGATGCCGAGCTTTCTGCGCGCCCGCTGGTAGAAGGTCGTGCCGCCGAGGCGTACCACTTGAGCCGCCGCGGGAGACGCCGTCACCGTGATCCGGTCGTCCGCGTTGAGGTAGCCGACCACTTCACCGTCGACCTCGACGGCAAGACGCCCTGTCGTAGGGAGCAGTTCGAGTGTGACATCCTCGTCCGCCGGCAGGACGAGCGCTCTGTCGAACGACGAGTGGGCGCTGGCGGGGACGACGAGGATGGCCTCGACTCTGGGCGACATGATGGGGCCGCCCGCGGCGAAGCTGTACGCCGTTGATCCGGTCGACGTGGCGACGACGACCGCGTCGGCTGCGTATCGGATGAACTCGTTGCCCTGGAGGCGGATCGCGATGGCGGCAAGTCCGCTACCGGGTACACGTACGAGAGCGATGTCGTTGAACGCGCGGACCTCGCGCCCGTCCGGGAGGCGGGTCCGTACGGCCATGCGGGGCTCGGTGTTGTAGTGGCCCTGGTCGACTCTGTCCAGCGCCATGGGCAGGTCGTCGACGTCGATCTCGGCGAGGAAGCCCAACCGGCCCAGGTTGACGCCGAGTACGGGGGTGGCGGTGCCAAAGAGCAGTCGCATGGCGCGGAGCATGGTTCCGTCACCGCCGAGGCTCACGACCAGTCCGGCCCGGGCGACGAGGGCCTGCGCCGGCACGGACACGGCGCTGCAGTCGATACGGCCCACCTCGTCCGGCAGCCCCAACACCTCGGTCTGGCTCTTACGGGCCCATTCAACGACCGATTCGATGACCGGCCCCGGGTTGCGTCTGGGATGCAGGATCAGGCCGATCGATCCGATCAGGCCCATGAGGAGTCCCCTTCCGTCGGTACGCACGCCAGGTCCGAGTCGTCGATCGTCGTCCAGCCGCACGACCTCCCGCCGGACCCGCCAGCCGGCTCCGAGCCGACCGGTGCCGACACCACACGGCGGCTTGGCTGCCGTCAGCCGCCTGCCGGGCTCGCCAGCGGACGATGCGGCGGGCCAGGCCTGATACGAACCTATCCCGCCGCCTCTGCCCGGTACGGCATTCGGGCCGGGCCTGTGTGCTTACTGCCCGATTGCCGCAGCGAGGGTCCCCGGGCAGCCCGGCAGCGTCCGCTGTCGCCCGCAACGCTCACGGGGAGCCACGCGCGTCGTGGCTCCCCCTGCGCTCACACCCCGGCGGTCTGCGCCGCGAACTCGACCGGCAGGGAGTCGAGACGCGCCTCCCAGGTGGAGGCGGTCGAGGTGAGCTCGTCCGGCGACACGGCCAGGCGCAGTCCCGGCAGCCGGTGCAGCAGGACGTCGACGGCCGTCTCGATGATGGCCTGCCCGATGTTCTGGCCGGGGCACTCGTGCGGGCCCCCGCTGAACGCGAGGTGCGACTGGTTGCCGTCCAGGGAGACACCCGCGTCGGGCCGGATCTCCGGGTCGAGATTGCCCGCGGTGAGCCCGAGGACCAGCAGATCGCCCTCCTTGATGTGCAGGCCGCCGAGTTCGAGGTCCGCGGTGGCGAAACGCCCCGGAAGGACGGCCAGCGGCGGGGTGTTCCACATGACCTCCTCGACGACGGCCGAGATGTTCAGCTGTCCGCTCACGAGCCCGGCGAGCCGGGAGGTGTCGGTGAGGATCAGCTGCAGCACCCGGGCCAGCAGATTGCTGGTGGTGGTGTGCGCGGTGATCAGCACCAGGCGCAGATGATTGAGGATCTCGTCGTCGTCGAGGTCGGCGTGGTGCTCCAGCAGTCCGGAGGTGAAGTCGGAGCCGGGCTCGAGGCGCTTGCGCTCGGCGAGTTCCCCGAGGATCGCCATGATGCGGCCGTTGTGGATGAGCGCGTCCTCGCCACCCTTGATCACATGGGCACAGGACATGGCCAGGTTGCGACCCTCGCCCTCGGCAAGCCCGAAGACCCTGGTCAGGACGAGCATCGGAAGGTACTCGGCGTACTCCGCCACCAGATCCGCGCTCCCCGCCTCCGCGAACGCGTCGATCTGCTTGTTCGCGAAGTGCGTGACATGACGGCGGATGCCGCGCCCCGCCATGGCCTGCAGATTGTCGGTGACCGCGCCGCGCAGCCTGCGGTGCGGCTCGCCGTCCTGCGACACGCAGTCGGGGCGCCATCCCACCATCTGCATCAGCGGGGAGGCGTTGTCGACGCGCCCTTCCTTCCAGTCCCGCCAGATACGCGAATCCCTGCTGAACTGGCGGGGGTTGTCGAGCACCCGCCGGTTCTCGCGGTAGCCGAGGACCAGCCAGGCGGGAACGTCGCCCTCCAGCAGTATGGGAGCGACGGCACCGTGCTCCTTGCGCAGCCGCACGTAGATGCCGTGCGGGTCGAGCGCCGCCTCCGGCCCGTACAGCCGGGTGAGGTCGCCCGCGCCGCCGTGCGCGACGGGGCAGCCGCGGGGCGCGTCGGGACCGTTTAAGGGCTGATCGTTCATCGGGGCTCCAGAGCGACGGCAGAGCGTTCCTTGAGGTGACGTATCAGCGCGATGAGTACGTCTCGGCTGGATCCCCGGTCGCGCGCGTCGCAGGCCACGATCGGGGTGTGCGGGGAGATGTCCAGGGCGTCGCGGATCTCTTCGATCGGATGTTCCTGGGAGTCGGGGAAGACATTCAGGGCGATGACGAAGGGCACGTTCTGCCGCTCCATCTCCTCGATGGCCCGGAAGCTGGAGGCCAGCCGCCGGGTGTCCACCAGGACCACGGCACCGAGGGCGCCCTTGAACAGACCGTTCCACAGGAACCAGAACCGCTCCTGCCCCGGCGTCCCGAACAGGTAGAGCACCAGCTCGTCGTTGATGCCGATCTTGCCGAAGTCGAGGCTGACGGTGGTCTCCTGCTTGTCCGCCACCCCGATCAGGTTGTCGACGCCCACGCTGGCCTGCGTCAGTGTCTCTTCGGTGGTGAGCGGCTTGATGTCGCTGACCGAGCGCACCATGGTGGTCTTTCCGGTGCCGAAGCCGCCGGCGATCATCACCTTCACCGAGCGGGTGCCCCCGGCCGTCTGCCGGTCGGGATGGTCAAAGCCTTTGAAGTCCACTGAGTACCTCCTCAAGGAGCGCGAGGTCGGGCCCGCTGCCGGCGCCGGACGCCGGGATGGGATTACGGGCTTCGACGCCGCCTGCGTCCAGCAGATCGGCCAGGAGCACCGCGAGAATGTTGAAGGGCAATCCGAGGTGGGCGCCGAGTTCGGCCACCGACAGCGGATCGCGGCAGCGCCGGATGATGTCCTCGTGCTCGTGCTGCATGCCCGGAGCGGGGGCGGCGCGGGAGACGATGAGGGTCGCCACGTCAAGACTCGACGCCGAACCGCCCGGTCCGCTGCGGCCACCGGTGAGGACGTAGTAGCGCTCGAGACCGGACGGGTCCGTGGGCCGACGGGGAGCACTCATCCAGAGTGCTCCTCCAGGCGCGGAGTGGTGCCGAGGAGCTCACCCATCCTGCGGGCCAGATCCCTCATCTGGTGACCGAGAAGACCCTGGTCGAGGCCTTCCTTGGCAAGTACTCCGAGGTACGTCTCCACGCCGGCCCGCACCACGAACAGGTGGCCGCCGTCGACCTCGATCATCGCCAGCCGCAGCTGCCCCGCGTACTGGGGGAACTGCTCGGCCACCGGCTGGGCAAGCGCCTGCAGGCCCGCGACCACCGCCGCGAAGCGGTCCACGTCGTCGGGGTCGTCGGCACCGTAGGAGGTGATGGCCTTGCCGTCACTCGATGCCACGAGGGCGAAGCGGATCTCCTGGATGCTCTCCGTCAGGTCGCGGAGCGCCCAGCTCACGTCGGTTCCCTGTTGCGTCATGTGGACTAGTCGCTCTCTTCAGTGCGGTGCTCGTTGAACTCGGATCCGGCGGTCGTCTCGCCGCCGGGTGCCGGGTCGCGGTCCGCGGTCGTCTCGCGATGGGGGTCCCCCCGGTCGAGCGAAGACGAGACTGGGGGCGGGTCGCTCTCGCGTCCGGCGGTGGCGAAGGCGGCGAGGCCGGTGAAGGACGCGTCCGGCGGTACGGCGGCCACGGTGTCCTCGGTCCGCTCGGCGGGCCTCGGCCGCGGCACCGACGTCTCACTCCGCTTGCTCCGGCGCCGGGGCAGGCCACCGGGCGTGGTGTCCACGGCTTCGGCGGTGTCGACGGACGCGGCGGCCGGGGCCGGCTCCGTGCTCGGCTCGGCCACGGCGGCCGGGGCCGGCTCCGTGACGGCGGCGGGCAGCTGGCTGAAGTACTTGTGGGGAACCACTACGACCACCGAGGTGCCGAGCCAGGGCGAGTCCGCGAAGGTGACGCGGATGCCGTAGCGACGTGCCAGGGCCCCCACCACGCGCAGACCGAGGTTGGCGTCCTCCGACAGGCCGCCGAGTCCGGGGCCCGGCGCGGTGCCCGCGAGCGAATGCTCGGCCTCGAGCTTCTTCTCCTCGTTGAGGCCCTTGCCCGCGTCCTGGATCTCGATGCCGACGCCGTTGGGGACTTCCTTGCCGGAGACGACCACGGGCTCGGTGGGCGGCGAGTAGCGCGCCGCGTTGTCGAGGAGGTGGGCGAAGATCAGCGTGAGGTGGTCGACCAGACCGCCGTCGACGCCGAGTTCGGGCAGGTGACGGACCTGAATGCGGTCGAAGTCCTTGATGCGGCCGATGCCGCCGCGGACCACGCTGAGCAGCCGCTGCGGTTCCTGCCACTGGCGTCCGGGCCGGTCCGAGCCGCCGAGCACGCCGATGGAGGCGGCGAGACAGTCGGCGGGGCCGATCTCCTGGTCCAGTTCCATCAGGCCCTGGGCCACCGCGGGCAGCCGCCCGTGTTCGCCCTGCATCTCGTGCAGGCGCCCGCGCAGCTTGCTGGTCAGTACGTGGATACGGCTGCCGATGCTGATCACGGCCTGCTCGGCCGACGTGGAGCGGTCGAACTCCTCCTCCACGCCGATCAGCGCGGTCCTGAGGACCTTGCGCAGCTCGGCCCGCAGTTCGGGGCTCGCGTCCCGTTCCCCGGCGACCGACGGCAGGATGTCGTCGATGGCGTCACCGGCGCGCAGCCGCTTGAGCGCGTCGGGCAGATAGACGTCACCGAGGCGGGCGATCACGGCCTGCTGGCGGTCGAGTTGCTCCTGCCAGACCTGCGCCTCATCGGCGAGCCGGGACTCATAGCCCTGAGCCTCACCGGTGAGCCGGGCCTCGTAGGCCTTGGCGTCTCCGGCGAGCCGCGTCTCGTAGGCCTTGGCGTCCTCGGCGAGCCGCGTCTCGAAGATCTGGGCCTGCTCGGCCAGTTGAGCCTCCAGCGCGGAGCGCTCGGCCGCGGACTTCCGCTCCAGACCGGCCACATGCTGCTGCCACTGCTGCGAGTGCTCGGCCTGTGAGGTCCGGAACTCGCCGGTGGCACGGCGCAGTTGGCTCTGGGTGCGGACGAGGAGCCGTACACAGACGGCACTGGCCGCGGTGGCCGCGGCACCGGCGAACGTCGCGGGTATCTGGACCTGGTCGGGTCCGGCGACGGCGGTGGCGACGGTTCCGGCACCTAAGGCGAGTGGCATCAGCCACCAGCTGTACCAGGCGACCGGTGCCCGCGCCGCCGGGGGCGGAGTGGCAAGTTCCATCTGCATCCTTCGAAAGCAACACGATCGAACGGGGGGGTATGCGGGCGCCGTATGCATCAAGCACGCAGCTCGAGGCGACCGAGTGTGTTCGCGTCAACTCGCAGCGCCGCAGGGGAGCTTATCGGGTTTGAGATCGAAAGGATCAACTCCCCTCCGCATAGCGGCGACTGTTCGGTCACGCTCCGCCAAGAGTGATCAAATCGACCAATACGTTCACCAATACCGCAAACTTGATCACCCAGAGCCATTCACAATTGTTGACACCCTGCTTCGCGGTGCCCCAAGATCTGGCACACGGTGGCCATCGTCGCCATGGCCACGCTGTTCCGGGCCGCCGACCTGACCGGCCCCACCCATGCCGCCCGCCCGCTCTCGTTCGCCACCTCGTACGCGTACGTCCCCGCCGCGCTCGCCTGCGAACTGGTCTACCTCACCGCCCTGGTCGCCGGCATCGTCGCCACGGTGCGCCAGTGCCGCGGGCCCGACGGCGTGATCGCTCTGCCCGAACGTCCCGAACTGGCCCGCAGTCTCCGGCTGTTCGCCGCAGCCGTCGCCCTCGACCTCGCCTACGTCGCCTGCACCGCCACCGCGGTGCTCGCCGCGGCGCGCGGCGAGCACCGGCTCGACTTCCTCGCCGCGCTCGGTTCCCTCGCCAACGGCACCAGCGCCCTGGTCGCCAGCTACGGCCTGGCCAAACCGGCGCTCGCCGCCCGGGCCGCCGAGCGCCGCGACCACGAGATCCTGCTCCGCCTGTGGGCAACCGTCATCGCCGCCCCCAGGTCCCCCGCGCCGCGGCCCGCCCGCTGGTGGAACAGCCGATACGCCCTCACCGACCTCATCGTCGACATCCTCGACGGCATCCGCGCCCTGCACCCCTGGATGAGCCCCGCACCCGCCCAGGCCGTGGACGACCTGACGCCGGACACCAGGGCGGCGAAGCCCCGCCCGGCCCGCGAGGCCGACGCGCCGTACCAGCCCGACGCAGCCGTGGATCTCCTCGCCGTCAAGGCCGCCGCCACGCTCCGCCACGCGCACGCGTCGTGCGCCGCCGCGCAGCCGGTCGCCACCCCGTCCGGCGGTGCGGCCTGGCCATTCGCCTCGGCCGCGAGCGGCATTCCGGCCACGGGCGAGCGCGCCCACCTCGGTCAGGTGGCACGTCACCTGAACCATCCGATCGTGGTCGCTGCCCTGCACCGCACCACGACCGGAGCCACTCTCACGGGATCGGCACGGCGGACAGATGTCCAACAACACGCAGTGGGACGGGATTACGACGGGCTGCGAGAAGGGAAGTGATCTGGGCGCCATCTCCGTGAAGGGACTGACTGAACCCCGTGACCACCATCGCGCCTCCCCCCATACCCAAGGCGGCGGGATCGCTCCCGTTGCTCGGCCACGCGATTCCGCTCCTGCGCGACAACCTTGCCTTCATCGCCTCGCTGCGCGACTACGGGCCCCTCGTTGAGATCCGCCTGCAGCCCCAGCAGCCGACGATCGTCGTCAACGACCCTGCGTTGATCCGGACCATGCTGGTCGACCTCGCACCCACCCTCGACAAGGGCCGCTTCTTCGAGAAGATGGGCGTGCTGCTCGGCGACAGCGTGGTCACCGCGGCCGGTTCCGCTCACGTGCGCAAGCGCCGCCAGCTCCAGCCCGCTTTCCGCCCCAACGGGATCCCGCGGTACGTCGACCTCATGCGCGAGCAGGTCACCTCGACCACGACGGGCTGGAGGGCGGGCCAGGTCCTCGACGTGCGCGAGGTGATGGTCAAGCTGTCCCTCGACATGCTCTCCGCGACGGTCTTCTCCGGCAGCATCGATGAGCAGGCCTTTCACCAGCTGCGCCGCGACCTGTCCGTGGTGATGAACGGCGTCGGCACCCGGATCATGCTGCCGGACTGGGCGGAACGGCTGCCGCTGCCCGCGAACCGGCGATTCACCGCTGCCCGGGACGCCGTCCGCGCCACCATCGGCGAGGCCGTCGACGAGCTGCGCGCCTCCGGTCTCGACACCGGCGACATGCTCTCCCTGCTTCTCCAGGCGCAGGACGAAGAGAGCGGCCAACCGCTGACCGGGCACCAGATCTGCTCCGAGATCCTCACCCTCGCCGTGGCCGGCACCGAGACCACCGCGTCCGTGCTGTCCTGGGTCTTGTACGAGCTCGCCCGCAACCCCGATATCGACGAGCGCGTCCAGACCGAACTCGACGATGTCCTCGGCGACCGGCCGGTCACCTTCGACGACCTGTCCCACCTGCCCTACCTGGGCCGCGTCATCACCGAGGCACTCCGGCTGCATCACACCGGCTGGCTCGTCACCCGCCGGACCCTGCAGGCGACCCGCATCGGCGCGTGGGAGATCCCCGCCGGGACCGAACTGGCGTACTGCCAGCACGCCCTGCACCGCGATCCCGAACTCTTCCCCGATCCGCTGACGTTCGACCCCGACAGGTGGCTGGGCGACACCCAGCCGCCGCTGTCCGAGGGCGCGTTCCTGCCCTTCGGTGCGGGCAAGCACAAGTGCATCGGCGACCGGTTCGCGCAGGCCGAACTCACCACGGCGATCGCCACCCTCACCCGGGCCTGGCGGCTCGAACTCGCTCCCGGCCAGAGCATTCGTCCCGTGGCCCGCGCCACCGTACGGCCCAGCACACTGCAGATGACCGTACGGCCCCGCGAGCGGGCGCGGCAGACATCACACGCCACGGAGGCGTGATCGCGGCGAGGCGTCACTGGGTGCGGCCGTGCCCACTCCCCCAAGGGGTACGGCCGCCCTGCACTCCTGGATCGAGCCGAGGATGGTCGACGGCGGCAAGCACGACGGTCACGAGTTCCAGGAGCAGGTCAGGACTCCGGCCGACGTCGTCCGTGCTCCGCGCCGCCACCGACTCCACGCCGCGCTCCCGCACTTCGGCCACCTTCTTCAGTATCAGCAACTGCTGGAGAAGGGGCCGGACATACCCGGCCAGGGCCTCGCCCTCGCTGAGCGAGCAGAAACCCACTGGGACGCCGAAGAACCGTTCCAGACGGGCGGCGAGGTCCCGCCCCGGCTCGCTGTGGCGCAACGCCCGTGGCGTAGCTGACGGTTTCCACGTCCAGCAGCCGCTCCCAGGAGAGGCCGAGGGCCCCGAGGAGTGCGGTCCCCTCCTCCAGCACGGCGGTGAACTCGTCTTCCTCCACAGCGGTCGGCTCGGTGGCATCGTTCACCAGTGACTCTCCAGGGTGGCCCGGCGCGACGGAGGGGTGCCACAGGCTACCGCGCGTGCGGTCGCCGAGGTGAGCGGCCGCATCTCAGGTGATCACGCCCTGCGGAGCATGCGGTTGGCGCCCGCGGCGGCCGTGGTCGCCAGCAGCCAGCCCAGGCAGACGAGGACGACGGCCGCCCACTGGAGTCCGCCGCGGGGGCTGAACGCCTGCTCCTGTCCGAAGTCGACCAGCGGCAGCACCAGGTCGAAGGTGTAGATGGCCGCCTGGAAGTGGGGCGGCTTGCCCGGGTCGACCGCCTGCGGCGGCCACTTCGTGAACACCAGGCTGCCGCTCAGCATGATCGCGCACAGCCACCACACGGCGCGCATCGGCCGGTAGCCGTATCCGACGGTGACCTCCTGGAGGCGGCCCCACACACGGCCCGGCCACGCCAGCGTGGTGCGCAGCCGCCGCTGTTTGGCGACCAGCACCGTACGGGCGTCGCCGTCACGGCCGTGCAGGCGGTAGGCGGCGGCGAGTTGCTCGTACGGCTGCGGGGTGAAGCCCTCGGGGTCGCGGGCGAGCAGGGGAAGCCGTTGTACGGCGGGGAGTTGGGGCAACAGGCTCTCGTAGACGACTCCTTCGAGGCGTACCGCGCTCGGCCAGCTCTCCGGTGTCCCGCGCACTATGGTCAGCCGGGTGTGGCTGAGGTCGACGGTGCCGTGCACGGGCTCGCGGGGCCGCAGATGGAGTTCGGAGGCGGTGGAGCGGCGGCAGGTGAGGGCGGGTGCGCCGGACGGTACGTCGATGACGGCGTCCTGGAAACAGACCCGGCTGCGCACGGTGATGCTGCTGAGCGTGACCCGGCCGCGCGCGGTGAACCCGTCGCAGCAGTTGAACACGGCACCGACGTCTATGCCGTGGGCACGCAGCGCGGGTCCGTGTTCGGCGGTGAGCAAGGCTCCCTCGAAGAGGGCGCCGCCGCCCACCCGGGCGTCGCACAGATCGACGGTGCCTTCGGCGACGAGTCCGCCGCGGCAGTTCAAGTCCCCTCCTATGTGCAGCCTGTTGGCCTTGAGCGCCGTCCCCGACGGGTTGAGCAGCTCGGCGCGCTTGAGCACGACGCTGCCGCGTACGGAGGTGTCCCGCAGGTCCGTGCAGCCGTCGACGCGCAGCCCCGTCCCGGCCTGGATGTCCCCGCCGATGGTGGCGCACAGCAATTGCAGCGCCCGTTCGCCGCGTCGTTCGCCGTGCCCGGTCAGGTGGCTGTTCTCCAGGTGCAGGGTGCCTCCGATCGAGGCGCCGTAGAGATCGATGGGCCCTTCCACCCGGCATCCGGAGATCTCGCACTTCCAGCCGATCGAGACGCCCACCGCCGACAGTCCGGGCAGCACGCAGTCCCGCATCTCCAGGGCACCCAGCGAGGCGCCGTCGAGACAAGGGGCCTGCTCGAAACGGCAGTTACGCAACCGTAAGGTGCCGGCGACGACGGCCTCGGCCAGGTCGAGCCGCCCGGTGATCCGTACGTTCCTGAGCCTCAGCCGCGGCAGATGTCCCGGCTCGGGCGGCGGCGGCGCCAGCAGCAGCCTCCGTACGACGGAGGCCCGGACCTCGCCCCGGTCCGCGTACCACTCCCCCCTGCGGAAAGCGGCCCACATCCCCCGCTCGCTTCCGCTCCATCCGTTCGGCGCGAGGCTGCCCGACACGTCAACTCCCCCTTCGGCAACGGAAACCGGTTGCATCGCTACCCCGGGGGCGCGCGGGACAACCTGAGGCGCCCGTCACCTCTTGCCTGTCACCTCTTGCCTGTCACCTCTTGCCTGTCACCTCTTGCCTGTCACCTCTTGCCTGTCACCTCTTGGACAGATGTCCAGCTATAGTAGACACCTGTCCAAGAAATGACCGCGTACGAGGGAGCCTGCTGACGATGGAGACGGTCGCGAACGTGCTGGTGGGCCTGGTGGCCGCGCTGCACGCGTACATCCTGGTGCTGGAGATGTTCCTGTGGCAGAAGAAGCCGGGTCGGGGCCTGCACGGGTTCGACGCGGAGATGGCGCGGGCGACCGCGCCGATGGCGGCCAACCAGGGCCTCTACAACGGGTTTCTGGCGGCAGGCCTGGTCTGGGGCCTGATCGCCGCCGATCCGACCGGCTTCCGCGTGCAGGTCTTCTTCCTGGCGTGCGTCGTCGTCGCGGGTGTCTACGGAGCGGTCACCGCGAACCGCCGCATCCTCTTCGCGCAGGCACTGCCCGGCGCGCTCGCCCTGGCCGCCGTCCTCCTCGCGCGATGACGCCCGAGGACCCGCGGGCCGCCCGCACCCGGGCGAAGTTGCGGCGGGCGCTGCTGGAGGAGTGCGCGGAGCGGCCGCTGGAGGAGGTCGGCGTCGCCGCGCTGGTGCGGCGGGCCGGAGTCGGCCGGGCCACCTTCTATGTGCACTACGCCGACCTGGAGGCGCTGGCCGTCGACGCCTGCGCCGATGTCGTACGGGACGCAGTGGAGGCGCTGCACGCGTGGCGCGGGCGGCCCGACCCGGTGTCCGCGCCGCCCGCCCTCCTCACGTTCTTCACCGAGCTGGAACCGCATGCCGCCCTCTACCGCGCGCTGCTGAGCCCGGGCGGCGGCGGCCCGCTCGGGCGCGTGCTGCACCGGGATCTGCGCGCCCGCAGCCTGGCCGAGCGCACCCTTGTGGGCGCCCCGGACGCCCCGCTCGTCGCCTCCGCCGTGGCCGCCACGTTCGCGGGGGTCCTGGCCGACTGGCTGCACGGTCTGCTGGAGGGCAGCCCGCAGGACATCGCCCATCAGGTCTGGCAACTGCTCGTCGCCCTGCACATGAGCCGGTGACGCCTCACATGCAGCCCACCCGATCCTTCGTCGCGGGCCAGGCTTCCACCCCGTTGGGGGTGCGGACGTACGCCGTGGCCTTGTCGGCCGCCAGCCACAGTTCCCAGTCGCCGAAGTGGTATCCGGTGTCACGGGCGTCGGCGGGCATACGGACGTCTCCGTCGTACGGGGCGGTGAGCGACTCGGTCCCGAGCACCCCGTGCGGGTCGCGCGCGTACTGCTTGCTCTTCTCGCCATATCCCAGGCCGAGGAAGTGCACGCTCTCCCAGTCGCAGTGCTCCGCACCCGCGGAGCTGCTCACCACGGAGGTGGGCACGCGGTTGCCGTCGCGGTCGAGCCAGATCTCGTACGACTTCGAGTCGGTGAAGCTCGCCGGGAGTTCGGCCGGGTCGCAGGAGGCGCTGGTCTCCGGGCCCCAGCCGGGGCGGTTCGGCTGGTCCTTGGCGACGACGACGGCGACCTTGGTCCTGCCCTTGACGTCGTACGAGAACAGGACGCGGTCTCCTTCCTTGCGCTCCACCCGGTAGCCGCTTTCCGGCACCTCGGGCTGATACATGTTGAAGTACGCGTTCAAGCCCTCCTCCGGCGTCGAGCCGCCGTCACCCTTGCTCCACCCATCGCCCCCAGTGCCCTCGTAGATCCCGTGGTCGCATTCCAGGGCCTGGCCGGCCGAGCCCGAACTCCGCTCGGCCTCGCGCGGACTGCCGTCGGCGCTCTCCTTGAACGGCAGGTCCAGCCGCCCGGCGTACGGCGTGGCCGGGGGCGTCCCGGTGACGACGAGGTCGTCACGCATCCCGTCGTCGCACCCCACCGCCGTCAGACCGACCAGCACCACCGTCGCCACGATTCCCTTGCGCATCCCCACCCCTGTTCCTCCGACTCGCGTGTGCCCTCCTACGACGCACGAGTGGCCGGGATCGTTCGGTGGCTAGCGGGTCGCCTGGAACGTACGGCGGTACGCCTGCGGTGAGACGCCGATCGCCGCGTTCAGATGCTGGCGCAGCGAGGTGCCGGTCGCGAAGCCGACCTCGCCCGCGATCTGGTCCACCGACAGGTCGCTGGACTCCAGCAGATGGCGGGCCCGGGCGACCCGCTGCTGGATGAGCCAGCGGCCGGGGCTCATGCCCACCTCGTCGTTGAACCGGCGGGCGAAGGTGCGCAGGCTCATCCGGGCGTGGCCGGCGAGATCGGTGAGTGTCAGCGGGTCGTCGAGGCGCGCCAGGGCCCAGGCGCGGGTGGCGGCCGTGCTCGTCGCCGAGGGTTCCGGGACGGGCAGCTCGATGTACTGGGCCTGGCCGCCCTCCCGCAGTGGCGGGACGACACAGCGCCGGGCCACCTTGTTGGCCAGCTCGCTGCCGTGGTCCTTGCGGAGGATGTGCAGGCAGACGTCGATGCCGGACGCGGCGCCGGCCGAGGTGAGGACCGAGTCGTCGTCGACGAACAGCACGTCCGGGTCCAGCGACACACGCGGGAACAGACGCCGGAACTCGTCGACCACCTGCCAGTGCGTGGTCGCCCGATGCCCGTCCAGCAGACCCGCCGCCGCCAGGACGAACGCACCCGTGCAGATGGAGACGAGGCGGGCGCCGGGCCGGATCAGCGCGAGCGCGGCGGTGAGCTCGTCGGAGGGTTCCACGACGAGCCTCGCCGGAGCGATCGCCGCGATCACCACCGTGTCCGCCGTGGACAGCGCCTCGGGACCATGGTCGACGGTGACCGAGAAATCGGCGCTGGTGCGGACCGGCCGTCCGTCGACGGTGCAGGTCACCACCTCGTACCGGCCGTCCGCCGCGCCGAAGATCCGGCTGGGGATGCCCAGCTCGAAGGGGTAGACGCCGTCGAGCGCCAGGACCACGATCCGTTCCACATGCCGCATGGCACGATCCTATCGAAGGTTGGCAATCGTGCCATTTTCTTGCGGGGCGGGTCCGGGCAGGCTGGGTCACCATGAGCACTGTGAACACGATGCGAGCCATCAGCCAGGACGTCCTCGGCGGTCCCGAGGTCTTGAAGGAAGTGCAGGTGGAGCGCCCCGTGCCGCGGCCGAACGAGGTGCTGGTCCGGGTGCGGGCCGCCGGGGTCAACCCGACCGACTGGAAGCACCGCGCCACCGGCGGTTTCCTCGGTGAGCCGCCCTTCGTCCTCGGCTGGGACGTCTCCGGCGTGGTCGAGGCGACCGGGATCGGCGTCGCCCTCTTCAAGCCCGGCGACGAGGTCTTCGGCATGCTGCCCTATCCGTTCGGCCACGGCTCGCACGCCGAGTACGTGACCGCCCCGGCCCGCGCCTTCGCGCTGAAGCCGTCCGGAATCGACCACACGCAGGCGGGCGCGCTCCCGCTGGTCTCGCTGACTGCATGGCATGCCCTGACCGAACAGGCGAACCTCGAGCCGGGGCAGCGCGTACTGATCCACGCGGCGGCCGGCGGCGTCGGACATGTGGCCGTGCAGATCGCCAAGGCGCTCGGCGCGTATGTGATCGGTACGGCGAGCGCGGGCAAGCACGACTTCCTGCGCGGGATCGGCGTGGACGAGGCCATCGACTACCGCAGCGTCGACTTCACCGAGGCCGTGCGGGACGTCGACGTCGTGCTGGACACGATCGGTGGCGAGAACTCGGTCCGCTCGCTGCGCGTGCTCCGACCGGGCGGAGTGGTGGTCTCGATCCTGCCGGTCGGGTCGGACGAGTTCCCCGAGGAGGCTGAGCGGCTCGGCGTACGGGCGGTGCGGATGCTCGTCGATGCCGACCACACCGGCATGACGGCGATCGCGAACCTCGTCGAGGCGGGAAAGCTGCGCGCCACCATCGCCGAGACCTTCCCGCTGGCCGATGCCGCCAAGGCGCATGCGCTGGGCGACACCGGCCGGACCACGGGGAAGCTGGTGCTGCTGGTCGACTGACGGATTGAGGGACGGATCGACCGACGGATCGGCCGTCTCAGAACGTGAGTACGGGCTTGATCGTCTTGCCCGCGTTCATGTCCCGCACCGCCTGCTCGATGTCCGCGAACGGATAGTGGCTGATCAGGCGGTGCAGCGGGAGCCGTCCGTCCCGTACGAGCTCCACCAGGGCGGGGATGGAGGTCTGGGTCTCGCTGTCGCCGAGGGTGAGGCCCACGATCTTCTTGCCGGGGAGCAACGCGTTGACGTCCAGGGCGACTTCGGTGCCGAAGGGCGGAGCGCCGACGACGACCAGGGTGCCGCGGGGGGCGAGCGCGTCGGCGCCCTTGCGCAGCACGGCGACACTGCCCGTAGTCTCCACGACACCGTCGGCGCCCCGGCCACCGGTCAGCGCGAGAATCGCCTCGGCGACATCGGCCTCGCCCGCGTTCACGGTGTGCGTGGCACCCAACTCCCGTGCGAGTTCAAGCCGTTCGGCGACCTTGTCGACGGCGATGACCGTGGTCGCGGGGGTCAGGGCCGCCGCCATTACCGCGGACAGGCCGACGGCTCCGGCACCGAGGACGACGAGGGAGCTGCCCGCCTGCGGCTTCAGTACGTTCCAGACGGCGCCGACTCCGGTCTGCACCCCGCAGCCCAGCGGGGCGATCGACTCCAGCCGAACGTTCGGATCGACCTTCACGAGGCTGCGCTCGTCGACCAACGCCCGTTCCGCGAACGATGACTGTCCGAAGAAGTGGCCGCCGAGCGGCTGCCCGTCGCGGCTGATCGTGCTGGTGCCGTCGGCGCGCCGACCGCCGATGAGGTTCAGCGGCAGCCAGGTCGCGCAGTACGCGGGGTGCCCGTCACGGCAGTTGCGGCAGCCTCCGCAGGAGGTGAAGGACAGCACGACATGGTCGCCGGGGGCGACACCGGTGACGTGCGGGCCGACGGCTTCGACGACGCCCGCTCCCTCGTGGCCGAGGACTCCGGGCAGCGGGAAGGGCAGACCGCCGCTCGCCACACCGAGATCGGTGTGGCACAGGCCGGTCGCCACCATACGGACCAGGGCTTCGCCCGGTCCGGGCTCGTCGAGCTCGACATCGGTGAGCGTGAACGGCGCTCCCCCGGACTCGACCACGGCGGCGCGAGTGGTGGTGGACATCGCATGAACTCCTTTGCGGGGGCACTCAGTCGAGCGAGACGACGACGGACTTGACCTTGGTGTAGGCGGCGAGCGCCTCGGGCCCGTACTCCCGCCCGAAGCCGGAGTCCTTGACCCCGCCGAAGGGGACCGCGGGGTCGAGCATCGCCCAGTCGTTGATCCAGACGATGCCCGCCTGGAGCCGGTCCGCGACCCGGTGCGCGCGGGCGAGGTCGGTGGTCTGGATGCCCGAAGCCAGGCCGTACGAGGTGGAGTTGGCCAGTGCGACGGCCTCGTCCTCGGTGTCGAAGGGCTGGACCGTGAGAACCGGACCGAAGATCTCCTCCTGGACGACGCGGGAGTCGTTGGGGAGTCCCGCGACGACCGTGGGCTTGTAGTAGTAGCCGCCGTTCAGATCGAGACGCTCACCGCCGCAGACGATGCGAGCGCCCTCCTTGCGCGCCAGGGCGACGTACTCCTCGACCTTCTGGAGGTGCTTCTCCCCCGCCATCGGCCCGACGACGGTCTCCGGGGCACGGGGGTCTCCGACCGGTACGCCGGGCACCGCGTCGGCCAGGATGCCCAGCACGGTGTCGTACAGCGGGCGCGCCACCAGCAGCCGCGGGCCGCCCATGCAGAACTGTCCGGTGTTGAAGACGAAGGCCTTGATGACCGCGCCGATCGCCTTGTCCAGGTCGGCGTCCTCGAAGACGAGATGGGCCGCGTTGCCGCCCAGCTCCATCGTGACGGGCTTGAGCGCCCCACCGGCGACACTCGCGGCGTACCGGCCGACGGCGGTCGACCCCGTGAAGGCGAGCTTGTCGATGCCGGGATGCCGCAGCAGCGCCTCGCCCGCGACCGGCCCGCGACCGGTGACGACGTTCACGACGCCGTCCGGGACACCGGCCTCCTTCAGCAGGCGGGCCATGTACAGGGCACTCAGCGGGGTCTCGTCGGCGGGCTTGTGCACCACGGCGTTGCCGGCCGCGAGCGCCGGGGCGAGCTTCGAACTGGAGAGGATCAGCGGGAAGTTGAAGGGGGTGATCGCGGCGACCACACCGAGCGGTCCGCGGCGGGTGTAGGCGAGGGCGTTGAGCGGGGTGTCGCGGGTGGCGCCGTCCAGGGTCTGGGCGAGCGCGGCGCAGTACTCGTACTCGTCGGCAGCGGTGAGGACGTCGACGGGGCGGCACAGCGCGAGGGGTTTGCCGACGTCGAGGCTCTCCAGGGCCGCGAGCTCGTCGGCGTTCTCACGGATCAGCTCGGAGACGCGGTGCAGTACCCGGCCGCGCTCGCGGCCGCTCATCGCCGCCCAGGGGCCGTTGTCGAAGGCTTCCCGTGCGGCGCGTACGGCCGCGTCGACGTCGGCCGCTCCGGCCTCCGCGACGGTCGCGACCACCCGGCCCGTGGACGGATCGATCACGTCCGTACGCGCTCCGTCGGCCGCCTCGCGCCACTGTCCGCCGATGAACAGCCGCCCGGGCCCACTCTCGAAGGTGGTCGTCATTGCCCACTCCTCAGCCTTGATCGCCAAGATTTCAACCAACAGGATTCCTGTTGGTTCGCAGTCTCATTACGGACAGGTTTCCTGTCAATGCCTTAGGCTGAACCCATGGTCGGGACCAAGGCAACCAAGGCACCTCCGTCACTGCTCTACATGGTCAAGCAGGTGGAGCTCGTCGTGCGATCACACCTCGACGAGCTGGTGAAACCGGCGGGGATCACCGCGCTGCAGTACACCTCGCTCACCGTGCTGGAGCGGCACGACGGCCTGTCGGCGGCGCAGCTGGCGCGCGATTCGTTCGTGACGGCGCAGTCCATGGCCGATCTGGTGCGGTCGCTGGAGAACCACGGACTGGTGCGCCGCGAGCGCAACCCGCGCAATCGCCGGGAACTGCTGATCCTGCTCACCGACGAGGGGCGCGAGCTGCTCGCACGCTTCACGGACGCCGTGCGGGAGCTGGAGGAACGCATGGTCCGGGACCTCACGTCCCACCAGACCGACCAGTTCCGCCAGGCGCTGTCCAAGGCGTGGCACGCGTTGTCGTAACAGTGAGACGACGCGCCGCCCAAATCGAAGACATATGTCAATCGAACATGCTGAACTTCACCCCATCGAGGGTAACTTGCAGAACAAGGAACGGTTCTGCAACCACCGGTGCGCCGGAGGCGTGTCCAAGCTCGCTGGACGTCGTCACCCTGGCCCCCGGTGACCCTGGGCCCCGCCCTCAGCGGCGGGTCAGTTGCCGGTTGGAGGTGATGTCGTCGTGGCGTACGACCCCGCACCGCTCAGCCGGCATCTGCGCGTCCGCGAGGAGCGCGGGCACATGGTGCTGGAGTTCCACGGGGAGATCGACATCCTCGCGGCCCTGGAGATCACCGCGTTCCTGGACTCCGCGACCGCGCGCCCGGAACCGCAGATCGTGATCGACCTGCGGCCCGTCGAGTTCTTCGACTGCTCGGGGCTGCGCCTGCTGTACCGGGCCCGGCGCCGGGTGCTGGCCCGGGGCGGACGCCTGCACCTCGTCTGCACGCAGCCGCTGACCCTCCGCATCCTCCGGGTGACCGGCCTCGCGCGCCTCCTGCCGCCCTCGGCGTCACTGGACGAGGCGCTGAGCCGCCCCGAGGCTACTTCCGGATCTTTGTGACCTGTCCCGCGCCGACCGTCCTGCCGCCCTCGCGGATGGCGAACTTCAGCCCCTCCTCCATCGCGATGGGCTGGATCAGCTGCACCTCCATGGTGGTGTTGTCGCCCGGCATGACCATTTCCGTGCCCTTGGGGAGGGTGACGACGCCGGTCACGTCGGTCGTACGGAAGTAGAACTGCGGGCGGTAGTTGTCGAAGAAGGGCGTGTGCCGGCCGCCCTCGTCCTTCGACAGGATGTACGCGCGCGCCTCGAACTCCGTGTGCGGGGTCACCGAGCCGGGCCTGATGACGACCTGGCCGCGCTCGACGTCCTCACGCTTCACGCCCCGCAGCAGCAGCCCGACGTTCTCGCCCGCCCGGCCCTCGTCGAGGAGCTTGCGGAACATCTCGATGCCGGTGACCGTGGTCTTCGTCTTCTGCTCGTGGATGCCGATGATCTCGACCTCGTTGTTGACCTTCAGCACACCGCGTTCGATGCGACCGGTGACGACCGTGCCGCGGCCGGTGATGGTGAAGACGTCCTCGATCGGCATCAGGAAGGGCCGGTCCACATCGCGTACCGGCTCGGGCACGAACTCATCGACGGCCGCGAGGAGTTCGAGGACGGAGGCGGTCCACTCGGCGTCGCCCTCGAGCGCCTTGAGCGCGGAGACCCGTACGACCGGGACGTCGTCGCCCGGGAACTCGTACTCGGTGAGCAGCTCGCGCACTTCGAGCTCGACGAGTTCCAGGATCTCCTCGTCGTCCACCATGTCGGTCTTGTTGAGCGCGACGACGATGTACGGGACACCGACCTGCCGGGCCAGCAGGACGTGCTCCTTGGTCTGCGGCATCGGGCCGTCGGTCGCCGCGACGACCAGGATGGCGCCGTCCATCTGCGCGGCGCCCGTGATCATGTTCTTGATGTAGTCCGCGTGTCCCGGGCAGTCAACGTGCGCGTAGTGCCGGTTCTCCGTCTGGTACTCGACATGGGCGATCGAGATCGTGATGCCGCGCTGGCGCTCCTCGGGAGCCTTGTCGATCTGGTCGAACGGCGTGTAGGGGTTCAGGTCGGGGAACTGGTCGTGCAACACCTTGGTCATGGCCGCCGTGAGCGTCGTCTTGCCGTGGTCGATGTGACCGATGGTGCCGATGTTGACGTGCGGCTTGGTCCGCTGGAATTTCGCCTTCGCCACTGCAAGCCCTCCTGATCACCTGGGTGACGCCGAGCGTTGCTTCGCTGCTTCCTGTCTATTCGCTCCGGGGCGCGTCGAACAGGGCGCTGACGGACTCGCCGTTGTGAATGCGCCGCACGGCCTCGGCGAGCGCCGGGGCGATGGACAGGATCCGCAGCTTCTCCGTGTGCTCCTCGACCGGAATCGGCACGGTGTTCGTGCACACGATCTCCAGGACGTCGGGCTGCTCGCTGAGCCGCTTGAGGGCGCCCGCCGCGAACAGGCCGTGGGTACAGGCGACCCTGATCGACCGTGGCTCCAACTCCCGTAGCCGCTCAAGGAGTTCGAGGACGGTGCTGCCCTTGGCGATCTCGTCGTCCAGCACGATGACGTCGCGCCCGGTGACCTCACCGATGACGGCGCTGATGCTCACCCGGTCGTCGGCGAACCGCTGCTTGGCGCCGGCGGCCACCTGGGCGCCGATCAGCCGCGCGAACGCGGCGGCCTCCTTGGCGTTGCCGAGGTCCGGCGACACGACCGTCGTACGTGACAGGTCGTAGCCGCGGAAGTGCACGGCCAGCTCGCGCAGGGCGTGCAGATGGTCGACCGGCACCGAGAAGAACCCGTGCACCTGCGGGGAGTGCAGCGTCATCGCCAGGACACGGCTCGCCCCCGCCGCCACCATCAGGTCCGCGACCAGGCGCCCGCCCAAGGAGATCCGCGGCATGTCCTTCTTGTCCGAGCGGGCGTACGAGTAGTGCGGCATGACCACGGTGATCCGCCCCGCGGACGCGCCGCGCGCCGCGTCGCACATCATCAGCAGCTCGACAAGATGCTCCTGCACCGGCGTGACCAGCGGCTGTACGAGGAAGACGTCCCGCTCGCGGCAGTTGGCCTGGAGCTGCACCTCCAGGCAGTCGTTGGCGAACCGGCTGACCCGGGTCGGGCTGAGGGGCACACCGAGATGCGCGCAGACCTCGGCCGCAAGCTCCGGATGGGCACTACCGCTGAACACGGCGATGTCACGCACGACCGCTCCTCGCATGATCGAACCGGGATACGCGGCTCATGCTACTGGGGTGACCACCGGCCACCCGACGGTCACCTGACCGCGGGAAGCGCCGCTGCTGAGGCGCGGGCCCTCACCAGGCCACCGGCAACCGGAGCGGGCTCCGCGTCATCTGTCCCTCCCGCCAGCTGATCGTGTCGAGGGTGAACGCGGGGCGCAGCTGTGGGAACCGGGCGGCCAAGTGGTGGAGGGCGAGTTCGAGTTCCAGGCGGGCGAGCCAGGCGCCGAGGCAGTGGTGTGGTCCGGCGCCGAAGACCACGCCGGGGGCCGGGAGCGGGGCGAAGAGGTCCGGCGGCTCCGGCGGGTAGACCTCCGGGTCGCGGCCGGCGGAGTTGGTCGCGGCGGCGACGACACTGCCCGCCGGGATCGTCACCCCGCCGATCTCGGCGTCCTCGACGGCCCGCCGCATGAGGCCGGGCAGCAGCTTGCTCTCGCTGAGCGGGACGATGCGCAGGAGCTGTTCCGCCGCGGCCGCCGCCGCGTCCTGGTCCTTGGCGAGGCCCGGCCAGGCGGCGCGGCCCTCGGTGAGGAAGTAGACGACGGCGTTGCCGAGCGCGGTCATGGTGGTCTCGTGTCCGGCGACGACCAGGCCGCAGACGAGGGACACCAGCTGCCGGTCGTCGATCTCCGCCGTCTCGTCGGCCGCCGCCACCAGTTCGCTCACCAGGTCGTCACTGGGCGATTCCCTTCGCTCCGCGACGAGTTGCGCGGCGAAGGCACCGAACTCCCGCATGGCGAGGCCGACTTCCTCGGCCGTGTGAGCACCACCGGACAGGGCGTGGTCGGCCCAGTGGCGGATGCGGTCGCCGTCCACGTGGTCGAGGCGCCCATCAGGCGGGAGATCACCGAGACGGGCAGTGAACGGGTGAACCGTTCCTATGGACTGAGCGGGAGTGAGTCCTGTTGCCAGGATTCATGCTCAGTCGAACGCCCCGAGCGGTGTTGGGCGTTCTGGTTGCCCGCGTTCGCTCCGCAGTCCGGCGGCACGCATCGTGTGCGTGGTCCGGGGATGTGGGGGCGGGGTCCCTCACGCCCGAGGGTGCCTGGTCCGGCCTGGACGGTCCGATGCCCACGACGATCACTCTGGTCGTCATGGGGCGGTGTCGTCCGTCGCCGGATCGGGTGCCCTTGGGCGCGCCGTCCGATCGCCACGGCGGCAGCCTCGTGGCGAGTCGTCTTCCTGTGTTCGTGGGTGAGGGGCTTCTGCCAGTGCTGGGCGCCCCACGTCGAGGTGTAGGCCGGGTCGACCGCGATGACCGCGATACCCGTCCGGTCGGCCATCGAGGCCAGGCGGGCCCGCAGTCTCCCCGTGGGCATGCCGGAGATGAGCTGCCTAAACCGGCGCTTGCGGCCGTGTTTCTCACGGGTCTTCTCCGCCGTGAAATCGAGGTCCTCGACGGCGATCGCCTTGACACCGCAGGTCCTGGCCCAGTGCAGGAGTCGGGTGAGGGCGTGGCGGACCTGGGCATCGCGATGCTCCGTGCGGCCGGACAGGTCGTAGAAGAAGCGGCGCGGGATTCCGATGGGGTTGCCGTGGGTGTCGAGGCGCCAGGCGGCCAGGTGATCGGCGTTGGTGTCGACACCGATCACGCGGTCGGCCAGCGCCGCGGCCAGGGGAACGACCTGGGTCACCGGGATCTGCCAGGAGGCCGTCAGGTACCAGCGCCCGCGGACGGTGTCCAGGTGGATGCGGTAGGCCACCGCCCGGTTCGCCTCCACCCGGTCCGCCCACTCCTGCCCCCGGTGCGGGAAGCCGACCCGGCAGCCCAGGACGTACCGCCCATGCGGGGCGTTGGCCAACTCCTTCAGCGGAGCGGGGAGCCTGATGCTCACCTCACCGTCCGGAGCAACACGGATCGTCTCGTTCCCGTACAGCTTCCCGGACTCGCCATCGGCCTGCAGGAACCACCGTTCGGCCTCCCACCGCTGCCGCCACCCGGCCTCGGTGAGCTGCGCGGCATCAAGGTGGTGCCGGGTGCGGGCCAGCCGCTTGCCGCCGCGCACGACATGCACGACCCCGGCCTCACGGTCGGCCCGTTCGCGCTCCAGCCGGTCCTCATGGACGTGCAGGCGGCGGGACTTGGCGTGCCACTCCCGCTTGCTGCGGTAGCCGCCCGGCGTCCGCTTGGTGCCCTTCTCCCCGACCGGCAGGGACAGCCGGTGCCTGATCGTCCTGACACCGGCCTCCAGGCCCTGGATGTGGGCGAGCTGACAGCGGCGGGCCAGCGCCCACTGATCGTGGCTGGCTTTGGTGATCGATCCCGCCCAGCGGGAGGAAGACGCGGGCGTCAGCTGCCGCTTGCGCGCCGCCCACGCCTCACCGTCATGCTCCAGACCATCCCGGCAACGCTCCTTCAGATCACGGGAGGCCAGCGTGCCCAGGTGCGCGCCCACCCGCCGCAGCACCTCCTCATCGGCAGGCGAGAGCTGCTTGAGCCGGGTACGGACTGCCACCCCCCGAGGGGCCGGGCGCGACAAACGGCGCCGCAAGCTCCCGCAGACCACCCACCCCACACCCCCGCGCACCCCTCGAAAAGCCGGTCATCACACCCAACGAGCACTACCCGCAAAGGTCACACACTCGACAGACGAACTCCCATTCCCATCCTGGAAGGCAGCGCAGAGCCCTGGACCGCGACCGTCAGCGCTCACCCATACACGCCAGAACGCACTCGTGCTCAGTCAGTCCCCAGCAGTTCCCAACCCCTCGATGATGTCGGCGGGCCGGGGCCGCTCGGCGAACCGGTCCAGGAGCGTCTCCACCACCCCGGCCACCCACGGCCGCCGGCGCGCGATCGCCCGCGGAGTGAAGGCGCGCTGCACGGTCCCGCGCAGCCTCTGGTGGGCGGGACCGTCCTGGTTCAGCAGCCCGTTGGGGTTGTCCAGCAGATTCGGTACGACGAGCAGACGCGGTGCGTGCTCGGCGTACAGCGAACTGCGGTGGAAACGGGGGTCCATCAGTACTTGGCGCACCTCGTCGTACCGGGTGACCAGCCAGAGCGGGGTACCGGTGGCCAGGGCGGCCCGCCGGGGTGGGCCCGACTCGGGAAAAGTCACCTGGTGCATGGGGCAAAGGGGCCCGGACGTGCTGTCTGGAGTCATCCGGTCCTCCTGGCGCGCCGGTGCGTACGCCCCCACGCTAGACGGCCGCCCACACCCCCGTCACCGGCAGCAATCGGCCAACGGGGCGGCCTGTCAAGGGACTTGATGGGTACACGGACGTCAAGAAGGAGGACCGTAGACATGACGACGTCCATCAAGCGCATGCCCGGGTGGGCGAAGGTGCTCAGCGCCTTCGTGCTGGTGCTCGTGGTGCTGTTCGCCGGCCTGCGGCTGGCCGTTCTACCTGGGCTGCGCGATCTGTTCGGCACGGACACGCATGACCGGTCGGGCCCCGCGCTCCTCACATCGATCCAGGACTTGAGCCGTTACGACGCGGCGTCGGGCAACTTCCAGGTCGTCGTGGACCTGGAGAAGGACGCCAAGTACTTGCCCGACGCGATCCGCGGCACCCGCATGCTGTACGTGGGGGCCGGCACAGTCGACGCGTACGTCGACCTCGGCACGCTCGACAAGAAGGACATCACGGTCAACGACGACCGTACGTCGGCCACGCTCCGGCTGCCGCACGCGGCGCTGGGCAAGCCCGCGCTCGACCCCGACCACTCCTACGCCGTCTCCAAACAGCGCGGTCTCCTGGACCGGATCGGCGACATCTTCTCCGACAACCCGAACGACGAGCGGGCCGTGCAGCGTCTCGCGGCCCAGCACATCGGCGAGGCCGCGAAGGACAGCCGGCTCACCTCACGCGCCGAGACGAACACCACCGGCATGCTCCAAGGCCTGCTGCGCTCCCTGGGCTTCAAGGAGGTGACGGTCACGTACGGCGCCTGAGGTGTCCGGCGTGCGTCCCGTGCCGACCGGTCAAGTGACGGCGCAGGCCGTGCCGTTGAGGGTGTAGCCGGTGGGGGCCCCGGCGTTGCCCGTATGGCTTGCCTGATAGCCGATGGTGACGGAGGCACCCGGGGCGATGGTGCCGTTGTACGCGGCATTGGTCGCGGTCACGGTGCCGGTGGCCGGGGCGTACGTGGCTCCCCAGCCGTTGGTGATGGTCTGGCCGGACGGCAGGGCGAAGCTCAGCTGCCAGCCGTTGACGGCGGTGGTGCCGGTGTTGGTGAGGGTCGCGGAGGCGGTCAGGCCGGTGTTCCAGGCGCTGGTGGTGACGGCCACCCGGCAGCCGCCCGGCTGGGGTTGAGGTGCGGGGCCGGTGCTGTCCAGGCCGAAGAACGTGAGGACGCGGGCCGCCATGCCACTGGTCATCAGGTTGTGTCCGACGCCCTGGAGGCTGATCGCCTCGACCGGAGCCCGGTCGCCGGTGGAGCCGTAGCGTGTGCGGGTCCATCCGGACTGGGGCGAGTCCGTGGCGGCCGGTGTCTGGCTGGCCCCGAGCACGTTCGTCCACTGTTTGATCTCTTCCCCGAAGTTGGGGTACGTCAGGGTGGCGTCGTCGGTGCCGTGCCACAGCTGCATTCGCGGCCGGGGTCCGGTATAGCCGGGGTAGGCGGTGCGGACCAGGTCGCCCCACTCCTGCGAGGTGTGGGTCACTGTGCCGTTCGCGCACGCACTGTTCCACTCGGACCCGTCGGTGGTGGCGAAGCAGCCGAACGGCACACCCGCGAACGCGGCCCCTGCGGCGAACACGTCCGGGTAGTCGCCCAGCAGGACGTTGGTCATCATCGCGCCGGAGGAGATGCCCGTGGCGAAAACCCTGCTGGTGTCGGCGCCGTAGGTGCCGGTGACCCAGTCGATCATGGACTTGATGCCGACCGGGTCGCTACCGCCGCCGCGGCTGAGGGCCTGGGGCGAGGACACGTCGAAGCACTTGCTGCTGCGGGTGACCGACGGGTAGATCACGATGAACCCGTAGCGGTCGGCCAGCGAGGCGAACTCCGTGCCGGAGTACATCGCGGGACCGGAGCCCGTGCAGTAGTGCACGGCCACCAGGACCGCCGGGTGCGCGGTGACGCTGTCCGGCACGTACAGGTACATCTGGAGGTTGCTGGGGTTGCTGCCGAAGTTCGTCACCTCGGTGAGGGACGCGGCGGCGGAAGCGGGAGGTGCGGCGGAAGCCGGGGGTGCGGTGAGCAGCACCGCGGCGAGTAAGGGCACCAGCGCTGTGAGCAGCGCGCCGAGTGCTGACCGGAGCGGTCTCCCTGTGCATAGTGGCATGGACATGGCATCCATGGAAGCGCTCCCACGCCCCGCACGGCAACCGTCCGTCACAGACCGCTTTCACCGATGGCAGCCCCCTCGGGACAGGCAGACGATGGAGGGGGGCAACTGAAGGGAGCCCGTCATGCTTGAGATCAAGACGGTCGACAAGCCCGACGAGCGGCGTGATTTCCCCCGCGGCCACCTCGAAGCGGTCCACCTCACCGGGCTCGACTTCGCGGTCGGGACCTTCGAACCCGGTTGGCGCTGGTCCGAGTCCGTGGCCCCCGTCGCGGGGACCAAGAGCTGCGAAATCCATCACAACGGCTATGTCGTGCAAGGACGGATGCACATCCGCATGGACGACGGCGGCGAAGGAGAAGTCGGACCCGGCGATGTCTTCGTCTGTCCGCCCGGGCACGACGCCTGGGTCGTGGGCGACGAACAGTTCATCGTGTACGACTTCGCGGGCGGCATGGCACAGGAGTACGCGAAGGCGGCCAACGCCTAGCGCTGTCCGATGGATCGGGTGCCGGACGACGGGGCGCGGACGCGCGGCGCCGCGCCCCTCTCCTCACCTTTGGGTGGGCGAACTGGATCTAGGTATGCGTGGGGCGGGGAAGCGGACGGTGACGTCCAGGCCGCCGGTGGGTGGGCGGTGAGGGAGATCTCTCCGCTGTGGACGGGGACGACGGCACGCACGATGGACAGGCCGAGCCCGGCGCCGCCGTCGGCGTGCCCGCGCCGCGGACGAAGGGTTCCAGCGGCCCGTCCGCCTCCTCGGCCGGGTTCGGGCGCCCGGTGTTGGTGACCCTCAGCAACTACGACATGGGACCACGGCACCCATCGACTCCATGGCGCGCAGGCTCATCACGGGCTAGCCGCCCAGGATCCCTGGCAGCGCCAGCGCTCCCAGCAACGTCGCGCCCGCCAGCATCCAGGCCACGTAGTCCCCGATGTGGCCGGACTGCAGGTGCCGCAGGGGCCTGGTCCAGGACTGCTCACCCAGCAGTCTCGGGCGGGCCACGGCGAGCGCTGCGAGACCCACCGCCAGGCCGGTCGAGGTCAGGCCGAGCAGCACCCCGGCGAGGGTCCAGTGGGGTGCGGTGATTGCCCCGCCGGACCCTGCCTCGCTCACGGCGTGCCCGATCACGGCGGCGAAGCCGGGCGCCACGCCGACGGCGAGGGACCCGGCGAGCAGCACCGCGGGAACCGCAGTCATGGTGTCCGGGACCCGTTTCAGCCGGTGCCGGGTCTCGGGTTCCTCCCCGGAGCCAGTGGTCTCGTACGAGGACTCGTCCTTCGGCCTGGGCCCGAGGCCGAAGAACACCCGCGCGGCGACGCGCAGCACCGCGCCCGCGGTCACCGCCGAGACGGCGACGAACAGCACGGTGAACAGTCCTCCGACCGCCTCCTCGGTGACCGCCTTGCCGAGCCCGCTCCCGAAGGGTGGCAGCCCGGCGAGGCCCAGCGCGCCGACGACGAACATCACGGCGACCCCGCGCAGTGGACGGGCGCGCCCGTGCAGCACGTGTTCGTCGACGCTGCCGTACCGGGCGAGCAGGACGCCGGTGCAGGCGAACAGGGCGGCCTTCACTCCGGCGTGCCCCAGGATGTAGAGCGCGACCCCGTCGTCCGCCTCGGGGACGAGCGCGCCGAGGCCGATCACGAAGAGCCCCATGTGGGCGACCGTCGAGTACGCCAGCAGCCGCTTCACATGCCGCTGGTACCAGCACATGACCGCGCCGACCACGCTCGTCAGCGCGCCGAGGACGAGCAGCGCGCGCTCCAGATCGGCCGCCGGGATGCCGCCCGGCCCGGAGAAGACCGTGCCGTACACCCGCCAGACGCCGTACGCGCCGAGTTCGACCATCACCCCGGACATCAGCATGCACACCGGCGTCGGCGCGACCGCGTGCGCGTCCGGCAGCCAGAAGTGAAAGGGCACGGCCGCGGCCTTGACCAGCAGCCCGGTCAGGACGAGCACGAAGGCCGCCAGAGTGAGGGCGTCGGGCCCGCCGTGCTCGTCGAGGCCGCGGCCGATCTTCACCATGGCGAGCTCGCCGGTGCGCGCGTACAGCAGCCCGATGCCCAGCAACATGGCATACGCGCCCAGGGAGTTGACGACCCCGAAGGTCAGCGCGCCCTGCACAGCCTTCGCCTCCTCGACGCGATGGCCGGTCAGCGCGTACGCCACGACGCTCATCAACTCGAAGAACACGAACGCGTTGAAGAGATCGCCCGCGATCGCGAAGCCGCACATGCCGCCTTGGAAGAGCAGCATCAGGGCGGGGAAGGAGCCCGCGTGGCGGCGCGGCGGTTCGTCGAAGTAGTGCCAGGAGTACGCCAGCGCCGCCACGGTCAGCAGCGAGGCGAGCGCGGCCATCCCGAGCCCGGGCCCGTCCCCGACGAGGACGATCCCGACGCTCTCCCCCTCCTTGGGCACCCATCCACCCGCCCATTCGACCAGGGGCGGCGAGGAGTTGAGCAGGAGCACGATCGCGAGTCCGGCCGTACCCGCGGAGACGAGACAGCCCAAGGCTTCGGCCACGGCGCGCGGCACTCGACGGCCGCCCGCGACGAGCAGTCCGGCCCCGAGCAGCGGTACGGCGACGAGAAGCGGCAGCAGGTGGTTCATCAGCCGCGCAGCTCCGAGAGTTCGTCCGGGTCGACCGTGCCGTGGCGTTTGGAGATCTGCATGACGAGGGCGAGCAGCAGCGCGGTGACGGTGGCTCCGACGACCACGTCGGTGAGGGCGAGGGCCTGCACGACCGGGTCCACCACCGGTCGCGTGCCGGGCTTCATGTCGGAGAAGACGGGCGCGGTGCCGCCGTCGCGGTAGCCGACGGCCAGCAGCAGGACGTACGTCGCGGACTGGCAGACCGCGAGACAGCCCACGGCGTGGATCAGGTTCCGGCTGGTGGCGATTCCGTAGCAGCCGGTCAGAAAGATCCACACGGCGACGAGATAGGGCAGTACGGACATCACGGTTGGCTCACTTCCCGCTCTCCTCCTCGATCTCGACGGCCTGGTCCAGGAAGCGAGCGAGCAGCACGACCACCGCGCAGGCGACCTCCATGCCGATGGCCGCGTTCAGCAGGGGGACGATGCCGCCCGACGACAGTGTGTTGAACGTGCCGTACGGGAGCAGCGTGTTGGCGAGGAACGCCGTCCCGCCCAGCAGCCCCGCGAGGCCCGTGACGACGTACGCCGAGGCGGCGAGCGCGTCGCCGACCTCGTACGGGCCAACCGGCCGGATCCTCTCCAGCGCGCGGTAGTCGGCGCCGAGGTAGAGCAGATGCAGGGCCGTCGCGGCGACCACGCCGCCCTGGAAGCCGCCGCCGGGGCTGAGCTGTCCGTGGGCGATGACGTACAGGCCGCACAGGATGGCTACCGGCAGGACGATCAGGGCGTACCGGCGGATGGAAAGTGCGACGTCCTCGGGTTCGGGCTCGGCGCGGTGTTCGTCCCGGGTCTGTCGCAACAGCACGACCGTGCCCAGGACCGAGGCGAAGAGGATGGTCATCTCGCCGAGGGTGTCGAAGGCACGCTGGTCGAAGTTGACGGACGCGATGGTGTTGGCGGTGCGGCGGGCCAGCGACGCGTGGACCGCCCGCTCCCCGTACGGGTGCCGGGCGCCGCCGAAGCCGGGCAGTCGCAGGCAGGCGGCGACCAGCAGCGCCGCGAGGCCCGCACCACCCGCGGTCAGCAACCACAGCCGTAGGCGCCGTGTCACCGCGCCTTCCCCTTCGTCCGCTTCTTCCGCTCGCGCCGTCTGACCTTGCGCACCGACAGCAGCAGCAACAGCGGGGTCAGGGCGGAGCCCACGGCCAGCTGCGAGAGGGCCACGTCGGGGGCTTGGAGCACGGTGAACAGGACGGCCAGGGCCGTGCCCAGGACCGCCAGCACGAGTGCCTGGCGCTCGGGGTCGCGCACCGCGACGGCCACGGTCGTGCAGGCGGCCACCAGTAGCAGCGCGACGACGATGAGCGGGTCATCCATGGCGGCTCCCTCCGAGTCCGCCGGACATTGCCCGGGACGCGATGAGGTTCCCGCCGATCAACAGGGCGCCGACGACCAGGAGCTTCACCATCGCCCGGCCGGGTCCGGTGGCCACGCACAGGACGAGCACAACCACGGCGCCGAAACCGGCGACCGCGTAGGTGAGCGCCCAGGCCTTCGGCGGATCCTTCTCCAGGTCCTCGGCGAGCAGCCGGGCGAAGACGAGGGTGCCGACGGGGCCCAAGAGGGCGAGGACCAGGGCGAGATCGACGTACGCCGGCCGGTCGTAGCCCTGGGCGAGGAGCAGCAGGCTGGGACAGGCCAGCGAGGTGGACAGGTTCTGCGCGACGACCCGGCGCCGCAGCGGCCCGGTGGCGACGCCCCACACGGTGGCCCCGACTCCCCCGGCCAGCACGGCCGTCGCCGCGACGGTCCAGCCGTTCACCGTCCGCCCACCGCCCGCCGCGCACCCCGGGCCGCGACCGCGCCGACGAGCGCGGCGGCCGCTCCGACGACCAGTTCCAGCGTGTCCACCGTGCTGATGAGGACCAGCCACAGCAAGGTGAGGGCGGCCCACCACGCCAGGACTTCGAGCACGGCCCGGAGTGTCATACGCCGGTTCATGCGCCGCCTCCACCGTCCCGCGATCGCCGCTTTGGTAGGAAATATCCGTTCTGCCATCCAAGCATTGCCGTGCCCCGGCAAGGCGACGGCGCGCGATGGCCCGGTCCCCGGAGTGCCCTGGTGGAACGAAAGGAAACCAGCGGTACGCCGACGGGAAGTACGCCGTTCGGATCGGCATCGAGGCCCGCTTCGGGGGTAATCACCTTTAGCTGAAGGCCAGTTGAAACTGGGAGGATCACATGGTCCGTACGGCGTTACGCTCGCGTGCCACGAAATCCGGTCGCCGGACCTCGGCGCCACCGCGGGAGCGAGGCTCGCTTCCGTTCCCGGTACGGCTACTCGTCATGGTGCTGGCCTTCACGGCCATGGTGGCGTTCGCGGTCGCGCTGGCCCGTCTGACGCTGGAGCCGTCTCCGGCCTCGGAGGCGCTGACCCACAGCAACCTCCACCCCGGCCGCTCCCTGCACGCCTACCTCTCCCAGCCGGAGCTGCGCGACGCCGTCAAGCAGGTCGGCGGGAACCTTCTGCTCGGTGTGCCCTTCGGGGTGCTGCTGCCCGTGCTGGCTCCAAGGGTCAGGGGAATCCTGCGCGTTGCCGCGCTCACCGCGGCGGTCATGCTCCTTGTCGAGCTGGTCCAGGGGGCGCTCATCACCGGGCGGGCCTTCGACATCGACGACGTCATTCTGAACACGGCCGGGGCGCTGGTGGGTTATCTGCTGCTGGGGCGCCGGCTCGGCCGGGCCGTGCATCCCCGCGCCCGTCGTCGCGGGTGAACCAAGCCGTCGGCGTACGTGACGCACCACCCCTGAAGTAATGGTCCGGACCAGAGTCTTGACACCCCCTTACTTCACTTCTTAAATCAAGAGGCGAAGCATGCACCCCCCACCTCAGTCGGCTCACCCGTCCCCCGGGTCGCCGTACGGAAGGGAGAGTCATGGACTCCCCGCGCCTGCTCCGAAGATGCCTCTTCGCCGCACTGTCCGCCGTGCTCATCGCGTCCGCATCCGCCGTCGTCGCGCCCGCCCACGCGGGTCCCGCGGCGGCCGCCGCGGCCGTGACGTTCCAGGACACCTTCGACGGCCCCGCCGGGTCGGCCGTCGACTCCTCCAAATGGCAGATCGAGACCGGCGACAACGTCAACAACCACGAGCGGCAGTACTACACGTCCGGCAGCAACAACGCGGCCCTGGACGGCCAGGGCCATCTGGTGATCACCGCCCGAAAGGAGAACCCCGCCAACTACCAGTGCTGGTACGGCACGTGCCAGTACACCTCGGCCCGGCTGAACACCTCCGGCAAGTTCACCTCCACGTACGGCCATGTCGAGGCCCGCATGAAGATCCCGCGCGGGCAGGGCATGTGGCCCGCGTTCTGGATGCTCGGCAACGACATCGGGCAGGTCGGCTGGCCGAACTCGGGTGAGATCGACGTGATGGAGAACGTCGGATTCGAGCCCTCCACCGTGCACGGCACCATCCACGGTCCCGGGTACTCCGGCTCGGGCGGCATCGGCGCCGCGTACTCCCTGCCGGGCGGCCAGGCCTTCGCGGACGCCTTCCACACCTTCGCGGTCGACTGGGCGCCCGACTCGATCACCTGGTCGGTGGACGGCACCGTCTACCAGCGGCGCACGCCCGCCGATCTGGGCGGCAACACCTGGGTGTTCAACAAGCCGTTCTTCCTGATCCTCAACCTCGCGGTCGGCGGCTACTGGCCGGGCGACCCCGACGGATCCACCGTCTTCCCGCAGCAACTCGTCGTGGACGAGGTGCAGGTGACGACGAGCGACAGCTCGGGCGGCACCGGCGTCCCGATCACGGGTCTCGCGGGCAAGTGCGTGGACGTGGCCGGGGCGAGCTCGGCCAACGGCACCCCCGTACAGCTCTACGACTGCAACGGCACCGCCGCCCAGCAGTGGACGGTCTCCTCGGACGGCTCGCTCCGCGCGCTGGGCAAGTGCCTTGACGTCACGGGCAACGGTACGGCGGACGGCTCGACCGTCCAGCTGTGGGACTGCACCGGCGGTCCCAACCAGAAGTGGGCGGTCTCCTCAGCCCACGACATCGTGAACCCCCAGGCCAACAAGTGCCTGGATGTCACCGGCAACACCTCGGCCAACGGCACACGGCTGCAGATCTGGACGTGCTCCGGCGGAGCCAACCAGAAGTGGACGGTGGGCTGAGAGACCGCTCGGGCGGGCAAACGGAGGGTCCGGCGGGCGGTGCCCCGTCCGGACCCTCCGCGTCCACGGGTCCCGCTGTCCCTTACCGTCTGCCCGCGGCCCCCACCGCGGGCGGACAGCACCGGTGGCCGGCACCGGCCGGCCAGCCGGTGTCAGCCAATCGGTCGATGTCACGGTCGGCTCAGCGTGCAGAGCCGCCGCGCGGTTCAGTGCGCGGGCGCGCAACTGCCGATAGGTGGTCAGCTGGTCACGCCGATCGGCGCGGACCCGGGAAGAGGGACGCCGGGCGGTCGTGATCACCCGGCACGATCAACGTGCCCTCGCGGGAGTGGGGCCATGCGCGGTTCCCACCGAATAGGGATCTTTGCCGAGGTGCGGGGTCATTCCTCCCCCAGCAGCTCACACCGGCGCGAAACCCACTGGTCCGCGCGCTCCCTCGGCTGCGCCGGGGTACTAGCGCAGCCTCCAGGTGAGCTTGTCGCCGCCCACCCAGCGGACCACCTCCGGGTCGTCGAGATCGTGGACCGTGATGCCGTAGGCGGCGGCGGTCTCCAGGACGTCGGTGATCGCCTTCGCCGCGCCGACCACTTCGCCGTCGATCTCCATGATGCGGAACGGCGGCGTGCCCGGCTGCACCCCGAGCACCATGATCCGCGGGTGGGAGATGTGGGGGCTCGCGATTTCGGTCATGAATAGAGCGTAGAGCGGTTCCCCCGGGTCAGCGGCTGGGCAGTTCGCCCAGCCGGGTGAGCGTGCCGCCCACGGCCGGGCGGTGCCCCTCCACCGTGCGGGCGCGCGACGGCTGGGAAAGGCTGGAGGGAGGAGGTGCCGATGGATCCCGTCGAGGCACTGGACCGGATCGCGTTCCTGCTGGAGCGGGCCCAGGCCCCCACGTATCGCGTACGTGCCTTTCGTACCGCGGCGGCCGTGCTGGCCGCGTTGCCCGACAGCGAGGTCGAGGAGCGCGCGGCGGCCGGGTCCCTGGAGTCCCTCAAGGGCATCGGCCCGAAGACGGCGCAGGTCGTCCGCGAGGCGCTGGCCGGTCGGGTGCCCGAGTATCTGGACAAGCTCGAACGGGAGGCCGAGGCTCCGCCGGCCGATGGGGGTGAGCGGCTGCGGGCGCTGTTGCGCGGCGACTGCCATCTGCACTCCGACTGGTCGGACGGCGGCAGCCCCATCGAGGACATGGGCCGGACCGCGGCACGGCTCGGGCACGAGTGGGCGGTGCTCACGGACCACTCGCCGCGGCTGACCGTGGCGCGCGGGCTGTCCCCGGAGCGCCTGCGCGAGCAGCTGACCGTGGTCGCGGAACTCAACCAGCGGTGGGCCCCTTTCCGGCTGCTGACCGGCATCGAGTGCGACATCCTCGACGACGGCTCGCTCGACCAGGAGCCGGAGCTGCTGGACCAACTGGATGTCGTGGTGGTGTCCGTGCACTCCAAGCTGCGCATGGCCGCGCGGCCGATGACCCGCCGGATGGTCGCCGCCGTACGCAATCCGCTGTCGGACGTGCTCGGGCACTGCACGGGCCGCCTGCTCGGCGAGCGTGGCCGGCCCGAGTCGGAGTTCGACGCGGACGCGGTCTTCGCGGCCTGCGCGGAGTCCGGCACGGCCGTGGAGATCAACAGCCGTCCCGAGCGGCTCGACCCGCCGCGACGGCTGCTGCGCCGGGCGGTCGACGCGGGGGTGCTGTTCTCCGTGGACACCGACGCGCACGCGCCGGGGCAGCTCGACTGGCAGATCCACGGCTGCGCGCGGGCCGAGGAGTGCGGGGTGCCCCCCGAGCGCGTGATCACCACCTGGACCGCGGACGAGCTGCTGTCCTGGACCAGGAACGGGGAGACACCGGCACGCGTGACAAGCCCCTGACGTGGTGGTCGTGCCGTGCGCGGGGTGCTTTCGGCCCGCCTGGGCTTCTATGGGAGTGGGGAGTCAGCCGGGGCAAGTCACTTGGGGTCACCTCGACCACGCACCGAACGCCCCCGCCGACCGCGATCGAACCTCATGGAGGCTTTGATGCAGATCGCTTCGCTGCCGTACATCGATGAGCACGTGACGGTCGTCGCGGCGGGCACCGACGACGTCTGGCGCGGTCTGGGCGAAACGCTGGACCGGTCCTTCTCACGCCCCGGTGCGGCCGGCTACGCGCGCCTGGTCGGATGCGCCGATCGCACAGGGTCCGGGCCTCGGCCCTTTGCCGAGGGCTCGACGTTTCCCGGCTTCCGGGTCGTCTCGGCGGTCCCGGGGCGGGAGCTGGTCCTCCAAGGGCGCCATCGCTTCTCGTCCTACGCCCTGATCTTTCGCCTCGAAGACATCGGTCCGGGGCGATCACGGCTGCGCGCCGAAACCCGAGCCGCCTTTCCCGGCCTGGCCGGCGGCCTCTACCGGCGGCTCGTCATCGGCACGGGCGGGCACGTGATGGGCACCCGGCGCCTGCTCTCGGCAGTCCGCCGCCGATCCACGGACCGATAGGGCCACTGTCCCCGACCCCGTCCGCTCCGGCTGAGCCGCCTGTTCCGCCTGTTCCGGCGGCGTTCATGGCGACGTCATGCGCCTGCCCCTGGGGCCTGAATGAGTGGTTCCGCTCAGTGAGTCACTCGGAGGCACCGGAGGGCCGCTCCATGGCCGGGACTGAACCCCTGTCCGCGATCAACCGTCGTCGCTTTCTGCTCGCTTCCACCGCCGCCGTGGCGGGAACGGGCGTGGGGACGGCCGCAGCGACGGGCGCGCTCTTCCCGCGTCAGCGCCAGTCCCCCTCCGCGCAACCGGCCGTACGGGGTGTCGCCCGGACCACCCGCCGGTCGGAGCCGTACGCGACGACCACCCTGGAGACGACGGCCCGACTCGGCGCCGGCACGACGAGCAGCGCCGGCAGCGCGCACACCGGCACCTATCGGCGGCTCGTCTCAGGGCCCGGCTGGCCCCTGGTCGTACGGGGAGAACTCGCCTCTCCCGGTGCGGGCCGCCTGGACCGGCGTACCGCGCTCGCGTGCTACGTGCAGTTCACCGACCTCCATCTCGCCGACGTACAGAACCCGCTGCGCACCGAGTTCCTGCGGTCGCGCAGTCCCGCCGCATGGCGGGCCCCGGAGGCGCTGACGGTGGCGGGTGCGGTCGCGCTCGTGGAGCAGGTGAACGCGCTCGGCGGAGGGCCGCACACCGGCCTGCCGCCGTCGTTCGTGATGACGACGGGCGACAACACCGACAACAACTCCGCGATCGAGCTGGAGTGGTTCCTCACGGTGATGAGCGGCGGCCGGATCACGCCCAATACCGGTGACCCGACGGCGTACGAAGGCGTCCAGAACTCAGGTCTCCCCCTCTTCTGGCATCCCGACAACGCGGTCCTGCGCGATGTGGACAAGCGGCGCGGGGTGCCCCTGATACCCGGCTTCCTCGACGCCGGGACACGGCCGGTGACCAGCCCGGGGCTCGGCATCCCCTGGTACTCCACGGTCGGCAATCACGACGATCTGCCCGGCGGTTGTCTCTCGCCCGCGCTGGGCGACTTCGCCGTCGGCTCCCGCAAGCTGCTGTCGGTCCCCGACGCGGACGCGGCGGCTTACGCGAGGGCGCTGGGGTCGGGCGACGACCCCAAGAGCGAGGTGCTCAAGGCGATCCTGAGCAGGCACGCGGCGTCGGCGCGGACCGTGACGGCCGACGAGCGGCGTCGGCTGTACACCCCGCGCGACTATCTGGCCGCGCATCTCGACCCCGCGCACACCGGTGCCGGTCCGGTCGGCCACGGCTACACGGAGAACAATCTGGACGGCGAGCGGATGTACTACGCCTTCCGGGTGGCCGAGAACGTCATCGGCATCAGCATCGACACGACGTACCGCGGCGGCCATTACGAGGGTTCGCTCGGCACCGAGCAGCTCCGCTGGCTGGAACGGACACTGACCGCGCACAGTGCCCGGTCGTACGACGCGGACGGCGGCCTCGTACGCCATCCGGGCGGCGACGACGCCCACCTCCTGATCTTCAGCCACCACCACAGCCCCGGCATGACCCGCCGCCCGGACGCCGCCCGCACGGACGAGCCGCGCCACGACGGCGCGGAGGTCGTCGCCCTGCTCAGCCGGTTCCCGAACGTGGTGGCCTGGATCAACGGCCACAGCCACGTCAACCGGATCACACCGCACGCGCACGCGACGCCCGCCCGCTCCTTCTGGGAGGTCAACACCGCCTCCCACGTGGACTATCCGCACCATGCCCGCCTCATCGAGCTGGCCGACAACCCGGACGGAACGCTGTCCCTGTTCACCACCCTCATCGAGTCCGCCGCCCCGCACCGCACCGACCCGGACTTCGCCGACCTGTCGGCGGTGGGCCTCGCCTCCTTGTACCGGGAGTTGGCGTACAACGCGCCCGGCCTGGCCGAAGGCATGTCGGCCGGTGTCCAGGAGAGTTGGGCGGGCGGCGCCGGGGACCGCAACGCGGAACTGGTGGTGGCGGGTCCCGCGTCGCGGTGACGGGCCTCCTGGGCAGATGCGCCCTCTCGCCGCTGCGCCTGCTCGGCGCGGTCCTTGCCGTCGTGCTCGTCCTCAGCCATGGTGCGCCCTCCTTCCGAATGGATCACCCGCATGGAGCAGGAGCCGGATAGGTATCCAAGGCGGCACCCCGTACGTATCCCTGGCGGCACAATGACGCCGACGGTCCGGAGCCGCTGCGGCGGCCGTATGCGCCCAGGGCAGCTCCTGGGCGCGCGGGAAGGGGAAGACGTGAGTGAGAGCCAGCGCCCGGCGGGCGGATCGGCGAGGCTGAACACCAGCGTGGCGCACAATGCCCGGGTCTGGAACTACTGGATCGGCGGGAAGGACAACTACGAGGTCGACCAGACGGTCGGTGACCAGGTCGCCTCGATGTTCCCGGTGATCCGTGACGTGGCGCGCGCCGACCGCGAATTCCTGGGGCGCGCGGTCCGGTACCTGGCCGACGAGCGCGGGGTACGGCAGTTCCTGGACATCGGCACCGGGCTGCCGACGCTGGACAACACCCACGAGATCGCCCAGCGGATCGCGCCCGAGTCGCGGATCGTGTACGTCGACAACGACCCCATCGTGCTCGTCCACGCCCGCACTCTGCTGACCAGCACGCCCGAGGGAACCACCGACTACATCGACGCCGACGTCCACCGCCCGGACGCCATCGTCCAGGGCGCCGCGGTGACCCTCGACCTCGACCGGCCCGTCGCGGTCATGATGCTGGGCATCCTCAACTTCGTCCTGGACACCGGCCAGGCCCAGGATATCGTGCGCCGGATCATGGCCGCGGTTCCCTCGGGCAGCTGTCTCGCGCTGACCCATCCCACCACCGACTCCGACCTCGGCGGCGAGGGCAACATCGAGGCGATGAAGTTCTGGAACGAGAACGCCACCCCGCCGATCACCGCACGCGGCCGCGCGGAGATCACGGCGTTCTTCGACGGCCTGGATCTGGTCACACCGGGACTCGTTTCGTGCGCGCAGTGGCGCGCCGAGTCCGCCTCCCCCGCCGCACTTCCCCAGTTCGGCGCGGTCGCCGTGAAACCCTGATGCGTCGCGCGTGGCCGTCGTGACGCACATCACCGCCTCCGGCCACGTCAGAGGGAACACCCACCGGTAGTTACCCGTTGAACCAACCGTGGGTGCGGATGGGACAGTGTCCCCGGGCCTCACCTTTGCTCACAGGGACGATCGTTCGGCTGAAGCCCTGTGGAGCCCTTCGCCGAGAGGCGACCGCCATCCGTGCCCACCACAGGCGGCCCCGACCGAGATTCCCCCGTCCGGTCGGGGTCTTTCCATGCCCGGAGGCGGCCCCGGCTCGCAGCCCCACAGGGACGGCCGTGTCCGGTTGACTTCGAGTCCACTTCAATTCGTAGCGTGCGACGCATGACCACTGCACAGCACAAGATCGGTTCGGGCTTCGGTGCCCGGAGCACCGCCGACGACGTCCTTCACGGAATCGACCTCTCCGGAAAGCTCGCGATCGTCACGGGCGGCTACTCGGGCCTCGGCCTGGAGACGACACGCGCGCTCACCGAGGCGGGCGCCCGTGTCGTCGTCCCCGCGCGCCGCCCGGCCGCCGCCCGAGAGGCGCTGGAGGGTATCGACGGGGTCGAGGTGGACGAGCTCGACCTCGGCGACCTGGAGAGCGTGCGCGGCTTCGCCGAGCGATTCCTCGACTCGGGCCGCACCGTCGACATCGTGATCAACAACGCCGGGATCATGGCCTGCCCGGAGACCCGGGTCGGGCCCGGCTGGGAGGCCCAGTTCGCGACCAACCACCTCGGCCACTACGCGCTCGTCAACCGGCTCTGGCCGGCGATCGAGCCGGGCGGCGCACGCGTGGTGGCGGTGTCCTCCACCGGCCACCACAACTCGGGGATCCGCTGGGACGACGTGCACTGGAACAACGGCTACGACAAATGGGAGGCCTACGGACAGGCGAAGACGGCGAACGTGCTCTTCGCCGTGCACCTCGACCGGCTCGGCCGCGACTCCGGTGTACGCGCCTTCGCCCTGCACCCCGGCGGCATCCTCACGCCCCTTCAGCGTCACCTCCGCAAGGAGGAGATGGTCGAGCGCGGCTGGATCGACGACAACGGCGCCCTGCTGCACCCCGAGGCCTTCAAGACGCCCGAGCAGGGCGCGGCCACTCAGGTGTGGGCCGCGACCTCACCGCAGCTGGCCGGTATGGGCGGGGTGTACTGCGAGGACTGCGACATCGCCGAGCCCGCTCCGGCGGACGACACGCGCATCGGCGTACGGGACTACGCGATCGACCCCGGGCAGGCCGCGCGACTGTGGGAGCTGTCGGCGGAGCTGACCGGGGTGAACGCGTTCGCGTGACCTGAGCACGAGGTCAAACGCGGGCCGCGAACTCCCGGAGATCCGCGGTGAGTTGATCGGCGTGGGTGGCGAAGAGGCCGTGGCCCCCGTGCTCGTAGACCTTGAGCGTGCTGTCGGGCAGCAGCTCCGCCGCCCGGCGGCCGGTCTCGTCCAGCGGCACGAAGGTGTCGTGCGTGCCGTGCACGACGAGGACGGGCAGGTCGAGTTTCGGCAGCTCGGGGGTGAGGTCCAGGGTGGCCACGAGCTCCCTGAGAGCTGCCCCGGCGCGCGGAGTCGAACGCAGGCAGCGGTCGATCAAGGACTGCACGTAGGCCGGGGAGAGTTCGTTGGCGGGGAGCTGGAGGGCGAAGAACTCGTGGGCTGTGCCGGTGAAGAAGGCGGCCGGGTCGCGCCGGATGGTCTCGTTGCCGGTCCGCATGACGGCCGGGTCGAAGCCCTCGGGATGATTCTCGGTCCGGACGACTCCTGGCACCACGGCCGCCACGAGCGCCGCCCTCGCCACCCGTCCGGCCCCGTGCCGGGTCAGGCAGCGCACGACTTCCGAGGCTCCTACGGAGTGCCCGACCAGCGTCACGTCCCACAGGTCGAGGTGGCTCAGCAGTCCGTTGACGTCGTCGGCCAGGCTGTCGAGGTCGAAGCCGCCCCACACGTCCTCGGAGCGGCCGTGCCCTCGCCGGTCGAACCCCACACACCGGTAGCCCTCTTCGGCGAGCGGCAGCATCTGGAACTCCCACATGTCCGTCGCGAGGTAGGAGCTGTTGACGAACACGACCACCGGCCCCGTGGCCGGCCCGTAGTCGACGAAGTGCAGCCGGGTGCCATCGACGGGGCTCTCGAAGTACGGCATGGGAAACCTCCCGGAATCCGGTGACGGGCGAGTCGAGCGGGTACGCCCTTCATGGTTCCGGGAGGCGGAGCGCGCGTCGATTACCTCATGGGTCATGACCGGTGACCGGCGGAATCGCCTGCCGCGGATCAGTGCGGAGCCCGCTCCTCCAGGGCCGTGCGCCAGGCCGGTGACCGGTCCTCCGGTACGGGCTCGGCGCGCCGTCCACCCCGGGCGAAGAAGTCGGCGAGGGGCAGGATCGCGGCGCCGACGGTGACCGCGTCCGGGCCGAGCCTGCCGAGGTCGATGGAGACGCGCTCGGCGGGATAGCGCAGCGCGTACGAGGCCGCGTACCGGCGTACGGCGGGCAGGAAACGGGAGCCGAGTTGAAGTCCGGCCCAGCCGCCGATGAGGATCCGCTCGGGCTGGAAGAGGTTGATCAGGTCGGACAGGCCCGCGCCCAGGTACTCGGCGGTTTCCTCCAGGACGGCGAGCGCCACGGGGTCGGGTTCGGCATCCTTCTCGAGCGGGTAGGCCGCGGCGAGCATCGCGGTGAGCGCGGTCTCCTCGTCGGTGCCCTCCGGGGGGCGTCCGCCTTCCTCGCGCCAGCGGTCGAGGAGCGCCTCCGCACCCGCGTACGCCTCCAGGCAGCCCAGGGCGCCGCAGCGGCAGCGGCGCCCCCTGACCCGTACGGTCAGATGACCCCATTCGACGGACCGGCCGTTCTCCACCTCCTCGGTCACCAGACAGGCGCCGACTCCGGAGCCGAAGAGGACGACGACCGCGTTGCGGGCGCCGCGGCCGGCGCCGAACCACATCTCGGCCTGGCCGAGAGTCCGGGCACCGTTGTCCGCGAAGTACGGGACCGTGTCGGGGAGTTCGCAGGTCGAACGGAGCAGGGATTCGAGCGGGACGGCGTCCCAGCCGATCGTCTGGCCGTGCACCACCGCGCCGCGCTCCGGGGTGCGGGCCACGATGCCGGGGACGCCGATACCGACGCCGAGGAGCTGCTCCGGGGCGATGCCCGTCTCGGCCAGGACCTCGGCGATGCCGTCGCGGATGTGGCCGACGACGACCTCGACGTCGTAGTGCTGATGCTCCAACGGCCTCTCGGTGCGGGCGAGTTCGGTGAGGGTCAGGTCGAACAGCTCGACGCGGACGCGGGTTTCGCCGACGTCGACGCCGATCATGTGGCCGCTGCCGGGCACCACGCGCAGCAAGGTGCGCGGGCGGCCGCCGTCGGAGTCGACGCTGCCCGCCTCCTCGACCAGTCCGTCGGCGACGAGTTCGGCGACCACGTTGCTGATGGAACCGGAACTCAACCCGGTGGCCGGGCCCAGCTCGTACCGGCTCATCGGCCCGTCGAAATACAACCGTTGCAGCACGGCGGTGCGATTGCCTCGCCGCAGGTCACGCACTGTCCGCCCGTTCCGCCCCGCCATGTGAATCCCTTCCGGACTGCCCGACCTGCAAGATACCTCTGCGCGATCCCTTGACGCGACTTTCTTCCGGGTCTTAACTCACGTCCTAAATTAAGCCATGAGGGGCGTTCGGGAAGTGAACGCATACGGCCCTCGTGGCTCTCCCTCCGGGAAAGGGACATAAGCAGCCATGCGCAGAATCCGAGCCGCGGCCGCCGGTGCGGTCACCGTCTCCCTGCTGACCGCCGTGACCGCCTGTGGCGGCGGCTCGTCGACGGGCGGCGGGTCCAACGATTCGCCGAAGACGCTCACGTACTGGGCCTCCAACCAGGGCGCCAGCATCGAGGTCGACAAGAAGGTCCTCCAGCCCGAACTCGACAAGTTCGAGAAGCAGACCGGGATCAAGGTCAAGGTGGAGGTCGTGCCCTGGTCGGACCTGCTGAACCGGATCCTCACCGCGACCACCTCCGGCCAGGGCCCCGACGTCCTCAACATCGGCAACACCTGGAGCGCGTCGCTGCAGGCCACGGGCGCGTTGCTGCCGTGGGACGCGAAGAACTTCGCCAAGATCGGCGGCAAGGACCGTTTCGTCGACTCGGCGCTCGGCTCGACGGGCGCGCAGGGCAAGGA
Source organism: Streptomyces sp. NPDC029292 (assembly GCF_055569295.1). Lineage (NCBI taxonomy): Bacteria > Bacillati > Actinomycetota > Actinomycetes > Kitasatosporales > Streptomycetaceae > Streptomyces > Streptomyces sp. NPDC029292. The sequence continues at coordinate 90,948 of NZ_JBVHXR010000001.1, forward strand.
CCCGGCCGCGGTGCCGCTGTATTCGATGGCGTACGCCCTCTACTACAACAAGAAGATGTTCGCCGACGCGGGCATCGCCCAGCCGCCGGCCACCTGGGACGAGCTGATCGCCGACGGCAAGAAGCTCTCCAAGAACGGCAAGTGGGGCCTGGGCGCAGAGGGCTCGAACCCGTCGGAGAACATCCACCACGCCTTCGTCTTCGCCCAGCAGCACGGCGCCGGCTTCTTCACCGCCGACGGCAAGCCCGACTTCACCTCCGACGGTACGGTCGCCGCGGTCAAGCAGTACGTCGACCTGATGGCCAAGGACAAGATCATCGCGCCGGGCAACGCCGAGTACGCGCAGAACCAGTCCGTGAGCGACTTCGCCAAGGGCAAGAACGCGATGCTGCTGTGGCAGTCCGCGTCCGCCAACCTCACCTCGCAGGGCATGAGCGCGGACGCGTACGGCATCGCTCCGGTGCCCGTGCAGTCCGGCACCCCGGGGACCGGCACGAACGTCAACTCGATGGTGGCGGGCATCAATCTGGCCGTCTTCAAGAACACCGACAACCTCGACGGCGCCACGCAGTTCGTGAAGTTCATGACCAGCGACGGGGAGCAGAAGATCCTCAACACGGCGTACAGCTCCATCCCGCCGGTCAAGGCCGCCCAGTCGGACGCCACGTTCAACACCCCGGCGATCGCCGTCCTCAAGGACACCCTCGCCAAGAGCGCCGCCGCGCTTCCGCAGGTCGCCGACGAGTCCCAGTTCGAGACGGCGGTCGGAACGGCCGTCAAGGACCTGTTCGCCGACGCAGCCGCCGGACGCCCGGTGACCACGGATTCGGTGAAGGCCAGGCTCGAGAAGGCCCAGCAGCAGATGCCGACGAAGTGAGCGCGAGCACCGACATGACCACCACGACCGCCTCCACGGAGGTCGGCGAGCGGACGGTGCGCACGAAATCCCCCGGTGCGGCGCGCGGCCCGCGCCGCACCGGGCGGATCCGCCGCATCGGGCTGCCGTACCTGCTGCTTCTGCCCGCTCTGATCCTCGAACTCCTGGTCCACCTGGTGCCGATGGTGATCGGCATCGTGATGAGCTTCAAGGAGCTCACCCAGTTCTACATCCGCGACTGGGGCACCGCCCCCTGGTCGGGCCTCGACAACTACAAGGTCTCGGTGGATTTCAGCGCGCCCGTCGGCGAGGCGCTGCTCCACTCGTTCCTCGTCACCGTCGGTTTCACCCTGCTGTCGGTCGGCCTGTGCTGGCTGATCGGCACGGCGGCGGCCATCTACATGCAGGACACCTTCCGCGGCCGCGGCCTGCTGCGCGCCCTGTTCCTCGTCCCGTACGCGCTGCCCGTGTACACGGCCGTCATCACCTGGGTGTTCATGTTCCAGCACGACAACGGCCTGGTGAACCACGTCCTGCACGACCAGCTGCACCTCACCGACAAGCCGTCCTTCTGGCTCATCGGCGACAACAGCTTCTACGCCCTGCTCACCGTGTCCGTGTGGAAGGGCTGGCCGTTCGCCTTCCTCATCGTCATGGCCGGACTGCAGAACATCCCGGGCGAGCTGTACGAGGCGGCCGCCCTCGACGGGGCCGGCATGTGGCAACGGATCCGCCGCATCACCCTGCCGTCGCTGCGCCCGGTCAACCAGGTTCTGGTCCTGGTCCTGTTCCTGTGGACGTTCAACGACTTCAACACGCCGTACGTCCTGTTCGGCAAGACCGCTCCGGAGGCAGCCGACCTCATCTCGGTCCACATCTACCAGGCGTCGTTCGTCACCTGGAACTTCGGCACCGGCTCCGCGATGTCGGTCCTGCTGCTGCTCTTCCTGCTCGTCGTGACGGGCGGCTATCTGCTGCTCACCTCCTGGGGAAGGAAGACGGCCGATGTCTAGCAGCTCCACGACGCTTCGCTCGCCGATGGCTCCGCCCCGGTCCTTCCTCTGGTCCCGGCGGATCTTCCTCACCCTGCTCACCGGGTTCGTCCTGGTGCCGGTCTACGTCATGGTCTCCAGCTCGCTGAAGCCGCTCGCGGACGTCTCGGGGAAGTTCCGCTGGCTGCCGAGCGGCCTGACCATCCGCCCCTACATCGACATCTGGTCGACGATCCCGCTCGCGCGGTACTTCGTGAACTCGCTGATCGTTGCGGGTGCGGCGACGGTCTGCTCGGTGGTGATCGCGGTCTTCTCCGCGTACGCCGTCAGCCGCTACAGCTTCCGCGGCAAGCGCGTCTTCACGGTCACCGTGCTGTCCACGCAGATGTTCCCCGGCATCCTCTTCCTGCTCCCGCTGTTCCTCCTCTACGTCAACATCGGCAACGCCACGGGCATCGCCCTGTTCGGCTCGCGCGGCGGGCTGATCCTGACGTATCTCACCTTCTCGCTGCCGTTCTCGATCTGGATGCTGATCGGGTACTTCGACTCGGTGCCGCGCGACTTGGACGAGGCGGCGCTGGTGGACGGCTGCGGACCACTCGGCGCGCTGTTCCGGGTGGTCGTCCCGGCCGCGATCCCCGGCATCGTCGCGGTCGCCGTCTACGCCTTCATGACCGCCTGGGGCGAGGTGCTGTTCGCCTCGGTGATGACCAACGACACCACGCGCACGCTAGCCGTCGGGCTCCAGGGCTACTCCACGCTCAACAACGTCTACTGGAACCAGATCATGGCCGCCTCGCTCGTCGTCAGCGTGCCGGTGGTCGCGGGCTTCCTGCTGTTGCAGCGCTATCTCGTCGCCGGGCTGACGGCCGGAGCCGTCAAGTGACCAACTCTCCCCATTCCGAAGGGACTTCCGTGACCATCGACCTCGCCGCACTCCCGCACGACTTCCTGTGGGGCACGGCCACATCGGCGTACCAGATCGAGGGAGCCGTGGCGGAGGACGGCCGATCGCCATCGATCTGGGACACCTTCTCGCACACCCCCGGAAAGATCGACAACGGCGACGACGGGGACCTCGCCTGCGACCACTACCACCGCTGGCGCGAGGACATCGCGCTGATGCGGCAACTCGGCACCAACGCCTACCGGCTGTCCCTCGCCTGGCCGCGCGTGATGCCGGGCGGCGACGGCCCGGTCAACGCCAAGGGGCTCGATTTCTACGACGCGTTGATCGACGGCCTGCTGGAGGCGGGCATCACGCCGTCCGTCACCCTCTACCACTGGGATCTGCCGCAGGTGCTCCAGGACCGGGGCGGCTGGCCGGTGCGCGAGACGGCTCATCACTTCGCCGCGTACGCGGCGGTCGTCGCGGAGCGGCTGGGTGACCGCGTCCGGCACTGGACCACGCTCAACGAGCCGCTGTGCTCGGCGTGGATCGGTCATCTGGAGGGCCGGATGGCTCCTGGGCTGACGGATCTCACTGCCGCGGTGCGTGCCTCGTACCACCTGCTTCTGGGGCATGGCCTGGCGACCCAGGCGATCCGCGCGGCGGTCCCGGACGCCCAGGTCGGCATCGTCAACAACCTGTCCAGCATCGAGGCCGCCACCGAGCGCCCCGAGGACGTCGCGGCTGCCCGCCGTCTGGACGGCCACACCAACCGCTGGTGGCTCGATCCGGTGCACGGGCGCGGCTTCCCCGCAGACATGCGCGAGGTGTACGGGGTGGAACTCCCCGAACTTCCGGGGGACTTGGACACCATCGCGCAGCCCTTGGACTGGCTGGGCCTCAACTACTACTTCCCGTCCACCGTCGCCGACGACCCCAGCGGACCGGCCCCGCACGTCCGCACGGTCCGCCGTCTCGGCGTACCCCGCACCGGCATGGACTGGGAGGTCGACGCCACCGGCATCGAGCGCCTGCTGCTCCGCCTGACGGACGACTACGGCGCCCGCAAGATCTACGTCACGGAGAACGGCTCCGCCTATCCCGATGTCGTACGGCCCGACGGAACCGTCGACGACCCCGAGCGCACGACGTATCTGGAGCAGCACCTCGCGGCCTGCACGTCGGCGGCCGGCAAGGGTGTTCCGCTCGCCGGGTACTTCGCCTGGTCGCTGCTCGACAACTTCGAGTGGGCGTACGGCTACGCCAAGCGCTTCGGTCTGGTGCACGTCGACTACAAGACGCAGCGGCGCACGGTGAAGGGGAGCGGGCATCGGTACGCGGACATCATCCGGGCGCACCGAGGGAGGAGGCGCAGCGCCGCCTAGGCGACCTCGTCGAGAGCGGCGACGAGCTCCGGGGCCACCGCCTCGGGGGGGGAAGAGGGGGGGGGGGGGGGGGGGGGGGGGGGGGGGGGGGGGGGGGGGGGGGGGGGGG
>NZ_JBVHXR010000001.1:95208-211449 GCF_055569295.1 Streptomyces sp. NPDC029292
ACAAGAGATCCCCACACCCCCCCGCCCCCCCCCCCCCCCCCCCCCCGCCCTTCCCCCCCCCCCCCCCCCCCCGGGGCACGGTCTCGACGAGCATGATCAGGTAGAGGTAGCTGCGGTAGAGGGCGAGGCGCTGTCGGGCCGGAGCGTCGAACCCGGCCCGGCCGCCTGCGTCCTGATAGCCCTTCAGGAAATCCTCGTCCCGCTTGATGTCACCGAGCAGGGCCAGCGAGACGAAGTCCGCCAGAGGATCGCCCCAGAACATCCGCTCGCCGTCGAGCAGGCCACCGATCCGGGGCGGCGCCGCCGCGAGGCCGAGCTCGGGTGCCGCTTCCGAGCGGTCCACGAGGATGTTGCCCTGCCACAGGTCGAAGTGGACGAGTCGGGGGACGGTGACCTCGTCGAGGGCGTCGAACGCGGTCTTCGCGGTGCGGGCCACCTCGTCCACGGGGCGGGGCAGCCAGGCGCGGTAGCGGCGGGCGTCGTCCAGGACGGCGTCGTACATGGTGGTGAAGGCGGTGCGCCAGTCGGGGGCGAGGGGGCCGAGGGCGCCGGAGGGGTAGCCGAAGCCGGGGCCGGTCACACGGTGGAGGCGTGCCACCAAGCGGCCCAACTCCATGCGCAGGGCGGCATGTTCACCGGGGCGCAGGTCACCCCATGGCGCTCCCGGACAGTGCGTCATCAGGAGATGACCGTCCTCGCGGGCTCCGACAACCAGCGGCGCGGGCACGCCGACCGTGGCGGCCGCCCGGTAGAACTCCACCTCGGAGACGAGGAGTTCGCGTTCATGCCGCAGGCCGGGAGCGGTGGGCGGAGGCGGGATCTTCAGTACGTAACGCGTGCCGTCGGCGAGTCGTAGTTCCTCGACCGTGTTGTACGTCCCGCCCGACAACGCGCGGCGGCCGACGAGGTCGTCCGGGGGCAGCCCCGCAGCATCCAGAACCCGCCGCGCCCGCTCCCAGCTGTCCACCGCAGTCCCCCTGTCGCTTGTGGGCCCACTCTGCCAGCTGGGCCCACAAGCCTGCACGTGCTTGTGCTCCTTATCCGGCCGCGTACACGTCCTCGACGTAACGCCCTGCCGCGATCAGGTCGTTCAGCCACTGCTCGGAGTCACCGCCCGGGGTGCGGTCCGCGTGGAGCGTGCGGAAGGCATCGCGGACGCCGGGCGCCATACGGGAGCCGTCGCCGCAGACGTAGACGCGGGCTCCGGCGGTCAGCAGGTCCCAGACCTCGTCCGCCTCGGCGGCGATCCGGTGCTGGACGAAGGCCACGCCGTCGACGGGGGCCGCGCTGAAGGCCGGGCGCAGGGAGACCGCCCCGGCCGCTTCGTCGGCGTGGAGGAAGTCCGCGTCCGGGGCGTCGCAGCCGAAGTAGCAGAGAGCGGAGGCGAGTTGAGAGCCTGCGGCCAGCAGTGCGCCGCGGTCGGCTGCTCGCCGGGGGCGCGACGACCGCCCAGGCGGCCCGGGAGACCGGCCTGACCGTGGACGGCGTCACCTACCACCTGCTGCGGCTGTCGGAGCGGTGGGGGGCTGCCACCCGTACGGAACTGGTCGCCCGCGCCTACGCGCTGGGCGTTCTGACCCCCGGGGTGTGGCCGCCCACGGCCGTGCCCGCGCCCTGAGGGGCACCGAAGCGCGCGATGCAGTGCCACACCATCTTCAGGTCCTGCGGCTCGTAACGGCCCGTACGTGCCGCATCCCCGATGATCCGTGGGTCGAGATACCCGTCCTCGGCGATACGGGCGCCGAGCTCGACGAACTCCGGGCCACGGAAGTCCGGGTGGTTGCGCAACTCCGCCACGGAGAGCCGGTATCCGGGATGCCACTCGACCGGGCACGGCAGCCGCAGGGCCGCGGCTTCGACGGGTGTGCCGCGGTACGACCGGTCGAGGACCAGCGCCTCCATGTCCCGCGCCAGGAGGACCTGTCCGTGCACCTGTGCCTCGATGTAGTCGTTGAGCGCGTCCTGGTCGTCCGCCTCGGCCAGCTCGATCAGGGACATGCCGGACGCCACTCCGAACGCGGACGGCTCGGCCGCGCTGTCGGGGTAGCAGAACGTGGCGCGCCGCAGCGCCTCGCCGGTCATCCGGAAGTGCGAGGAGCCGAAGCGGGGTGACGCGCCCACCAGTTGGCGACGGAAGTTGAGCCCGCCGTACACAGGGCGCTGGTGCGCGGGCGCGGTGTCGTAGGCCGCGCCGAAGATCCGGCTCTCCCAGCGCCAGCGGTCGCCGCCGGGGTGCGCGGTCAGCCCGCCGTTGCTCGTGCCCGTGACGAACTGCGAGCGGTACGTGCCGTCCTGGGCCAGCCCCTCCAGGATCGGGAGCTCGCGTACGAGCCGGTCCGGGTGGAAGTTCAGGGTCACCCGCAGCGCCGGATCCAGCGCGGGGCCGCGGGAGCGGGCGGCGACGTGGCGGAGGGCCTGCTCCTGGGGTGTGCGACTGCCTCCCGTAGGCCGACCGTTCCCCGTCGGCCGTCCGTTCCCCGCCGTGCGACCGTTCCCGAAATGCATTGGATGTCTCCCGTGAGGCTATGTAGTTTAGGGCCAAACCTAGTACCCCTAGGTTTTTGCCCGTCGATCCCCCAGGAGAACTCCCCCCATGAGATCACTCACCGAGCAGGACATCCGCAACTCGTTCATCAACTGCTCCAAAGGGGAGGCGAAGCGTCTCGCGATCCCCCGCGATCTCGACGAACGCCCCTGGGACGACCTGGACTTCCTGGGCTGGCGAGATCCCGGCGCACCGGACCGTAGCTATCTCGTCACCGAGCGGGCCGACGCCCTCGTGGGCGTCACCCTGCGTTTCCCCTCCTCCCAACGCGGCTTCCTGCACCGCAGCATGTGCTCGCTGTGCCTGACGACCCACCCGGGCAACGGCGTCTCGCTGATGACGGCCCGCAAGGCGGGCGCGGCCGGCCGCGAGGGCAACTCGGTCGGCGTCTACATGTGCGCCGACCTCGCCTGCTCCCTGTACGTGCGCGGCAAGAAGGCCCCCGAACCCGGAGGCCGCTTCGAGGAGAGCCTCACGGTGCAGGAGCAGATCGCCCGGACGGTGGGCCGCCTGTCCGCTTTCCTGGAGAAGGTGTACGCCTGACTTCCGGTGGCTTCCTGAGTACGTTCTCGTCCGCGCCCATACCCTGCGTGCCGGTGAGTGACGGGGTATCAGGGCCCGAAGGGCGATGCGGGACACGGGAGTCGGTCCCGCACCGCCCGGTCACGTGGTCGGCGCCTTCGACGGTGGCGCCGGCCGTGGGGTCAGCCCGCGTTCGGCGTCCGCGAGCCGGGTGGGTCGGCTGCCCAGGACGCCGCCGCCGCACGACGCGTTGTCCGCGACCGTGTCGGCCAGCGTGATCCGCCAGTCCTCGATGCGTGAGTCGATGATCTCCAGAGCCGGAAGCACGTACTCGACGGCGGAAGCGGCCTCGGCGGCGGTCACTCCGGGCCCGGCCAGCGGCTTGCCGAGCACGAACGCGATCTCCGGCTCGGCCTTCGGCTGGAGGTACCGGTCCACCGGGATCGGGGTGTGTTCGGTCTGGCGGGCGCGGTCCTGTGCCTGGCCGGTCACCTGCCCGGTCCCGTCCGGCGGTGGGCCCGCACGCGGTCACGCTCGCCGCTATGACGGCGACGGGCCCGGGAGCGGTCGGACGGGAGCTGCTGCTGGGCTTCGCCGCCCTCGGCGCGGCCTGCGCGTGGAGAGTCCTCGCCGGATGTGCTGCCCGCAGCGTCGATCTCGCCGTGATGGCCGTACTGACGGCGGCGACGGCATCGCCCCAGGGGCTCCACGCGCACGGTGGCGGTCCCCGGCTGCTGCCTCTTTTTCTTCCTCGTGCCGGGCCGTCGCCAGAGCCGGGACCATGCTGCTCAGCCGGGTCTGGCGCGGCGCCCGCACCGCTCGGCCACAGCCCGCTTCTCGGCGAGGTCGGCGGCCTGCTGATGATCGCGGGCACGGCCGGGATGCTCGGCTGACCACGGGCTTGGCGGCGGACTTGGCTCCGGACTCGGCCGCGGACTTGGCCAAGGCTCATCGAGGCCCGCGTGGTCATCGCCTTCCAGGCCGTGGACCAGTGGCGCGAGCGGATGCACGCCTACCTGCGGCAGGCCCACGCGGCCGGCCAGGTCCCCACGACGACACCGGACGAACGCGGCATCGGCACGCTGCTCGCCACCCTCATGGGGTTCCAGATCAAAGCGCTGCTCGCTCCGCGGACCACCGGCGCCCAGCGGTAGGAAGCGGTCCTCGATGGACTTCTCGGCACGCTCTCGTGAACGCCCGCGGGCTTCACCGATCGGCTGCGGCCCGGCGCGCCTGGGGAGGTGTCGTCTGCAACTGCTGGGGCTGGTTGCCGCGTTGCGCGTCATGCCGGGCGAGGACGGAGAGCAGGTCCGTCACGCTCAGACCGGCATCGGCCGGGTGCCGAAGGATGGTCCCCGGTTCGATGCGGTAGATGTTGGAGCGTCCCTGCCGGGTGTGGGAGAGATAGCCCTCCTGCTCCAGATCGGAAATGATCTTCTGGACGGCCCGCTCGGTGAGCCGACACCGCGCCGCCATGTCCCGGATGCGGGTGTTGGGATCCTCGGCGATCGCCGCCAGGACGCGCGCGTGGTTGGTGAGGAACGTCCAGCCTGTGTGTGTCTCCGGTACTCCACCCATGGACCCAGGGTATGGCGTGACATTCACGTAAACAAAAGGGCGAAATAGATTTCATGTATCTCTTGACGGGTGACGTTCCGGGGGCTGAACCTGGAAGAGGCCAAGACAGGTGGATGTTCTCGGGAGCTGCTGCCATGTCAGAACAACTGCTTTCCCTCGGGAGCGGGGAGGAGATCGCCGGCGCGGCGGACACCTCAGCGATTGCGCCTCCGCAGCCGTGGCTGCGCATAGAGACGTACCCGGCTGACGACCGTGTGCTCATGGTGGTGTCCGGCGATCTCGACATCGACACCGACCAGATGCTGCAGCACGCCCTGCGCTACACCCTCGTCGGTTCCGTCAGCGGCGTGGATCTCGACCTGAGCGGCGTCGAATTCTGCGACTGCTCCGGGCTCAACGTCCTGCTGCGCATGCGTCGGCGCGCCCTGGAGGACGCCAAGACCATCGCCATCCGCACCGCCGGCGCCTCGGTCGAGAGGCTGCTCGACCTCACTCACACCCGCCCCCTGTTCGCCTGGACGAGGGAGGACGCGCTGTACGACGATGCCGATCAAGACCTGCGCATCGAACTCCTCCAACTGCGACAGGCCATGCAGACCCGTCCCGTCATCGACCTGGCCCGCGGCGTCCTGATGGCCACCTTCGCCCTGAGCGCCGAGGACGCCTGGAACGTCCTGGTCACGGTCTCCCAGCGCACCAACACCAAACTGCGCCACGTGGCCAAGGACTTGGTGAACAGCGTCAACGGAAACCCGCTGTCCGAGCCGCAGCAACAGCAACTCGCCGCAGCGGTCGCCGACCACAGCAAACCGTTCCTGGAGACTGAGCGGGAGTGAGTCCTGTTGCCAGGACTCATGCTCAGCCGAACGCCCCGAACAGTATTGGGCCTTCTGGTTACCCGCGTTCGCTCCGCGTCCGGGCCGGACGGATCGTGTCCGTGGTCCGGGAATGCGGGGGCGGGTTCCCTCACGCCCAGGCACACGCCGACCGGCCTGGACGGTCCGATGCCCCTGCTCATCACTCCGGTGAGCAGGGGGCGGTGCCGTCCGTCGCCGGATCGAGTGTCCCTGGGCGGGGCGTCCGATCGCCACGGCAGCAGCATCGTGGCGGGTGGTCTTGCGGGTTGTGGTGGTGAGGGGTTTCTGCCAGTGCTGGGCGCCCCAGCGGCTGGTGTAGGCCGGGTCCACCGCGATGACCGCGATACCCGTCTGGTCGGCCATCGAGGCCAGCCGGGCGCGCAGGCGGCCGGTGGGCATGCCGGAGATCAGCCGGCGGAACCGCTTCTTGCGGCCGTGCTTCTCGCGGGTCTTCTCCGCGGCGAAGTCCAGGTCCTCCACCGCGATGGCGCGCACACCACAAGCTCTGGCCCAGTGCAGCAGGCGGGTGAGGGCGTGGCGGACCTGGGCGTCACGGTGCTCCCGGGTGCCGGACAGGTCGTAGAAGAAACGGCGCGGGACACCGGTCGGGTTGCCGTGGGCGTCCAGACGCCAGGCGGCGAGGTGGTCGGCGTTCATGTCGACGCCGATCACTCCGTGGGCGAGCACGGCCTCCAAGGGGCATATCCGGATCGGTGCCATTTCATGATCCAGGCTCCCGTGCCGGGCTCCCACGGACCATCCGGCAGGCCTCAGACCCAAGCGGGGGAAATCCACGCGGGCGGCGCTGTGGTTTTCCCCCGACTCCCCGTGCCTGCGTCAGGACGCGGCGGGCGTCCAGCGCGGGTCCCGGCCGAGGTAGGCGAGCAGCGTCTCGGCCCGGCCGTAGCCCTCCGGGACCTCGCGCGCGGCGGCGAACACCCCGAACGAATCCCGCAGATGATCGGCCAGCCGCTCCGCCGCGGCCCAGATCCCCTCGGCCAGCTCCTCCTCCAGCGGCGCGTCCTGGCCCGTCGCGACGGCGATGTCCCACGCGTGCACGGCCGCGTCCATGGCGCCCGCGGCGGCGGCGAGACGCAGCGGCAGCGGGCCGAGCGGGGTGGCCACCTCCGCGGCGTCGGCGGGCAGCTGCGCGTAGGCGTCCGTCACCTCGCGCAGCACCTTCTCCAGGGCCCCCTGCGCGTCGGCGTCGAGCGCGTCGGCGGGCTGGAAGGCGTCGGACTCGGGCCGGCCGACGCCGGTGATCGCGGCACCGTACGCCTGCTGATCGAGTCGCGCGTGGTTGAGGACCTGGCGTACCGTCCACTCACTGCACGGCGTCGGCGATGCCCACGCCCCCTCCGGCACTGCGGCGACCACCTCGCGCAGATAGGTGTGTGCCCGCGTCAGCAGCTCGATGCCCTCGACCTTGCTCATCCCTGGTCCCCTCCTGTTGCCTTCCGGCTGTTGAGAACAACCTAGGGTCACTTGCGGACAGCCACGGTCCTCAATCAATACGTTCGGTACACCTGTGGAACGGGAAAAGCCCAAGGATGCGAGAGGTACGTGAGGAGTGGGCGACATCGGTCGCCCAGCTCGTGAAGCGACACCGTGAGCCGGTGGCCGTCCAGACCTTCAGGTCGACGGCTGCCGCGACGATCGCGTACGTCGTCGCCCTGCACCTCAGCCCCGAGCCCGCGCCGCTCACCGCGCCCCTCACCGCGCTGCTGGTCGTGCAGGTCACCCTGTACGCCACGATCACCACCAGCATCCGGCGCGTGAACTCGGTGGTGACCGGCGTCGTCATCGCCATCGGCTTCAGCAGCCTGGTGGGGCTGACCTGGTGGAGCCTGGCCTTGATCATCCTGGCCTCGCTGGTGGTCGGGCATTTCGTACGGGTCGACGAGTTCGTGCCCGAGGTGGCGATCAGCGCCATGCTGGTCCTCGGCGTCACCAGGGTCGGCGACACGGCGTGGGCGCGGGTGGTGGAAACGCTGATCGGGGCCGTCGTGGGGCTCGGCGCCAACCTCGTGTTCCCGCCTCCGGTGTGGGTGAGCGAAGCCGGTCAGTCCATCGAGGATCTGGCCCGCCGGATGCGGCAGTTGATGCTGCGCATCGGCGAGGAGGCCGCGGGCCGCACTCCCTACCAGCTGGCGGCCGAACGGCTGCACGAGGCGCGCCGCCTCGACCACGACATCGTCCAGGTGGACGCGGCGCTGCGGCAGGCCGAGGACAGCCTGAAGCTCAACCCCCGGGTGCGCGAGGGTCTGCTGCACCGGGTCGTGCTGCGCACCGGCCTCGACACGCTGGAGATCTGCACCGTGGTCCTGCGGGTGCTCGCGCGCAGCCTCACCGACCTCGCCAAGGTGCGTGAGCCCCATCCGCTGTTCGAGCCGCAGGCCGGGGCCGCCCTGGAGCAGCTGCTGTCCGAGGTCGCCGACGCCATCGTCAGCTTCGCCGTGCTGGTGACCACCGATGTGAGCCGCAGCGCCGCGTCGGCGGAGGCGCGGCTCGCCGCGGAACTCACCACGGCGACTGCCACCCGCGACAAGCTGGCCCAGCTGTTCCTCGAGGACATCCAGCGGGACGCCCGCCAGTGGGAGCTGCACGGCGCCGTCCTGACGGAGGTCAACCGCATCATCGACGAGCTCGACACGGAGCACCGCACCCGACGGCTCCTGGAGGAGCTGGACCGCTGCACACGCGAAGAGCGCGAGCGCCGGCCGCACCTCACCCGCCTGCGGCGGCATCTGCGCCTTCCGCGACGGCTGCGCCGGAGGAGGAACCGCCCCGCCGCTTCTCGTCGTTCTACGTGAGAAGGCGTTACGGCGACGAGGGGAGCGGGCGAATGTCCGAGGACACCGTACGGATCGACGGGAACACGCTCAGGCTGCCGGGCGGGGTGCGGGTGCGGTTCATACGGACGCTGCGGCTGCCCGAGACGGGCACGCACGCGCTGCCCCCGGGACTTGGCGAGTTCCCGATACGTCGCGTCGAGGATCACGCGGACACGGTGCCCGCCGAATGGCGGGCCCGCGGCGGTGTGATGCTGCCGGTATATCTGCGCGAGGCCATGTGGCTGAGTTTCGCGGGGACGTCGGAACCGGCCGCCCTGCAGGTCGGCGTGGGCAAGGTGTGCGCGGTCTCGGGCAAGCCGTGGAGCTCCCGGCTGACCCGGGACCCGCAGAACTACGTGGTGCTGCCGCGCCAGCCGTGGCTCGACGGCATCAACTCCGGGAAGGGGACGGTCCGCCAGTTCGTGGCGGTGCCCCTGGGCCTGGGCGCCACCGTCGAGGGCCAGGTCACCGGCGAGGAGGTGTGGGGCGGCGTACAGCTGCAGTCGTTCCGGCTGGGCGCCGCGGAGCTGGCCGCGTGGCGCGAGGAGGAGCGCCGCAGGGCGCAGGCACGCACGGAGATGACCCTCTCGGCCGGTGGCTACGGCGCCGCGCCCCCCATGGCCGCACCAGCAGCACCGGGCGCCGCCCCGGTCGCCGGGGGCGCTCCCGAGGGCGGCGCGCGGAAGGCCTCCGCGATGGGCCTCGGTGTCGGCGGTTCGATGCGCCAGGAGGTCTACCGGGACGACCGGCCGCTCCGGTCCTGGGCCAAGGAGCCCGCCGGGCGGGTGTTCGTGCATCTGGTGACGCCTCCGGAGTGGCGCCGCATCACCGGCGAGGCGCCGCCGCCGTCACCCGTGGACCGCGCGGCCTACACACGGGCCGGGCTCCCCTGGTTCGACTACTACGACCAGGACGCCACAGACCTGGCCCCCACGGACACGCTGGGTTCGGTGCAGCCGGTCGGCGACTGGCTCGGCGACGACCACGAGCCCTGGCAGCAGCCCTCGCCCCACCAGGTGAAGCCGCTCGGGGACGCGCCGGGCAAGCCGGTCGAGGACGGCGACTGGTAATCGACCAACGATCGTTGCATCCTGCGCAACACTCGTTGCCGTTCTTGCACTTCCCGGGTGTCGCACGCCAAGGTGGCTGTCACGACTGAGGCAACCGACACCCGAGGTGCAGGCATGAGCAGTGGTGCAGAACCGGCGCGAGGCTCGGGCAACGGCTGGACCAGGCGCCGTTTCGTCGGCGCGCTGGCGAGCGCCGCCACGGTGGCGACGGTTCCGGCGCCGGCCGCACCCATGACGGACCCCGCACCGGCGGACGCCGCACCGACCACTCCGACACCGACGCCGACGCCGACGCCGACGGCAGGATCTCCGTCACCGGCCCCCCGCCCACTGTTCCTCGGCACCTACACCTCGGCCGAAGGCGGCGGTACAGGGATCGGCCGCGCCACCTACGACCCCGCGACGGGCCGTATCACCGGCACCGGGACCATCACCGGCGTCGGCGATCCGTCGTATCTCGCGCTGCATCCGAACGGCCGCACGCTGTACGCCGTCAATGAGCGGGAGAACGGCGGGGTGACGGCCGTACGACTCCCGAAGAACGAGGTGCTCGGCACGCGCGGCACCGGCGGCGCGGGCCCCTGCCATCTGTCCGTGCACCCGAGCGGCCGCTGGCTGCTGAGCGCCAACTACACCTCCGGCAGCGTGGCCGTGCACCCCATCGACGCCTCCGGCGCGCTCGGTGAGCGTACCGACCTGGTCACACACTCCAGTCCGGCGCCGGGTCCGGGCCAAGAGGGCCCGCACGCCCACCAGTTCATCACCAGCCCCGACGGCGGCCATGTCCTCGCCGTCGACCTGGGCACCGACACCGTCTACACCTACCGGCTGAACCCGTCCAAGGGCACGCTCACCGAGGTCTCCCAGGCGCATACACGGCCGGGCGCGGGCCCGCGCCATCTCACCTTCCACCCCGGCGGCCGGTACGCCTACCTCGCCAACGAGGTCGACAACACGGTCGCGGTCTGCGCCTACGATCCGGCCACCGGACGGCTCACACCGGACGATCCGCAGTCCACAGGGACCGGCGAGGGCACGAGTTACCCGGCGCAGATCCTGGTCACGTCGAACGGGTCGTACGCCTATCTCGCCAACCGCGGCCACAACAGCCTCACGCGCTACGCGGTCGAGGCGGACGGCGCCCGCCTGAAGCTCCTGGACACCGTGCCGGTGGGTGGCGACTTCCCGCGTCACATCACCTTCTCGCCGGACGGGAAACTGCTGTTCGCGGCGAACCAGCGGTCGAGCACGGTCAGTGTCTTCCACGTCGACGCCAGGAGCGGCGAACTCCGGCTCGCGGGTGAGCCGTTCGCCTCACCGATCGCCGTCTGTGCGCTGCCGCTGTAGCGCGCGGGGGCAGGAGGCGGAGCTCGCCTGGGTCAGCAGGACGTGCATGCGTTCCGTGAGCTGCGAGACGTCGTCGGCGGGTGCGTGGAAGGGCAGGCGTACGTCACCGTTGCCGCGCGCTCGCTCGATGCGCAGCGTGAGTCCATGCCGGTCGACGGCGAGCGGCTGGACGCGCACCGCGCCGTGCAGGCTGTCCGGTTCGACGAGGCGGGTGAGCCGTTCGACCGCGTCCGGATGAGCGTCGGCGAGGTGGGTCAGCAGCTTGGCCTCGGCCGTCGCCAGCGGGTCGGGCCGGGCGTCGGCGAACTCGTCGAGGTCGACCACGACCGTGCCGGACGGCCGGCGCAGCACCGCGCGCGTCGGACGGAACGACAAGTGCCCGTCCTCGGGGACGAACCAGCCGGCGAGCCACAGCCGGGCGCGGATCCGGTTGCGTACCGGAACGGGCGCGACATCGGCGAATTCGAGGACGGCGGACGGCTCTCCGCGCGGCGCGCAGATCGCGGCCGCGAGCAGCGCGCTGTCCTCCGACACATGCAGGAGCACCCGGCCGTCCGCGGCCACGGTGTGTGCGCCGACGAACTCCTCCCGGCCGCCCTCCGCGGTCACCGCGCAGGACCATGCCGCGTCGAGCATCGAGCGGGCATGCTCCGCCGCGGCAGGCGCGGCCGTCCAGGTGTGACGGTCACCCATCAGAAACCTCCTTAGGTAAGGCTTGCCTAACCTATCGAAGATCCGGATGTACGCCAACCACGCCCCGCCAACCTGTGAGCACCCTTTTCAGGGTGTGATCGCACCCAGCAGCGCCCGCGCGCACAGATCGCGCACCTGCTCCCGGGTCAGCTCCGCCCCCCGGAGCCACTCCAGACAGACGGCCGTGGTGAACGCCAGCCACCCGCGTACGGCGATCCGGAGTTCGGGGCGGTCCTCGGGCGCCCAGCCGAGCTCGGGGTCCGCGGCGAGCACCTCGAGAATCTGCCGCTCCTGTGCGGCCAGCGCCTGCCGGTAGACCTTGCGTACGGCCTGGTCACCCGCCGCGTCGGCGCGGTGGAAGGCACGGAAGCCGTGCGCGTGCGCCTCGACGTAGGCGAGGAAGGTGTCGAGCCCGGCGCCGAGCTGTTCGCGCACCGGAACTCCGGGCACGGCCGCCGTCATCCGCAGCATCCGCTTGCTCTCGCGCTCGACGACGGCCGCGAAGAAGTCCCGTTTCGTCGGGAAGTAGTGGTAGAGCAGTCCGCGCGAGACTCCCGCGATCTCGGCGACCTGCTCGATCCACACATCGTCGTACGGACTCTCCGAGAACAGACACGCCCCCACCGAGAGGAGCTGCTCCCGGCGCTCCTCGGTGCTGAGCCGACGGCGTGTACGTGCTGCCCGCTCCCCCTGGTTCCCGGCCATGTCCGCACTTTACTTGACGTGGGTTCAACAACGGGACCACACTGAAATCCGCTATTGAACCCACGTACAACAGACTCAGACTGCCACAGAGGCACAAGGGAGATGGCGTCATGGCGGAGACGACAGCGGGCGCGCTGCCCAAGGGATTCCGCAGCGCGGAGCAGGGCTGGCCGGAGCTGCACCGCATTGCGCATCCGCCGCGCCGGATCCCGCTGATCGGCGACGTACTGAGCGCAAACGTCCGTTCGCCGGTGCAGGATTCGATGCGTTTCGGGCGGCAGCTCGGGCCGATCTTCCGGCGCAAGGCCTTCGGCAAAGAGGTCGTCTTCGTCTGGGGCGCGGACCTCGCGGCGGAGCTGGCGGACGAGTCTCGGTTCGCGAAGCATGTCGGCCTCGGGGTCGCCAATCTGCGGCCGGTGGCCGGGGACGGCCTGTTCACGGCGTACAACCACGAGCCCAACTGGCAGCTGGCGCACGACGTGCTGGCGCCGGGCTTCAGCCGTGAGGCCATGGAGGGCTACCACCCGATGATGCTGGCGGTGACCGAGCGGCTGATGGACCGCTGGGACCGGGAGCGGACGGCGGGGCGTGCCGTCGACGTGCCCGGCGACATGACGAAGCTGACCCTGGAGACGATCGCCCGGACCGGCTTCGGCCATGACTTCGGCTCCTTCGAGCGCGCCCGCCCGCACCCGTTCGTGAACGCGATGGTGGGCACACTGACGTACGCGCAGCGCCTCAATGTCGTGCCCACGCCCCTGGCACCGCTGCTGCTGCGCGGCGCCTCCCGCCGCAACGAGGCGGACATGGCGTATCTCAATCGCACGGTCGACTCGGTGGTGGCGGCCCGCAAATCCTCAAGCGGGGACGGTGACCTGCTCGACCGCATGCTGGAGACCGCGCATCCGGAGACCGGGGAGCGGCTGACACCGGAGAACATCCGCCGCCAGGTCATCACCTTCCTGATCGCGGGCCACGAGACCACCTCGGGCGCGCTCTCCTTCGCCCTGTACTACCTCTCCCGGCACCCGGACGTCGCCGCCCGCGCCCGGGCCGAGGTGGACCGCGTCTGGGGCGACACGGTGCGGCCCGGCTACGACCAGGTCGCCAAGCTGCGGTATGTGCGCCGGGTCCTGGACGAGTCGCTGCGCCTGTGGCCGACGGCGCCCGGGTTCGCGCGCGAGGCCCGGCAGGACACGGTGCTGGGCGGCGCCCATCCGATGCGGCAGGGTGCGTGGGCGCTGGTCCTGACCACGTTGCTGCACCGGGATCCGGACGTGTGGGGCTCCGACGCGGAGAAGTTCGACCCGGATCGCTTCGACCCGAAGGCGGTACGGTCCCGGCCCGCGCACACCTTCAAGCCGTTCGGCACCGGGGCGCGGGCCTGTATCGGCCGCCAGTTCGCGCTGCACGAGGCGACGCTGGTCCTCGGGCTGCTGCTGCGCCGCTACGAACTGCGGGCCGACCCGGACTACCGGCTGCGCGTGACCGAGCGGCTGACGCTGATGCCGGAAGGGCTGCGGCTCCATCTCGAAGGCCGCGCCCCCGCCGCTTCGCAGGAGTCCTCAGCGCTGAGCCGTCCAGTGGCCCGGGCGGGTGACTGACTCCGGCAGCTTGGTGCCGGCGCTGCCCCGGGCCGCGTTCAGCTGGGGCTGGGTCAGGAAGAACGCGCCGGTCAGATCGGCGTCCGTGAGGTCGGTGTCGCGCAGGTCGGCACCGATCAGGTCGGCGCCGCGCAGATCCGCGCCGGTCAGGTCGGCGGCGATGAGATAGGCGCCGCGCAGGTTGGCGCCCCGCAGGTCGGCTCCCTTGAGGCGGGCGCCCATCAGATCTGCGCCCCGGCGGTCCTTGGGGCGGCCCTTGCGTCCGCGACCGGCTCCCGCTCGCACGAGTTCGCTGGTCCGCAGCAGCAGCGCGTTGACGTCCTGCCGGTGCGCGCCCACGTCCAGCTCTCCCAGTTCTTCCGGTGTTCGGCGGGTGAGCCGCTCCGTCGTGTCGAGCGCTCGACGGAGGTCGACGTGCACCGGGCGGGCTGCGGGGAGCGTCAGTGCCTCATTGAGATACCAGAGCAGTTCGTGGAGCTGGCGTACGACCGGGAACACGTCGAACATCTGCCGCGCCTGGGCCCGTGACCCCGAGCGCCAGTCCTCTCCTCCGAAGGTGACCTGCGAGACCTTCTGCCCGGCGCCGAAGCAGTCGTACACCGTGCACCCCGTGAAGCCCTTCTGGCGCAGCTGCGTGTGGATACCGCACCGGAAGTCCGTCTCCAGGTTCGGGCACGGCTTCCCCGCGTCCTTGTCGATCGCGAAGTCCGCCGACCGGGCGAAGGGCAGCGCGGCGCAGCACAGCCCGAAGCACTGCCCGCAGTCGGCCCGCAGTTCGAGGAGCCGGCCCTGGGCTGTTCCGCTGTCTTCTTGCATGAACGCAGCCTACTGAGCCGGGAAGGGGTGCCTGAACTGGTCCTGTGTCATGGTCTGGACCATTAAAGAGTTGGTCCGCAGGGTGGGTTTTCGCCCCCGACGCCCC
The DNA here is from genome assembly GCF_055569295.1 of Streptomyces sp. NPDC029292. Taxonomy (NCBI): domain Bacteria; kingdom Bacillati; phylum Actinomycetota; class Actinomycetes; order Kitasatosporales; family Streptomycetaceae; genus Streptomyces; species Streptomyces sp. NPDC029292. The sequence continues at coordinate 109,886 of NZ_JBVHXR010000001.1, forward strand.
TACCCGTCCCGTCCTGGGGCTCACTCGCCCAAGGCGGTCGTGTGATCGAACCACACGGCGACGCGAGTAAGCCTGTCAGGAGGTGAGGATGGAGATACCGTCTCCTAGCAGTTTCAACCCGAGAACGAAGAACAGGACGGCCATCACGGCGACATTGTGCTGGGCTGCCCAGTCTTTCCAATTGCCGAGCGTGGTTTTGGCTCGCTCTCCCCCGAGCAGGAAAACTCCCAGTGGGGCCAGCAGGCCGAGGGTGGCGATCAGGACGAAGATCGCCAGCGATGCGATCTGCTGCCCGACCGGCAGTCCGGCTGAGCCAATCGCGGCGCCCGCGGCGATGGTCAGCGGGGCGTTCTTGGCGTTGAGCGCGGCCAAGGCCATTCCGAGTCCGAAGACCTTGACCGGCGTGAGGTGGTCGATCGCGCCCATCCACTTCGGCAGCTGGGCTTGCGAGGGATCCGCCGGGCGCCGGTGCCACAGCCGGGCGCCGAAGAGAACGAGGAACACGCCCAGGGCGAGCTTGAGAGCTCCCACCCAGGTGGCCGGGTGATTGTGGGCGGAGGCACCTGCGGGGGAAGCGATCGCCAGCATCACTGCGCCCAGTGCCGAGAGTCCCAGGATCCAGCCGACGGTGAAGAGGAGTCCGTTGAGACGTCCCCGAGGCGTGGCGAGTATGAGGATGATCGCGATGATCGGGAGCGGGCTGATCGCGACGCCGGCCGCAAGACCCAGCACGTCACCGAGAACTTTGCCCATGGTTGTCTCCAGGTGGGGATCGGGGTGGCGATCCACTTGAGCAACGCTTGATCGGTGCCCCGACAGCCTGCGCGGGCAGCCGTGGGACTGTCGTGGACGTGCCCGGGGCCTGCAGACGGCCCCTGGGCCGTGGGTCGCCGCCGTCCCGAAAGAGGTCGTTCTGAATGGCGAACCCCTCGGTGGTCAACACCCGGCCGGTACCTTTCCCAGACGTTTCAGACTGCTGAACTCGTCGCTCAAACCCGCTTACGGTGCAGCGGGGACGGCGCCCGGGCGCAGCGACGGGTGGTTACGCGGTCGGCTGTGCCGCTGTTTCATGGCCACGCGGAAGCGACTGCCCGAGAACTCGACGACGACGTACTCGGCACATCCCCATTCCATCTTCCTGCGCCTTTCCGGATCTGTCCTCGGGAACCTCTCAGAGCTTCTCGAGAATCCGCCCCTGGCAGGTGACCACATCACCCACGGCCCGGGTGCGAGGCGGTACTTGTGGAGTCAGGATCAAAGGTGAGGGCGATGGCGCCTCATGTCCGAGCGCTTGGCGACCCTCGGACCGATCCGTGGCAGGAGAATCTCACGATGACTGCGACGACAGGCGCAACCCAGCCAGCTCAGCGTGGGGAGCCGGCACCGGCCTCCCGCCGGTCGGCCGTCCGCGTCTCCGGCCCGAACTCCACGACGCCTTCGTCTCCCTCGCCGGCAGCCTCACCGGTGAGTTTTCGGCATGGGAGGAGTCCCTAATCCAACCGATAACAAGCTCCGCTATTACAGACGGAACAGAGGGAAACGCCACAGACGCAGGGGAGACATCATGTGCACCCACTGGCCTCCGTGCCCCACCAGCGACAGCCCGGACCACCACGCCGCTGTGATCGTGTCCGCCCACCCGGAACAGGGCTGGTATCTGCTGTGCAACGGCACCATCGCCTTCGACGACACCGGTGAACTCCTGCCGGACGGCCGGGCCGTGACGCCGCTGCGTACGACCGGCCCGGCGCTGGCCGCCGCCTGATCACCGGGTGACGAGCCGTGTGATCACTGTGTCGTCGTCGATGCCGGGAAGGGAGAGCGTCACCCGGCCGTCGTGGACGACGATTCCGATGCCGGCAGGAGAGCCCGGTCCGGCGCCGCCGTACGCGGGCTCAGCTGATCGTGACCAACGTTTCCGCCGCGGCCACCGCCACCACCACGATCGACAGCGCCTACGCCGCCTTCGCGACCCCCGTGGTTCCCGCCCCCGCCCTGCCCCCTGGCGCCACGTGGACCTGCACCCCGACATCACCGTGCCGCCGCAGCACTCCTACAGCACGATCCCGCTCCGTCTCGTCCTCGGTGCTCAGGAGGTGTGCCTGGGCATCGTCGTCAAGTGAAGGGCAGTGAAGGCGGATGCCCGCCGATGTCCGGGTGCCTCTGGCGGTTTGCGGGCACACCGGGTATCGAGACGGCCATGGACGACACCCCCCTCCCCGGTCTCCCCGCTCCTCCCCCGCCCGGCGCGAGCGCGCTGCCGCCCGGGACGTACGACGGCTCGCTGGTCCTGGTCACCGGCGGCGGCACCGGACTCGGCAAGGCGATCGCGGCGGAGTTCGCGCGGCTGGGTGCCGATCTGGTGCTCATCAGTCGCCGGGAGGAGCATCTGCGGTCCGCGCGGGAGGAGTTGGCGAGGTTGGGCACGCGGGTGACGACGGCCGTGTGCGACATCCGGGATGCCGAGCGCATCGCCGAGGTGTTCGACACCTGTGGTCTGCCCGACGTGCTGGTCAACAACGCGGCCGCCAACTTTCCCGTGCCCGCGGAGGACATGTCCCCGAACGCCTGGCGGGCGGTCGTCGACATCACGCTGACGGGGACGTTTCTGGTGACGCGTGAGTTCGGCCGCCGCCATCTGGCCGCGGGCACACCCGGTTCGATCATCGACGTCGGCGCCTCGTACGCCTGGACGGGCGGCCCCGGTTTCGCGCACAGCGCGGCGGCCAAGGCGGGCGTACGCACCCTGGTCCGGACACTGGCCGTGGAGTGGGGGCCGTACGGCATCCAGGTCAACGGTCTGGTGCCCGGGCTGATGCCGCACGAGGACATGACCGACGACATCCGCGGCAACCTCGACCGGGCCCCGGCGCACGACCTCCCCGGCAGCCCGGACCGGGCCGACGCGCACGACGCGCGTCAGCCCGCCCTCCGGGTCGGCGCGCCACGTGAACTCGGCTGGGCCGCCACCTTCCTCGCGTCCCCCTACGCCCGTTTCATCACCGGCCACACGCTGGTGGTGGACGGCGCGAACTGGCAGCGCAGGGGGCTCGTCAGCCCGCCGGTCGTGCCGGTGCGGGACCAGCTGGGGCGGGGGCCCTTCACCGGCTGACCGTCAGTCGCCGAGCTCGGCGAGGTCGAGCCGTGCGAGCCGCTCGGGGTCGGCCAGGATGTGCAGGGCGACGATCCTCCCGTCGACGACGGTGACGCCCATGACCGACATCGGCTGCCCGTCGAGCATCGCGACGACGCCCACCTCGCCATTGATGAGCACGAGCCGCGAGGTCGCCGCGAACCGCGCGAACGTGAGCGCCTGTTGAGCCACGGCCGCCGCGCCACGGACCACCTTGGACGCGGCCGCCCCGCCGACGAGCGGGCCCGCGTCGGCGCGCAGCACGACGTCCGGGTCCAGGACCGCCACGAGGGCCTCGAAGTCTCCGCCGCGCGAGGCCGCGAGGAAGGCGTCGAGGACCTTCTTCTGCCGGGTGAGGTCGGGCTCGGGCTCCGGAGCGGCACCCTGCACCCGGCGGCGGGCCCGGCTGGCGAGCTGGCGGGTCGCGGCGGAGGAGCGGCCCACGATGGGCGCGATGTCGTCGAAGGGCACCGCGAACATGTCGTGCAGGACGAAGGCGAGCCGCTCGGCGGGCTCCAGCGTCTCCAGGACCACGAGGAGGGCCAGCCCGACCGAGTCGGCGAGCAGCACCTCCTGTTCGGGGTCGATCCGTTCCAAGGGGCTGATGAGCGGGTCCGGGACGTAGGTGTCCATGGGCTCCTCGCGGCGCGAGGCGCGGGAGCGCAGCATGTCCAGGCACACCCGGCCGACCACGGTGGTCAGCCAGCCCCCGAGGTTCCTCACCTCGTCGGCGTCCGTGCGGCTGAGCTTCAGCCAGGCCTCCTGGACGGCGTCGTCCGCCTCGCTGAGCGAGCCGAGCATGCGGTAGGCCACCGCTCTCAAGTGGCCGCGGTGCGCCTCGAACCGGTCCGCGAGGAGTTCGCTGTCGTGCATCGGTCCCCCATCTCCGTGGTGCAGAACAGTGACCGATCAAAACATGCCCGTCACATGCCCTGGAAGCGAGGCACGCGGCGTGCGCCCTTCGCCCCGTATCCCTCGCGCGAGTCGTCCGAGGTCAGGGTGAGCGCCGCCGACATGGCGGTGCGGTCGAGGGCCGCGGCGAGCCCGGCGTCCGCGTACGCGTCGATGTCGTGTTTGATGCCCTGCACGGCGAGGGGCGCGTTGGCCGCGATCTCGGCGGCGACGGCACGGGCGGACTTGTCCAACTCCTCCCGAGTGACGACGAGTTGGACCAGGTGAAGGCGCTCGGCGGTGATCGCGTCCAGTCGGCGTCCCGTCAGCGCGAGCAGCTTCGCCCATCCCGCGCCCGCCTCGCGCGCGATCCGCAGATCACCGCCGGCGTCGACCGCGACGCCCAGCTGCGCCTCCGGCAGTGCGAACACCGTGTCGGCGGCGGCGATCCTGACGTCCGCCATCAGCGCCAGCTCGAATCCGAAGCCCAGGCAGTAGCCGTGCACGGCCGCGACGACCGGTTGCGGCAGCCGCGCGAAGGCCGCGAACCGCTCATGCGCCCAGCGGATGCCTTCGTAGTAGTGGCGGGCGCGCTCGGCGCCGGACCGTCCGGTGATCGTGCCGCCCGGCGCCGTGACGTCGATCCCTGCACAGAAGGCCCGTCCCTCGGCCCGCAGCAGGACCACCCGGATCGACTGGTCGAAGCGGATCCGGTCGGCGAACAGGCCGAGTTGTCGCGTGGACTCCCAGCTCCACGCGTTGAGCTTCGCCGGGCGGCAGAGGGTAAGGACGCCGATGCCGTCCTCGATGTCGAGGCGCAGTCGCGACTCGCCCTCCGGGATGTCCGTACGCGTGATGTCGATCATCCGCACCCCCAAAAATTCTGACACTCCGTCAGAATCCTAGGAGACGCGGCCTGTCGACTGAAGAGTCCGAGGAACGCCGCTACACGACCAGGGAGTTGTGGATCTCGACCACCGTCGTGTCGAACTGCGGCACTCCGAGTTCCCGCGCGGCGGGCACGATCACCCGTGGACGCGGCTGCGCCGTCCGGCGGAACCCGGTGGCGGGGCCGGACGGCGCGGTTTCGGACCTGTCAGACCTCGTCGCGCGTCAGCGCCAGCAGCCGGTCCAGGACGCGCGGCCCGCCGGCCCGCACGCCGTCGTGCTCGAACTCGTCCGTCACCCAGGTGCGCAGGCCCCGGACGGCGCGTGCCGTGCGCAGGGAGTGCTCGGTGTCGACGTACATGTCGTCGTGGTAGACCGCCGCGGCGACCGGCACCTCGTTGGCGGCGAGGCGGGCGGGGTCGTACAGCGGCTGCCAGCCGGTGCGCGAGGCCAGTTCCTCGGCGGTCTCGCGCAGGGGGCGCAGTGCCGGGTCGGCGTCGAACATCCAGGGGTGCACGGACTCGCCGGTGAACAGCAGCGGTCCGTCGTCCGCGAGCGCCTTGGCCGCGTCGAACTGCGGGAAGTCGGCGCGCACCCGCTCCGCGGACCACGCGGTGGGGCGGTCGTCCTGGCCGTAGATCGCCTCATGGACGAGGGCGTACAGCGGGTGGCCCGCGTACGAGAGCAGGCTTTGGACGTCCTCCTGGAAGGCGTCGGCGAGTGCCACGCCCTGCGGAGTGCGGACGAAGGCCTCCTCCAGGAGGTAGTGCAGGCGGTGGCTGCCCTCGCTGCCGCCGAGGAGGATGCCGAGCGACTGGAAGGCCTCGACGGTCAGCCGGTAGCCGCCGTTCAGGACCGGCTCGTGCTGGAGGAGGTACTCCGCGATCTGGCGGGCCCGCTCGACGTCCTGCGGGTAACGCGCGTAGTGTGCGGCGACCTTGCGCTCGATGCGCGGGTACGCGGCCCGGTAGACCTCGTCCGCGTGCGCGTCGAGGGAGGGCAGCCCCCCGGTGATCACGGCGGCGCTGAGCCCCTCCGGCGCGGTGGACAGGTAGTTCACCGTGCAGAAGCCGCCGAAGCTCTGGCCGAGTGCGGTCCAGGGGGCGCCGCCGGTCAGCTGGGGGCGGATGGCCTCGCAGTCGCGGACGATGGAGTCGGCGCGGAAGTGCGTGAGGTAGTCGGCCTGTTCGCGGGGGCCGCCGCGCAGCGGGAGGGTCTGCCGGTTGGCGGGGGTGGAGTGGCCGGTGCCGCGCTGGTCGAGGAGCAGTACCCGGAACTCCTTCAGGGCGCGGCCGAGCCAGGCCTGCTTGCCGACGAAACGGTTGGCGCCGAAGCCGGGGCCGCCCTGGAGGTAGACCAGCCACGGCAGGTCCTGCTGTGCTTTGTCGGCCCTGTCGCTCGCGACGACCTCGCGGGCGAACAGCTCGATGCTCTCCCCCGCCGGGTCGTCGTGGTCGAGGGGCACGGTGAAGCGGTGGTCGGTGAGGACGACACCGGGCTGGCGGTAGCTGACGGTCAACAGGGCTCCCGAGACGTACGGATTCCAGGCTGCGTCCCAGTTGAGCACATGTTCCGCGGGCGACGGAGCCCGGGGATCAAGAAATCGTACTGAACAACGGCTCAGCACCCCGGCCGACGGCAACTGAACAGTGGCTCAGCGCGCCGACAGACTGGAACGGCGTACCACCAGCTCCGGCTGGAGCACGACCCGCTTGTGCTCGTGCGGTATGGGCGCGGTCTCCGCCTCGGTCTCCTCCAGCAGGAGCTCGGCGGCGAGGGCGCCCATGGTCACGGCGGGCTGGCGTACGGAGGTGAGCGGGACGGCCGCCGCGGCGGCGAACTCGATGTCGTCGTAGCCGACGATCGCGAGGTCGTCCGGCACGCCGACCCCGGCCGCGTACATGGCCTGCAGGACGCCGAGCGCCAGCAGGTCGTTGGCGCAGAAGACGGCGGTCGGGCGGTCGGCGAGGCCGAGGAGCCGGGCGCCGGCGTCGCGGCCCGCGGCCACATCGAGGCGCTCGGTGGGCAGCTCGCGCAGGCACTCCGGGCTGAGTCCGGCCTCGGCCAGGGCGTGGAGGGCGCCGGTGCGGCGGTCCCTGACCTGGTTCAGGCCGGGCGGTCCGCTGACGTACGCGATGGAACGGTGACCGGCGTCCAGGAGATGCCGTACGGCCAGGGCGCCGCCCGCCACGTCGTCGACCGAGACCGAACACTCGGTGGTGCCCTCGGCGACCCGGTCGACGAGCACGAAGGGGATGCCGTTGCGGCGGAACGCCTCGATGTTGCGCCCGCTCGCGTCGGTGGGCGTCAGCAGCACCCCGCGCACCCGCTGCTCGGCGAAGAGCGACAGGTAGTCGGCCTCCTCGCTCGCGCTCTGCGCGCTGTTGCAGACCATCACGCCGAGCCCGGCGTCCCGGGCGGCGCGCTCGGCGCCGCGCGCCACGTCCACGAAGAACGGGTTGCCCATGTCGAGCACGAGCAGGCCCATGATCCGGCTGCGCCCGGCCCGCAGCTGGCGCGCGGATTCGCTGCGGACGTAGCCGAGCCGGTCTATGGCGGACAGCACACGCGCCCGGGTCTCGGAGGCAACCGTGTCGGGGCGGTTGATCACGTTCGAGACCGTGCCGACGGAGACTCCGGCGGCACGGGCGACGTCCTTGATACCCACCGACTGGGCCATCAGGCAGGAACCTCCGAGGGGAGTAGAAGCGGCGGGCAGGCCCTCACATTACTCGCGTGCGCGCCGAAACCGGTGGTCATGCGGGCAGCCGGAAGTCGACGACGTGGAGCGCCGAGGGCGTCGTACCGCTGGACTTCTCCTGGTACAGGAACGACAGGGTCCCATCCTGCGACACACGCATCTCATCGATCACGACCTCACCGAAGGCATTGAGGCCGCTTCCGTCGTAAAGGAGCGTCCAGTCGGTGTACCCGGAGGACTTCGAGGCGCCGGCGATCCGGCCGAACGGCATGATCGCGTAGGCGTTGTCGTACTTGTCGAGGACCAGCTTGGTGCGCTGGCTGGAGTTCAGGGCGATCGGGATCTCGGTCTTGGTCCAGGTGCCCGAGGAGTTCTTGCGGACGTGGAAGGCGCGGCCGTTGGCCGTCCGGTCGGTGACGTAGTTGGTCGTGCACTGGCCGAAGCGGCCGGGCACATAGCTGATGATCGCGTGCGGCAGGCCGGTGGAGTCGGTGGCCTGGCTCTCCTGGTTCATCAGCGAGTGGTCGGGGTTGAGGGAGTCGATGACCAGTCCGTTGTCGGTGACCGCGACGGTGTCGGAGCCTCCGGTGGTGCCGACGAGGGTGCCCGCGTCGTTGCGCCAGGTGCGGCCGCGATCGGTGGAGTAGACGTAGCCGGTGTCGTGGTTGGTGATGCCGCCGCTGTTGCACATGACGGCGGCGGACTGTTCGCGCCAGGTGAAGAAGGAGTGCAGCCGGCCGTTGACGTCGTAGTCGATGCCGTGCAGGTACATGTTGCGGGCGGTACTGGAGCCGTGCGAGCTGGTGTACGTCCCGGTCGAGCTGGACCACTCCCCGAGAGCCGTCCAGGACGAACCGTCGTACTCCGCGAGGGCGTTGCGGCCGTTGCCGGAGATGCCGACGCGATAGCTGAGCTGGAGCTTGCCCTCCGGCGTCGAGAGGAACTGCGGGTAGGTGAACTGCGTCGTGAGCGCCAGTCCGTCGAGGGACGTCTGGACGGAGCCGAAGACCGCGGAGGTCCAGGCGGGCGCGTTGTCGAGGAGTCCGGCGACCGACTTCACGTAGAAGAAGCCGTCGCTGTGCGAGTCCATGTTGAGGTGCAGCCGGCCGTCGGTCCTGGACACGCCCATGGAGATGACGTTGTGCGAGTCGGAGCTCTTGAGCGTGTGGGCGAGGGTGACCGTCGACCAGCTCGTCGCGCCGAGCGCCCGGCGGGCGACGACCGCGCTGCGGTCGGTGGTGTACCAGGCCGCGTACTGATAGCCCTTGTAGGTCAACAGCCCGTTCTTCTGGAACGAGTTGTTGTTGACCAGGCCGTCGTAGGACACGAAGAACAGGGCCTGGGCGTCGAGTTGGGTGGTGCCGGTCAGCGTGACGGACGGGCCGGGGTCGGCCGCCCGCGCCGTACCGGCTCCCAGACCGGGGCCTGCCACCGCGCCCAGCAGTGCCGTCGCGAGCAGTGTGCGTCGTCTCATCGTGCGGGGCTCCTGGTCAGGCTAGGTGGAAGACTTCGGTGAGGGGCTTCATGGCCTCGTCGGGTCTGGCGCCGTCCAGGGACTCGAAGAACGGCGCCATCTCCGCCTGCCAGCGGGCGTTGATGTCGGTGGCCTCCATGCCGGCCTGCGCGGCCGCGAAGTCCTCGGTCTCCAAGTAGCCGACCAGCAGGCCGTCTTCTCGCAGGAAGAGCGAGTAGTTGTGCCAGCCGGTGGCCGAGAGTGCTTGAAGCATCTCGGGCCACACGGCGGCGTGCCGCTCGCGGTACTCGTCGAGGCGGTCCGCACGGACCTTCAGCAGAAAGCACACGCGCTGCATCAATGACCCTCCGGGTCCTACACGTTGAACGTCTAGAAGTTGAACTGGTCGATGTTCTTCGCGTTGAAGACGGTCGGCTTGCCCAGGTTGATCACGCCGTCCTTGCCGATGGTGAAGGAGCCCATGTCACCGGCTTTGAAGGTCTCGCCCTCCTTGCCGGTGATCTGCCCCGAGGACAGCGCCACCGCCGTGCGCGCGGCCAGTTCGCCGAGCTGCGCCGGGTCCCACAGCTCGAAGGCGTCGACGGTGCCGTTCTTGACGTACTTGCGCATGTCGTTCGGGGTGCCGAGGCCGGTCAGCTTGACCTTGCCCTTGTACTTGGAGCCGGAGAGGTACTGGGCGGCGGCCTTGATGCCGACGGTGGTCGGGGAGATGATCCCCTTGAGGTTCGGGTGCTCCTGGAGCAGGCCCTGGGTCTGCTGGAAGGACTGCTGGGCGTCGTCGTTGCCGTACGCGACCTTCACCAGCTTGACGTTCTTGTACTTGGGGTCCTTCAGCTCGTCCTTCATGAAGTCGATCCAGGTGTTCTGGTTCGTCGCGGTCTGCGCGGCGGACAGGATCGCGATCTCGCCCTTGTAGCCGATCTGTTCGGCGAGCAGCTGCACCTCGGTGCGGCCCAGGTCCTCGGCGCTGGCCTGCGAGACGAAGGCGTTGCGGCAGTCGGTCTTGGTGTCGGAGTCGTAGGTGACGACCTTGATCTTGTTGGTCATGGCCTGCTTGAGCGCGGTGCACAGGGCGCCCGGGTCCTGCGCGGAGACGGCGATCGCGTCGACCTGCTGCTGGGTGAGCGTGTTGACGTAACTCACCTGCCCGCTGGTGTCGGTGGCACTGCTCGGGCCGACCTCCTTGTAGCTGGAGCCCAGTTCCTTCAGTGCCGCCTCGCCGCCCTTGTCGGCGGAGGTGAAGTACGGGTTGTTGACCTGCTTGGGCAGGAAGCCGACGGTCAGGCCCTTCTTGGTGGCCGCGTTGGGGTCGGCCTTGCCGGCGGCGGCGCCCGAGCCGCCCTCGTCCTTGACGTCGTTCTTGGTGGTGCCGCCGCAGGCGGTGGCGGCCAGGGCGAGCGAGGTGACGGCGGCGAGCGCCGCGCAGGTGCGGAGGAGCGAGGACTTGCGCATGGCGGGGTTCCTTATGAGGGTGAGCGGAGGGGTTACGAGGTCGCAGTCGAGGCGGCTCTGCGGCCCGCCCTCGCTACGGAGATCTGCCGAGCGACCCGGGGGCCGAGCACGGAGACGACGAGCAGAACGCCGGTGACGACGATCTGGGACTGCGCGGAGACGTTCACAAGGCTCATCACGTTCTGCAGCGCGCCAAGCAGGAAGACTCCCGCGATCGCGCCGCCGAGCGTGCCCTTGCCGCCGTCGAAGTCGATGCCGCCGAGCAACACGGCGGCGACGACGGAGAGTTCGAGTCCGGTGGCGTTGTCGTAGCGGGCGCTGGCGTAGTGCAGCGCCCAGAAGATGCCGGTGAGGGAGGCCATGAAACCGGTGGCCACGAAGAGAATCAGCTTCTGCCGCTTGACGCGGACGCCCGCGAACCGTGCGGCCTCCTCGCTGGCGCCGACCGCGAACGCCGAGCGTCCGAACGGGGTGGCGTGCAGCACGACCACGGCGATGGCGAACAGGACGAGGAAGGGCAGGAAGGCGTACGGGAGGAAGGTGTCGCCGATGCGTCCGGCCGCGAAGTCCAGGTACTGGGTGGGGAAGTCGGTCACCGCGTCGGAGCCGAGCACGATCTGCGCGATGCCCCGGTAGGCGGCGAGCGTGCCGATGGTGACGGCGAGGGACGGCAGCCCGAGCCGGGTCACGAGCAGGCCGTTGACCAGCCCGCACACCACGCCGAGGAGCAGGCACAGCGGGATGATCGTCTCGATCGGCATGCCCTGGTTCCACAGGGCGCCCATGACGGAACCCGACAGACCGGCCGTCGAGGCGACGGAGAGGTCGATCTCCCCGGCCACCACGAGCAGCGTCATCGGCAGGGCGATCAGCGCGATCGGCAGGGTGTTGCCGATCAGGAACGACAGGTTGAGGGCGTTGCCGAAGCCGTCGACGAAGCCGAAGGAGAACAGCAGGACGACGATGAGGAGGGCGCCGACGACCCCGTCCCACCGAAAAGACGCGGTCCAGCGGACGGCGCGCGCGAGAGGCGAGTCAGCCATGGCGGGCGTTCCTCTTCTTCAGGGCCAGGGCCACGCGCAGCGCGACGATCCGGTCGACCGCGATGGCGAGGATGAGCAGGATGCCGTTGATGGCGAGCACCCAGACGGAGCTGACGCCGAGGGCGGGCAGCACGCTGTTGATGGAAGTGAGCAGCAGCGCGCCGAGTGCGGCCCCGTAGACGCTGCCGGAGCCGCCGGTGAAGACGACGCCGCCGACCACGACCGCGCTGACGACGGTGAGTTCGTAGCCGTTGCCGGTGCCGGAGTCCACGTTGCCGAACCGGGCGAGGTACAGCGCGCCCGCGAGGCCTGCGAGGCCTCCGCAGACGATGTACGCGGTCAGGATCCGCTTGCGGACGGGGATCCCGGCGAGCCGTGCGGCCTCCGGGTTGGAGCCCAGCGCGTACAGCTCGCGTCCGCTGCCGAAGTGCTTGAGGTAGTACGCGGTGACGACCACCACCGCCAGCGCTATCAGCGCGAGCCACGGCACCGCCGAGATGCCGCCGGAGCCGAAGTCGACGAATCCGTTCGGGAGGTTGGCCGCGGTGATCTGCCGGGAGCCGACCCAGATGGAGTCGATGCCGCGGATGATGTAGAGCGTGCCGAGGGTGACGACGAGCGCGGGCACCTGGCCGAGGCTGACGAGCAGCCCGTTCACCAGTCCGCAGCCGACCCCGAGCAGGACCGCGAGGGCCAGCGCCACGACGGGGTTTCCGCCGCCCTGGAGATACGTACCGGCCGCGAAGGCGCTGATGCCGAGTATCGAACCGACCGACAGGTCGACGTTCCGGGTGATCACGACCAGCGACTGGCCGGTGGCGACGAGCACCAGGATCGTGGCGTTCAGCAGCAGGTCCTTGATGCCCTGCTCGGACAGGAACTCCGAGTTGCCCATCTGGGTGATGACGATCATCACCAGGAACACGGCCAGGATGGCGAGCTCACGCATCTTGAAGACGCGGTCGACCAGCCGGGTGCCGCTGGACTTGGGCACTTCGGCGGCGGGGGCGGGGTTGGGTGCAGTCACCGTCATGCCGCCCTCCTTCTGTTCGCTTCTCCGCCCGCGCGGCGCAGAGGTGCGGGCATCGTGTTCGTGTGCGGCCCGGCGGCCGTGCGTGCGGCGCTCACGCGGCCCTCCCGGTGGCTGCGGCCAGCACGGATTCCTCGGTGGCTTCGGAGCGTGGGATCTCGGCGGTGAGCCGGCCCTCGTGCATCACGAGCACGCGGTCGGCCATGCCGAGGATCTCGGGCAGGTCGGAGGAGATCATCAGGACGGCCACCCCGTCGGCGGCCAGCTCGCCGAGCAGCCGGTGCACTTCGGCCTTCGTACCGACGTCGATGCCGCGGGTCGGCTCGTCGACGATCAGCACCTTGGGGCCGGTGGCGAGCCACTTGGCGAGGACGACCTTCTGCTGGTTGCCGCCGGAGAGCGTGGAGACCGTGTCGGCGATGCGCGCGTACTTCACCTGGAGCTTGACGGCCCAGTCGAGGGAGCGGCTGCGTTCGGCGCCGCGGTCCATCAGGCCCGCCTTGACCGTCGTCCGCAGCCCGGTCAGGCCGATGTTGCGCTCGATGGACATGTCCATCACCAAGCCCTGGGCGCGCCGGTCCTCGGGGACCAGGGCGAGCCCCGCCGCCATGGCCGTGGAGGGCGCTCCGTTCGTCAGCGACCTGCCGTCGACCGCCACCTCACCGGCGTCCCAGCGGTCGATGCCGAACACGGCCCGCGCCACCTCCGTACGCCCAGCTCCGACGAGCCCGGCGAGACCGACGATCTCGCCGCGCCGGACGTTGAAGGAGACGTCGGTGAAGACGCCCTCGCGGGTCAGGCGGCGCACGCTCAGCGCGACCGAGCCGGCCTCCACCGCCCGCTTGGGATAGAGCTCGTCGAGGTCGCGGCCGACCATCCGGCGTACGAGGTCGTCCTCGGTCATGCCGTCCAGCGGTTCGCTGGAGATCCAGGCACCGTCGCGCAGGGTCGTGACCCGCCGGCAGATCTGGAAGATCTCCTCCAGACGGTGCGAGATGAACAGCACCGCCGAGCCCTGCTCGCGCAGTGTGCGGACCACGCCGAACAGGCGCGCCACCTCGCTGCCGGTGAGGGCTGCGGTCGGCTCGTCCATGATCAGGACGCGGGCGTCGAAGGAGAGGGCCTTGGCGATCTCGACGATCTGCTGGTCGGCTATGGACAGGCCGCGCGCCGGGCGGTCGGGGTCGAGTTCGACACCGAGCCGCTTCATGAGGGCCAGGGTCGCGGCGTGCGTCGCCTTGTGGTCGATGCGGCCCAGCGCCCGCCGGGGCTGACGGCCCATGAAGATGTTCTCGGCGATCGACAGGTCGGGGAAGAGCGTGGGCTCCTGGTAGATCACGGCGATGCCCGCGTCCCGGGCGTCGGCAGGACCGTGGAAGACGGTGGGCTCACCGTCCAGCAGCACCTGACCGGCGTCCGGTCGGTGCACGCCGGCGAGCGTCTTGATGAGGGTCGACTTGCCCGCGCCGTTCTCTCCGGCGAGGGCGTGCACCTCGCCGGGGAACAGTTCCAGGGACACGTCCCGCAGGGCGCGGACGGCGCCGAAGGACTTGGATATGTCCTTCAGCGCCAGCACCGGGGCCGGACCCGTGTCGGACGGGTGGGTCATGAGGGCTCCTCGACGACGCCGGCGGCACGGCCCTCACAGCGTCGTGAAAGGTTTCAATTGGGTTGCCGGGACGTTAGGCAGGTCACCCAGGTCACGTCAATGGGTTCGTGTCGAAATTTTTCGATGCCCCAAGGTCGCGAAAGAGTCACGGCGAACGGTCTACGCCGCAGGGGTTGACAGCCCCCTGGGGGGCTCATAGCTTCGCCTCCTGAATCGTTTCAGACAGAAGTTCACGGACGTCTTTTCAGACCCGAAGTCGTAGGAGCCCCGAAGTGACCGAGCTCGCCGCGGTGAAGGCCGCGCTCAAGACCCAGGCCGTCGAGACGCCGTCGTGGGCGTACGGGAACTCGGGGACCCGCTTCAAGGTGTTCGCGCAACCCGGAGTCCCGCGCAATCCGCGCGAGAAGCTGGACGACGCGGCGAAGGTGCACGAGTTCACCGGGGCGGCGCCGACCGTCGCGCTGCACATCCCCTGGGACAAGGTCGACGATTACGCGGCGCTGGCGAAGTACGCCGAGGAGCGCGGCCTGACGCTGGGGACGATCAACTCCAACACCTTCCAGGACGACGACTACAAGCTCGGCTCGATCTGCCACCCGGATGCCGCCGTGCGCCGCAAGGCTCTTGATCATTTGTTTGAGTGCGTCGACATCATGGACGCGACGGGTTCGAAGGACCTGAAGCTGTGGTTCGCGGACGGCACGAACTATCCCGGTCAGGACGACATCCGTGAGCGCCAGGACCGTCTCGCCGAGGGCCTGGCGAAGGTCTACGAGCGGCTCGGCGACGACCAGCGGATGCTGCTGGAGTACAAGTTCTTCGAGCCCGCCTTCTACTCCACCGACGTGCCGGACTGGGGCACGGCGTACGCGCACTGTCTCAAGCTCGGCGACAAGGCGCAGGTCGTCGTCGACACCGGCCACCACGCGCCGGGCACCAACATCGAGTTCATCGTCGCCACGCTGCTGCGCGAGCGGAAGCTCGGCGGGTTCGACTTCAACTCCCGGTTCTACGCCGACGACGACCTGATGGTCGGTGCCGCCGATCCCTTCCAGCTGTTCCGGATCATGTACGAGGTGATCCGCGGGGGTGGGTTCACATCGGACGTGGCCTTCATGCTCGACCAGTGCCACAACATCGAGGCCAAGATTCCGGCGATCATCCGCTCGGTGATGAACGTGCAGGAGGCCACGGCGAAGGCACTCCTCGTCGATCGTTCCGCGCTCGCCGAGGCCCAGCGCACCGGTGACGTGCTCGGGGCGAATGCCGTGCTCATGGATGCGTACAACACCGACGTACGGCCGCTGCTCGCCGAGGTGCGCGAGGAGCTCGGCCTTGGGGCCGATCCGGTCGCCGCTTACCACCGCTCCGGCTGGGCCGCGAAGATCGCCGAGGAGCGGGTCTGTGGGCAGCAGGCGGGTTGGGGGGCGTGATCGCTGCGTTTCGTCTGCCCGACCGGGCCGGTGGCAGTCCGCGGGTCGAGTCGGGCTGATCGCGCAGTTCCCCGCGCCCCTGTCGGGGCGCACCCTCGGGTCCCCGTCTGAGCACACGTACGTAACTCTTCTTAAGGACTAGGAACATGGCACCCCATCCCGAAGCCGCCGCCCTGCTGGCCCGCTCTCACCGGCTCGGCGCCGATCCCCGCAACACCAACTACGCGGGCGGCAACGCGTCCGCCAAGGGCACCGACACGGACCCCGTGACCGGTGGTGACGTCGAGTTGATGTGGGTCAAGGGGTCGGGCGGGGACCTCGGCACGCTCAAGGAGTCGGGGCTGGCCGTGCTGCGGCTGGACCGGCTGCGGGCGCTCACCGAGGTCTACCCGGGCGTGGAGCGCGAGGACGAGATGGTCGCCGCGTTCGACTACTGCCTGCACGGCAAGGGGGGCCCCTCGGGAGGGGAAGGCACAGCCCCGTCGATCGACACCGCGATGCACGGACTGGTGGACGCGCCGCACGTCGACCACCTCCACCCCGACTCCGGTATCGCGCTGGCCTGCGCGGCCGACGGCGAGAAGCTGACGGCCGAGTGTTTCGGTGACCGTGTGGTGTGGGTGCCGTGGCGCCGGCCGGGTTTCCAGCTCGGTCTGGACATCGCGGCCGTCAAGGAAGCCAACCCGCAGGCGATCGGCTGTGTCCTCGGCGGCCACGGCATCACCGCGTGGGGCGCCACCGCCGAGGAGTGCGAGCGCAACTCGCTGCACATCATCCGCACCGCCGAGGCATTCCTCGCCGAGCACGGGAAGGCGGAGCCGTTCGGGCCCGTCGTTGAGGGGTACGGGGCCCTGTCCGAGGCGGACCGGCGCGAGCGGGCCGCGGCGCTGGCGCCGTCCATCCGGGCCATCGCCTCCCAGGACCGCCCGCAGGTGGGCCACTTCACCGACTCCGACGTCGTCCTGGACTTCCTCGCCCGCGCCGAGCACCCGCGTCTCGCGGCGCTCGGCACCTCCTGCCCGGACCACTTCCTGCGGACGAAGGTCAGGCCGCTCGTCCTCGATCTGCCGCCGACCGCCGACCTGGACACAGCCATCGCCCGGCTCAAGGAGCTGCACGGCGAGTACCGCGAGGAGTACGCCGCCTACTACCAGCGGCACGCCCTGCCCGACTCCCCCGCGATGCGCGGCGCGGACCCGGCCATCGTGCTGGTCCCCGGTGTCGGCATGTTCTCCTTCGGCAAGGACAAGCAGACCGCGCGCGTGGCCGGCGAGTTCTACGTCAACGCGATCAATGTCATGCACGGCGCCGAGGCCGTCTCCACGTACGCGCCGATCGAGGAGTCGGAGAAGTTCCGCATCGAGTACTGGGCCCTTGAGGAGGCCAAGCTCCAGCGGATGCCGAAGCCCAAGCCGCTCGCGACGCGCGTCGCGCTGGTGACGGGGGCGGGCAGCGGCATCGGCAAGGCGATCGCCCAGCGGCTGGCCGCCGAAGGCGCGTGTGTCGTGGTCGCGGACCTGAACGCGGAGGGAGCCGCGACGGTGGCCGAGGGACTGGGCGGTCCCGACAAGGCCGTCGCCGTCACCGTCGACGTGACCTCCGAGGAGCAGATCGCCGAGGCCTTCAAGGCGGCGGTGCTCGCCTTCGGCGGAGTCGACCTGGTGGTGAACAACGCGGGCATCTCCATCTCCAAGCCCCTGCTGGAGACTTCGGTCCGCGACTGGGACCTCCAGCACGACATCATGGCCCGCGGCTCCTTCCTCGTCTCCCGCGAGGCGGCCCGCGTGATGACCCGGCAGGGCCTGGGCGGCGACATCGTCTACATCGCGTCGAAGAACGCGGTCTTCGCCGGTCCCAACAACATCGCGTACTCGGCCACCAAGGCCGACCAGGCCCATCAAGTACGGCTGCTGGCCGCTGAGTTGGGTGAGCACGGGATCAGGGTCAACGGGGTCAACCCCGACGGCGTCGTGCGCGGCTCCGGAATCTTCGCGGCGGGCTGGGGTGCGCAGCGCGCGGCGACCTACGGCATCGAGGAGGAGAAGCTCGGCGAGTTCTACGCCCAGCGGACCATCCTCAAGCGCGAGGTGCTGCCGGAGCATGTCGCGAACGCGGTGTTCGCCCTGACGGGTGGGGACCTGACGCACACCACCGGCCTGCACATCCCGGTCGACGCCGGCGTCGCAGCCGCGTTCCTCCGATGACGCAGGTGACGGCCGTGAAGCCGGTGAGGGCTGTGAAGTCGTACGCGGCGGTCGACCTCGGCGCGTCCAGCGGGCGCGTCATGGTCGGCCGCGTGGGGCCGGACTCGCTGGACGTCACCGAGGCGCACCGCTTCCCGAACCGGCCGGTCCGGATCCCCGAGGGGCTGCGCTGGGACATCCTGGCGCTGTACGCGGGCGTCCTCGACGGCCTGCGCGCGGCGGGGCAGGTCGACTCGGTCGGCATCGACAGCTGGGCCGTGGACTACGGGCTGCTGGACGCGGACGGGGCGCTGCTCGGCAACCCGGTGCACTACCGCGACGCCCGTACGGAGGGTGTCGCCGAGAAGGTGTGGGCCACCGTGCCGCCCGCCGATCTGTATGCGGCGACCGGGCTCCAGTACGCGCCCTTCAACACGCTGTACCAGGTGACGGCGGCCCGATCATCCGCTCAACTCGTCTCCGCCGAGCGTCTGTTGCTCATCCCCGACCTGCTGACGTACTGGCTCACCGGTGAGGCGGGCACCGAGCTCACCAACGCCTCGACCACCCAGCTGATCGATCCCCGGACGCGCGACTGGTCGTACGACCTCGCGGCGCGTCTCGGCATCGACCTCAAGCTGTTCGCGCCGTTGCGTCGCCCGGGAGACCCCGCGGGGCTGCTGCGGCCGCACGTGCTGGAGGAGACCGGACTGACCGGCCCGGTCCCGGTGACCACGGTCGGTTCGCACGACACCGCCTCGGCGGTGGCAGCCGTCCCCGCCACCGGGGAGCGCTTCGCGTACATCTGCACCGGCACCTGGTCCCTCGCGGGCCTGGAGCTGGACGCGCCCGTGCTCACCGAGGCGAGCCGGGCGGCCAACTTCACCAATGAGCTGGGCCTCGACGGCACGGTCCGCTATCTGCGGAACATCATGGGGTTGTGGCTGCTCCAGGAATGCGTACGGGAATGGGGGCAGCCCGACCTGGGGGAGCTCCTGTCGGCCGCTGCCGAGGTGACACCGCTGCGGTCCGTCGTCGACGCGAGCGACGCGGCGTTCCTGGCGCCGGGCCGGATGCCGTCCCGGATCGCCGACGCCTGCCGGGAGTCGGGGCAGCCGGTGCCCGAGTCACCGGCCGAGGTCACGCGCTGCGTCCTCGACTCGCTCGCCCTCGCTCATCGCCGGGCGGTCGTCGAGGCCCAGTCCCTCGCCGACCACCCGGTCGACGTCGTGCACATCGTCGGCGGCGGCACCCGCAACGCCCTGCTGTGCCAACTGACCGCCGACGCCTGCGGCCTGCCTGTGGTGGCGGGCCCGGCGGAGGCGGCAGCGCTGGGCAACGTCCTCGTTCAGGCCCGGGCACACGGGCTGGTCGGCGACCGCATGTCGATGCGGCGGCTCCTCGCCCGTACGCAGCCGTTGCAGCGGTACGAGCCCCGGGGCGACGCGACGGCCTGGCGCGCCGCCGAGGACCGGCTCACCCGTCCGTGAGCGGGGGCTCCCGTGGCGCGCGCCCGCCGCGTACTCTGCACTCATCCGATGATCGATCCCAAGGAGCTGCGATGCGTGTCGCCCTGTTCCTGACCTGTGTCAACGACACGCTGTATCCGGACACCGGCCGCGCAGTGGTGAAACTGCTGACCAGGCTGGGTGTTGACGTCGACTTCCCGATGGGGCAGACGTGCTGCGGGCAGGCGCACTACAACACCGGTTACCGTCATGAGGCCGAGCCGCTTGCCCGGCATTTCTCCGATGTATTCGGGGAGTACGAGGCGATCGTGACGCCGTCCGGATCATGCGGGGCGATGGTGCGGGAGCTGTATCCGCGGATGGGAGCGCGGGCGCGCGCCGAGGGGCGGGGCGACACCCTGGCCAAGACGCTGGCGCCGGTCGTGCCGAAGACGTACGAGCTCACCGAGTTCCTCGTCGATGTACTCGGCGTGACGGACGTCGGCGCGTACTACCCGCACACGGTCACCTACCACCCCACCTGTCACGGCCTGCGCAGCCTGGGCCTCGGCGACCGGCCGCGCCGACTGCTCCAGGCCGTCAAGGGACTTGAGCTGCGCGAGCTGCCCGGCGCGGACGAGTGCTGCGGCTTCGGCGGCACCTTCGCCGTCAAGAACCCCGATGTCTCCGCGGCGATGGGCGCCGACAAGGTGCGCAGCGCCGAGTCGACGGGCGCCGATGTGCTGTGCGCCGCCGACAACTCCTGTCTGATGCACATCGGCGGCACGATGGCCCGGCTCAACACGGGCATGCGCCCCGTCCACATCGCGGAGATCCTGGCGAGCACGGAAGAGGAGCCGCTGGCATGAACGGAAGCACAGTGCGGGAGCCGAGCGCATGAGCGGGACCTTCGTCGGCATGCCGGCCTTCCCGAAGGCCGCGCACGAAGCCGTACACAACGCGACCCTGCGCGGCAATCTGCGCCACGCCACCCACACGATCCGCGCCAAGCGTGCCCACGCGGTCGCGGAAGTGTCCGACTGGGCGGCGCTGCGCGAGGCGGGCAAGCAGATCAAGGACCACACGCTCCGCCATCTCGACGACTATCTGGTGCAGTTGGAGGAGTCGGTCACGGCGGCCGGCGGCACCGTGCACTGGGCCGCCGACGCCGAGGAGGCCAACCGGATCGTCGCGGAGCTGGTCAAGGTGACCGGCGAGAGTGAGGTCGTCAAGGTCAAGTCGATGGCCACTCAGGAGATCGGCCTCAACGAAGCCCTCGAAGCGGAGGGCATCCACGCCTACGAGACCGATCTCGCCGAACTCATCGTGCAGTTGGGCAAGGACCGCCCCTCGCACATCCTCGTCCCGGCCATCCACCGCAACCGCGGCGAGATCCGCGACATCTTCGCGCGCGAGATGAGCGAGTGGGGCCGCCCGGCCCCCGAGGGCCTGACCGACACGCCCGCCGAACTGGCCGAGGCCGCCCGGCTGCACCTGCGGGAGAAGTTCCTGCGCGCCAAGGTCGGCATCTCCGGCGCCAACTTCATGGTCGCCGAGACCGGCACGCTGGTGGTCGTGGAGTCGGAGGGCAACGGCCGGATGTGCCTGACGCTCCCCGAGACCCTGATCTCGGTCGTCGGCATCGAGAAGATCGTGCCGACCTGGCAGGACCTGGAGGTCTTCCTCCAGACACTCCCCCGCTCCTCGACCGCCGAGCGCATGAACCCGTACACCTCGATGTGGACCGGCACCACCGACGAGGACGGGCCCCAGACCTTCCACCTGGTCCTCCTCGACAACGGCCGCACCGACACGCTCGCCGACGAGGTCGGCCGTCAGGCCCTTCGCTGCATCCGCTGCTCGGCGTGTCTCAACGTCTGCCCGGTGTACGAGCGGGCGGGCGGCCACGCGTACGGCTCGGTCTATCCGGGCCCGATCGGCGCCATCCTCAGCCCCCAACTCCGGGGCACCGCGAGCGAGATCGACGCCTCCCTCCCGTACGCCTCCTCGCTGTGCGGCGCCTGCTACGACGTCTGCCCGGTCGCGATCGACATCCCCGAAGTGCTCGTACATCTGCGCGAGCGGGTGGCCGAGGGCGGCCGGGCGACGCGGGACGGCAACACGGTCGTCCTCAAGCCCGCCAAGGGACATGCCGCCGAGCGGGCGGCGATGCGTGCGGCGCGCTGGGCGTTCAGCCACCCCGGCGCACTGCGCACCGGCCAGCGGCTCGCATCGCGGACGCGCCGCTTCCATCCGCGGACGCTGCCGGGTCCCGGCAAGGCGTGGAGCGAGAGCCGTGATCTGCCGCCGGTGCCCGCGGAGCCGTTCCGCGACTGGTGGCAGCGTACGCAGGGCGGAAAGGACACGAAGTGAGCAGCAGGGATGTGGTCCTCGGCCGGGTGCGGCGCGCGATCGCGGACGTACGACAGGACGACACGCCGTACGAGCAGGCCGTTGAGCGGAGTTATCTGCGCGAGCACGGCGAACGGAGTGTCGAGGAGACGGTGGATCTGCTCGCCGAGAACCTGGCGGACTATCGGGCGGTCGTGCACCGCTGCGACGTCGATGAGCTGGCGGCGACCGTCGCCGGGCTGCTCGCCGAGCGGGGCTCGGCGTCGGTGGTCGTACCGGCCGGTCTGGACGAGGCATGGCTGGCGGCGACCGACGCGAGGCGTGTCCCGGACCGGCTCGACAACACGCCGCACGAGCTGGACGCGGTCGACAGTGTGGTCACCGCATGCGCCGTGGCGATCGCCGAGACCGGCACCATCGTCCTCGACGGCTCCCCCGACCAGGGCCGTCGCCGGATCACGCTCGTTCCCGACCACCACATCTGCGTCGTACGCGTCCCGGACCAGGTCGTCTCCTCCGTGCCCCAGGCGCTGGTTCGGCTCGATCCGACCCGCCCGTTGACCTGGATCTCCGGCCCGTCCGCGACCAGCGACATCGAACTCGACCGGGTCGAGGGTGTGCACGGTCCGCGCACCCTGGAGGTGGTGCTGGTGAGCGGGGAGTGACCTGCGCGGTTAGCGTGAGGAAATGATCCGGTTCGAGCAGGTCACCAAGCGCTACCCGGACGGCACGACCGCCGTGGACGGCCTCTCCTTCGAGGTCGCCGAGGGCGAACTCGTCACGCTCGTCGGACCGTCGGGGTGTGGCAAGACGACGACCATGATGATGGTGAACCGGCTGATCGAGCCGACGTCGGGCCGGATCTTCGTGAACGGCGAGGACATCGCCACCGTCGATCCGGTGCGGCTGCGGCGGCGGATCGGTTACGTCATCCAGCAGGTCGGGCTGTTCCCGCACCGCACGATTCTCGACAACACGGCGACCGTGCCCTCGCTGGTCGGCTGGAAGAAGGCGAAGGCGCGGGAGCGCGCCGCCGAGCTGCTCGCTCTGGTGGGCCTGGACCCGAAGACCTACGGATCGCGCTATCCGGACCAGCTGTCGGGCGGCCAGCGCCAGCGGGTCGGCGTGGCGCGGGCGCTGGCCGCCGACCCGCCCGTGTTGCTGATGGACGAGCCGTTCGGGGCCGTCGACCCGGTGGTGCGGGAGCAGCTCCAGGACGAGTTCCTGCGGATGCAGCAGGCCGTACGCAAGACGGTGCTGCTGGTCACCCACGACATCGAGGAGGCGGTCCGGCTCGGCGACCGGATCGCGGTGTACGGGCAGGGGCGCATCGAGCAGTACGACACGCCGGGGGCGGTCCTCGGCACGCCGGCCACGCCGTACGTCGCCGAGTTCGTGGGGGCCGACCGCGGACTGAAGCGGCTGTCGGTCACCTCGATCGAGGTCGACGACCTGGAGCAGCCGCCGATCGCCCGCCTCGACGAGCCCGCGGCGCAGGCCGTCACCCGGCTGCACGCGGAGGGCGCCCGCTGGGCCGTCGTGCTCGACGCCGAGGGCGATCTGCACGGCTGGGTCGGCGTCGACGAACTCGGGGCGGGGGGTTTTGTTCGCGACCTCGCCCACCGCATGAACTCCTGGGTTCCGGTGGGCGCCCCTTTGAAGCAGGCCTTCGGTGTGATGCTCCAGCACGACGCGGGCTGGGTCGCCGTGCTGGACGGGGCGCGCTTCCTCGGCGTACTGACCCCCGCGAAGCTGCACGAGGCGCTGCGGCGGTCGGTGGACGCGGACGCCCTGGGTGTGTCGCGGGGGCAGGTGGAGTTCGATTCGGTGGCGGATGCCTGACGCCCGCTTGGTTCCCTTCGGGCCCCACGTTGTCCATCAGCCCTTCGGGCCGCGGATGACCGGTCCGGTCACCGACGTCACGTGGCGGTCCGTGCAGCAGGCCCTTCTCCTTCAGATAGGCGCGCGCCACGTCCTGCGGCAGTCGTCGCCAGCTGTCCACCTGCTGGTTCATGGACGCCAAGTCGGCTGTGGTGAGTACGTCGTTGAGCTTGCCGAGGGCCTTGGTGACACCCTCGCTGCCCGCGCGGGAGCGGTTGACGACGGGCACGATGTAGTCGGCGTTCTGCAGGTGCTTGTCGTCGGCGAGCAGGACGAGTCCGAAGGCCTCCAGGGTCGC
This sequence comes from Streptomyces sp. NPDC029292, assembly GCF_055569295.1. NCBI lineage: Bacteria > Bacillati > Actinomycetota > Actinomycetes > Kitasatosporales > Streptomycetaceae > Streptomyces > Streptomyces sp. NPDC029292. Next base: position 133,702 of record NZ_JBVHXR010000001.1, read on the forward strand.
GTCCGTCGTCGTGGTCAGCACCATCTGGTCCTGGCCGCTCTGCACGGCCCGCTTCGCCTGTGTGGTGCCGACACCCTTCGGGTCGACGCCGGTGATGTCGATGCCGTACGTCTGCTTCAACCCTGGCTCGCAGTAAGGCCGTTGCACGCACTCGTCGCCGGCCGCGAGCCGCACCCTCAGGCCGGACTTTCCGAGGTCGCTGAGCGTCTTGAGGTGGTACCGGCGGGCGTATGCCCCGGTCACGGCGAAGGCGTTCTGGTCGACGGCCCTGCCGGGGTCGAGGACGGTGAGACCGCGGGGTGTGGCCAGCTTGCGCAGGGCGGTCATCGTGGCGTCGAGGTCGGGCGAGCCCGCGGGTGGTGCGTCGGCGCCGCTGGTCTTCGCGTTCAGCCAGTCGGCGAAGGTGGCCGCGTATTCCGGGACGACGTCGATCTGGCCCGATTCCAGGGCGGGTTCGTACAGTTCGCGGTTGGCGACGGTGAGCATCGACGTGTGGTAGCCGGCCTGGTTCAGCAGTAGCGCGTACATCTGGGCCAGCAGGTCGCTCTCGGTGAATCCGGCCGAGCCGATGGTGAGGTGTTTGCTGTCGCCGGGCGGCGCGGTGACCGCGCCACGGTTCTCCAGGGACGGTCCGGTGCTACAGCCGCTCAACAGGACCAGGCCCACCAGTGCGATGCGCCGTCTCACCGCGCGCCCCGCGCCCAGTGCGGCGCCAGCCGCTCGGCGACCTCGAAGATCCCCTCGACGATCAGGGCGAACACGGCGACGAGGAGGGCACCGGCGACGACCTGGGCCGTACTCGCCAGATTGAAGCCCGCCGTGATGATCCGGCCGAGCCCGCCGCCGCCCGCGAGCGCGGCGATGGTGGCGGTCGCGACGAGCTGGACGGCCGCGATCCGCACCCCGTTCAGGACCATCGGGAGCGCGAGGGGCAGTTCCACACCCAACAACATCTGCCGCCCGGTCATCCCCATCCCGCGCGCCGCCCGCACCACGCTGCGGTCGACCTCTCGCATCCCCACGTACGCGTTGGTGAGCAGCGGCGGCACGGCGAACAGGACCAGCGCGACGACCGTCGGGCCCTCGCCCCACTTCCCGAGCGGCGTGAGGAGCAGCAGCACCAGCACGGCGAAGGTCGGTACGGCCCGGCCGACGTTGGAGATGTTGACGGCGAGCGCGCCGCCCCTGCCGAGGTGACCGAGGACCAGGGCGACGGGCAGCGCGATCAGACAGCTGATGACCAGACAGACGACGGTCAGGACGAGATGCTGGGCGAGCCGGTGCCAGACGCCGTCGGCGCCGGACCAGTGCGCCGGGTCGGTGAGCCAGTCCCAGGCGTCGGCGAGGGTGTTCATCCGCGGGCTGCCCTCGCCCACGGGGTGATCACCCATTGCACGCCGAGCAGCAGGAGATCGGCCGCGATCGCGATGACCACGCAGAGCACCGACGCGGTCAGGACCTGTGCCTTGAAGTACGTGTTCATGCCGGAGTAGATGAGGTTGCCGAGCCCGCCGAAGCCGACGATCGCGCCCACCGTCACCAGGGACACCGCGGAGACGGTGGCGATCCGCAGCCCGGCCATGGCGGCGGGCAGAGCGAGCGGCAACTCGACGGTGAGCAGCATTCGGACGGGCCCGTACCCCATGCCGCGAGCGGCCTGCCGGGTCTCCTCGGGGACGGCGCGCAAGCCGGCGAGGATGTTCCGTACGAGCAGCGTCAGCGAGTAGAGGACGAGTCCCGAGACCACCAGGGCGGCCGACAGCCCGTACACGGGCAGGAGCAGCGAGAACATCGCCAGCGACGGGATCGTGTAGAGGATCGTGGTCACCCCGAGGACGGGTCCCGCGGCCCAGCCCCAGCGGCGCGCCAGGACGGCCAGCGGCACGGCGATGACCAGCCCGATCAGGACGGAGACCGCCGTCAGCTGGAGGTGCTGGACCACCGCGTCGAGAAGAATCTGGCGGCGGGTGGTCAGGTACTGCCGGCAGATCCAGTCGTTGCGCGCGAGGCAGTCGTCCGGGGGCGCGGTCACCCGTCCATTGCACCGGGAGTGTGCGCAGGTCGGCGCGTTCTGATGACCCGTACGGGCGGTGAGCACAGGGGCACGGTGTCGCTGAGTACACCCCGGAATACGGGTTCTGCGCCCCATGTGGCCCGACCCGGCTCTCCGTAGCGTCGTCGGCGAGGCACAGGGCGTGCCGGACGGAGAGTGATGACGATGTTTCGCCCAGCGCGACGTACGAACGACTCGGGACCCGCCCTTGAGGCCCTGCGGCTGGTCAAGGTCAGCAAGACCTACGGGGCCGAGGAGAATGCCGTGACCGCTCTGGACGGGGTGTCCCTCAGTCTGGCGCGCGGCACCTTCACCGCGGTCATGGGGCCCTCGGGGTCCGGCAAGTCCACGTTGCTCCAGTGCGCGGCGGGCCTTGACCGGCCCGACAGCGGCATCGTGATGGTGGACGGCGCGGAGATGACGAGCGGCGGCGAGGCCGAGCTGACGAAGTTCCGGCGCAGCCGGATCGGCTTCGTCTTCCAGCAGTACAACCTGCTGCCGACGCTGACCGTCGCCCAGAACACGGTCCTGCCGCTCAAGCTCGCCCGGCAGCGTGTGGACCGTGCGCGGGCACGGGAGATCCTCACGGTGGTCGGGCTCGGCGACCGGCTCGGCCACCTGCCCGACCAGCTCTCGGGAGGGCAGCGGCAGCGCGTGGCGATCGCCCGGGCGCTGGTCACCGAGCCGCGGGTGATCTTCGCGGACGAACCGACCGGCGCGCTCGACACACGCAGTGCGCGGGATGTGCTGCGGCTGCTCCAGGAGGCGGTACGGGTGCACGGCAGGACCGTGGTCATGGTGACGCACGATCCGGTCGCCGCCTCGTACGCCGACTCCGTCGTGTTCCTCGCGGACGGACGGCTGGCCGGCCGGATGGACGCGCCGACCGTCGACGCGGTGGCCGAGCGTCTGGCGCACCTGGGCGACGACGCGCCGATGGGAGTGTGAGCCATGTTCGCACTGGCCTTGCGTTCCATCCGGCAGCGCCCCGGGCGCTTCACCGCGACGCTGCTGTCCGCGTTCCTGGGCGCGGCGATCATCATGACGTTCAACTCGATGCACGACACGGCGGGGCGGCCGGGCGTCGACTCCGTGAGCGCGGAGTCGCTGTCCACCGCGGCGAGCGTCGTCGGCGGCTACGGCACCCTGCTGGTGTTCTTCGCCGTCGCCTCGACGCTGACGGTGAATGTCCGTCAACGGAGCGCCGAGATCGAGCTGTTGCGGTGCTCGGGGGCGACGCCGGCGCAGATCAAGCGGATGGTCGTCGGGGAGTCGGTGGCGGTCGCCCTGGTGGGCGCGGTGCTGGCGATCGGTCCGGCGATGCTCGGCGGGCGGGCGCTGCTGAACGTCTTCCAGGACAGCGGTCAGGTCGACCGGTCCGTGGACTACTCCTTCGGTCCCATCGCCCTGATGGCGGGGGTCGGCATCACGGTCCTCGCGGCGGCGGGCGCGGCGTTCCTCGCGGTGCGGCGGGCGACTCGGACGCGTCAACCCCGGGGCGGCGCACGGAAGTTCTTCACGTACGCGGCCCTGGCCGTCGGCGTCGCGGCCGCCTGCTCGACGTTCGCCTTCTCCGCCGAGGACGCCGCTCTGATGGCGCCGCCCGCGTACGGGGCGATCCTGCTGTCGGTGGGGTGCGCGCTCCTGGCGCCGAGGCTGCTGAAAGGCCTGCTCGACCGGCTCCCCCTGACGGGCCCGAGCGGCTATCTGGCCGTACGGAACATGCGTCGGCGCGCCGACGAACTCTCAGGTGTCCTGATGTCGCTGATCCTCTTCACCTGCATGGCGACGGCGACGCTCTCCATGCAAGCCGTCGAGAACGACGCGATCGACGCCTCGGGTGTACCGAAGTCCATCGATGCCAAGAATCTGGAGACCCTCAACCTGGTGGTCGTCGGCATCATCGTGGTCTTCTCCTGCATCATGCTGATCAACTCCCTGTACGCGGCGACCACTTACCGCAGCCGGGAGTTCGGCCAGCAGCGCCTGGCGGGCGCGACGCCGGGCCAGGTGCTCGGCATGGTCGGCGTCGAGGGAGTGATCCTGACGGTGACCGGCGTCTTCTTCGGCACCGTGGCCGGGCTCGCCGGGATCCTCCCCTTCACCCTGGTCCGCACGGGCGGGACATGGCCGGACCAGGGCCTGGGCATCTGGCTCACCATCGTCGCGACCGCGACGGCGGTGACACTGGGCACCAGCCTGCTCACGGCCCGGCGCGCCCTGCGGACGCCCGCGGTGGCGGCGGTGACTCTGGCCGCGTGAGGCCGTGCGAGCCCCAGGGAAGGGGGAGGCGCTCGACGAGCGGCTGCCCCTTCGCCGCGCCCCGCCCCTCGACTGTGCCGCCCCTCCGCCGTGCTGATCCTCCGCCGCTGTTGTCACCTCGCCCGCGCTGGCACGCGCCCCGCCGAGTGGCGACGATGTACTTGGACGAAGCACTCGCAGGATCTAGCGCGATCCCGGAGGGGACGATGACCGCAGACGCCGGTTCGGAAGGCGACGAGCCGCGTGGCACCGCCGAACTGCAAGAAGAAATAGCGCAGTTGAAGGAGGCCGTCACCTCGCACGCCGTCGTGGACCAGGCGATCGGCATGATGGTCGCTCTCGGCCGGGTGACACCTGATCAAGGGTGGAACGTTCTCCGGGAAGTCTCCCAGCACACGAACATCAAACTCCGCAACATCGCGGAGATGATCATCACCTGGGGGCAGCAGGGAGATCTGCCGCCCGATGTGCACGCGATTCTTGAGGACACCCTCGACAAATACGGCCCCACGCAGATCCCGGACCCGCCATCGACGCCATGAGGCTCGGGAAGTGATGGACCCGCGCGGCCTCGAACGTGTTTGGTTCGAGGCCGCCCCGGTAGTCAGAGAGGAGGCGGCAAACTGGCCAACCGTTCCCGGGAGGGTTCGGCAGTGAGCTCGCCCGCGGCCGCCCGGAGCGAGGAAACCCGCCCGGGCGGCCGCGTACCTGCCCCTCACCGCTCCAGGAGTTACGCCGCATCGGCGAGCACCTGTTCACGCAGCGTGGCGCAGCAATGGCTGATCAGACGGGACACGTGCATCTGCGAGATGCCGAGCTGTTGCGCGATGCAGCTCTGGGTCATGCCGCGGAAGAACCGCAGGTAGAGGATGGTCCTCTCGCGCTCGGGCAGCGTGCTCAGCGCCGGCTTCACGGCCTCGCGGTCGATGACCAGATCGAAGCCCGCATCGGGCTCGCCCAGGGCGTCCCCCAGGGCGTATCCGTCCTCACTGCCCGGCAGCTCCGCGTCCAGCGACAGGGCTACGAAGCTGTCCAGCGCCTCCAGGGCGGTGCGCACGTCGTCCTCGCTCAGGTGCGCGTACGCGGCGATCTCGGCGACGGTGGGCCGAGCGCCCGGGATCGTCTGCGACAGCTCCTTCATGGCGACGCGCACCCGGTTGCGCAGGTCCTGGACTCGGCGCGGCACATGCAGGATCCACATGTGGTCGCGGAAGTGACGCTTGATCTCGCCGGTGATGGTCGGGATCGCGTAGCTCTCGAACGCGTTGCCCAGGGCCGGGTCGTACCGGTCGACCGCCTTGACCAGGCCAAGGGCCGCGACCTGCCTCAGATCCTCGAGGGACTCGCCCCTGCCCCGGTAGCGGCCGGCGATTCGTTCCGCCATGGGCAGCCAGGAGCGGACGATCTCGTCACGCAGCGCCTGCCGCTCGGGGCCGTCAGGCAGACCGGACAGCCGGGCGAAGGCAGCCGCGGTGTCCGGGGCATCGTCGTGCGGATGTTGCTTCATGCCGGCCGTGACACGCATGGCGCTCACCACTCCCACAACGGGTGCTGAGGTGGACAGTCACCATGGGAGGGCACGCACGCGGACCGACAGGAGACACCCGCGGTCTGGCGTACCAGCTCCCACGGACGTGCCTCCTGTCCGAAGCACTAGAAATCAAATTCCCCGCATCGGGCCACCAAAACAGATCCGCCGATAATATGACGCCCGGCAATCACTCAATCCTGGAGTGTGACCGGCCTCCGTATGCATTCGCACGGGAGGCGTGAAATGGCACCCGTCATTCGCGCCACTCATGCGGCGGTCATGGCCGGTGGGGCGGCTCAGCCCGCGTCGCCCGGCGCGAAGGTCACGTCCGCCGCGTCGACGGTTCCGCCGCGGCGCCCGGGTGCGCTCTCCCCCTGCCAGTAGAGATTGGTGTGCGCGATCACCTGGTCCGGGGGCGGAGCACCGTAGGCACTGAGGTCCTCCGTGGTGTGCGCGTCGCCAACCAGCGTCACGTCGTACCCGCGAACGAAGCCTCCGTGGAGGGTCGAGCGGACGCACGCGTCGGTCTGGGCGCCCGTGACGACGATCCGGCCCACCCCGCGCTCGGCGAGCAGCGCTTCCAGCTCGGTGTCCTCGAACGAGTCGCCGTACATCTTGTGGACGAGAGGCTCCGCATCGCGGCGGACCAGCTCCGGCACGTACTGCCAGCTCTCGCTGTCCGGCTTGAGATGGTCGCCGGAGTGCTGCACCCAGACCACGGTGACGTCCTCCGCGCGGGCCTTGTCGACGAGGCTGTTGATGTTCGCGATCACGCCGTCGCGGCCATGGGCGCCTTCCATCACCCCGTTCTGGACGTCGATGACGAGCAATGCGGTGTTCGGCCGATCGGGCAGGGTCGTCATGGGAACCTCCTGTTTCTCGTCGCGGATCCTGTGTCGGCCCAGAGTAGGGCGCGCCACTGACACTGGAGGGTGCCGAATATGGCTCACTCGCCGGCGATTTCGATGCCCGTTCTTCTGCACCATCGCATCGAGGCATGAGCGATGTCCGCGCAGGCCCAAGCACAGGCAACACCGCTCAGCTCAAGTCTCAGGAGGACGGACGTTTCCCGTTGGAAGGCCCGTGACGCACAGCCGTCAGAGCGCGCCGGTGGTCTGTCCGGCCCAGTCCCGCAGGAGCCGGATCGTGCGGTCCAGCCGCTCCTCGTGCAGGTAGTGGCCGGTGCGGGGCCAGTGCTCGACACGTGAGCCGGGCACGTTCCGGACGCCGCGCTCCCACACCGCGGCCTCCTGCGACGTCCACACTGTGAGTGCCGGCTGCGCGCGTCGGCGCAGGTACGCCTCGCTGAGCGGGCGAATGCCGACCGCGCCCGGGTCGGTGTACATCCCCGCGTACGCCTGGGCGATCACATGGTCGGGGGTGCCGAGCAGGGTGCGAATGTGCGCGGTGCGCAGTCCGGGCGGAGCGGCCGGGGAGAACGCCCCGGCGACGAACGACGCCGCCGCGCGAGCGCCGTTCTCGCGGTAGTCGGCGAGCCGTGCGGGGATCCCGTCGACCTCCGCGCCGTGGGCGCCGTGGGCGGGATCGAGGGCGACGACCGACCGTACGGCGTGCGGATGGTGTACGGCGAGCAGGTTGACGACCTGGCCGCCCATCGAATGCCCGACGGCGACCACCGGCCCGGTACCGAGGGCGTCGATCAGCGCGGCGAGGTCCTCGGCCATCTCCGCCGGAGTGTTGCCGTCCCCCGGTACCTCGGAGCGGCCGTGCCCACGCAGGTCGGGCACGACGACACGGAACCGCTCGGCCAGCGCCTCGGCATGCGGCGACCACTCCCGTCCGTCACCGCCCCAGCCGTGCACCAGGAGCAGGGCGGGGGCATCGGCCGGACCGAGGCTTGTGCAGAACAGACGGATGCGGCCGAGGTCTCTCACTGGTGGCACTCCCGGTAGGTGGCGTACGCGAAATCGGCGTGCGCGCCGGACCCGTCGAGGTCCTGCACCCACAGCCCCAGCATGGCGCCGGTGCAGCCGAGGACGCGCAAGGCCGTGCTGGCCGCGGCGACCGGCGGGACGGCACGGCACTCGCTCGCCCTGGAGCACGCGCTGCGTCCGCTCTTCGCCTACCTGCGCGCGGTCGTCGTACCCACCGCGGTGTACGCGGCCTCCGAGGACTGGGGCGGCAGCGGCGACCCGCTGACCGACACGCTGCCCCAGCGGATCGTGCGCGCGGCCGGCGAACTGGCCGGGCTGATGCGCCAACGCGCGGGGGTTGCCGCCCGAGCGACCGACGGCACCGCCGTCGTACCGTTCGAACAGCAGCTGGACGCACTGCGACCCGCGTGAAGCCGCCGTCTGGATGACCCAAGGCCGTTCATGGCATTCGCTTCAGTCGTGTCACTTGCGGACGGGGACCATCCCGACGCGCGCTACCCTACGGGGGTATTGTGGCTGCAGGTGCGGGACAGAGCAGGAGGGACCGGGGAATGATGGACAGCAAGCAGCGCGGGCGGGGCTTGGCCCGGCTGCTGGCGCTGTGCGCGGTCCTGCTCGGCCTGTTCCTCATGCACGGCGCCCCGGCGAGTGCCGCCGACGGCTGCCACGGTGCGGTGCCCACAACGGCCACGGCGCATCACGGCCGCAACGCCGCCGCGATGACGACCGCGGCCACTGCGGCGATGGTCCATCCCGCCGACCCGCAGATCCAGGCCACAGACGGAGCGGCGATGGGGCACGGCGCGCAGTGCGTCTCGACGCCCGCACGCGACCGTCTGCCCCTGCCGGCGGCGGGGCTCGTGGCCCTCGCCGTCGCCGCACTGACCGCACTGTCATGGGCCGACCGCCCATGGAGCCTGGCCCGCACCGGGCGCCGGGGGCCACCGGCAGGCGGAAGAGGTCTGCTGCTCCAGGTGTGTATCGCGCGTACGTGACAGGGCCCGTGCCGGAACCCGGTCGTCGACCGGGTAGCGGCCCCGCCTCCTGCTCACTCGCGCGCCATCGGTGTGGCGTGCCCACCGGAAAGACACTGTTCGATGTTCGCTTCTTCTCGTTCTACCGGGCGCCGTCGCGCCCTCGCCGCAGCCGGTACGGCAGCCGCTCTCGCCCTGACGCTTGCCGCCTGCGGCTCTTCGGGCGACTCATCCTCCATGCCGGGCATGGAGCATGGCGCCAAGTCGTCCGCCTCCTCCTCGGCGAGTACGTCGCCGTCGATGAGTGACATGCCCGGGATGGAGAACACGGCGGCCGGCAACGGCCTGGCCGACACCAAGGGCGGCTACCACCTGACCTCTCAGGACACGACGCTCCCCGCGGGCAAGCAGGCCGCCTACCGCTTCACGATCACGGGTCAGGACAGCAAGCCGGTCACCGGCTTCGCACTCGACCAGACCAAGCGGATGCACTTCTACGCCATCCGTTCGGATCTGACCGGCTTCCAGCACATCCACCCGACGATGGCCGCCGACGGCACCTGGACGGCGGACCTCGCCGCCCTCGCACCGGGCTCCTGGCGCATGTTCGCCTCCTTCACCCCCGGCAGCGGCAGCGGCAAGGACTTCGTTCTCAGCCGCACCGTGACCGTCCCCGGCCAGAGCGCGAAGACGCCGCTCCCCACGGCCGCCGCCAACGCCGAGGTCGACGGGTACACCGTCACTGTCCAGGGCGAACTCATGGCCGGGATGGCACACCCGCTGAAGGTGCGCATCACCAAGGACGGCAAGCCCGTCACCGACCTGCAGCCCTACCTGGACACCTACGCCCACCTCACCGCATTCCACGAAGGCGACCAGGCGTTCGCCCATCTCCACCCGGAGACGAAGGCCAACGGCGATCACGGCGGACCGGACCTCTCCTTCCACGCCGAACTGCCCGCCTCTGGCAACTGGCGCCTGTTCCTGCAGTTCCAGACCGACGGAAAGCTGCACACCGCCGCGCTGACCCTGCGCGTCGGCTGACCACCCGCGCGGGGCGCCGTCCCCATGGCGGCGCCCCGTGCGCGCCCCCGGCTCGCGGCTCCCGGCTCCGGATGCGTCACTCGGGCCACGGGCAAGATCGGGACCGCCGGAGGGACCATGCGCTTCGGACCACGGTGATCCTCATGCCCTGGTCGCAGCTGCCGCGGAAGGCGTTCGGGTCGCCAGCGAGCCGAAGACAGCCCGCCGCGGTCCGGGGTGGCCGGGCTGCGGTGCGTACGGGGTCGACCGACAATGGGGTGGCGGGGCGCGTGTCCGGCCCGCCCACGACGCCTCGGCGGCGTCGGCCCGAGAGGAACGTGCTCATGCGCGCTGAGTCTTCGCCGGCCGCGCGGACGGGGGCCTTCATCGCGGTCGCCCTGGCCCTGTTCTGCATCCAGCTCGACTTCTTCGCGCTGAACCTGGCCGTCCCGGGGATCGCCGAGGAGTTCGGTGTCGCCGCCTCGGCCGCCCAGTGGAAGCTGTCCGCGTACCTGCTCGCCATCGGCTGCTGTTTCATCGTGGGCGGCAGAGTGGGCGACGTCTTCGGGCGCAGGGGCTCCCTGCTTGCCGGGACGGCGCTGTTCGCGGCCGGGTCGCGGATCTTCCGCAACATCCCCTATGTCCTGGTGACGGGCACGGGCTCCGTCACCAACATGGGCTACGCCGTCACCGTCTTCGTCTCGCTGGTCCCGCCGCTCGGCTCGCGCGCCCTTCCCGGCGGGGGCCCGCCGTGAAGGGCGGGGCCGAGCGAGCCGAGATCCTGCACCGGTCGGTGCGGGTGACACTGGCGGCGTCCGCGGGGTTCTACCCCTTCCTGTACGGGCTCGGCGAGCCGGTGCTGGCGCTGTACGCGCTGTTCGCGCCCATCGCTCTCGGGCTGCTGTCCTCGATCCCGGGGTCCGGGCGGCAACGGGCCGCGGTGATGCTGAAGGCGCTGCCGGTGGGCCTGGTGCTGGTGGCACTGGGGACCGTGCTGGCGGTGCAGACCTGGGCGGCGGTGCTCGGGATGCTCGTCGTCGGATTCCTCCTGGCCTTCGCGGCCATCGCCGGGCCGCGGCCGGCCGGGGCGGCGCCGGGACTCCAGCTCTTCTACATCCTGGCCTGCTTCCCGCCCTACGAACCGCAGACCCTGGGGGCGCGGCTGGCCGGGCTCACCGTGGGCGTGGTGGTACTGGCGCTGTGCGAGCTGTTCCTCCTGCCGCAGCCTGCGGGCGAGACGTACCGATGGAGCCTCGCGAAGGCCGTGGCGACCGCGGGCGACACCCTCGCCGGCCGCACCAGCCCCTCGCCCGAGGTCCTGCGCGCCGCGGGCGCGCGGCTGCGGCTGTCCAAGATCCCGCCCGCGGAACGCCCCGCAGGCCCGGGCCGTGCGATGCGCGGCCTTTCCCAGGCGGGTTCGGGGGCCCGCCGGCTGCTCGAACAGCTGGCCCATCAGACCGAGACGGGACAACTGCGCGACCTCCTGCGGGACGGCCGGGCCGACATACGGGACGGCTGCCGGGCGGACGAAAGGGGTGGCGCCCGTACCGACGCGGCATCCCAGTGGCTGCTGCCACAGGTGACGTCGCTATGCGACGACACTGCCGCGGCCCTGCGGGCGGGCCAAGCCGCCACGGGCCCGCAGGGCATGGACGAGGCGATCGGCGCCTTCCAGGAAATGCGCGTGCGGCAGGTGGCGGAGCCGGCAGGCGAGGTGCCGGCGTTGGTGACAGTGCTGCGTCGGCAGGCTGCGCTGCTGGCCGTCGCCGAGTCGGTGCGCATCCTGGAAATCTCCGTACGGGTCGGCCTCGATGGGCGGCGCACCCCGCCGATCGAGCCACGGGAGCTGTTCTGGTACGCGGGGGCGACCACGTCCCGGCTGTGGCTGCGCCGGATCGTCGGCAACATGACGCTCCGCTCGGTGCAGTTCCACAACGCCGTCCGGATCGCACTGGCCCTCGGCGCGGCACGGCTGGTCGCCGGTTCGCTCGACCTGACCCACGGGTTCTGGGTGCTGTTGGCGGTACTGACGCTGAGCAGGACCACCGTCGGGGCGACTTGGGCGGCCATTCGCGAGGCAGTGGCCGGCAATCTCGTGGGCGCCGTCGCGGCGGGCGCCCTGCTCATCGGCGTCGGACAGCACACCGACGCCTACGCCGCGATCCTCGCACCGGGCATGCTGCTTGCCTTCGCGCTCGGGCCGCTGCTCGGCATCGCCTGGGCGCAGGGGCTGTTCACGCTCGTGGTGGCCACCGCGTTCGCCCAGATCGCCCCGGCCACCTGGCGGCTGGCCGAGGCGAGGATCGTGGACGTGGTGACCGGCAGCGCCATCGGTCTGCTGTGCGCGATGCTCGCCTGGCCGGCCGGTGCCCGCCGGGAGGTGCGCAGGACCATGGCGGGGCTGCTGCGCGAGTGCGGGCCGCTGATCAAGGGCACCGCCGAGGTGCTGACGGCCGTGCCACCGGCCTCCGTGCCTCCCCCGCCGACGGTCCCCGCCCTGCACCGGCTGCGCCTGGCCGAGTCCGCCTACGACCAGTTCCGCAGTGAACCGGCCGCCGGCGCCTCCGTCAGCGCCGACTGGCACGGCGTGCTCATCGCGGCCCGCCAGGTCCTGCTCGGTGCCCAGTGGCTGCCCCGCTTCGACATGCCCGCGCGTGCCCTGCCTCCGGGCGCCGCGGAACGGGCCCGGGCCGGTGCCCGGGCGGCGGCCGGGGCCACCGATCGGCTGGCCGCCCTGTGCGCCGGGGAACGGCCGCCGCCGGACGGAACGCGGCCAGAACCCGCGCGGCCGCCCACACCGCCGCTGCCGGCGCTGGTCGACTTCGAGGTGTGGCTGGCGAGCCTGACCGCCCAGCTCTCCCGCATCGAGGCCGGCCTGCCCGGCGCGGGCGGCCGCGCGGCGGCCGAGGCGACGGGCGGGGCGACGGGCGGCGGCACCGCCCGCTCCGTGACCGGTCCCGGCGGGCACGGAAGCTAGGGCGCGCGCCGTGTCCCGAGGAAGCCTTCGTGCCGGGCCGCGGCCCCCGTCCCCGCGCCGGGGGTGGGCGTGGTGGCTGCCGCTGATCGCAGTGGCCGTCGACGTGCTCGCCGAAGTGATCGTCAGGGGCCGCGAACCGGTGAGCTTCATGCTCATCGCCGTACCGCCGCTCGCGGCCGCGACGCGCGGCCCGCGGGGCACCGCGCTGTCGGCCGTGGTGTGCCTGGGCCTGCAGATGTGGATGGCCGCCCGCCGCCCCGGCCACTTCGACGAGCAGCACCATGTCGCCGTCTACGCCGCCACGTTCCTCATCGGTATCGCCAGCGTCGCGCTGGCCTGGCAGCGGGAGCGGACCCGGCAGCACCTGGTCCGGGCCAACTCGGTCGCGGAAGCCATGCAGCGGACCCTGCTGCGGCCCGTGCCGCGCCGGCTCGGCCCCGTCCATGCCGCCGGGTTCTACGAGGCGGGGGAGGGCGGCACGCTCGTCGGCGGGGATCTGTACGACGTATGCGAGACGCCCTTCGGGGTACGGGCGATCATCGGCGACGTCCGCGGCAAGGGGCTGGATGCGGTCCAGACCGTCGCGGCGGTGCTGGGCAGCTTCAGGGTGTCGGCGCACGAGTGGCAGAGCCTGAGCAGTCTGGCCGAGCGGCTGGAGCTCAGCATCGCCCGCAACAGCCCGGCTGGTGACGAGGGCGACCCCGAGCTTTTCGTGACCGCGCTGGTGCTGGAGTTCCCGCCAGGCGGCGGCGAGGTGCGGATCGTCGACCGCGGACACCCCTCGCCGCTGGTGATCGGCCCGCAGGACGCCCGCCAACTGGTCACGGCGCCCGGGCTGCCGCTGGGCCTGGGCGCCCTGGCGGCAGGCGGAGACGACACGACGGTGCACCCGCTGGGGCCCGGGGAGGTGCTCGTCGTGCATACGGACGGGGTGAGCGAGGCGCGCGACGCGGACGGCGTCTTCTATCCGGTCCTGCAGCGGCTCGGCGAACGTTTCCGCGGCGAGCACGCCCCGGACCCGGAGGCGGTCGTGTCGTTCGTGCGGACCGACACCGAACGCTGGTCGGCGAGGTCCGACAACGACGACCGGGCCGTCCTCGCGCTCCGCCTGGACGGTACGGCGCCGCGACAGGGCACTGGGGACACCGGCGCCGCCCGCCGGGGCCCACATCGCTAGGCTCGCCGAGTAGCCCCGGCCTGCAGGATTGATGGACCGCGGGAACAGCTCCCCGCTGGCGGTCATGCTGTCGTCGTGTCCGGCCCGGCTGGTCCCGATGGGTGTGGACGGTGCCTTCGCATCTGAGCCGCACTACCGCAAGCTCGACGTGCCGAGGCAGTCGATCCTGCGCCGGCTGGGCTACCTGGAACCCGCTGCGCCCGGTCGTCGGTGGCGTCCGGGCGCAGGCGACCGTCGGCTGCATCCGGTTCGCCCAGCCACTTGGTGGCGCCTTGCACCCAGCACGAGTTGCCGAAGTCAGCATCAGCCTGGCCCACACACGAGCGGCAGCTTCGGCTCGGGCGCCGGACCCGCTCCGACACCTCCGGAGTCGCACTGACACTGCGTCAGGAAAGTCGGCATTGGGTCAGCATCCATGCCCCCGAGCCGTAACCCCGGTTCAGCGCACCCTTCCGCGCGGTTTCAGCGGTACCGGCGGGAGTTCAGGAGCAGACAATGGGGCACCGCCATAGCCCACCACCTCCCCGAACCGCGAGCCCGTCATCCAGTCCTGGCGTGCCTGCTCGATGTCCGCCTGCGTGCGTCCGATGAAGTTCCACCACATGATGAGCTCCTCCTCGAAGGGCTCGCCGCCCAGGAGCATCAGCCCCGCGTCCGACTCGGCGCGCAGCGGGAGTTCGCTGCGCCCGCAGCCGAGGTAGAGCATCGAGCCGGGGAGTACCGGTACGCCGTCCACATGGGCCTCACCGGACATGGACAGTACGGCGTACTCGAAGTCGGGCTCCAGAGGCAGTCGTACGTCGGTGCCGCTCGACAGGGCCAGGTCGGCGCCGACGATGGGCGTGTACGTCGTGCCGGGCGAGGTCGTACCGTCGACGGTGCCCAGGATGAGCGTGGCCTTGAGACCGGGAGCCGTCACGACGGGCAGATCGCCGTGGTGCTCGAAGTGCGGGTCGGTGTGGCGGTGGGGGTCCGGGAGGGCGACCCAGAGCTGCGCGCCGTGCAGAAAGCGGGCGTGCGACTTGGGGCTCTCCTCGGAGTGGCTGATGGCCCGGCCCGAGGTCATGAGGCCCAGTTCGCGCGGGCGGATCGTCTGGAGGCTGCCGGTCGAGTCGCGGTGCAGCACCTCGCCCTCGTGCAGCCAGCTGACGGTCTGCAGGCCCATGTGCGGGTGCGGCGGGACCTGCATGCCAGGCTCGTCGGCGATGTCGTCGGGCCCGTAGTGATCGACGAAGCACCATGCGCCGACCATGCGACGGCCCAGGTTGGGCAGCAGGCGGCGGACTTCGGTGGACTCGCCGAGCTTGACCCGGCGGGGGCTGAGGAGTTCGCGCACCGGCTCGGCCACCACGAACCCGCGGCCACCGCAGAGGGCGGGAACCGCCTCGCGATCAAGATTGCTCATGGCGGACAACCTAACCCCGTCGGGGATCCTCCGTCAGGCCATCGACCCGCCCATTGAGGGGCACTTGGCTCAGAACCGGCGCGGGGCCTACGACCGCGGTCCCAGGCGCGTACGCCATTGGTCCGAGCGGCCGCAAAATAGTAGCCATGGATATAGTAGCCATGTACTGTTTCTCGCATGAGTTCGGTAACTGAGAGCGCGACGCCCGGTTTCCTCGTCTGGCGTCTGTCGATGAAATGGCGCGTGGCCGTCGACCGGGCGGTCGCCCCGCTGGGGCTGACCCACGCGCAGTACTCCCTGGTGGCGTCGCTGTACGGCATGCACCGGGACGGGCGACGGCCCAGTCAGCGCCAACTCGCCGACCACACCGGACTCGAACCGCTCTACGTCTCGAAGCTGGCCCGCGCTCTGGAAGCGGCCGGAGTCGTCAACCGCACGCGGGACCCCGCCGACCCCCGGGCCGTCCAGTTGGCGCTCACCGAGGAGGGGCGCGAGATCGCACGTCGTGCGATCAGGGTGGTCCAGGGCCTCCTGGAGCAGCTCCTCGAACCTCTCGGCGGGCTCGACGGCGAACGTACGAAGACGTTCAGCCGCGAGCTGGCCACCCTGCTCGACGTACCGCTCGATCCCCAGCCCGAGAAGACCCACCCCGCGAAGACCCATCCCGAGAACGAACCTTCCGCGAAGGAGCAGTCATGACCAACACCACTCCCCCCGTCGGCGGCCAGGTCATAGGCCTCGCCCACTATGCGAGCCGGGCCGCCCTGGAAACGGTCCTGGTGCGCACCGGCACCACCTTCAACCAGTCGGTGGCCCTGCGGGCCGTCTCGGACAACGGCGGGACCGTCGAGCGCGACCGGCTCGTGGGCCGGCTGACCGGGGCGCTGAAGATCGAGGAGTCGGCGGCCCGGGAGACCGTCGACGAGCTGACGGCCCTGAAACTGCTGGAGGAGCCGACCGCCGAGCAGGTGTCCTTCACGGAGAGCGGCCGGGAGCTCTTCGAGCGGATCCGCACGGGCGGCAACGAGATCGCGGCCCGCGTGTACGCGGGCATTCCGGCCGAGGATCTGGCAACCGCGGGTCGCGTGCTGACGCTGGTCACGGAGCGAGCCAACGCGGAGCTGGCCGACGCGTAGCGGCCCATGCAGCAGCACACACATCAGCACATGTAGCAGCACACCGCTCACACGCGAGAGGTTGTGGAATATTCAACCACCCGGCCCGGTTGTGGCCGTCGAAGGAGGTCAGCAGTGGACATGACGTACTACGACCAGGGGACGACCGCGGAGCGCTGGGAGCGGGCGCGGATGTTCTTCGACGCCAAGGACTACACCGCCGCGGCGCGCATTCTGGGTGCGCTGGTCGAGGAGGTGCCGGAGCAGGTCGGACCCCGGCTGCTGCTGGCCCGCTCGTACTACCACTCCGCTCAACTGCGCCGCGCCGAGGCCGAGTTGCGCGTGCTCGTGGAGCTCGACCCGGTCGAGCACTACGCCCGGCTGATGCTCGGACGCACGCTGCAGCGCCAGGGGCGGCACGACGAGGCGGAGTCGCACATGCGGATCGCCTCCGCGCTCGCGGGGGACTTCACGCAGGTGTGATGCCCCCTCGGGGGAAGGCCGGTCACCTCGGTGGCCGGCCTTTTCGTATGTGCCCTCGGTACGGGCAACCTGCCGGTGGGGGCTGAGGTGGGGGCAGGATTTCGCCCCCCACCACCCCTTCCCGTCCCGACCTGGGGCTCCGCCCCAGACCCCGCTCCTCAAACGCCGGAGGGGCTGAAATTCCTCACGCCGCCTGGCCGTCGTAGACGCGCTTCCCCCTCCGGTACGCGATCTCGCCGAGAAGGACGTCCACGGCGACGAACACCGCCAGTGGGATGCCGAGCAGCGGGACGAAGTAGCCGAGGACGGCGACGGCCGCCATGGCCGGGACCAGGATCTGCGGCGGGACCTGCTGCCAGGCCCCGCGCGGGACGGGGCGGCCGAAGGCGGAGGCACGGCCGCGCTGCCACCACATGCGGTAGCCCCACACGATGAGCAGGATCAGCGAGAGGGCGAGGGCCATCAGGGCGATCTGGTTGACCAGGCCGAACAGGACGCCGGTGTGGGCGTCGATGCCCCAGCGGGTCAGCTTGGCCAGCAGCGGGTAGTCGGCGAAGCGGAGTTCGTCGGTGACCTTGCCGGTCGCCGGGTCGACAGCGACCGAGTCCTGCTTCTCGGGCCAGCTGCGCTGGATCTGCTTCACGACGTAGGCGGAGGAGGAGTCGGCGGGCGCGACGATCTCGACCGGGTCGCCGAGGCCCTTCGCGCGGGCGGCGGCGAGGATCTTGTCGAGGTCCTGTGTCGTGGCCTCACCGGCGGCCCCTGCGCCGCTGTGTCCCGCGTGTTCGCCGCCCGTCGCCGCCGACACCGAGGGAGTCGCCTGGCCGAGCGAGGTCCTGAGCGTGTCGATGTTCGCCCCGGCGTACGTCGACCAGGTCAGGCCGGTGGCCGAGAGGAAGATGAAGCCCGCGGCCGCCCAGACACCGACCGTGCCGTGCAGCCCCAGGGTGCGGCGCCGCCCGGAGGTGCCCCGCACCTTGCGCTGGGCGCGACGGCGCGCGAACCAGAGCACCAGGCCGCCGCCCGCTATCACCCACAGCCAGCTGGCCGCGAGCTCGCTGTAGAGGCGACCGTTCTCGCCGAGGTGCAGGTCACGGTGGAACTCGTCGATCCAGGTGCGCAGCGGGAGCGCGCCGGTGGAGCCGTACTGTTCGAGGGCTCCGCGCACCTTCCCGGTGTACGGGTCGACGAAGACCGCGAGGGTGTGGTCGGCGCCGACGCCCGGCACGCCCGAGAGCAGTACGCGGGTCGTCGCGTCCGACTCCGGCGAGGGGCGTACGGCGGAGACCGTGCCCTCCGGGTGGGCCTTGCGGGCGGCGGCCACCTGCTGGGACAGCGACAGCTTGTGGTCGCCCACCGGGACGGTCAGCTCGTGCGCGTACACGATCTTCTCGGCCTGGTACGAGGCGGCGTACAGGAAGCCGGTCGCGGCGGCGACCAGCAGGAACGGGGCGACCAGCACTCCGGCGTAGAAGTGCAGGCGCAGGACCAGCGGGCGCAGCGAGGACCAGACTCTTCGGGACGGTGCCGGGGCGACGGACTGCGGGGACTCGTCCGTCGCGGTGGAGGGAGCGGTGGGCATCGGCGGGTTCTCCGGAGGGCAGGGGACGGAAACGGGCCGTGGGCCGGGGAGTTGGGCTCCCTTCACCGGTGGCGATCCAGTAGTCGGGGGGCGGGGCTGTCGAGTTCCCGGGCGGATGCGTGGCGTGCGTCACATACGGGAAGGTGCGGGACTCGCCCGGCGCCGCCTCGCTCAGCGCGATCCGTCTTGGCATCCTGGCGCGATGGCATCCGAACGTGACCCCAGCACCTCTCGCCCCCTGAGCGACCAGGTCGAGGAACTCCTCTCGCGCGAAGGTCCGCTGCCGATCGTCGCCGCCGGTGACCCGGTGCTGCGCCGGGTCACCGAGCCGTTCGACGGCCAGTTGGACCCGGGGCTCCTGACCCGCTTCATTGCCGCCCTGCGCGCGACGATGCACGCCGCGCCGGGCGTCGGCCTCGCGGCGCCACAAGTCGGCGTACCGCTGCGGCTCGCGGTCGTCGAGGACCCGGCGCCGGTGTCCGAGGAGGTGCGGCTGGTGCGCGCCCGGGCGCCGCAGCCGTTCCGGGTGCTGGTCAATCCGTCGTACGAGGGGGTCGGCACGGGTCGGGTGGCGTTCTTCGAGGGCTGCCTGAGTGTTCCGGGCTGGCAGGCCGTGGTGGCTCGGCATTCCGCGGTGCGGCTGAAGGCGCTGGACGAGCACGGCCGCGCCGTCGACGAGGTGTTCACGGGCTGGCCCGCGCGCATCGTCCAGCACGAGACGGACCATCTCGACGGCGTGCTCTATCTCGACCACGCGGAGCTGCGCTCGCTGTCCTCGAACCAGGAGATCGCGGAGCGCTGGATGCAGCCGACGCCGGAGCGGGCGGCAGCGGCGCTCGGCTTCGCCTTGCCCGACTGAAGCCCCGCAGGTGCTGAGGGCTCGTGGCGACGTGGCCCAGGACTCCCAGGCAGCCGATCCCACCGTCACGGTCACCGACCGGATCCTGTCGGCCCGTGGCCTGCACCAGGCCGTACGCGCGCGCCGAGGCCGAGTTCCCGGCGCGCGGCGGGTACGCGGCCGAGCCCGAGACAGCCCGGATCGTCGTGGGGCTCGGCCTGCCGAACGGGTCATGGACCAGCCAGTCGGCGCCCTGTCCGGCGGCCGGCGCCGTCGCGTCGAGCCGGCCCGCATCCTGTTCGCGGACCACGGCACACTCTGGAGACGGGCCCGTGGGGCGCCCATGTCGCGACCGCCGGCCACGGGGCCGTCCCGCAGGGGTCGGCGTGACGCACAGGGCTACGCGTCCCGGTACGCCTCCAGCAGCCGCAGCCACACCTCGCTCACCGTCGGATAGGACGGGACCGCGTGCCACAGGCGGCCGATGGGTACCTCACCGGCGACCGCGACCGACGCCGAGTGGATCAGTTCACCCACGCCGGGACCGACGAGGGTGACGCCGAGAAGGATCTCCCGGTCGCTGTCGACGACCATGCGGGCCTTGCCGCGGTAGCCATCGGCGTACAGGCCCGCGCCCGCCACCGAGGACATGTCGACATCCACGGCCCGCACGCGGTGGCCCGCCTGTTCCGCCTCTGCGAGGGAGAGGCCCACGGCCGCCGCCTCCGGGTCGGTGAAGACGACCTGCGGGACGGCCCCGTGGTCGGCGGTCGCGGCGTGGGCGCCCCACGGGTCCGTCTCCAGGAGGGGTGCGCCGGCGGCGCGGGCGGCGATGGCGGCGCCCGCGATCCGGGCCTGGTACTTGCCCTGATGGGTGAGGAGCGCGCGGTGATTGACGTCGCCGACCGCGTACAACCACTCGCTGCCGGTCACGCGGAGGCTGTCGTCGACCTCCAGCCACGAGCCCGGTTCCAGGCCGACCGTGTCGAGGCCGAGGTCGTCGGTGCGGGGTGCGCGGCCGGTGGCGAAGAGGATCTCGTCGGCCTCGATCCGGTCGCCGGAGTCGGTCAGCGCGACCACCGTCGAGCCCTCGCGCGTCACCGCGGACACCGAGGTGCCGGTGCGCACGTCCGCGCCCGCCTCCGTCAGCGCCTCGGCGACCAGCTCCCCGGCGAAGGGCTCCATACGGGGCAGCAGTCCCTTGCCACGGACGAGGACGGTGACCTGGGAGCCGAGGGCCTGCCAGGCCGTGGCCATCTCGGCGGCGACCACCCCGCCGCCCACCACGATCAGCCGGCCGGGCACGGCGTGCGAGCTGGTGGCCTCACGGCTGGTCCAGGGCTTGACCTGGGCGAGTCCCGGCAGGTCGGGGAGGAGGGCGCGGCTGCCGGTGCTGACGACGACGGCGTGCCGCGCGGTCAGCTCGTGCCGCGCACCCTCGGCGCCCTCCACCACCACCTTGCGCGGCCCGGCGAGCCGCCCGTGTCCGCGATACAGCACCGCCCCGATGCTCTCCAGCCAGTCGACCTGGCCGTCGTCCTTCCAGTGGGAGGTGTAGTAGTCACGGTGGGCGAGCACCGCGGGGGCGTCGAGGGGGCCCTGCACCGACTGGCTGAGGCCGGGCACGCGGCGGGCGTCGGCGCGGGCGATGGCCGGGCGCAGCAGGGCCTTGCTGGGCATGCAGGCCCAGTAGGAGCACTCGCCGCCGACCAGCTCGCTCTCCACGACCGCGGTGGCGAGGCCTGCCGCGCGGGCGCGGTCGGCGACGTTCTCCCCCACGGGCCCGGCACCGAGCACCACGACGTCGTACACGATGGATTCCGTTTCCGTCATGGGGTCAGTCTGGTTGTTGGTGTGCGCCGTGGCCACACGGGTACGCGCGCGGAATACGCCGCCGAGGGGCGGCGTTGTGCACACCGGCTTGCCCTGAGCCCCGACACCAGGAAGAGGGAAACACGCCATGAGCAGCACCGTGGAGCTCACCAAGGAGAACTTCGACCAGACGGTCACGGACAACGAGTTCGTCCTGATCGACTTCTGGGCGTCCTGGTGCGGGCCGTGCCGTCAGTTCGCTCCGGTCTACGAGAAGGCCGCCGAGGCCAACCCGGACCTGGTGTTCGCCAAGGTCGACACGGAGGCGCAGCCCGAGCTGGCCGCGGCCTTCGACATCCAGTCGATCCCGACGCTGATGATCGTCCGCGACCAGGTCGCGATCTTCGCCCAGCCCGGGGCGCTGCCCCAGGCCGCGCTGGACGACGTCATCGGGCAGGCCCGGAAGCTGGACATGGACGAGGTCCGCAAGCAGGTCGCCCAGCAGCAGGCTCAGGGCAGCGAGTAAGCCCTAGAACGGGTACGGCGCCACGTCCCCGCGCACCGTCGTCCAGCGCACGTCGGTGAAGGCCTCCAGATTGGCCTCACCGCCGAAGCGGGCACCGGTGCCGGAGGCGGCGATCCCGCCGAAGGGCGCGACCGCCTCGTCGTTGACGGTCTGGTCGTTGATGTGGGCGATGCCGGTGGGGATGCGCTCGGCGAGGTCGAGGCCGCGAGCGGTGTCCCTGGTGACGATGCCCAGCGACAGGCCGTACGGTCCCGTGGCAGCGAGGGCGGCGGCCTCGTCGGCGGTGGCGAAGGACCGTACGGGCGCGACCGGCCCGAAGACCTCCTCCGCGTACGCCGGAGTCGAGTCGTCGACTCCGGCGAGCACCGTCGGGCGGTAGAACAGTTTCTCGTGCGTGCCGCCCGCCGCCAGCTTCGCCCCGCGCGCCGTGCTGGACTCCACCAGCCCCTGGATCTTGGCGAGTTGGGCGCTGTCGATGATGGGACCGAGGTGCACCTGTTCGCGGTACGGGTCGCCGACGGCGAGCGAGTCGGCCTTGGCGGCGAGCCGCTCGATGTACTCCTCGTAGAGCGAGGCGTGCACGAGATGGCGGCCCGTCGTCATACAGATCTGGCCCTGGTGGAAGAACGAGCCCCAGGCCGCCGTGGAGATCACCGCGTCGATGTCGGCGTCCTCCAGGACGATCAGGGCGGAGTTGCCGCCCAACTCCAGGTGCGCGCGCTTGAGATGCCGGCCCGCCGCCTCACCGACCGCCCGTCCCGCGGCAGTTGAGCCCGTGAAGGAGATCACCGGTACCTGCGGGTCGGCGACCAGTGCCTGACCGACCTCGGGGCCACCGGGCAGTACGTGCAGCAGCCCCTCCGGCAGACCCGCCTCGGCGAAGACGGCGGCGAGCACGAGGCCGCCGCACACGGCGGTGCGCGGGTCCGGCTTCAGCAGGACGCCATTGCCGAGCGCGAGCGCCGGAGCCACCGAGCGGATCGAGAGGATCAGCGGGGCGTTGAAGGGGGCGATCACGCCTACGACACCGACCGGGACGCGCCGGGTGTACGACAGGCGGGGCGCCTCCGACGGCAGGATCTGGCCCGTCGGACGCGAGGCGAGCGCGGCGGCCTCGTAGCACTCCTGGGCGGCGACGTGCAGTTCGAAGTCGGCCTTGCCCGGGATGGAGCCGGACTCGCGCACGATCCAGTCGCGCAGTTCACCGGCGTGCGCGGCGAAGAGGTCCCCCGCCTTGCGCAGGACGGCGGCGCGCACGAAGTGCGGGGCCTTGGCCCAGTCGGCCTGGGCGGCGCGCGCGGCCCGCGCGGCCGGTGCGATGTCCTCGGCCGCGGCGAGCGTGACGGCGCCGAGCGGCTCACCCGTGGCGGGCTCGGTGACGGTGTACTCACCGCCCGAGAGGGCGCGGGACTGCCAGGTCCTGGGGTCGAGCAGCGGCATGACGGCTCTCCGATCGATCACTGAATCACCGGCGGGACTCATAACGAGAGCGGAAGTCCCGTGTAGTTCGCGGCCAGTTCGGCCGCCGCGTGGCGGGATGCGGTGATCCGGCGCAGCCGTGCGAGCTGCATCCGGCGGTCGAAGGCATCCCCATCTGGTTGAGTGTGCAACATCCTGGTCATGTCGTACGAGAAACGCGTGGCCTGCCATACGCGCTCCAGGCACATCTCCGAGTAACGGTCGAGCAGTCGAGCCGATCCCGTGCGATGGAACTCGGCGAAACAGCGGGCCAGGACCCGTACGTCGGACACGGCCAGGTTGAGGCCTTTGGCGCCCGTCGGCGGCACTATGTGTGCGGCGTCCCCGGCCAGGAACAGCCGGCCGTGACTCATCGGCTCGTGGACGCAACTCCGCATCGGTGTCACGGACTTGGCGGTGATGGGGCCGCGCTCCAGCCGCCAGTCGCCGTCGATCTCGAAGCGCGCGGCGAGTTCGTCCCAGATGCGCTCGTCGGACCAGTCGTCGGCGTCGGTGCCGTTCGGAACCTGCAGATACAGCCGCGACACCGATGGCGAGCGCATGCTGTGCAGCGCGAAGCCGCCCGGGCCGCGCGCGTAGATCAACTCCTCGCAGGAGGGCGGCACATCGGCGAGGATTCCGAGCCAGGAGTAGGGGTAGTCGTACGCGTATGTGCGGCTCGCCTCGGCGGGGAACGCGCCGCGCGCGATGCCGTGGTAGCCGTCGCAGCCCACCAGGTAGTCACAGCTCAGGGTCTGCTCGCGGCCCTCGTGCACAAACCGCACAACGGGCGAGTCGCTCTCCGGCTTCTCGATCGCGACCGCCTCGGCCTCGAACAACAGCGGTGGTCCGTCGGCGAGTTGGAGGTCGATGAGATCCTTCACGATCTCCGTCTGGGCGTAGATCGTGACGGTGCGGCCGCCGGTGAGCACGGGGAAGTCGATGTGATGGCGCTCGCGGTCGAAGCGCAGCTCGATGCCGTGGTGGATGAGGCCTTCGGCGTCCAGACGGTCGGCGGCGCCGCACTCGCGCAGCGCGTTCACGGTGCCCTGCTCCAGCATGCCGGCGCGCTGGCGCTGCTCGACGTACGCGCGCGTCCTGCTCTCCAGGAGGACACAGGCGATTCCCGTCCGGTGCAGCAGCCGGGCCAGCAGGAGTCCGGCCGGGCCGCCACCGATGATGCCGACCGTGGTCCGCATGACGCGCCTCCCGTGTCCGATCGGGCGGGGAACAGCCCCAGCCTCTCTCAGCTCGACTCGCGGTGCACGACTCTCGCTCCCAGCACCTCGTGCGTCTCGGGCGCCGCGCCGGGCTCGCGGACCGCCCGGTCGACCAGTTCCGCGAGGTCGCGGCCGGACGGCAGCTCGATGTGGACGGTGCTCAGCCGGGGCCGCAGCAGCCGGCCGAGCATCAGGTCGTCGGCACCGATGACGGCCGTGTCGTCCGGGATGCCGATGCCCTCGTCCTGCAGGGCGCGCATCAGCAGCATCGCGTACTCGTCGTTGTACGCGAACACGGCGTCCAGGTCGAGCGAGCGCCAGCGCGCGGCGAGACGGGCGGCGGCCTCCTCCTCGTATGCCAGCGGCAGCTCGGTCACCGACGCGTCCGTGCCGTGCAGGGCGCGGCGTACGCCGTCGAGGCGGGGCTTGGAGAAGATCTCCAGGCCCGCTTCCTCAGGGACCACGACACCGATGCGGCGGCGGCCGCGGGCCACTAGGTGGGCGCCCGCGCAGTGGCCGACCCGGTCGTGGTCCATGAGCAGCGCGTGCGCGCCCTCCACGCGCTCGGGGCCCATCGTGACGACGGCCCGGGCGCCGGAGCGCTTGAGCACGGCCACGCCCTGCGGGCCGAGCCCGCTGCCCGGCACCAGCACGGCGACCGGCCGCAGCTCGGCCCAGACCCGGGCGGCCTCGTCGCCGTGCAGGCCGACGCTGCCGTACTGCACGACGGTGTAGTCGAGACGGCTGAGCGCCCACTGGAGCTCGTTGAAGAACTGACTGTAGAGGGGACCCACCGGCACGGTCGGCGCGGGCATCAGGACCATGCGGCTGTGACCGGCGCGCAGGCTGCGGGCGGCGGCGTGCGGGACGTATCCGAGTTCCTTGGCGGCCTCGTGGACGCGGATGCGGGTGGGTTCGCTGATCCGGACGGCGCTCGTGTTGTTCAGGACGTACGAGACGGTCGCGCGGGAGACGCCCGCGAGGCGCGCCACATCGGCACTCGTCGGCACGGGTCGTTGTGCGGGCGACGGCGGGGCGGACTGCTTCGGTATCTGCACCATGACGTATCGCATCCTTGCAGAAGCACGGCGTGCCGCTTCGTGCCGGGGGAGGTTGGCGGCCCCGGGACGCCGGAACTCCCGCTTCCACATGGGAAGTTCCGCATCCCGTTACGGATCGCCCGTCCGGAGGTTACCGTGCGGTAGACGACGTGCCTCCGGAGGTGTCCCCTATGGCTCCCGACCGTGCCGCAGGTCTGGCGGAGTGCGCCCGCGCTCTCGCCGCCGGTGAGGTGACCGCGCGCGAGATGGTCGCGCGGGCGCTGGCCCGGATCGAGGCGACCCAGCCCACCGTGAACGCCTTCCGTGTGGTGCGCGCCGAGGCGGCGCTCGCCGAGGCCGACGCGGCGGACAAGGAGCTGGCGGCGGGGGTACGGCGGCCGCTGCTCGGGGTGCCGGTGGCGGTGAAGGACGACATGGACGTGGCGGGCGAGCCGACCGCGTTCGGCTGCCGGGGCGATTTCCCGCCCGTGGCCAGGGACGGCGAGGCCGTACGACGGCTGCGCGCGGCCGGGGCCGTCGTGATCGGCAAGACCAACACCTGCGAGCTGGGCCAGTGGCCCTTCACCGAGGGGCCCGCCTTCGGCGCCACCCGCAACCCCTGGCATCCCGACCACACCCCGGGCGGCTCGTCCGGGGGCTCCGCGGCGGCGGTCGCGGCGGGTCTGGTCCCGGCCGCGCTGGGCTCGGACGGCGCGGGCTCGGTGCGCATTCCGGCCTCCTGGACCCATCTGATCGGCATCAAGCCGCAGCGCGGCCGGATCTCGACCTGGCCGCGCCCGGAGTCCTTCCAGGGCATCACGGTCAACGGAACCCTCGCCCGTACGGTCGCCGACGCGGCGCTGCTCCTGGACGCGGCGAGCGGCAACCACGACGGCGATCTGCATCGCCCGCCCGCGCTGCGCGTCTCGGACGCGGTGGGCCGCGATCCGGGACGGCTGCGGATCGCGCTGTCGCTGAAGCCGCCGTTCACGGCGCTGCCCGCCCGGCTCGACCCGGTCGTACGGGCCCGGGTGGTTGCCCTCGCGGAGCGCCTCGCGGCGCTCGGGCACGTGGTGGAGGAGGCGGAGCCGCGGTACGGGCAGATCGGGCTCACGTTCATCCCGCGCGCCACGGTCGGGCTCGCCGAACGGGTGCGCGACCTGCCCCACCAGGATCTCCTCGACCGGCGCACCCGTGACGCCGCCCGCCTCGGCCGGCTGCTCGGCGGGGCGCCGCTGCGGGCGGCCCGCCGGGCCGAGGCCACGCTGCACCGGCGGATCGGCGCGCTCTTCGACACGTACGACGTCCTGCTCGCGCCGACGACCGCCGCTCCCCCGCCGCGGATCGGCTCGATGGTGAACCTGAACGGTCTCGGCACCGACCGGGCCATGATCGCCGCCTGTCCGTACGCCTGGCCGTGGAACATCCTGGGATGGCCCGGCGTGAACGTCCCCGCGGGCTTCGTCGGCGACGGCCTGCCCGTCGGCGCCCAACTGCTCGGCCCGGCCGACAGCGAGCCGCTCCTCGTCTCGCTGGCCGCGCAGTTGGAGGCGGACCAGCGCTGGCACGAGGTGTGGCCGCCGCACGAGGCTCCCGCGGACTCTCCGGCGGCGTAAGCGAGTTCCAGCCTTACTCTGTGACCATGGACGAT
Source organism: Streptomyces sp. NPDC029292 (assembly GCF_055569295.1). Lineage (NCBI taxonomy): Bacteria > Bacillati > Actinomycetota > Actinomycetes > Kitasatosporales > Streptomycetaceae > Streptomyces > Streptomyces sp. NPDC029292. The sequence goes on from NZ_JBVHXR010000001.1 coordinate 160,724, forward strand.
GCGTCGATGGTCGGGTTGATGGGGCGAGTGACCGGGACGGTCGGACCCGGGCTCGTCGGCGAGGTGATCGTCCGGGTGCGCGGCGGCGCCGAGCACTTCCTCGCGTACCCCGCCGCATCGAAGGAGCGCATCGAGCGCGGCACGGTGGTGATGGTGGTGGAGTACCTGCCGCCGCGCACGGTGTACGTCTCGGCCGCATACGACAATTGACAGCTCGTCTGCGCGCGGTTCGCCCCAGGTGAGAGGTATGCGTCAAGATTGCAACAAGGATTCGTCAGCGTCTGTACCCCGCCCTTGCACAGGAGCACACTCCCGTTCGTTCGGTGCCGATAGGGCACCATGCAAAGGGGGCGTATGCCGATGGTTGTCGGCGTCGTGGCGGGGGCGGTTGTCCTCGCACTGATCTTCATCGTTGTGGTCTTCAAGCTCATGTGGCGTGTCGCGGAGCCCAACGAAGCGTTGATCATTTCCGGTTCGAAGCATCGGACCGAAGGCCTTGAAGAAGGCATGGGATTTCGCATCGTGACGGGGCGCGGCACGCTGGTACTGCCGGGCGTACAGGCGGTGCGCAAGATCTCGCTCGACCTCAACGAGACCGAGTTGCACGTGGACTGCGTGACCACCCAGGGCATTCCGCTGAAGGTGCGGGGCGTGGTCATCTTCAAGGTGGGCGACGACTTCGTGTCGATCGCCAACGCGGGCCGCCGCTTCCTCGACCAGCAGAAGATGATGTCGGAGCGGGTGCACAACGTGTTCGCGGGTCATCTGCGGTCGATCGTCGGCGGGTTGACCGTCGAGGACATGATCCGCGACCGGGAGAAACTGACCGGTCAGACGCGGTCCGCGTGCGGGACCGAGATGGAGAAGCTGGGTCTGATCGTCGACTCGCTGCAGATCCACGAGATCGAGGACCCGACCGGGTACATCAAGAACCTCGCGATGCCGCACGCCGCCGCCGTACAGCGGGACGCGCGCATCGCGCAGGCGGAGGCGAATCGTCTCGCCACCGAGGCCGAGCAGCAGGCCGCGGCCCGGATGTCGGAGGCCACGCGGGACAGCGAGATCCTGCAGGCCGGGTACCAGGCCGAGCGCGACAAGGCGGCCGCCAAGGCCCAGCAGGCCGGACCGCTTGCCTTCGCGGCCGCCCAACAGGACGTCGTCGTACAGGAGACGCGCGTCGCCGAACTTGAGGCGCACCGTCGTGAGCAGCAGCTCCAGGCGGACGTCCGCAAGCCCGCCGACGCGAAGGCGTACGAGACCCGTGCCCGGGCCGAGGCCGAGCGTGACGCGCGGATCTCCGCCGCGCAGGCCAAGGCCAAGGAGACCGAGCTCGCGGCCGCGGCCGAGGCGAACCGGGTCAAGACGGCCGCGAACGCCGAGGCCGAGGCGACGAAGGCCCGGGGCGTGGCCGCCGCGACGGCGACCAAGGCCACCGGTGAGGCCGAAGCCGCCGCCGCTCAGGCCAAGGGCCTCGCCGCCGCCGAGGCGACGCGGGCGCAAGGCCTCGCGGAGGCCGAGGCCATCAAGGCGCGGGCCGCCGCCCTCGCCGAGAACCAGGAGGCGGTGGTCGCCCAGCAACTCGCCGAGAACTGGCCGGAGATCGTCCAGGCGGGCGCGAGCGCGTTCGGCAACGTCGACCACATGGTGCTGCTCAACGGCGCCGACGGCATGTCGGACATGTTCGCCAAGGCGCTCACCATGGGGGGCACGGGGCTGGGCCTGGCCCGGCAGTTGCTGGCCTCGATGAACCAGAACGGGACGGCGGACAGCGGGACCGCGGGGCTCAACGGCGTGGTGCCGCCGCGTTCGGAGCGGGTGCCGGTGGAGAAGGACAAGGGGTGAATCGTTGAGACTTCGGGCGTACGGGAGTTGACCTCCGTACGCCCGAAGTCCCGCCCGTGTGGACCCACTCGGCGGGTTGCCCCGGCCAGGCTCTAACGTGGCCCGCGTGAACGCTTTTACCGGTGAAACCGATGCAGACGTCCCCGGCCGCTACGGCCCCTCCGCGACCACCGAGGCCGAGCCCCGCGAGGTGGGCCGGGTGAAGACCGAGTACTCGCCCGCGCACGACGGCGACCCCGACCCCGGCGAGATCGTCTGGACGTGGGTGCCCTTCGAGGAGAACGACGGCCGCGGCAAGGACCGCCCGGTGCTCGTCGTCGCCCGCGAGACCTCGGGCACGCTGCTCGCCGTCCAGCTCTCCAGCAAGCGGCACGACGGCGACCGGGAGTGGGTGCCGATCGGGAGCGGGCCGTGGGACCGCTCCGGGCGCGACTCGTGGGTCGACGTGGACCGGGTGCTGCGACTGTATGAGGACGGTATGCGGCGGGAGGCGTGTGCGCTGGATCGGATGCGGTTCAATTCGGTGGTGCACCGGCTGCGGGAACGCTACGGCTGGCGCTGAGCTCCGCTCTGCAGCTCCCCACGGGGTCCGCGCGGTTGGTCTCGTAGTCTCCTGGTCTCCTGCGGGCCGGATGTGGCTGATCGCGCAGTTCCCCGCGCCTCTATGGGGCGCACACCTACCCGAAGGTGCGTTCGAAGGCGGCGCGCGTCACCGCCCCCGCCGTACGGTCGAGGATCCCGAACACGACGTGGTCGAAGTACCCCTCGAAGCGGCCCTTGACCAGCAGGCCGTGGAAGGCCCCGGCGACCTCCGCCGGATCGTTCTGGAAGACGCCACAGCCCCACGCGCCGAGCACCAGTCGCCGGTAGCCGTGGGCTGCGGCCGTCTCCAGGACTCTTTCGGCGCGTATGGCCAGGGCGCGCGGCAGCTCGGCCGCGCGCTGCGGTGCGGTGCGCAGGACGACTCCCACGTTGGGTGCCGCGGCGGTCAGGAATCCGGCCGTGTACGGCTCGTCGAGCAGGCGGCCGCGGTCGTCGCGGAAGACGGGCACGGCGGGTGAGTGGATGACACGGTCCGTGTAGAACGGGTCGCGGTGGGCGCGGTGGTGATCGTAGAACTCCCGGGCCCGCAGCAGGCACGTGTACAGCGCGGAGGCCCGGCACAGGGCCTCTTCCTGGGCCTGCGCGCCGTTCAGATAGCCGCCGCCGGGATTGCGCGCCGAAGAGAAGTTCAGGACGGCGACGGGGTCCGTAGGCCCGCTCTCCCCCGTGAGACGTCGGGCGGCCTCCAGGCTGCTCTCGCCCGTGACCTCGAACAACGTGCTCACGGCGCTACCAGCCGGTATCTCCACCGGCTGCGGCCCGTACATCCGCGTCCCGGCCCGCGCGGCCTCGACCGCCGCGGCGATCGGCACCTCGCGCCCGTCGGACGCTCGATACGCGCCCGCCGCGACGATCTCCTCCGTCTGCTGCGCGATCGCGCGCAGGCGCGCGCTCATGGCGCCACCCCCGTACGCGCCATGAGCGCGCCCCACGCGCTCTCCCCCGTCGTGCTCATGAACGCATCGTGAGCGATGCTGGTCATGCGGCGCAACAGAGTTTCCCGGGCACGCAAACACTGTTTTGCGGCCCCTGAAAGCGACGATCTGCACCCTTGTGCGACCGGCGCCGGTGGTCTTGGGTGGGACGAGCGATGCCGGTCCGGCCCCACAGACGCCGGGCCGGCGGCATGGTGGAATCTCAGGAGGATCCCGACATGTCCGATTCGGTGAGTGACTGTACGGAGCACCGCTCCGCCGTCACCGAGGCCGAGGTGGAAGCGCTGGTCCGCGGCATCTGCTTCAAGACCGGACCGCCCCGGTTCCTCGGCGTGGAAGTGGAATGGCTCGTCCACGAGCTGCGGATGCCGCAGCTCCCGGTAAGACCCGCACGACTGGAAGCGGCTTACGCCGCACTGCGGACCCTGACCCTGCGTTCGGCGCTCACCGTCGAACCCGGCGGCCAGCTGGAGCTCAGCTCCCCTCCCGCCGCCTCCCTGATGGAGTGCATCGGGTGCGTCTCCGCCGACCTCGACGCCGTACGCGCGGTACTGCGCGAGGCGGATCTCGGCCTCAGTGGTTACGGCCAGGATCCCTGGAACCCTCCGAGCCGTTTTCTCCATGAGCCGCGGTACGACGCCATGGAGCGGTACCTCGACCGTGCGGGGCCCGAGGGCCGCGCCATGATGTGCAGCTCCGCCTCCGTCCAGGTCTGTCTGGACGCCGGGTACGAGGAGCCGGGGCCGCTCGGGCACGGGCGTCGCTGGTGGATGGCGCACCAGCTGGGCGCGGTCCTGGTGGCCGCGTTCGCCCACTCGCCGATGGCCCGGGGACGGCACACCGGCTGGCGCTCCACACGGCAGTCGCTGTGGGCCGCGATGGATCCCGGGCGGAGCAGCGCACCTCCCCTGGGCGGCGAGCCGCGTGCCGCCTGGGCCCGGCACGTGCTGGACGCGCCGGTGATGTGCGTACGGGCGTCCAGCGGCCCCTGGGACGTGCCCGAAGGCATGAGTTTCCGGGCGTGGACCCGGTCCGGCGCACCGCCGAACCGGACCGATCTCGACTATCACCTCACGACCCTGTTCCCGCCGGTCCGCCCGCGCGGGCATCTGGAGCTCCGCATGATCGACGCGCAGCCGGGCGACGACGGATGGATCGTGCCGCTCGCCGTGACGACGGCGCTGTTCGACGACCCGGAGGCCGCCGAGATCGCCTACCGGACCGTCAAACCCCTTGCGGAGCGGGCGGATTCGCTGCCGGCTCCGCGCAATGCGCTGTGGCGGGACGCCGCCCGGTACGGCCTGGCCGATGCCGAGCTGCGCGAGGCCGCCGTCACCTGTTTCGCCGCGGCGGCCGAGGCCCTGCCCCGGCTCGGCGCCACCACCGAGGTCCTGGACGCCGTCGCGGAGTTCACCGACCGCTATGTGGCCCGGGGCCGCTGCCCGGCCGACGACCTGCTCAGCCGGCTCAACGGTCAGTTCCACGGGAAGGACATCCGCACATGACCGCCCCCGACACCGCCCACGATTCGCTCACGGACCCCGAGTCGCTCAGGGAGCGCGCCCTGGACGCGCTGACCACGGCCCGCGACCGCACCGCGCTCCTCACGTCCTGCGTGGACGAGCCCGAACTGACCGCGCAGCACTCGCCGTTGATGTCCCCGCTGGTGTGGGACCTCGCGCACATCGGCAACCAGGAGGAGCTGTGGCTGTTGCGGGCGGTCGCGGGGCGTACGGCGATGCGGCCCGAGATCGACGGCCTCTACGACGCGTTCGAGCATCCGCGCGCCGAGCGGCCCTCGCTGCCGCTGCTGCCGCCCACCGAGGCCCGCCAGTACGCGGCCGAGGTACGCGGCCGGGCGCTGGACGTCCTGGAGAGCACCGCGTTCCAGGGCACGCGGCTGACCGAGGCGGGCTTCGCCTTCGGGATGATCGCGCAGCACGAACAGCAGCACGACGAGACGATGCTGATCACCCATCAGCTCCGCAAGGGACCGGCCGCTCTGACAGCACCGGATCCCGCGCCCGCGCCCCTGTTCACCGGACCGGCCGAAGTCCTGGTGCCCGGCGGCCCGTTCACGATGGGCACGTCCACCGAGCCGTGGGCGCTGGACAACGAGCGGCCCGCGCACCGGCGCGAGGTACCGGCGTTCTTCATCGACACCACACCGGTGACGAACGCCGCCTATCAGGCCTTCATCGAGGACGGCGGCTACGACACCGAACGCTGGTGGAGTCCGGCGGGCTGGGACCACATCCGGACGCACGGCGTCGAAGCGCCGCTGTTCTGGCGCCGCGAGGGCGGGCAGTGGCTGCGCCGCCGCTTCGGCGCCACCGAGCCCGTACCGCGCGACGAGCCGGTGCTGCACGTCTGCTGGTACGAGGCCGACGCGTACGCGCGCTGGGCGGGACGGCGACTGCCCAGCGAGGCCGAGTGGGAGAAGGCGGCCCGCCACGACCCGGCGTCCGACCGCTCCACCCGCTACCCGTGGGGCGACGCCGACCCCACGCCCGAGCACGCCAACCTCGGCCAGCGCCATCTGCGCCCGGCTCCGGCCGGGAGCTATCCGGCAGGGGAATCGCCCCTCGGAGTACGGCAGTTGATCGGTGATGTGTGGGAATGGACGTCGAGCGACCTGCTGCCCTACCCCGGCTTCGCGGCCTTCCCGTACAAGGAGTACTCGGAGGTGTTCTTCGGGCCGGAGTACAAGGTGCTGCGCGGTGGCTCGTTCGCCGTGGACCCGGTGGCCTGCCGGGGCACGTTCCGTAACTGGGACTATCCGATCAGGCGGCAGATCTTCTCCGGGTTCCGTACGGCACGGGACGCCGGGCCCGGGAGTTCCTGATGTGCCGTCATCTCGCGTTCCTGGGACCCGCGGAGCCGCTCGGCGCGCTCCTCGTCGAACCGCCGCACAGCCTGTACCGGCAGTCGTGGGCCCCACGGCGGCAGCGGTACGGGACGGTCAACGCCGATGGCTTCGGGGTGGGTTGGTACGCCGAGGGGGATCCCGTGCCCGCTCGCTACCGCCGTGCCGGGCCCATCTGGGGCGATCAGTCGTTCGCGGACCTGGCCCGGGTCATCAGGACCACCGCGCTGCTCGCCGCGGTGCGGGACGCGACCGTGGCGGGCGCGGACGGGGAGGCCGCGGCGGCGCCGTTCGCCGCGGGCCCCTGGCTGTTCAGCCACAACGGCGCCGTCCTCGGGTGGCCGGGATCGCTCGCACCACTCGTCCCGACCCTGCCCGCGGTGGAGTTGCTGTCGCTGGAGGCCCGCTGCGACTCGGCGCTCGTCTGGGCGCTGCTCCTGCACCGGCTGCGTGGCGGCGACGGCGGGAGTCAGGCGCTGGCCGACACGGTCCTGGAGGTCGCCGAGGCGGCGCCCGGATCCCGGCTCAACCTGCTGCTCACCAACGGCGAGACGATCACGGCGGCGGCCTGGGGCGACACCCTCTGGTATCTCGCCCAGCCCGGCCGCCGCACCGTCGTGGCCTCCGAGCCCTACGACGACGACCCGCACTGGCAGGAGGTCCCCGACCGCACACTCCTCGCGGCGAGCCGCACCGAGGTACTGCTCACGCCGCTCAAGGACATGAACGACCACATGGCATCCTCCCCCACTCTCGGCTCCGCTCGAGCGGGGGGACCCCCATCGCCGAAGGAGCCCCGTACGTGAGCCCGTTCCTTCTCACCCGCACCCTGCCCGAGGACGCCACGGAGGCCGCCCTGCGTGCCGACGTCCTGCACGGCCTCACCCGCACACCCAAAACGCTGCCGCCGAAGTGGTTCTACGACGCGCAGGGCAGCGAGCTCTTCGAGAAGATCACCGAACTGCCCGAGTACTACCCCACCCGCGCCGAGCGCGAGATCCTGATCGCCCGTGCGCCCGAGATCGCCGCGGCGACCGGCGCGCGCACCCTCGTCGAGCTGGGTTCCGGCTCGTCCGAGAAGACGCGGTATCTGCTCGACGCGATGCCGGGACTGCACACGTACATGCCCGTCGACGTCAGCGAGAGTGCCCTCACCCAGGCCGGGCAGGCCCTGATCGCCGAGCGTCCCGACCTCAACGTGCACGCGCTGATCGCCGACTTCACCGGTGGTCTCTCGCTTCCCGGCACGCCCGGACCGCGGCTCGTGGCGTTCCTCGGCGGCACGATCGGCAATCTGCTGCCCGCCGAACGCGCCACCTTCCTGGCCTCCGTACGGGCCCTGCTGTCGCCCGGCGACGCGCTGCTGCTCGGCACGGATCTCGTCAAGGACGAGTCGGTGCTGGTCGCCGCGTACGACGACGCGGCCGGGGTGACGGCCGCGTTCAACAAGAACGTGCTGACCGTCGTCGACCGTGAGCTCGACGCCGACTTCGACCTCGATGCCTTCGATCATGTCGCTCTCTGGGACGCCGAGCACGAGTGGATCGAGATGCGGCTGCGCTCGCGTACCGCGCAGACCGTGAAGATCCCCGCCCTCGACCTGGTCGTCGACTTCTCGGAAGGCGAGGAACTGCGCACCGAGATCTCGGCGAAGTTCCGCACGGAGGGCGTACGCTCCGAACTGGCCACGGCAGGCTTCGAATTGACCCATTGGTGGACGGACCAGGAGGGCCGCTTCGCGCTGTCGTTGAGCAGGGCCGGATAGCAGCCGCCGCTGAGCGGGATGTGACTACTGACGAAAGTTGTCACATACGGACGCTTGTTGCCACCATGATCAGCTTGCCGGCCGACGGTGAAAAGTACGGCGGCCGCAAGCTGGTCATGTTTTCAAGCATCACGACTTCGCGCCGAAGCCCTGACTTGGCGAGGCCGGCCCCTTCTGCGATATCCTTGACATGAATCTCTTCTCCCGCCGGTCTTTCCTCGAGCAGTTCGACCGAAGCGGCCATATTTCGGTTCTGTCGCTTGAGGTTGGGCCGCCCCCAGCGCGCATCGCGACCCGTCGACATTCGACGCATGTATCGAGCCGAGTGTCCGCAATCGAAATAAGTACGCCATGGACCTCAACACCATCACCGAAGTCATCAGGCGACCGTCCGATCGGCCCGGCGTGGACTGGCGCGAAGGCGACGCTTGGCTCGCAGGCGGAACGTGGCTGTATTCCGCGGAGCAGCCACGCCTGCGCCGCCTGATCGACTTGACAGCGTTGCGTTGGGATGCCCTCGTCCCGAGCGACGCGGGCCTCGAAATCGGCGCGACGTGCACCATCCGCGACCTGTATGCCTTTGCGCCGCCAGGTGATTGGATCGCGGGCCCGCTCTTCGCGAAAAGCTGCGAGGCGTTTCTGTCCTCGTTCAAAGTCTGGAGCTCGGCGACCGTGGGCGGCAATATCTGCATGTCCTTGCCTGCCGGCCCCATGATCACGCTGACGGTCGCACTCGAGGCACAGTACGAGCTGTGGGCTGCTGACGGCTCCACGCGCATCGTCGATGCCCTCGACTTCGTGACGGGCGACAATCAGAACATTCTTACTCCCGGGGAAATCTTGCGGCGCATCAGCATTCCGGCGCGCGCCCTGAGGAAACGCACCGCACACCGCCGCTTCACACTGACCCACCTCGGCCGGTCGACGGTGTTCCTCATCGGAACTCAGACGCCAGGAACGAGCGACCTGCTGCTCACCGTCACAGCCGGCACTACACGGCCTGTGCGCATCGCTTTCGACACCATGCCCGATGCCCGAACTCTGCAGCAGAGCATCGACGTTGTCCCCGCCCAGGTCTGGTTCGCCGATCCCAACGGGACCCCCGACCACCGTCACCACCTGACACAACACTTCGCCGAAGAGATCCGTCACGAACTCATAGCTGGGAGCCCGGCATGACTTACATCGTGAACGGCAAGAGCTTCGACGAAGAACCAGACCCCGGCCAGTGCCTGCGCACCTTCCTCCGCTCACTCGGCCACTATGGCGTCAAAAAGGGCTGCGACGCGGGCGATTGCGGCGCGTGCACGGTGTGGGTCGACGGCGACCCGGTACACAGCTGCATCACCCCTGCTTTCCGCGCAGACGGTCGCCAGGTGACGACGATCGAAGGCATCGGATCACCCGGCAACCTGCATCCCATGCAGCGACAGTTCCGCGACGCCCCGGGGTTCCAATGCGGTTTCTGCACCGCAGGGATGATCATGACGTCGGCGACGTTCACCGAGGCCCAGAAAAAGGACTTGCCACGGGCGTTGAAGGGCAACCTCTGCCGCTGCACCGGCTATCGGGGGATCGAGGATGCCGTGAAGGGCGTCGTCGGCGTAGAGACGGCCGCGCCGGGAAAGGCCGTCGGGACGAGTGTCAGTGCGCCGGCCGCCAATGACGTGGTCACCGGTCGCGCCGAGTTCACGATGGACACCCGCATCGAAGGCATGCTGCACCTCAAGGTGCTGCACTCACCACACGCCCACGCCCGGATCGTCTCGATCGACAAGACCGCCGCACTCGCAGTTCCCGGCGTGCATCGCGTCTACACCTGGGAAGATGTGCCGCGCAAGCGTTTTACTACGGCGATCCACACCGACCACCTTGTCGATCCGGACGACACCTTCATCCTCGACAACACGGTCCGCTTCGTCGGCCAACGCGTCGTTGCGGTCCTGGCAGAAACGGTCGGGGCGGCAGAAGAGGGCTGCCGAAGGGTCGTTGTCGAATACGAGGAAATGCCGGCAGTATTCGACCCCGAAGAGGCAATGGCCGAGGGGGCGCCACAGATACACGGGACGGTCGATCCCTTCGTCCACGATCCCGTCCACAACATCTTGCTCGAGATCCATTCCCACATCGGCGACATCGACGCGGGGTTCGCCGCAGCCGACGTGATCCACGAAGGCACGTACTCCTCACCGCGAGTGCAACACGCGCATCTCGAAACCCACGGCTCGATTGCCTGGATGGAGAACGGTCGTCTGAACGTCCGTACCAGTTCGCAGTCGCCGTCGATCGCGAAAGTAAAACTCTCCCATCTGTTCGGGCTGCGCCCGGACCAACTCCGCGTGTTCTGCAAACGCGTTGGCGGCGGCTTCGGTGGCAAACAGGAAGTGATCTCGGAGGATCTGGCCGCGCTCGCCACCCTGGACACCGGGCGACCCGTCTGCTTCGAGTACACCCGCGAGGAGGAGTTCACAACGGCTTCGCCACGGCATCCGATGACGTTGACGGTCAAGCTCGGCGCGAAGGCAAACGGAACGCTCACGGCGTTCCAAGTCCGCAATGTGTCGAACACGGGCGCCTACGGCAACCACGGCGGCGAAACGCTGTATGCGGGTGGCTCTGCCGTCATGATCTACCGCTGCCCCAACAAGAAGTACGACGCGTTCTCCGTCTATACGAACACCGTTCCGAGCGGGGCGCTGCGCGGTTACGGGATGACGCAACCGGCGTACGCCGTGGAATCGGCGATGGACGAACTGGCCCGCGCATTGCACATCGATCCGCTCGAACTGCGACGACGCAATATCGTGCGACCGGGTGAGCCGCTCGTCGCCATGGATGACGGCCCCGACGACGTGCTGTTCACCGAGGACGGACTCGCGAAGTGCATCGATCTGGTGGGCAACGCCATGGCCCGTACAGCCGATGAGCCGTCCCCCGGCCCCGGATGGCTCGTCGGGGCCGGCGTCGCGAGTTCCATGCACGAGACCGCGCCCCCAACCGAACACATCTCCGAGGCCTGGGTCACGCTGGGCGACGACCTCATCTACGAGTTGGCGGTCGGAACAGTCGAATTCGGCGAGGGTACGTCGACCGCGCATGTCCAGATCGCGGCCAACCAGCTGGGCACGACGCCTTCACGGATTCGCCTGGTGCAGTCCGACACCGACCGCACGGGATTCGACACCGGCGCCTTCGCGAGTGCAGGTCTTTTCGTGTCGGGCAACGCGGTACTTCGAGCGGCCAATGCCGTGCGCGACCGCATCCTGGAATTTGCTGCCGCGCATACGGGTGTCCATGTCGTGATGTGCTCGATGGACGACGAGGGTGTCCTCTGCGGCGACCAGCGCGTGTCGTTGGCCGAGCTCGTCGCCTTGGCCCGAGCGCGCGGAATTCGATTCACCGCCGCCCGCAAGGCCTACGGATCACCCCGAAGCATCGTCTCCAACACGCAGGGGTTCCGCATCGCCGTCCATAGGGTGACCGGTGAGATCCGTATCCTTTACAGCGTCCAGGCGACCGACGCTGCCGTAGTGATCAACCCCGCCCAGGTCCGCGGACAGGTGGAAGGCGGTGTCGCCCAGGGAATCGGCTTCACGCTGACCGAGAATTTCCACGTCGACGCGAACGGCGTCATGGTCAACCCGAACCTCCGCAACTACCGCATCCCCACCTACGCCGACATCCCCCGCACCGACCTGCTCCTGGTGGACTCGTCGGATTCCGTTGGGCCCATGCGGTCGAAGGGGATGGCGGAATGCTGTATCAACCCGGTGGCCCCCGCGTTGGCCAATGCGCTCCATGACGCCACGGGTGTCCGCTACCGGGCGCTGCCCCTGACTCCGGAACGGATTTACAGCCGACTCAGCGAAAAACAGTCGGCGCGTGCGGACGGCCTGAGCAAATGAACACCGAAAAGCTTCAAGAAGCCGAGGCGACGGTGATCATCGGCCAGAAGGTTCTGCCCGGACTGGAGCGGGAGTACGAAGCGTGGCAGGAGAGCGTCAACGTCGCCGCCGCCGACTACCCCGGGCACCTCGGCGCCGAGATCTCCCGGCCGACACCCCTGCAACCCGACTGGGTTGTCGTATACCGATTCGACTCGATAGCCCATCTACAAGCGTGGATCAACGGAGCAACCAGGCAGAGTCTTCTCGATATCGGCAGGAAATATTTTGACGGTCCCGGAACCCAGCAGGTCATCAGCGGCGGCACACACCCGACGGATCCGCTGGTGACCGTCGTGGTTACCCACCGCGTCCACCCGAACCAGGTAGACGACTTTCTCGAGTGGCAGCGCCAAATGAACGAGGAGGAGAACAAATTCGAAGGCTTTCGCGGAACCGAGCTCTTCCGCCCCGTCGAGGGACTTCAGAACGAATGGACCACACTGTACCGATTCGACAACGCCGAGCACCTTGATGCCTGGCTGACGTCGGCCAAGCGGCAGGAGGTTCTCGCTGAAGGCAAGAAGTTCAACGACTTCAAACTCCGCACGATCGACAACTCGTTCGGCAGCTGGTTCGCCTTCGAAGAGAACGGCGAGGAAGCGCCACCGCCCTCGGAAACCAAAACCGCCATCGCGGTCTGGGTCGGCTTGTACCCGACCGTTGTGCTGCTGACGCTCGCCCTGTCGCCGCTGAAGATGCCGCTCTGGCTCGGGCTGCTCGTGGGCAACCTGTTTTCGAGCTTCATCATGAGCTTCTTCACGATGCCCTACTACGTGAACCGGCTGCTCAAGCGGTGGCTGCGGCCGTCACCGGACGAACCGGCGGCGAAGACCAACCTCGCCGGCCTCGGCACCGTCGCCGCGGTGACCGTGTTCTGGGTCGCTGTCTTCTACGTCGTGACGACCCAGATCTGGACGCTGCCCTGACCGGTCACGAGGGTCGGCGAAACCGTCGCGGAAACCCGGAAACCGTCGCGGAAACCCGGAAACCGTCGCGGAAACCCGGAAGCCGTCGCTCCATGCCTCCTGCCGCATGCCGCAGGAGGCATGAGCATCCGTCACCCGGTGTTCCCCGCCAGCGTCTCCGTGATGCGGCGGGCGGCGCGCCGGGCCTCGGTCGCCGGGTCCGATCCGGTGAGGACCTTGGTCATGTAGTCCTTGATCGGGTTGTCGGCCTCGACGGCGGCCCACTCCGGCGAGGCGGGGGTGGCGCGGCCCTGCGCGGCGCCCGCCGCCATGGCCGCGGCTCCTTCCTCGCCCGCCACCGCACCCGCGAGCGTCGTCTTGTTGGGCACGTAGTTCATCGTCCGGGCCAGCTCGGTCTGCCACTTGGCGCCGGCGAGCGCCCCGACGACGGCCGTGGCGGCCCGGCGGTCCGCCGTGTTCTTGGGCACCACGAGATCGGAGCCGCCGGTGAAGACCGCGCCGGGTGCCGCGGCCGTCTTGCCGGGGACCGGGAAGAAGCCCAGCTTGTCCTTGAGCGCGGGGTTCTTCTGCACGATGGCCTGGACGAGCCCGGGCACGGCCACGAGTTGCGCCACGCGGCCCTTGGCGAACACCCCGGCCTGCGGCGGGTGTTCCTCGTCGGCGTCCAGGGGGCCGTCGCCGAGTGCCTGCAGGCGCCGGTAGAAGTCCATGCCCCGCAGGGCGGCGGGCGTCTGCAGACTGCCCTCCCAGGTCCCGGAGGACTCCTTCGCCAGGTCACCACCCTCGTCCCAGATGAACCCGGCGAGGGTGTACCAGTCCTGTCCGGCCAGGTAGATCCCCTGGTTCCCGCCGGAGTTGAGCCGCTGGGTGTCCGCGATCCACTGGTCGCGGGTCTGCGGCGGCTGCTCGATGCCGGCCTGCGCGAACAGGTCCTTGCGGTAGATGACGACGCGGTTGGCCGCGTACCACGGGATGCCGTACTGGTGGTGGTTGAAGCTGCCGGGCTGGGCCAGGCCCGGGAGCCAGTCCTCCATGCCCCAGTCGGCCATCGACTCGATGGTGAGGTCGTACAGTCCGCCGTCGTCCACGTACTGCGCGACCTGGGTGTTGCCCACCTCGATGACGTCGGGCCCGTCCCCGCCCTCCTTCTTCAGCGCCGTCTGGACCTTCTCGACGATCCCGGTCCACTGCTGGATACGGATGTCCAGGTCGATGTCACCGTGGGTCTGCTCGAAATCAGCGGTGAAACGCGTCAGGAACTCCTTGGACGCGCTGTCCTTCATCAGCCACACCGTGACGGTCCGCCGCTCGGAGCCTCCTCCCGGCAGGACACTGCACGCGGTGAGCAGGGTGGCGGTCACACATACGAGGGCGAGAAGGCGACGTCTCACGAGGGGTCCTGTTCTGTCTGGCGGACAGGGGAGGGGGGGCCCGACGTGGGGGGGCGAGCTCAGCACTCGCACGGGTGTGCTGGATTTTGGTATGGACCAATCAAGTCCGTCAAGGGCGGCTACTCAGTCACCCGGCGTACCCCGGCCATCTCGCGGACCGCCGCGCTGTGGGGCACCGTGGAATGACGCGTGGCACACCCGCCACGGCGGAGAGGAGCACCCGCATGTCCGAGCACACGTACCGGGTCACCGAGATCGTCGGTACCTCCCACGAGGGCGTCGACCAGGCCATTCGTAATGGCATCACGCGCGCCTCGCAGACCCTGCGCAACCTGGACTGGTTCGAGGTCACGCAGGTCAGGGGGCAGATCGCGAACGGGCAGATCGAGCACTACCAGGTCGGCCTGAAGGTCGGATTCCGCCTGGAGGAGGGCGACTGACGCCTCCAGGGACCATCCCTCGGATCCGCAGGCCCGCGAGCGCGGGGCCAGTGCCCCACGGCCCTCTCAGGTCCGCCCTTCCCGCTCCTGCGCGTCCTTCAGCGCCTCGGACGCGGTCGCCCAGCGTGCCCGTACGACCTTGAAGCCCGCCCGTTCCGCGTCCTCGCAGACGAGTTCGTCGTCGTCCACGAGGACGCGGATCTCGCGGTCGCGGGCGAGCCGGCGGAGGATCTCCAGCTTGGTGCTGCGGGCGGGCCTGCGGTCGCCGTTGCGCCGCATCCAGATGTGCCCCTCGGGCAGCCCCTGGGCGGCCAGCCAGTCGACGGTGTCACGGCGGCACCGCTCGGGGCGACCGGTCAGGTAGACCACCTCGCACTCCTCCGCGCTCTTCAGCGCCAGGGCCACCCCCTCGGCGAGCGGCGGATCCTGCGGCGCGGCCGCGAAGAACGCGTCCCAGTCCCGAGGCTTGCACTCCAGGAACCGCTGCCGGTGCGCGGTGTCCGCGAGTGTGCCGTCCAGGTCGAAGACGGCGAGTGGTCTGCTGCTCTTCTGCGTCACGCGGACCACCCTAAACAGGCCCCGGGGCACCCCGCGCCCCGCATGCGCCGATCCCCCAGGTGAACGCACCCAACTTCCGCCTCTTCAGGCACTGTTCACATCACCCAGCAAGCCCTTACCGTAATGCCTCGCACAGCATGTCGCACAACATTCGGTATTTCGAACGAGAGCAGGGTGGTGGAGGGACACCACCGCCCGGCTCTTCGGCATGCGGAGGTCTTCGTGAACCCCCCTCTCGACAGACGGCATTTCCTCGCGGTCACCGGCACGTCCACCGCGGCCGCGACCCTGGCCACGGCGGTCGGCGGCACCGCCACAGCGCTCGGCGGCACCGCCGGCGCGTCCGCCACCGCCCCCCGAGCCGCCTCGGACGCCGCCGCTCCGTCCGTGGAACCCTTCCCGCTCGGTTCGGTGACCCTCCTGGAGGGTCCCTTCCGTGCCAACCAGCGGCGCAACTCCGCCTATCTGCGTTTCGTCGACATCGACCGGCTGCTGCACACCTTCCGCACCAACGTCGGCCTGCCCAGCACCGCCCAGCCGTGCGGTGGTTGGGAGGGCCCCGGTGTCGAACTGCGCGGCCACTCCACGGGCCACCTGCTCTCCGGACTGGCCCTCGCTTACGCCAATACCGGCGAACGGGCGCTGCGCGACAAGGGCCACCGGCTCGTGGCCGCACTCGCCGAGTGCCAGTCCGCTTCGCCCTCGGCGGGATTCGGCGCGGGCTATCTGTCCGCGTTCCCGGAGAACTTCTTCGACCGCCTCGAAGCCGGGACCGGCGTCTGGGCGCCGTACTACACGATCCACAAGATCATGGCCGGGCTCGTCCACCAGCACCTGCTGACCGGCAGCGACCAGGCTCTCGACGTCGTGCTCCGTCAGGGCGAGTGGGTCGACCGGCGGACGGCGGCACTCTCGTACGAGCAGATGCAGCGAGTACTGGAGACCGAGTTCGGCGGCATGAACGACGTGCTCGCCGACCTGCACGCCCTCACCGGCGACGCCAGGTGGCTCGACGTCGCCGAACGCTTCACGCACGCCCGCGTGTTCGACCCGCTGGCCCGGAACGAGGACAAGCTGGCCGGGCTGCACGCCAACACCCAGATCCCCAAGATGGTCGGCGCGCTGCGGCTGTGGGAGGAGGGCGGGGCGGACCGCTACCGCACGATCGCCGGGAACTTCTGGCAGATCGTCACCGACCACCACACGTACGTCATCGGTGGCAACAGCAACGGCGAGGGCTTCCACGAACCGGATGTCGTCGCGGGCCAGTTGTCCAACAACACCTGTGAGAACTGCAACAGCTATAACATGCTGAAGCTGACCCGGCTGCTGCACCTCCACGCGCCGGACCGCACCGACCTGCTCGACTACTACGAGCGGACCCTGTTCAACCAGATGCTGGGCGAGCAGGACCCCGACTCCGAGCACGGCTTCAACATCTACTACACGGGCCTGGCGCCCGGCTCCTTCAAGCAGCAGCCGTCCTTCATGGGCACCGATCCGGACGCCTATTCCACCGACTACGACAACTTCTCCTGCGACCACGGCACGGGCATGGAGACGCAGGCGAAGTTCGCCGACACGGTCTACTCGCACGACGAACACCGGCTGCTGGTCAATCTCTTCATCCCCTCCCGGGTCGCCTGGCGGGAGCGGGGCATCACCTGGCGGCAGACCACGGGCTTCCCCGACGAGCCCTCGACCACGCTGACCGTCACGGCCGGACGGGCGGCGCACCAGCTCCTGATCCGCATCCCCTCCTGGGCCTCGGGGGCC
This sequence comes from Streptomyces sp. NPDC029292, assembly GCF_055569295.1. Taxonomy (NCBI): domain Bacteria; kingdom Bacillati; phylum Actinomycetota; class Actinomycetes; order Kitasatosporales; family Streptomycetaceae; genus Streptomyces; species Streptomyces sp. NPDC029292. The sequence continues at coordinate 177,773 of NZ_JBVHXR010000001.1, forward strand.
CGCGCGCGTCTCAACGGCCGTTCCCTGCCCGACCGTCCGCAGCCCGGCAGCTGGCTCACCCTCGAGCGCGAGTGGCGCGCCGGGGACCGGGTCGAGGTGTCGCTGCCCATGCGTACGGTCGTCGAGCCCACGCCCGACGACCCCGACGTACAGGCCGTGCTGCACGGCCCGGTGGTGCTGGCCGGGGCGTACGGCGACGAGGCGATTCCGTGGCTGTCGCGCCTGGACGCCACGTCCGTGCGCCAGGAGTCGGCCGACCCCCTGCGGTTCACCGCCCGCGCCGACGGCAAAGACGTCTCTCTGCTGCCGATCGCCCGTGTGCACCATCAGCACTACAGCGTCTACTGGCTGACCGGCGAACCGCCGCCCCCGCCACCGGAGTTCGCCGCCTGGCACCGCTTCGACGAGACGTCCGGGACGACGGCCGTCGACGCCACCGGCAACGGCGAGGCGGCCCAACTCGTCGGCGGTGCCGCCTGGACGACGGCCGGCCGGATCGACGGCGCGGTGACGCTGAACGGCGCCGACGGGTACGTACGACTGGCCGACGATCTCCTCGCGGGGGCCTCCGCCCACTCGGTGGCCGCATGGGTGCGGCTCGATGGTCAACCCGGCGTCTGGAGCCGCGTGTTCGACATCGGCACCGGCGTCACGGCCAACATGTTCCTCACCCCGCTCAGCGGCGACGGCACCCTCCGGTACGCCATCACCGCCGGGGGCGCGGGAGCCGAACAGCGCATCGACGCCGACCCGTTGCCCATCGACCGCTGGGTGCACGTGGCGGTGACGTACGGGAGCGGGACCGCGGTCCTGTACGTGGACGGCCAGGAGGCGGGCCGCAATACGAACGTCCGCGTGGAGCCGCGCTACTTCGGCAACCACATCCGCGCCGGGTACATCGGCAAGTCCCAGTACGCCGACCCTTACTTGAAGGGTGCGGTCGACGACTTCCGCGTGTACGGCAAGACCCTCACCACCGCGGAAGTCGCCGCGCTGGCTGAGTGACCGATCCAAGGAGAGCCGCACATGATCACACCGAACGCACCGTCACGCCCTGTTCCGCCGTCCCGCCGCAGCCTGCTGCGCGCCATGGTCGCGCTGCCCACCGCCGCGCTCGTCCTGGGCGAACTCCCTGGACTCCTCGGCACAGCCGCCGCGGCGGCCCCCGCCCGGGGCTACGCCACCCGCTACACCATCGTGCCGTTCCTCAACAGCAATGACGGCACCGTGAACGTCTACGAGTCCGACGACGCCACCGACTTCCGGCTCCTGAAGGCGTCCGCGTACACGCCGCCCAGCAACCGGATCCGCGACGCCAGCGTCTTCCGGCACACGGACGGCTACTACTACGTCACGTACACCACGCACACCTGGCAGGACGTCAGCACCACGATCGGCTTCGCCCGCAGCTCCGACCGGGTCAACTGGACTTTCCTGTACGACTACACGGTCCCACTCGCCAACCTGTCCCGCGCGTGGGCGCCCGAGTGGTTCGTCGACAGCGACGGCAGCGTGAACGTCATCGTGTCCTGCTCGGTCACCAGCGACGAGTGGATCTTCACGCCGTATCGGCTGAAGGCCACCAACTCCGCGCTCACCGCGTGGAGTTCACCCGTGGCGCTGTCCGGCATCGGCAGCAACCACATCGACACCTTCATCGTGAAGATCGGGTCGACGTACCACGCGTTCACGAAGAACGAGACGACGAAGTACATCGAGTACGCCACCGCCTCCAGCCTCACCGGTTCGTACACCATCAGCAGGACCGGTGACTGGGCGGGCTGGGGCGGCACGCGTGAAGGCCCGGCGCTGATCCAGCTCGACAACGGCGGCTGGCGGATCTTCTTCGACGGCTACGGCGACGGCAGTTACTACTACAGCGACAGCTACGACACCTTCGCCACCTGGAGTGCACCGAAGAAGCTGCCGGGCATCTCCGGCACCGCACGCCACTTCACCGTCATCAAGGAGACGGTCTCCGGAGGGGCGAGCCTGTCGACCGGCGTCACCCGCTCCCTCCAGTCGGGCAACTACACCACCCGCTACTGGCAGGAGCAGTCCTCCCTGCTCAACCTCCCCGTGGTGACCAGCTCCAGCACCACCGCCGAGAAGCAGGCGTCCACTTTCACGGTCGTGGCGGGCCTGGCCGACGCGAACGGCTACTCGTTCCGGGACGCGTCCGGCACCTATCTGCGGCACTGGGACTTCCGCGGCCGCTTCGACGCGAACGACGGCACGTCGACGTTCGCCAAGGACGCCACGTTCATCGCCCGGACCGGCACACCGAGCGGCTCGGTCCGCCTGGAGTCGTACAACTACCCGGGCTACTACCTGCGCCACTACAACTACCAGCTCCGCGTGGACGTCGCGGACGGCACCGACCTCTTCCGCCAGGACAGCTCCTTCGTCCCCGGCACGGCCTGGGCATGACCGCCATCGCGCGAGAAACGGAGACCCGCATGAACGCAAGCCCGCTTCAGCCGTCCCGCCGCAGTGTGCTGGGGGCGATGGCCGCCCTGACCGCCACCTTCACCATCGGCTCCGCGCCCGCCCGCGCCGCGACCACGAGCGCGTACGTGATGGGTTACTTCACCGAGTCCCCGAACGGCACCGGCTCCGACTACGGCCTCCACCTGGCCGTCAGCCCCGACTCGCTCCAGTGGACGCCGCTGAACCAGAACAACCCCGTCGTGACCCCGACCGAGGGCACCGGCGGGCTGCGCGACCCGTTCATCCTGCGTAAGCAGGACGGCACGTTCGTGGTGATCGCCACCGACCTCAAGGGCACCGACTGGAGTCTGCAGAGCCAGTACATCCACGTCTGGAACTCCACCGACCTGCGCTCCTTCACCGGCTACCACCGGCTGAAGCTGCACGAGATGGCCACGCACAGCTGGGCGCCGGAGGCGTTCTGGGACGCCGGCCGGAGCCAGTACGGGATCATCTACTCGGCCGTCAACGACAGCGGCCACAACGTGATCATGGTGAACTACACCACCGACTTCGTGACGGTGACGGATCCGCAGGTCTTCTTCGACCCCGGCTACGACGTCATCGACGGCGACCTCGCCGTGGGCGTCAGCGGTGTCAACTACCTGTACTTCAAGAAGGACCAGACGCTGGTGGGCGCCAAGTCCACTTCCCTGAACCCGGGCAGCTTCACCGTGTTCAGCACGCCGGTCGCGCACGGCGGCACCGAGGCCCCGATCCTCGTCAAGTCCCAGTCGTCGAGCACCTGGTACCTGTGGGGCGACACCTACACCCCCAACGGCATCTTCTACGCCTGGCAGTCCACCGACCTCTCCACCGGCACCTGGACGGCGGTCGACCAGAAGCTCTACACCCAGCCCCTCAACTCCAAGCACGGCACCATCCAGCCGATCACGACGACGGAGTACAACAACCTGCTCGCCGCGTACGGAGCGCCGACCTGGAACCGGCTGAAGTCCTACAACTACCCGGACCGGTACGTCCGTCACTCCAACTACGTCGGCCGCATCGACGCGTACCCGTTCGACCCGTACACCGACTCCCAGTGGAAGCTCGTGCCCGGCCTGGCCGACAGCTCCGGTCTGTCCTTCCAGTCGGTCAACTACCCGACCCGCTATCTGCGCCACTCCAACTACCAGTTGGTGCTGGACGTCAACGACAGCACCACGACGTTCGCCCAGGACGCCACGTTCTACCGGACCGCGGGACTGGCCGACACCTCATGGTCATCTTTCCGCTCCTACAACTACCCCACTCGTTACATCCGCCACTCAAACTACGTTCTGCGCATCGATCCGATCTCCACTTCCGCCGATCAGTCCGACGCCACGTTCTCGGTCGGCTACTGACCCGCTCTCGTCCCCAGGAGGCACCCCCCATGTCACCCCTCCGCAGAGTTCTCGCCTGTCTGGCAGCGGCAACGGCCGCTCTCGGCGGGCTCACGGCGACCGCCACCCCCGCGGCCGCCGCCGACTCGGGCACCTTCAGCGTGCTCAGCTACAACGTCGCCGGACTGCCGGAGAGCCTCTCCAGCGCCTCGACGCCCCGCGACACCAGCACCACCGCGATCGGCCAGCGCATCGCCCCGTACGACATCGTGCACGTGGAGGAGGACTTCAACTACCACGCCTACCTCTACGCGGCCGACACCGCACACGCCTACCGCACGCCCACCAGCGGCGGCGCCGGCATAGGCAGCGGACTCAACACCCTGTCGAAGATCTCCTACGACACCGACGACTTCGAGCGGGTGGGCTGGAACTCCTGCCAGATCGACTCCGGCGACTGCCTCACACCCAAGGGCTTCACCTTCATGCGGGAGCGCCTCGCCGAGGGCGTCTACGTCGACTTCTACAACCTGCACACCAACGCCGGTACCAACGACGGCGACCTGGCCTCACGCGCGGACAACCTCAACCAGCTGACCGCCTTCATCCAGTCGCACTCGGCGGGCAACGCCGTCGTGGTCATGGGCGACACCAACACCCGCTACACCCGATCCGGCGACACCATCGCCGAGTTCGCCTCGGCCAACGGTCTCACCGACGCCTGGGTGCAGCTCATCCGCGGCGGCACCCCGCCCGCCAAGGGCAGCGACGCGCTGGTCTGCGACCAGTCCGGTGCCACCGTGCCCAACACCTGCGAGGTCGTCGACAAGATCCTCTACCGCGGCAGCAAGCTGGTCTCGCTCAACGCCACGAGCTACAACAACGAGCACGCGAGCTTCCTGACCTCCGACGGGCTGATGCTCTCCGACCACGACCCGATCACCGCCAAGTTCACCTGGTCGCGCAACTCGGCCTTCCAGCTCAGCGACCAGTTCGGCGGCCCGCACGGGAACTACTTCGACGACATCGACAGCGTGCCGGCCGGGGCCAGGGCGACCACCGTCTCGCTGCGCGCCGGTTCACGCCTCGACCAGATGGGGCTGACGCTGAGCAACGGCACGACGCTGGCGCACGGGGGCACGGGCGGCACCGCCTCGTCCCTCACGCTCGGCAGCGGCGAGTACCTCACCTCGGCCCAGCTGTGCCAGGGCGTGAAGGACAGCAACACCCGGGTCTTCTACGCCAAGTTCACGACCAACCTCGGCAACAGCCTGGCGGGCGGCACGACGACCTCGGACTGTGTGACCCGCACCGCGCCGTCCGGCTGGCAGATCGCCGGATTCCACGGCCGCACGGGCGACGAGGTCGACAAGATCGGCTTCATCTACACCCAGCGCTGATCGTCTCCCGCACAGGGCGACGGCCCTCCTCGTCACGCTCGTTCACGCGTGGCGAGGAGGGCCGATGTGTGCGCTCGGCTACCTCACGAGGAGAGCCACTCGGTGGCGTTCAGGGCGAGGGCGGCGTTCGTGGCGCCGGTGTCGTTCCAGCCGTCGTACAGCGTGTTCCCGGACTGGCCGGTGCCGTCGTCGATCGGCGAGCTGTCGCCCCAGAAGGCGACCTTGCCGCTGCCGAACGTGCTGGTGGCGAAGAACGCGCCGGTATTGCCGGAGTAACCGCTGCGGTAGAGCAGCCCCTTGACGGAGGAGTTGTCGGCCGGCTTGAGGGTGGCCGTCGTCCCGCTGGCGATCAGGCTCTTGGTGACCGTGCCGAAGGAGCCGTGCAGCACCGGGTCGGTACTGTCGCTGATCGCCGCCGGGTAGCCGGAGCTGATGCTCAGCGAGTCGACGGAGAAACCGAACGGGTCGGTGCTGTCGACGCTGTTGTTGCTCATCAGGTCGTTGAAGATCTCGACCGCGTCATAACCGTCGTTGTTCCGGTCGGCGCCGGTGTGGTCGGAGATCATGAACAGGCCGCCGCCGTTCTTCACGAACGTCATGATCGCGGTCTTCTCGGCCGTGCTGAACAGGGTGTTCGGCTCCGGCAGCACCAGCGTGTCGAAGTTCGCCAGGTCCGTCGCGGCCGAACCGCCGTAGGTCAGGCTGGAGCCCGAAGGCAACGTCTTGAGGCTGTAACTGCCGGTCTTCTGCAGGGCGACGCCCCACGAGGACAGCGCCCCCGTCCAGTCCGTCTCGGCGGACGGCGTGGAGTCCTGGCCCAGCGGATCGGGCTGGCTGGTGGAGACGATCCAGTCGGCATTGCCCGCCGTCTCGGCGTGAGCGTTGTCGAACAGGACGCGGTGCGTGGTCGCCGCGTGGGCGGGGGCGGCGGCGGACGTCTGGAGCGCGGTGCCCGTGAGCAGCAGTCCGAGCGCGGTGAGAGCGGTGGCGAGTCTGTAGCGGGGCTTGGTGGGGGTGAGCATCCGGCATTCCTCCATGAAGTGGGGGGAGAGGCGGTGCGGGCGCCGATCTTCGCGCGTAGAACGGCCGTTGGACAACCACCGCTCGACACAAGGCTGGACAGTACACACAAGATCACGGCCGCCGGGAGACCCTCCCGCGACTTCTCAGCGACCTCTTACCTTGCACCACAACCGTCACATGGAGAACGTTAATTGACGGTTCGTCAGGAAGCGTCGGCGAGCCAGGGCCTGACCTGCTTGCGCGCCTCGTGGAGACGGGACTTGAGCGTGCCGAGCGGGATGCCGACGCGCTCGGCGACCTCGGCGTACTCCAGCTGGCAGATGTCCCGGTAGACCAACGGCGCCACCAGATGCGGGTGTTCCCGCTCCAGGCGCTCCAGTGCCTCCAGGAGGTCGACCCGGGAACCGGCGATGACGCTCGTGGTGCGCGGATCGACGTGCTGCGAGGCGTCGATCACGACCGGCTGCTCGGCCGCGCGCCGCTTCAGCTCGCGGTACTTCTGGCGAGCACAGTTGGCGACCACCGTGTAGAGCCAGGTGCTGAAACGGCTGCGGCCCTCGAAGGTGGTGATCTTCCGGGCCACTTGGAGGAGGACGTCCTGGGCCGCCTCCTCGGCGTCCTCGCGACAGGGCAGGAAGCGTCCGCAGCGCCGTACGACCTCGGGCTGGACCTTGTGGAGCAGCGCGTTCAGCGCCGCCCCGTCACCGGCGGCCGCGCGCAGAGCGAGCTCCTCGATCCCCGCCGCGTCCTGCACTGGGTGCTCCCCTCGGTGTCGATCAGAGGCCAGGCATCATAGTCGCATGCACTCCCTGGAACGGATCGGCCGCTACCGACTGGACCGGCGCCTGGGCGCGGGCGGCTTCGGCGTGGTCTGGCTCGCCCACGACGACGTGCTGGAGGCGGCCGTCGCCGTGAAGGTGCTGTCCGAGAACTGGGTCGACCACCTGGACATCAGGGAGCGGTTCCTCTCCGAGGCGCGGCTGCTGCGCCGCGCCGACTCGAACCGCGTCGTCCAGGTGTACGACATCGGTGAACTCCCGGACGGCAGACCGTACTTCGTCATGGAGTATGCCGACCGGGGCACCTTCGCCGACCGGGTCACCGCCGGACCGCTCCCCGTCGCCGAGGCCCTGCGTCTGACGGCCCTCGCGGCCCGGGGAGCGGCCGCGCTGCACGAGGCCGGCATCGTGCACCGGGACATCAAGCCGTCCAACGTGCTGCTGCGCACCTCGCCCGGCGGAGCCGACCGGGTCCTCCTCGCGGACCTCGGCCTGGCCAAGAGTCTGGCCCAGGCGTCCGGGCTCACCATGGCGGCGGGTTCGGCGGGCTATACGCCGCCGGAGCAGGCCGAGCCCGGGTCCGGGATCGACGCGCGGGCCGACGTGTACAGCCTCGGCGCCCTCGGCTACCACCTGGTCACCGGCTCGGTCCCCGGGCCGCCCGGGAAGGTGGTACGGCCCGACCGGCTCCGTACCGACCTGGCCCCGGAGGTCCAGCGGGCGCTGCTGCGCGCCATGGAACCCGACCGCGAGCGGCGCTGGCCCACCGCGGCCGACTTCGCCGCGGAACTGGACCGGCTGGCCGAACAGATGTCACGCGAAGTCGCCCCCCGGCCTCGGCGCCGTCGGCGGGCCGTGGTCTCGGCGCTGGCCGCAGCGGTCGTGGTCGGCGCCGTCGGCGTCACCGCCGCGATCGTGAACCGGCACCCCGCCGCGCGGTCCGTCCGCGTCGAGGACAGCACCGGCCGGGTCACGGCCGAGGTGCCCACCGCGTGGAGCCGTCAGCTGCGCGACTCGGGATGGAATCCGCGGGCCCTGGGCCTGAAGGACGGGACGGAACCCGGTCTCGCCGTCGCGGACGACCTCTCGAAGTGGCAGGACCTCCACTCGGGCGTCAACGGAGTGTTCATCGGCCTGAGCGAGCACGGCGACGTCCGGGCGGCTGTCGGCGCGATCGCCCACACCGGATGCCACTACGACGGCAGCCGCACCTACACCGGCGCGCGCTGGCACGGTCTGATACGGACCTGGAGCGACTGTCCGGGCAGCTCCGGCTCCCTCACCGAGGCGGGACTCACCCCGACGGGCGGCGACAAGCAGCCCCAGGTGTACGTGCAGATCCGTCGGGACGGCGGCAGCGACGCGACCGACCGGGTCCTCGGCTCCCTACGGGTCGGAGCCTGACGAAAACTCAGGTGCCGATCCCGCGAACTTTTCCCCGCCCCGGTGCATCGGAGAGTGATGACGGGGCACAACGCGCCGTGCGCACGCGTCATGGGGCGTGCGGAGATTCTCAAGGAGTGGTGACATGGCGACCTTCCGGCGCGGCGCGGCGGACACGGACCGGCACAGCGCGGTTCCCGCACACCGCACTGCGACTCCCGCCCGGCGGGCAGCACCGTCGGGCACTTCGGCACCTGCCCGACGGACAGCAGCGTCGGGCACCTCGACACCCGCCCGGCGAGCAGCGCTGCCGGGCACTTCGCCCAACGCCCGGCGGGCGGCGCTGCTCGCAGGTATCGCCCTGCTGGGGCTGCTCACCGCCTGCGGAACCGACAGCGGTACGAGCAGTGCGCCGCAGAAGCTTCCCGGCACGGCCGAGCCGGCCTCCGGCGACCGGACCAGCGACGCCGGTGGGAGCACCGCGGCGAGCCCGACCGGCAGTGCCACCACGCCCGCATCCGGCACGTCGGCGAGCGCGTCCGGAACCGGCTCGTCCAGCACCCGCTGCCACACCTCCGAGCTGCGCGCGTCGGTCGGGAACAACGACCCGGGCGCGGGTCAGGAGAACTTCCCCGTCATCCTGACCAACGGCTCCCAGCGCACCTGCACCCTGCGCGGCTACCCGGGAGCGGCGTTCGTCGACGCGTCCGGCAAGCAGCTGGGCCCCGACCCGGAGCGCTCCTCGGAATCGCCGACGACCGTCACGCTGGCGCCCGGGCAGAGGGCGTGGGCAGGCCTGACGTTCTCCAATCCGGAGATCAGCGGAGCCCGTACGGCGACGCCCGCCTCGCTGCTCGTCACGCCGCCCGACGAGAAGGACTCGCTCAAGGTGACATGGACGCGGGGCAAGGTGCCCGTGTCCGGCAACGCGTCGTCGGTGTCCCTGACGGTCGTACGCGCCGGCAACGGCACCTGACCACCCGCTCGCCGCACTCCCCCGCCCCGCCGACTGCCCCACGGTCGGCGGGGTTTGTCACGGAACAGCAACACGCCCCGATTCCCACGATCTTTTCCGGAGCTTCCGCCCATCCAACCGGTCGACGTGCCCCGCAGGGCGGCGCGTCACGGGGACGAAGCTCCGGCCGCACGGCGGGAGCCGTGTCGAGGACCGAGGAACTGGGGAACGATCATGAGCGGCATCTCACGCAGGCGTCTGCTGACGGCGACGGCATCGGCGGGCGCCCTGGGCGCGCTCTCCGCCTGCTCCGCCCAGGGCTGGTCCGTGGGGGGCGACAGCGCGGACAGCAACGGCACGGCGCAGGCGCGGCCGGCCCGGCTCATCGGCGACGGCTCGACCGCCGACACGGGCGCCCAGCCGGGGCAGCCGAAGGCGGAGCAGCTGACGCCCGGCGAGCGCCCTCCGCAGTTCGTGGTGTTCTCCTGGGACGGCGCGGGCGAACTCAGCAACCAGCTCTTCTCCCGTTTCCGCGAGGTCGCGGCCGCCCACGGCGCGTCGATGACGTTCTTCCTCAGCGGCATCTACACCCTTCCCGAGTCGAAGAAGCACCTCTACAGCCCGCCGCAGCACCCCGTCGGAGCCTCCGCCATCGGCTACCTCTCCGACCGGCACATCCACGCCACCCTCCAGCAGGTGCGCGCGGCCTGGCTGGAGGGCCACGAGATAGGCACCCACTTCAACGGCCACTTCTGCGGCGCCGACGGAGTCCGCCGCTGGTCCCCCGCCGAGTGGCGCAGCGAGATCGACCAGGCGACGCGCTTCGTCACTGAGTGGAAGACCAACACCGGCTTCACCGACCTCGATCCGCTCCCCTTCGACTACCGCAAGGAGCTGATCGGTGGCCGCACGCCGTGCCTGGAGGGCCAGGCCAACCTGCTGCCGACCGCCGCCGAACTCGGCTGGAAGTACGACGCCAGCTCACCCGGCGGCCTCCAAATGTGGCCCGGCAAGGTGCAGGGCGGCCGGATCTGGGACTTCCCGCTCCAGTCGATCCCCTTCTCCGGCCACTCCTTCCAGGTCCTGTCGATGGACTACAACATGATGGCCAACCAGTCCGGCGCCAACCCGCTCGGCGACCGCGCCCAGTACGACACCTGGCGCGCCCAGGCCCGTGACACCTACGTCGCCGGTTTCCGTCGCGCCTACGAAAGCAATCGCGCCCCGTTCTTCGTCGGCAACCACTTCGAGCGGTGGAACGGCGGCATCTACATGGACGCCGTCGAGGAGGCCGTCGAGCGGATCGCCGCGTACGACGACGTACGGATGGTCTCCTTCCGGCAACTCGTGGAGTGGCTGGAGGCTCAGGACCCGGCGGTGCTGCGGAAGCTGCGCACGCTCGGCCCCGGTCAGTCGCCCCTCGGCGGCTGGGCGGAATTCCTGGGCACGGCGGCTTCGCCCGCGGGCACGGCCGGATCCTGACGAGTCACCTTCGGCCTCCTTGGCCTCCGCCGTATCCGTAGCCGGAGCCGGATCCGGAGCCATCGCCATAGCCGGGCCAGCCGTACTGCCCGTCCCCCGGGCAGTAGTAATAGGGATAGCAGGAGCCGTACGTCGGAGACCCGGACGACGAGGTCGGCTGCGGGGTCGAGGGGGTCGCCGAAGGCTTGTGGGTGCCGGTCGGCGACGGGGTCTTCGAGGCCTGGGGGACGGACCCGGTCGCGGACGCCGTCGGCTCACTGGCGGAGTCCCAGTTGACCACCTCCAGCTGGAGCGAGGGCGTGGAGGTGTCGAGCCTCCAGCGCTGGTCCGACGCGTCTTTGCGGAGTTTGAGGACCAGCGCCCCGTCGCCCTTGGTGGAGGCGGGTACCAGGGCCAGGTCCTGGTTCCACCGCGGCACCAGCGTGCCCTGGAGGGTGAAGTCGTAGCGCACGTTCTTGGTGCCCGGCTGCGACTCGCTCGTGCAGGGGGCCAGTTGGACCGAGTAGCCGAGGTGGGAGTCGAGGCAGAGGTCGGGGGCGGCCACGTCGCGGAGCACCCCGTCCGCCTCGTACGACCATTGCTGGGCCGACTTCGAGGTGCACGAGGTGAGTTCGGTCTCCACGCCCTTCACCGGCTTCTTGCCGACGATGCCGACGCACAGCCCGGTCGCGGAGTTGCGCAGCCTGCCCCGTGCGGTTCCGTCCGACGGGTCACCGGTCCCGATCCACGAAGGGTTCGCGCCGGGCACCGTACCCCGGCCGGAACTGGGCGCTTCCGAGGGGCCGGAGCCGTCGGCCATGCCATCCTGCCCGTCGGAGCTCGAACCGGCCCACAGGACCAGCGGAATGAGGATCAGCGCGCTCACGGTGAGCACGGCGAGGGCGACATTGCGGCGCCGCGGGGCGCTCCGGGGGGCCTTGTGCGTCGGCGGGCGGGAGTCGGTGGGCGACTGTCCGCGGGGCGCGGGCCGAGTGGCGAGGCTCGGCGGGCGAGGGGTGTCGGCCGGAGCGCGGAAATCTTCGCCCGCATCGGCCACGGCGGCCTCGGCGGCCTCGGTAGCTTCCGTCACCTCCACGATCGCGGTGGCGCGTCCCTGCCTGGATGCGAGGTACGCCCGCGCACCCCAGCCGAGCACGGCCTCCGCGAGCGGGAGGGCGAGTCGGCCATTGAACTGGTTCAACTGGTCGGCGGCCTGGCGGCAGTGCGCGCATCGGGCCATGTGGCGCCACAGATCGGGGTCGAGGTCGAGGCCGCCGCGCCGGAGGGACACGTCCAGCATGCGGTGGTAGCGGCGGCACTCCTGCTCGGGGGCCAGTTCGCGATGGATCTCCAGGCAGCCCTCGCGCAGGCGTTCACGGGCCCGCCGCAGTTCCACGTCGGCGTCCTCGACGGCAAGGCCCAACAGGGCGGCGGGCAGCTCCAGTTGCTCGGCCTCGACCTCGGTGTGCCAGAGCAGGCAGCGGGCGGGTTCGGGGAGCCGCTGGAAGGCCCGGGCCAGCAGGCGCCTGCCCTCCGGCGGGAGAAGTCGCGCCGCCGCCCGCTCCCCGCCGTCCGAGCCGGACCGCATGTCGGGGTGGAGCAGCTCGCGCCGCTGGTCCATGAGCCACTCGGCGGCTATGCGGCGCACGGTGACCAGCAACTGCGGCCGCCATGCCGCCGAAGGACCGCTCTGCCGCAGCGATTCCCCGAACAGACGCGTGAATGCGGCCGTGGTGAGCATTCCGGCGGGACGCACACCATGGGTGCTCAGTCGCGCGTAAGAGAAGACCGCTTCCCAGTGGCGGTCCAGGAGTTCTCCGACGGGATGGCGCGCGGGCGTGTTCCCCGGGCTCATCTTCAGGTCGGCCGCGAGCCGCTCATCCGGAACATCGAACAAGCGAGCGGGTGTTGGGGAATGAGACAGAGCTGCGTCATTCACGTCCGCTTTCCTCCCAAAGGTAACGCAGGAATTAGTCCATACCAATGGGTATGTAGCCCGCCCGTCGAAGCGGAGGGGCTACCCATGGGGGGTTGCGCCACGAACAGCCACCTCTGGCAGCTCTTTTGAAGCGAGGGACGAGCGGGCGCACCGTACGCGCACAGAAGGAAGCGAATATTGTCTGTACGCCGACAAGGCACACCTTTACACAGGGCACCGAGCCGGAACAAGCGATCTCGCCATTTTCCCATTTGCTGCACGAGCCCGGTTATTGACTGAACGTCAAACAGGGGTTCACAAATGAAATTCGGAATCCCTTCGCCGCCGCGAACCGCCACAGAACTCACCACATTGGGAGCGCTCTCACACGTCAGCCGAGCGCGCTGCCCGCCCGCCATTCCTGCCAGCTCATGTTCCAGCCGTTGAGTCCGTTGTCGGGCGACACGGTGTCGTCGTGGGAGTTGACCACCTCCACGACATCGCCGATGAGCGAGTTCTCGTAGAACCAGTAGCCCGGCGTGCCGATGTCCTTCGCGCCCTGGGTATCACGCAGGCCGACGCAGCCGTGGCTGACGTTCTGCGAGCCGAAGGTGGAGGCGGGCGACCAGTAGTTGCCGTGGACGAAGGTGCCGGAGGTGGTCAGGCGCATGGCGTGCGGCACGTCGGGGATGTCGTACTCACCGCCGAAGCCGACGGTGGAACCGTCCATCCGCGTCTGCGGATACTTCTCGGAGATCACCATCTTCCCGTTCCACGTGGTGTGTTCGGGCGCCCCGGAAGTGATCGGGATGGTGCGCACCGCGCGGCCCTCACGTCGTACGGTCATCGTCTTCTTCTCGGAGTCGACCAGGCTGGTCTGGTTGCGGCCGACAGTGAAGGTGACGTCCTTGCGCTGGACGCCGTAGCGGCCGGAGGCGCCCTCAACACCGCGCAGCCGCAGGGAAAGTGTGACCTTGGTGCCGCTCGGCCAGTACTGCTCGGGACGGAAGTCGAGTCGGCTGTCGCCGAACCAGTGCGCGGCGATCTCGACCCCGGCCGTGGAGGTCACGGACACCGCCTTCTCAACGGCCTCCTTGTCGGTGATGGCGTGGTTGAAGTTCAAGGAGACCGGCATGCCGACGCCGACCGTGGAGCCGTCCTCGGGGGTGAAGTAGCCGACGAGGGTGGCTTCGGGCGCGATGGTGGTGAAGGTGGTGTTGGCCAGCGCCTCACGGCCACGGGCATCGGTGGCGACGGCGCGGACCGAGTAACGGGTGGACGGGGAGAGCCTGCCGTCTGGCGTCCAGCGCGTGTGGCCGGAGGAGAAGGTGCCCGACACGCGCGTGCCGTTCTCGGCGGTGACCGTCACCGAAGCGAGCTCGCCACCGCGCACGGAGACGGACAGCGCGCCCTCGACCGCCGTGTTCGCCGCGCCGGTCTTGGGCGCGACCGTGACACGAGCGGTCGAAATCGCCGACGGGGAAGGTGAGTTGGAGGCCTTCTTGGTGGCGGACGTGCCGGACGTACAGGCACTGACCACCGAGGCGCCGAGAACGGCGAGCAGTGAGCGCCTGCCCAGCCGCCGGGCCGTCGAGGTCGTGGAGGTGCGGCGGCTGCGGTCGTGGTTCACGCGGAAATCCTTACGCATCTTGCGGAGTGCACCCTCGGAGCTATCACTTGAACCTTAAAGTACACACACTTTAAGGTTCAAGTAAGACTCCCGATCAGTGACCGCTGATCGCCCGAGGCGAGTACGGCTGCTCCAGCTCCTCGATCTCCTTGTCCGTCAGCTGCAGGCCAACGGCGGCGACGGCGTCCTCGACGTGCTGCGGCTTGGTGGCGCCGACGATGGGTGCGGTCACGGCGCTCTGCTGCAGCAGCCAGGCAAGGGCGACCCGCGCACGCGGCACCTCCCGCTCGGCGGCGATCCGGGCCACCGCGTCGACGATCTCGCGGTCGCCGTCCTTGTAGAGGTTCCTGCCGAACTCATCGGTCCTGCTGCGCGCGGTGACGGCGTCCCAGTCGCGGGTGAGGCGGCCGCGGGCGAGCGGACTCCAGGGCAGTACGCCGACGCCCTGGTCCTCGCACAGCGGGAGCATCTCGCGCTCCTCCTCGCGGTAGAGGAGGTTGTAGTGGTTCTGCATGGAGACGAACCGCGTCCAGCCGTTCAGCCGGGCCGTGTACTGGGCCTTGGAGAACTGCCAGGCGTACATCGAACTCGCCCCGATGTAACGGGCCTTGCCCGCCTTGACCACATCGTGCAGGGCCTCCATCGTCTCCTCGACGGGGGTCGCGGGGTCGAAGCGGTGGATCTGGTAGAGGTCGACGTAGTCGGTGCCCAGGCGGCGCAGGCTGTTGTCGATCTCCGTCATGATCGCCTTGCGGGACAGGCCACGGGCGTTGGGGCCGTCGTGCATCCCGCCGTGCACCTTGCTGGCGATGACGACCTCGTCGCGGCGCGCGAGGTCGGTCAGCACCCGGCCGACGATCTCCTCGCCGGTGCCGTCGGAGTACACATTCGCGGTGTCGAAGAAGTTGATCCCGGCCTCCAGCGCCTGGCGGATCAACGGACGTGACGCCGCCTCGTCCAGGGTCCACTCGTGGACGCCGCGATCGGGAAGGCCAAAGCTCATGCAGCCCAGGCAGATCCGGGAGACGTCCAGGCCCGTCGAACCGAGCTTCACGTACTGCATGCTCACTCCTGCTCTGCTCTCACCGGCGGTGGGGTGGGGCCCCGGCGTGGCGGCCGTGGCGGGCCGCGCACAAGGCCTTCGGGAGAGCCATGCCCGATCGCGGTCCCCTTAGTCGCCCGGCCACCGCGGACGACCGGAACCGGCGCCAGCCCGTCCGACAGCGGCTGCTCGGTGGGGGCTGCTCGACGGGGCTACTCGACGGGGGCTTCCACGTCGTCGTACACGTGGGCGGCCGTGATCAGGCCGTCGGGTCCCCGCGTGTAGACGGCGAGGCCCGCCTGCGGCGGCAGCTCGGCGGCGCCCCAGCGGTCGCAGATGTACTCGAACGCGCTGCGGGTGCCGTCCTCCGTGACGGTGCACGGCTTCAGCGGGATCCCGCCGCCCGCGGCGAAGAAGCCCTTGTAGAAGTCGGTCAGCACCTCGGTGCCGACATACCGGTAGGCGTCGCCGGACGGCTCACGGAAGTAGCCGTCGGCCGCGAAGGTCGCGACGACGGCCGCGGCGTCGCCCGCGCCGAGGGCCGCCTTGTAGGCGCCCACCACATCGGAGGCGTGCGCGTCCGGGTCGTACGGCAGCAGTGGCGGACGTACGACGTGATGGCCGAGCAGCGGCCACCGGGAGTGGTGGATCCGCACCGGCAGCGCCGAGGCGGGCTCCACGGCGACGGCCACGGGGAGCCCGATGCGCCGGCCGTCCGGACTGTCCAGGTTCACGACCCACTCGCCCACGGCCCGCCGCTCGGAGACGGTCGTGGCGACCGGCCCGATCTCCACGTCGTGCTCCGCGCGCCATTCTTCCTGCTCGGCCAGCCAGGCGGCGAGCACACCCGGGCCGCTGATCCGGCCGGCCTCCGGGTCGTCGAGGGCGACCGGGACGGTGGCCGCGCCGGGGTCGCGCAGCGCGTCGGCGAGGTCGGCGGCGCCGAGGCGGTCGGCGAGGTCGGCGATCTGCGGGATCCGGACCATGAGGACTCCAGAGCGGTGTGGGAGGTGGCTTCAGATGGGTGTGGGGGTGTCTTCGCATCGTGTGCCCGTACGGGGCGGGGCGCTGCGGGCCGCTGCGGATCGCCGCCTTCCGCACCCGACCTCAGCGGCGCGGTGCCCGCGGGAGTCGACGGAAGGACCTTCAGCCTGCGCGGGTGCAGGATGGGAGGCGAGGTCGGATCAGGAGTCGTCATGGTGGATACGGGACACGTCGGCACACCGGGACGCGGTGCGATCAAGGAGCTCGACTTCCGCAATCCCGTCCATCCGGGGCTCAGTGTGGAGACCTTCACGCTGGCCGAGCTGCGGCGGCGGGTCCCGGCCGCCACGCTGACGCAGCCGCAACGGCTGGACTTCCATCAGATCTTCCTGATCACCTCGGGACACGGCCACCACACCGTGGACTTCGTCGACCACGAATGCCGTCCCGGCACCCTGCTGTGGCTGCGCCCGAACCAGGTCCAGGAGAACACCGCGGCGCCCGGGCTCGACGGCCGTGTCGTGCTCTTCACCACGGGCTTCCTTCCTCCGTCACCGGTGCTGCGGGGACTCATGGAGGACCAGTACGAGACGCTCGTGTGGCAGCTCCTCGCACCGGAGACACAGCGCACCCTGACCGCGACGGTCGGGCAACTCGCCGAGGACTACGCCACCGCCTGCGGAATGTCCGTACCGGCGGGGCACACGACCGCGACACCGCCGCTCGGCATCGAACTGCTCCGGCACCAGCTCACCGTGCTGCTCCTGCGGATCGCCGCGCTGCCCACACCGCCCGGAGCGGCCCAGCCCACGGCCGTGGCGGACGAGACGTATCTGCGCTTCCGGCGCGAGGTGGAACGGCACTTCCACCGCACCCGCCAGGTGGAGGACTACGCCCAGCGCCTCGGCTACTCGTCCAAGACGCTCAACCGCGCCTGTCAGGCGGCCACCGGGCACACCGCGAAGCAGGTCGTCGACCGGCGTGCAGTACTGGAGGCCAAGCGCCTGCTCGTCCACACCGACCTGACGGCCACGGCGATCGCGCACCGCCTCGGCTTCACCGAGGCCACCAACTTCGGGAAGTACTTCACCCACCACGCGGGCGTGACACCGGGAGAGTTCCGCGCCGGGCACACCGGTTGATCACCGCTCAACCGGGAAGGCCGCGTGCCGTCGCCCGGAACTCCAGCGGAGTGCGCCCGGCCCGCTTGCGAAAGAACTTGGTGAAGTCCCCCGCGTCGGCGAAGCCGAGCTGGGCACCGACGGCGGCGGCCGAGACGTCGGTGTGGACGAGGAGGCGCTTGGCCTCCAGCAGGATGCGGGCGTCGAGGTGCTGCTTGGCGGTGCGGCCGGTGGCGGCGAGGGTGGCGCGGGTCAGGGTGCGGACGCTGTACCCGAGGGCGGCCGCGTAGTCGGCGACGCGGTGGGTGCGGGCGAAGTCGCGCTCGACGGCTGCGTGGTAGCGGTGGAAGGTGTCGTCGGCGAGTACGGGGGACGCGGGCGCCGGGCCCGCGTGCGCCAGGCGGAGCAGCAGCACCGCCAGCAGGTGACGCAGCGCCTCGATGTGCGCGTCGAGCGGGATGGACGCCAAGTCGGCGTACTCCTGGGTGAGATGACGCAGCGCCAGCTGTACGGCGCGGGCGTGCGGGCCCGTCGGCAGCAGCGGTGACTGATCGTACGGCGGCTCGGCGGCGACGAAACCCGGCTGCCAGATGACGAACGTGCCGCGTGCGGTGGCGAGGTCGGCCGGTGTGTAGCGGTGGACCTGCCCCGGCCGGATCCAGATCCAGCTGCCCGCCGGGAGGCCGTGGTCGGTGAAGTCCACGGAGTGGCGCAGGGTGCCGGACCGTACCTGGATCAGGTGGTGGAAGGCGGGCCGCATCGGCGCCCCCAGGTCGATGCCGCGGCGGCGGCCCCGGGCGCGCAGCTCCGCGAAGTCCAGGACGTCCATGCCGATCGGCGCGCCCAGATGCGGGCGGTAGGCGACGTCCGTGATGGAAGTCTGTCCGTTTTTCCCCATGATGAGTCCTCAGCGTACCCCTGGACCTGCGTAAACGCTCCTAGCGTCGAAGCGAAGGACGGACGAAGGAGACGAAGGAGCTGAGCCGGATGCGGCTGACCGTGGGGATGACGGGGGCGACGGGCGCCGTGTTCGGCATCCGTCTGCTGGAGAACCTGCGCGAACTGCCCGAGGTGGAGACACATCTTGTGCTGTCGCGCTGGGCGCGGACGACGATCGAGCTGGAGACCGGGCGCAGCGCCCGCGAGGTCGCCGAACTGGCCGACGTCGTGCACCACCCCGACGACCAGGGCGCCACGATCTCCTCCGGATCGTTCCGGACCGACGGCATGGTCGTCGTCCCCTGCTCGATGAAGACCCTCGCCGGGATCCGGCTCGGCTATGCCGACGGGCTCATCGGCCGGGCCGCCGACGTCGTCCTCAAGGAGCGCCGCCGACTGGTGCTCGTACCCCGCGAGACCCCGCTGAGCGAGATCCACCTGGATGGTGCAGGCCGTCAACGCCATGTACACCCACGGGCTGCTGGTGATCATCTCGACGAAGAAGCGGTACGGGGGCTTCGCCAAGGCGGTCGGCATGCGCGCGATGACCACACCGCACGGTCTCGGCTACGTCGCCCAGGTGATCCTGGTCGACGAGGACGTGGACCCCTTCGACCTCCCCCAGGTCATGTGGGCGATGTCGGCGAAGGTGAACCCCAAGGACGACGTCGTGATCATCCCGAACCTGTCGGTCCTGGAGCTGGCCCCGGCCGCCCAGCCCGCCGGCATCACCAGCAAGATGATCATCGACGCGACCACGCCCGTCGCCCCCGACGTCCGCGGCAACTTCAGCACCCCGGCGAAGGACCTGCCCGAGACCGCCGAGTGGACCGCCCGCCTCCAGTCCCTGCTCGCCGCCCGCTGAGCCCACCGTACGAATTCGAGGAACCCCGGATGATCTGCCCCCGCTGCGCCCACGACACCATCGAGACCGTCACCACCTCCCCGGTCCCCGGCGTCTGGGACGTCCTCCAGTGCGCCCGCTGCCTCTACATGTGGCGCACAACCGAACCCGCCCGCCGCTCGCATGGCCCCCGCATTGACCAAATGCCCCTACGGCCCCTGGGGGTCTTCGATCATCAGCGGCGGGAATCCTGGCGCCCGTCAGGCGTTGACCCCCCTGTGAGCTCTGTGATCGCGTCGACCCGCTTCTCCGTCCTCGACCGCTCGCGCACCCGCGAGGGGCACGAGGTTCCCGAGGCCCTGCGCGACACGGTTCGCCTGGCCCAGCACCTGGAGCAGCTCGGATATCACCGGATCTGGGTCTCGGAGCACCACGGGGTCCCCGGAGTGGCCGGTTCCGCGCCCACCGTACTGGCCGCCGCGGTCGCCGCCGCCACCCGGACGATCCGGGTCGGCACCGGCGGTGTGATGCTGCCGAACCACCAACCCCTGGTCGTGGCCGAGCAGTTCGGTGTCCTGGAGTCCCTGTTCCCGGGGCGGATCGACATGGGGCTGGGCCGTTCCGTCGGCTTCACGGACGGGGTGCGCAAGGCGCTGGGGCGGGACAAGGGCGCCGCCAACACAGCGGACTTCGCCGCGCACCTCGCCGAGCTGCTCGGCTGGTTCCGCGGCACGTCACCGACCGGCGTGCACGCCCGCCCCTCGGAGGGCCTCACCGTGCCGCCCTTCGTGCTCGCCATGGGCGAGGGTGCCACCATCGCGGCGCGCGCGGGCCTGCCGATGGTCATCGGGGACCTCAGGAACCGGGAGAAGATGCGGCGCGGCATCGATCACTACCGCGCGACGTTCCGCCCGTCCGTCTGGGCGCGGGAGCCGTACGTCGTCATCTCCGGCACGGTCGCGGTCGCCGAAAGCCCGCAGGAAGCGCGCCGTCTGCTGCTCCCGGAGGCCTGGTCGATGGCGTACTCCCGCACGCACGGCACCTTCCCGCCGCTGCCGCCCGCCGAGCGTGTCGACAGCCTGCCGATGACCGACAAGGAGCGGGGCTTGTACGAGTCCGGTCTCGCGGGGCACATCGTCGGCACGGAGGAACAGGTCGCCCATGAGCTGGAGACGGTGATCAAGGAGACGGGGGCGCAGGAGGTGCTGGTCACGACCAGTACGTACGACCGGGACGCCCTCTTGGACTCCTACCGGAGGCTCGCCCGGGTCGCGGGACTGACCGGGGCCTAGAATCGTGGGGTTTGCCCCAGGCCCCACAGGAGTCCCCACGATGTCCAGCCCGCACGACTCGTACGTCCGCGTCCGGGGCGCCCGTGAGCACAATCTCCAGGGCGTGGACGTCGACATCCCCCGGGACGTCCTCGCGGTCTTCACCGGCGTCTCCGGGTCCGGCAAGTCCTCGCTGGCCTTCGGGACGATCTACGCGGAGGCCCAGCGGCGCTACTTCGAGTCGGTCGCCCCGTACGCGCGGCGGCTGATCCACCAGGTCGGGGCGCCGAAGGTCGGGGACATCACCGGGCTGCCGCCCGCGGTCTCGCTCCAGCAGCGCCGCTCGGCACCGACCTCGCGCTCGTCCGTGGGCACGGTCACCAACCTTTCCAACTCCCTGAGGATGCTGTTCTCGCGCGCGGGTGACTATCCGGAGGGTGCCGAGCGGCTCGACTCGGACGCGTTCTCGCCGAATAGGGCGGCGGGGGCCTGCCCCGAGTGTCATGGGCTCGGTCAAGTACACCGTACGAGTGAGGAGTTGCTGGTCCCCGATCCGTCGCTGTCGATCCGCGAGGGTGCGATCGCCGCGTGGCCGGGTGCCTGGCAGGGCAAGAACCTGCGCGATGTCCTCGACACCCTCGGCCATGACGTGGACCGGCCGTGGCGCGAGCTGCCCGCCGAGCAGCGCGAGTGGATCCTGTTCACGGACGAGCAGCCGGTCGTCACCGTGCATCCGGTGCGGGACGCGGGGCGGATCCAACGCCCGTACCAGGGCACGTACATGAGTGCCCGGCGCTATGTCATGAAGACGTTCTCGGACTCCAAGAGCCAGACGCTGAGGGCCAAGGCGGAGCGGTTTCTCGCCGGTGCCCCCTGCCCGGTGTGCAACGGGAGCCGGCTGCGTCCCGAGGCACTGGCCGTGACGTTCGCGGGACACACGATCGCCGAGCTGGCCGCGCTGCCGTTGGCCGAGCTCGCCGGATCCCTCACGGCCGGCTCCGAGACCGCCCGCGTCCTGACGGAGGACCTGAAGGCCCGTATCGCGCCCGTCGCCGAACTCGGCCTCGGCTATCTGAGCCTCGACCGGGCCACCCCCACCCTCTCCGCGGGCGAACTCCAACGCCTGCGGCTGGCAACACAGCTGCGCTCCGGGCTCTTCGGTGTCGTGTACGTCCTCGACGAGCCGTCGGCCGGGCTGCACCCGGCGGACACCGAAGCCCTGCTCACGGTTCTGGACCGGCTGAAGTCGGCGGGGAACTCGGTGTTCGTCGTGGAGCACCATCTCGATGTGGTCCGCGGAGCCGACTGGCTCGTCGATGTCGGCCCGCGTGCGGGCGAGCACGGCGGACGGGTGCTGCACAGCGGTCCGGTGGCGCAGCTGGCCGAGGTCGAGGAGTCGGCGACGGCTCGCTTCCTCTTCGGCCGCTCCCCCGCTGCCGTACGCGAAGTACGGTCGCCGCGCGGCCAGTTGAAGGTCGGTCCGGTCACCCGGCACAACCTGCACGGGGTGACCGCCGAGGTCCCGCTCGGCGTGTTCACGGCGGTCACCGGTGTGTCCGGCTCGGGCAAGTCCACGCTCATCGGCGAGGTGACGGAGGATCTGGCGGGCGTCGGACGGCTCGTCTCCGTCGACCAGAAGCCCATCGGCCGTACCCCGCGCTCGAATCTGGCGACGTACACAGGCCTCTTCGATGTCGTGCGCAAGGCCTTCGCCGCGACGGAGGAGGCGAGGAGGCGGGACTACGGCGTGGGGCGCTTCTCGTTCAACGTCGTGGGCGGGCGCTGCGAGACCTGTCAGGGCGAGGGGTTCGTCAGCGTCGAGCTGCTCTTCCTGCCGAGCACGTACGCGCCGTGCCCGGACTGCGGCGGGGCGCGCTACAACCCCGAGACGCTCGAAGTGACGTACCGGGGACGGAACATCGCGCAGGTGCTGGACATGACGGTGGAGGCCGCGGCGGAGTTCTTCGCGGACACCCCGGCCGTGGCCCGCAGTCTCGCCACGCTGCTCGACGTGGGCCTCGGCTATCTGCGACTCGGCCAGCCCGCCACGGAGTTGTCGGGCGGCGAGGCCCAACGCATCAAGCTGGCCAGCGAGTTGCAGCGCGTCCGCCGTGGCCACACCCTCTACCTCCTCGACGAGCCGACCACGGGACTGCACCCGGCCGATGTGGAGGTGCTGATGCGCCAGCTGCACGGTCTGGTCGACGCGGGCCACACCGTCGTGGTCGTCGAGCACGACATGGCGGTGGTCGCGGGCGCGGACTGGGTGATCGACCTGGGTCCGGGCGGCGGTGACGCGGGCGGTCGGATCGTCGCGGCGGGGCCTCCGGCCGAGATGGCGCGGGCGGAGGGCAGCACGACGGCTCCCTATCTCGCCCGCGCGCTCCCTCAAGCCCCGTAGATGGTGGCGGAGTGTGCGTGTGCGCTCGGTGTGTGCAGCCCTCCTTGTGCGGCGTGGGCCAGGCCGCGG
The DNA here is from genome assembly GCF_055569295.1 of Streptomyces sp. NPDC029292. Classification (NCBI taxonomy): domain Bacteria; kingdom Bacillati; phylum Actinomycetota; class Actinomycetes; order Kitasatosporales; family Streptomycetaceae; genus Streptomyces; species Streptomyces sp. NPDC029292. The sequence goes on from NZ_JBVHXR010000001.1 coordinate 200,811, forward strand.
CGGTCGCAGTGGCTGCCCGGCACGAGCACGGGGAGCACGTTCACCTCCGCGACGAGCGCGCGGGCCGATACGACCCGCCACACCGAGGCGAGCAGCGAATCGCTCCCGACGAACGCGGGCGCCGTGCTCGCCGCTCCTCCGTCCAGCCGGTAGTGGAGGCGTACTGGCTGGACGGGCGCGGCCGCATCGAGCGCGGCCTGGAAGACGGCCCGCCGGAAGTACCCCTGTGCCCGGCCGCACCAGGTGCTCCCCTCGGGGAACACCGCCACCGCGGCTCCGTCGCGCAGGGTGTCCGCGATCCGCGCGACCGTCCGGGGCAGCGCGCGCAGCCGGTCCCGCTCGATGAACAGCGCGCCGCTGCTGGCGGTCAGCGCGCCCGCCACGGGCCACTGCCGGATCTCCGCCTTGGCCAGCATCCGGCCGGGGCGGACGGCGGCGAGCAGCGGGATGTCCAGCCAGGAGATGTGGTTGGCGACCATCAGCAGACCGCCGGTGGGCGGGGCGGCACCGGTGATCCGTACGCGCACGCCGGCGGCCCGAACGACCGTCCGGCACCACGTTCTGACCATCCGGTCGCGCGGCGCTGCGGAGATCCGCGCGACCACCGGGGTCAGCGCGATCCCGACGACGACCACGACCAGGAGCGCGGCCAGCCGCAGCACGGCGCGCGGCGCGGTGGCCACCGACCCCGTGGACTCCACGCAGACGCGCGGGGAGCACGGGGCGCTGGGCAGCCAGGCGCTCTCCGGCGCGGCGCCCGGGGGCGCCCACCCGGACCGGGGCCTGACCGGCACGCCGGCGCGGCGCGGCGACGGTACCTTTCCGGTGGCCGGGACCGCCGCCGTGCCGGCGTCCGGACCGGTGAGCGCCGCCGCGCCGCGGCCGGGGCGGCGTATCCCGCCGATGCGGGACGCGCGCAGGACACCTGTGTGGGATGCGCGCAGGACACCGATGCCAGACGCGCGCAGGACACCGCTACGGGTCACGCTCATCACGCCGGGACGAGCGAGAGGAAGTGCCGCAGATAGCGCGGGTTGACCCGGCGCATCGACAGCAGCACATACAGGTCGGCGACGCCGAAGTCCGGGTCGTACGCGGGCTCGGCACAGACCCAGGCGCCGAGGCGGAGGTAGCCGCGCAGCAGCGGGGGCAGCTCGGTGCGGGCGGGTGGGGACAGAGGTGTGCGGGCGGGTGGGGACAGAGGTGTGCGGGCGGGTGGGGACAGAGGTGTGCGGGCGGGCCGGGTGACGTCCTCCGCGGTCCAGGGCAGCAGCGGCCGTACGCGGTACTCCTCGGGAGCCAGGTGCTTCTCCCGTACCCGGTCCCAGGTGCCCGCGGCCAGCGCGCCGCCGTCGGCCAGCGGAATGGAGCAGCAGCCCGCGAGCCACTCGTGGCCGCCCTCGACCATGTAGCGGGCTATCCCGGCCCAGATGAGGCCGATGACCGCGCCGTCGCGGTGGTCGGGGTGCACACAGGAGCGGCCGACTTCGACGAGCCCGGAGCGGATCGCGGCCAGCGGGCCGAGGTCGAACTCGCTCTCCGAGTACAGCCGTCCGGCGATCGCGGCCCGCTCGGGCGGCAGCAGCCGGTAGGTGCCGACGACCTGACCGCTCACCGTGTCGCGGACCAGCAGGTGATCGCAGTACGCGTCGAAGGGGTCGATGTCGAGGCCCGGCTGCGGGGTGGTCAGCAGGGCGCCCATCTCTCCCGCGAAGACGTCGTGGCGCAGCCGCTGTGCGGCTCGGACGTCGGCCTCGTCGCGGGCGAGGGTGACGGTGTAGCGGGTGGGGGCGGTCGACAGTGGGGGGCTGTCGAGGGTGGAAACGCCGGTCATGGCACTCTCCTGGTCACGGGCCGGTTCGGCGAAGCGGCGGCAGACCGGATCGGTGCGGTCTGCGCGCTCCTGTTCTTCCGATGCCGGTTGGCGTGCGCGTGACCTGTGCCAGGAGGGCGGATGTGAGGATGTTGAATGCCAGGGGTGCCCGGAGGAGCGAGACGGGACCGGCAATGAGCACCACTGCCGGTCCCGCCCGTCCGCACCCTAACGGCGAACGACTTACGGGCTAACGCCTTCCCGCCCTGCGGGTCGCGCGCAGCCACTCCTTGTTCATGCCGGTGATGGAGACCAGCGGGATGCCCTTCGGGCAGGCGGTCGCGCACTCCCCGGTGAGGGTGCAGCCGCCGAAGCCCTCCTCGTCCATCTGCGCCACCATGTCGAGCACGCGGGTCTCGCGCTCGGGCGCGCCCTGCGGCAGGACGTTCAGATGGTTGATCTTCGCCGAGGTGAACAGCATCGCCGCGCCGTTCGGGCAGGCCGCCACGCAGGCGCCGCAGCCGATGCACTCGGCGTGCTCGAAGGCGAAGTCGGCGTCCGGCTTCGGTACCGGTGTCGCATGGGCCTCGGGCGCCGCGCCGGTCGGGGCGGTGATGTAGCCGCCGGCCTGGATGATCCGGTCGAAGGCGGACCGGTCGACCACGAGATCCTTCACGACCGGGAAGGCCGAGGCGCGCCACGGCTCGATGTCGATCGTGTCGCCGTCCTGGAAGGACCGCATGTGCAGCTGGCAGGACGTGGTGCGCTCCGGGCCGTGCGCGTCGCCGTTGATGACGAGCGAGCAGGCGCCGCAGATGCCCTCACGGCAGTCGTGGTCGAAGGCGACGGGGTCCTCGCCCTTGAGGATGAGCTCCTCGTTGAGGGTGTCGAGCATCTCCAGGAAGGACATGTCGGCCGAGATGTCGTCCACCTCGTACGTGGACATCGCTCCGTCGGCGTCGGCGTTCTTCTGGCGCCAGACGCGCAGGGTGAGCTTCATGCGTAGCTCCGCTGAGTGGGGTGGACGTACTCGAAGACCAGGTCTTCCTTGTGCAGGACGGGCGCGTCGCCGGTGGCGGTGAACTCCCAGGCGGCCGCGTACGAGAACTCCTCGTCCCTGCGGGCGGCCTCGCCGTCCGGGGTCTGGGACTCCTCGCGGAAGTGCCCGCCGCAGGACTCCGACCGGTGCAGGGCGTCGAGGCACATGAGCTCGGCGAGCTCCAGGTAGTCGACGACGCGGTTGGCCTTCTCCAGGGACTGGTTGAACTCCTCGCCGGTGCCGGGCACCTTGATGCGCCGCCAGAACTCCTCGCGGATCTGCGGGATGCGCTCAAGTGCCTTGCGCAGCCCCGTCTCCGTACGGGCCATGCCGCAGAACTCCCACATGAGTTCGCCGACTTCGCGGTGGAAGGAATCGGGGGTGCGGTCGCCGTCGACGGCGAGGAGCCTGGTGACGCGGTCCTCGGTCTCGGTCAGCACCTCCTGGACGGCGGGGTGTTCGTCGGTGACCCGCTCGTGGTGCGGGTTGCGAGCGAGGTAGTCGTTGATCGTGGACGGCAGCACGAAGTAGCCGTCGGCGAGGCCCTGCATCAGGGCCGAGGCGCCCAGCCGGTTCGCGCCGTGGTCGGAGAAGTTGGCCTCGCCGATCGCGAACAGGCCCGGGATGGTGGTCTGGAGGTCGTAGTCGACCCACAGTCCGCCCATCGTGTAGTGCACGGCGGGGTAGATGCGCATCGGCACGGTGTACGGGTCCTCGGCGGTGATCCGCGCGTACATGTCGAAGAGGTTGCCGTACTTCTCCTCGACCTTCGCCTTGCCCATCCGCTGGATGGCGTCGGCGAAGTCCAGGTAGACACCCTGGCCGCCGGGGCCTACGCCACGGCCCTCGTCGCAGACGTTCTTGGCGGCGCGGGAGGCGATGTCGCGGGGCACGAGGTTGCCGAAGGACGGGTAGATGCGCTCCAGGTAGTAGTCGCGCTCGTCCTCGGGGATCTCGTTCGGCGGTCGCGTGTCGCCCTGCGCCTTCGGCACCCAGATCCGGCCGTCGTTGCGCAGCGACTCGCTCATCAGGGTGAGCTTGGACTGGTGGTCGCCGGTGCGCGGGATGCAGGTGGGGTGGATCTGGGTGAAGCAGGGGTTGGCGAAGTAGGCGCCGCGCCGGTGCGCCCGCCAGATCGCGGTCGCGTTGGAGTTCATGGCGTTCGTCGAGAGGTAGAAGACGTTGCCGTATCCGCCGGAGGCGAGGACCACCGCGTCCGCGTAGTACGTGTCGATCTTCCCCGTGATCAGATCGCGGGCCACGATCCCCCGCGCCCGGCCGTCGACCACGATCAGGTCGAGCATCTCGGTGCGCGGGTGCATCTCGATGTTGCCCGCGGCAATCTGCCGCGACAGCGCCTGATAGGCGCCGAGGAGAAGCTGCTGGCCCGTCTGGCCGCGGGCGTAGAAGGTCCTGGACACCTGGACGCCGCCGAAGGAGCGGGTGTCGAGGAGGCCGCCGTACTCGCGGGCGAAGGGGACGCCCTGCGCCACGCACTGATCGATGATCTCCACCGAAATCTGCGCGAGCCGGTGGACGTTCGACTCGCGCGCCCTGAAGTCCCCGCCCTTGACGGTGTCGTAGAACAGCCGGTGGACCGAGTCGCCGTCGTTGCGGTAGTTCTTCGCCGCGTTGATGCCGCCCTGCGCGGCGATCGAGTGGGCGCGGCGGGGCGAGTCCTGGTAGCAGAACTGGACGACGTGGTAGCCCTGTTCGGCGAGTGTGGCGCCGGCGGAACCGCCCGCGAGGCCCGTGCCGACGACGATCACCGTGTGCTTGCGGCGGTTGGCGGGGTTGACCAGCTTGGCCTCGAAACGGCGGGTGTCCCAGCGTTCGTTGACGGGGCCCTCGGGGGCTTTGGTGTCGACGACCGGCTCACCGGTCGCGTACTCGGCGTAAGAGGTCATGTCAGCTCACCAATCCGGTCATGACACCGACAGGTACGGAGATGAAGCCCACCGTCAGCACCAGCGCGAGGACGTTGGCGATGGTCTTGAGGGCGCGGTCACGGGTGCGGCTGCCCGCGCCGAGGGTCTGTGCCGCGCTCCAGAAGCCGTGCCGGATGTGCAGGCCGAGCGCGAGCATCGCGACGATGTAGATGGCGTCGCCGTACCAGGTGGAGAAGGTGTCGATCACGTTCTGGTACGGGTGTCCGGCCTGGAAGCCGTCCGGGTGCACGGTGCCGGTCGTCAGGTCGAGGATGTGCCACACGATGAACAGGCCGAGGATGATACCGCCCCAGCGCATGGTGCGCGTGGCGTAGCTGGCCCGCGGCTTCTTGTGGACGTACTTGCTGGGGCGCGCCTTGATGTCGCGGCGGCTCAGCTGGTACGCGGCTGTGGCGTGCGCGACGACGGCGACGACCAGGACGACGCGGATGATCCACAGGGCCCACTCGTAGTGCAGGAAGGGCTCGCCGAGGGTGCGCAGGGCGTGCGCGTAGCGGTTGAATTCGCCGGAACCGAAGAAGATCTTGAGATTGCCGAACATGTGGGCGGCCAGGTAAAGCAGCATGATCAGACCGCTCACGGCCATGACCGTCTTCTTCCCGACGGAGCTGTCCCACACGGTGCGTGTCATGGACGGTCGTCGGTCCGTCCTCGTTGCCAGAGCCATGTCACAGACGCTAGGACCGAGGGGGCCGATCGGTCCAAGACATGGTGCGGCTGGATTCCATAGGCATGGCCTATCGTGGCTTGGGTGCAGTTCCAACAGCTCCAGTACTTCGTGGCGGTCGCCGAGACCCGGCATTTCACCCGGGCCGCCGATCTGGTCCATGTCGCGCAGCCGTCCCTCTCCCAGCAGATCAAGGCGCTGGAGCGGGAGTTGGGGGCGGATCTGTTCCTGCGGGCGCGCGGGAACATCACGCTCACGGACGCCGGGGAGGCCCTGCTCCCGCTGGCCCGGCGCATCCTCGCCGACGCCGACACGGCCCGGCACGAGGTGCAGGAGCTGGCGCAGCTGCGCAGCGGCCGGATCCGCCTCGGCGCGACTCCGAGTGTGTGCACCGGTCTGCTCCCGGATGTCCTGCGCGTCTTCCACGACCGCTATCCGGGCATCCGGCTGCTGATCGAGGAGGGCGGCTCGCACGATCTGGTGCGAGAACTCGCGCGCGGCGCTCTCGACCTGGCCCTGGTCGTCCTCCCGCTCCCCCAGCCGTCCCCCGCGCTGACCACGGTGGAGCTGCTGCACGAGGACCTGGTGGTGGTGTCGCCGCCGGACGCGCCGGCGCCGGGCCACGGCCGCACCGTGCGGGTCTCCGACCTGGAGGGCGAACGCCTGGTCATGTTCCGGCACGGCTACGACCTGCGGGAACTGACAGTCGCCGCCTGTCGCGCCGAGGGCTTCGAGCCGGACTTCGCCGTCGAGGGCGGCGAGATGGACGCGGTGCTGGGCTTCGTCCGGGCGGGGCTCGGCGTGGCCGTCGTACCCCGCATGGTCGCGACGCGGTCCGGGCGCGGACTGCGGGTGACCCCGCTGGCCCGGCCCGGCCTGCACCGCACGATCGCGCTGGCCCATCGCAGCGATGTGGCTCCGCCGCGCGCGGCCCGGGAGCTCCAGCGGATGCTGCTGGAGCGCTGAAACCGGCGCGACTGAAGCGCCGAAACGGTGCTACTGGAGCACCGGCGTCGGTGCGGTTCGAGCGCCCGCTCCCGTGCTGCTGGAGCGCCCGCTCCGGTACTGCTGGTGCGCCCGCTCCCGTATTTGCCGGCGCGCCCGCTCCCGTGCCGCTGGAGCACCGGCTCCGGTGCTGTTCGAGCGCCCGCTCCCGTGCTGCTGGAGCGCCCGCTCCGGCGCTGCTGGAGCCCCGGCCCCGGTCAGCCGGCCGCCATCCTGACCACACCGGCGACGGCACAGACCACCGTGCACACGGTGAGTGCGTCGGCGACCGGCGACCAGCCGAACCGGCGCGCGATGCCCGTGGCGGCCGGGGCACCGCCGTACCGTCGGACATGGGCCCGCAGGGCGTCGACGCAGACGGCGGTGAAGTCGTACAGCGCGCCCCACAGCGACCCGTACAGCAGGAAGAACGTGACCACCTCGCCCGTACGGGTCTCCAGCGCGGGCACGCCTCGCCACATCGGCCGGTCCACCCGCAGCACGACGGCTCAGGGCACCACGACACGGGTCCACGGGCCGTACCGGACGATCTCCCCGGGGCGCAGCACCAGCCTGGTCAGGGAGATGCGCCACGCGACGGTCGCCTGTGCCAGGAGCAGTGCCGCCACCAGCTCGTGGCCGCCTGGCGAAAGGCCCGGTGCCGACGTCGCCGCCTCCACCGCGAAAGCGGCGCCGAGGCACGCGAGCGCCCGCAGGATCACGACTCGCAGCCACCGTCGCAGGACGATCTCCCCACGCCGATTCGGCCGACGGGTGCGCACACGGCGCACCAGCGGTGTCGCGGGCCCGTACCAGCCGTCCGGGCCCGCGTCCCGCAGTTCCGTCACGCCGTCAGCCGGTGGCGTCCACCAGTGCCAGCTCGTGCAGCCGCTCCGGTGGGCCGGGCCGGGCGTAGTACCAGCCCTGGGCCGTGTCGCAGCCCAGTATCCGCAGCTGCTCGGCCTGGGCGCCGGTTTCCACGCCTTCGACCGTGACCGCCAGGTCGAGGCTGTGGGCGAGGGAGACAATGCCCTCGACGATCTTCAGGTCGACCGGGTCGGCGGGGAACTGCTGCATGCCCTGGGTGAAGGAACGGTCCAGCTTGAGGATGCTGACCGGGAGGCGGCGCAGGTTGGCGAGGTTGGAGTAGCCCGTGCCGAAGTCGTCGAGGGCGATGTCGACGCCCATTTCGGCCAGCCGGCGCAGCGGCTTGAGCAGGTCGTCGTCGGCGCCGATCAGCGCCGACTCGGTGACCTCCAGGCAGAGCGCGTCCGCGTCGAGCCCGACCCGCTCCAGGATGTCGACGGTGTCCTGGACGAGGCCGGGATGGGTCAGCTGGCACGGCGACAGATTGACATTGATTCGCAACGGGCCCGCGTCGGAGTGTCGTTTCTGCCACTCGCGGGCCTGGCGGACGGACTGTTCCAGGACCCATCGGCCCAGCGGGACGATCAGTCCGGTGTGCTCGGCGAGCGGGATGAAACGGTCGGGTCCCAGGACGCCGTGCTGCGGGTGCAGCCAGCGCACGAGGGCTTCGGCGCCGCGTACGCTGCCGTCGCCGAGGTGCACCAGTGGCTGGTACTCGATGAAGAACTCGCCCCGGTCCAGGGCCGCGGGCAGCGCGGTGGTGAGGCCGTGCCGGGTGATGGCGCGGGCGTCGGCCTCGGGGTCGGCGAGCTCGAAGCGGTTGCCGCCCGCGGACTTGGCCCGGTACATCGTGATGTCGGCGCTGCGCAGCACCTCCGCCGGGCCGCGCTCCCCCGCCGGCCCCTCGACGATGCCGATGCTGCCGCGGACCGTCAGTTCCCGGCCGTCGATGCGGACCGGGGTGATGAGGGCGTTCATGATGCGGTCGGCGAGCGCGTCGACCTCGCTCTCGGTGTCGGGCCCGGTGGTCAGCGCCACGAACTCGTCGCCGCCGAGCCGGGCGACCATCTCGCCGGGGGCGGTCGCGCAGGACTGCAGCCGGTCGGCGACCTCGACGAGCAGCCGGTCGCCGGCCGCGTGACCGAGGCTGTCGTTGATCGTCTTGAAGCCGTCGAGGTCGAGGTAGCACAGGCCGAAGCGCTGGCCCTCGCCCGCGGACAGCGCCTTCTCCAGGCGCTCGAAGAACAGGGTGCGGTTGGGGAGTCCGGTGAGCGCGTCGTGCGTGGCCTCGTAGCGCAGCCGCAGATTGAGCAGCCGCCGCTCGGTGGTGTCCTCCATCAGCGCGAGCTGGTACTGGGGTTGGCCGTCCGCGTCACGCAGCAGTGAGACCGTCAGATTGGTCCACAGGGCGGTGCCGTCGGGACGGTAGAACGCCTTTTCTACGTGGTAGTGCTCGCGCTCGCCGCGCACCAACTCCTCGTACAGTCGCCAGACTTGAGGTGCGTCGTCGGGGTGCGTCCACTCGACGACCCGGCGGCCGCGCATCGACTGCTCGGTGCCGCCGAACATGCGCAGCAGCGCGCCGTTGACCTGGAGGATGTTTCCGTCGAGGTCGGCGATGCCGATTCCTATGGCCGCGCCCTCGAAGACCGCGCGGAAACGGGCCTCGCTCGCGTGCAGCGCCTCGGCCACCGCACTGCGGGCGTTCAGGGCGGCCCGGGAGATGGCCTCCTGCTCGGCCAGCGTCCGCTCCCGCAGCGCCTGCGCGAACCCGGCGGCCATGGCGTGCTGGAGCCGCGCCGACCGGGTCCGCAACGCCTCCTGGGGCCCGTCCTCGCCGCAGTAGAGCACCAGGTAGGCGTCAACGCAGTCGAGGGCACGGCTGAGCGACTCGGGGTCGGTGCAGTGCGCGGCGACCAGTGCGGCGCCGACCGCCTGACCCTCCGCCGCGTCGAAGGTCCTGGCCCGCAGCGCTTCGCTCAACCGCCGGGCGAGCGGCACCAGTTGCTGCTCGAACTCCGGCCGGGTCAGCGACGAGGAGGTGACCGGGTAGACCGCCCTGCTCCAGATCGTCGCGAACCGGCGCAGTCTGTCCTCCGGCCCGTCCGGCCCGTCCGGCTCGGCGGTCACGCCGCGCGCCCCACGCCGGCGAACCCGGAGAAGGCATAAGGATCCTCGTCCTCGGGTGCCGTGTCGGGCCGCCAGTTCGGCATCGGCACCAGTCCGGGTTCCACCATGTCGTACCCCTCGAAGAACCGCGCGATCTCGTCGCGCGAGCGCATGATCAGTGGGTTGCGGATGCTCTTGTAGACGTCGACCGCACCCTCGGCCCGCCCCGGAGGGAGCGGAATTCCCTCGTACGAGGCATGCGTGACGACGAGCAGGCTGCCCGGCGCGAGCGCGTCGCGCAGTTCCGCCACCGCTCGATACGGGTCGTCCGCGTCCTCCACGAAGTGAAGTATGGCAACGAGAAGGAGGGCGACCGGCCGGTTCAGGTCGATCAGACGCTGAATCTGAGGGCTCGCCAGGATCTCCTGGGGCTTGAGCAGATCGGCGGCGACGACGTCCGCGTTCTCATTGCCCCCCAGTACGGCCTGGCTGTGCGCGACGGCCACCGGGTCGTGGTCGACGTACACGACGTGCGCGCCGGGCCTGGCGGCCTGCGCGACCTCGTGAACGTTACCGAAGGTCGGGATGCCGGAGCCGATGTCGAGGAACTGCGTGATGCCCTCGTCGACCGCGTAGCGCACGGCGCGGCGCATGAACGCCCTGTTCGCCTGCATGATCTTGGGAAGTCCCGGCATGAACTCCATCGCCTTGCGTGCCGCTTCCCGGTCGACCTCGAAGTTGTGCGAACCGCCCAGGTAGTAGTCGTAGATACGGGACACGCTCGGCATCGTGATGTCAATGCTTCGGGGGGCCCAGGCGGGACGCTCCATCTATCTCTCCAAGGCTTGGTCGGCGGCGTAGGCGATCCGGTGTTCGAGCTGAGGCTACTGATCGCCCGCCAAAGGAGCGAGCCAAAACGGAAATTGACCGTCCGTTCCCGGTCACTGCCTCCGGCAAGTGCCGAATTGGCACTCCGTGAGCGGCCTTCGAGCACGCCGTCCACCGTCACCGCGAAATCGCTCCGAAGCATTCCAAAAAGTTCCCCGGAGTTACAAAGAGTGGCGAAAGCATCCCCCGTCCGTGGACACCAAGTGGTGCGCCCCCCCCCCGGGGGGGGGGGGGGGGGGAGAAAAAGTGGACAAGCTTTTTTGTTTGTCCCGAACAAGGGTGTTCCTCCTTCCCCCCCCTCCCCCTTCCTTTTTTGGCGTGGA
>NZ_JBVHXR010000001.1:211459-856132 GCF_055569295.1 Streptomyces sp. NPDC029292
CCGCCCAGAAAAACGAAAAAACGCTCCCGGGAGGAAAAAAGGGGAGAAAAACCCCCCCCCTTCGGGAAACACAAGGTGCCCCCCCCCCCCGGGGGGGGGGGGGGGGGGCGGACCAAGGTCGCGCGCGCTGTTTCGTTCGTCCGGCACAGTGCTTCTCTGCGTCCACTCCCTTCCGCGTTCCGTTGCTGACTGGGCGAGGTGATCAACCCTGGGGAGGTGATCTTCTACTCGGACGCGCCGACCGGCTTTCCGTCGGGCGCGACGGCGTACCACGTGCCGCCCACGCCCTGACCGTTGGTGTCTCCGGGAGCCGTGTCACCGGAGAAGGTGTAAATGGGCCAGCAGTTGACGGTCATCTGCTTGACGCCGTCCGGCCGGGTGAAGCCCATGAGGCCCTTCTTCTGGACGCCCTTGGTGTCGTTCGCGGCGACCGGCGCGACGGCGGGCCACTTCTCCAGGCAGGCGCCGGTGCAGGCCGACTTCGAGACAGGCCAGGCCTGGTCCTTCATGAAGCGGTAGACCGTCATGCCGTTCTTGTCGACGACGATCTCGCCGAGCTTGGGGTCGTTGCGGGTCGACAGGCCGGGCAGGTCGGCCAGGGTCGCCTTCTTGCCATTGGGGGCAGACGCGTACCAAGTGCCGCCCACGCCCTGACCGTTGGTGTCCCCGGCCTTCGTGTCCTTCGCGTACCGGTACATCGGCCAGCCGCCGATGGTCAGCTGCTTGGTGCCGTCCGTCCGGGTGACCTCACCAAGGAGCGCCTTGTCCACACCGGTGGCGGCGGTGGCACCCTCGGCGGGAACCGGCGGCCAGGCCGTCGCGCAATCGCCGTCGCAGCTCGACTTCGGCGGTTCGGCCGTGTCCTTGTCGAAGCGGTAAAGGGTGAATCCGGCGCTGTCGGTCAGCACCTTGCCGAGCTTCGTACTTTCGGTAACAGCGAGCTGACCTGCGGATTCCGCCTTGGCCGCGGTGCCCTGCTCGTCCTTGGAATCGGCGCCGTAACCATTGCCGGAGCCAGTGTCGCTGGAACTCGATCCATAATCGCCGGCGGCCGCGGTGGCGCCCACATTCTGGCTGCCCGTCGACTGGGTGCCCTGTTCCTGACCGCACGCCGTCGTGAGCGCCAGCACGGCCGCAGCTGTCGCTACGAGGGAGGCGCTCCGCCAGGAGGTCTTCATGGGTAACTCCCGCTGTTCGCATTGGTGTTGCAGCGCCCTGCTGCGCCGCGCATGGCCCTAGGTACGGGCGGGAGTGGCGGAAGTGTTCAACCGGCTCACAAATTTCTTTCCGAAACCTGTGACGCGAACCGCGCGGTTCGCGCACATGTACGTACCCGGCGGTGCATTCCGCGCGGCCCGTCAAACTGCGGGGAGGCGCACATCCTCCCTTCGGGGGCAATACCCCGCCACTCCGGCGTACACGGGCGCCGCGCGCTCCATGATCTCCGTCGTGCATGGACCCAAGCGGACCCGATCCGCCCTCGTCATACGGCTGTTGGCGCTGCTGACGCTGGCCTGGATCCTCGGTGGCGCGTCGCAGGGGTCGGCGGTCGCCGACTCCTGCGCGTACGCCTCCGTCGGCCCGGACGGCGACGGGGTCTCGGCGGTCGCCGTCGCGGGAAGCGGCGCAGTGGCGGTCACCGGCGGTACCGCTTGGTGCCCGACCCCCACACCACCACCGCCCTGCCCCACCCCGACGCCCACCCCGACGCCCACACCGACCCCGACGCCCACCCCGACGCCCACACCGACCCCTACGCCGGCCCCGACCCCCACTCCGACGCACCCACCCACTCACTCACCGAGCCCCGAACCACCGCCTCCCCCACCCCCGCCTCCTCCTTCGCCGAGCCCACGGCCCGTGCCGCCCCGGCCCACCCCGACGCCGAGGCCCACTCCCACGCCGACGCCCACACCGAGCGCGCACCCCAAGCCGACCCCGTCCCCGGTGAGTTATCCGGCGTATCGCAACCCGCCGCGCAAGCACCCGTCCCGCGGTGGCCCCTCGCTGGTTTCACTCACCCTGCTCATCACCGCGCCCGCGGTACTCGCCGTCGCGGCGCTGCGCCCGCGCTGATCCTTGGAGGCATCCTTTGTCGGAATGGCTTGTTCTCGTCCTCGCGATGGCGGCCGCGTGCGTCGTCGTCCTCGTCGTCACGCTCGTACGTCATCGCGCGGTCCGTGAGGACGAGGATCCGTCCGAGACCCCGGACGTGATCGAGTACATGACCATGATGATCGGCGTGGTGTACGCCATCGTCCTGGGCCTGGCCATCGCCGGTGTCTGGGAGGCCCGCGGCGTCGCCCAGGACCATGTGCAGACCGAGGCGCAGGCCCTGCACGAGATCTCGGCACGGGTCCGCGTCTACCCGCCCGACGTGCGCGACCGCATCCGCGGCGACGTCAACGCGTATGTCGGCCACGTCGTCACCACCGAGTGGAAGGCCATGGCGGACCAGGGCCATGTGACGGCCGAGGGCGGCCGGCTCTTCGACCGCATCCGTCAGGACGTCACCGACTACAAGCCCAGGACGGACTTCGAGGCCCAGGCCTATCAACCCCTCGTCGACCAGGTGACCGCGGCCGACGCCGCACGCAACGCCCGCTCCGACTCCACGGGGGCGACCATGCCGGGGGTGGTGTGGTTCGGGCTGATCGCCGGCGCCGTGGTCACCGTGGGGATGGTCTTCGCCCTGCAGATCCGGCGCACCACGCGCGAGCTGATCCTCGCCGGGCTCTTCTCCGCCCTGATCGCCTTCCTGCTCTTCCTGATCTGGGACTTCGACGCGCCCTACAGCCGGGGGATCACGGCCTCGGCGGAGCCGTTCACGGCGCTGTTCCCGCACCTTCCCGGGTGACGAACCCTCAAGAGCGGCCCGACAGCGGGGTACGGACGCCACGCCGCGTCCGTCCCCCGTCTGCACGTACACCGTCCCCTGAACGGCCCACGCGATTGCCCCATTCGCGCGACTGCGATCGCGCCCACGCGCTCCCTTTCCTAGCGTTTCGATCATCGAGGCGCATTTCTGACGCAAGCGGAAATGGTCCGCGGCAAGGCTCCTCGGGGACCTGGAGGCTCACCATGCACGCGATACGCGTCGCTTCGGCCGCTCTGCTGGGCGTGACCGCCCTGGCCTTCTCCGCGCCCGCCGCCGTCGCCGGCGACGGGAACAACAACATCACCCCGTTCGGTTTCAGCGTCCAGCCGTCGACCATCGCCACGGGCGGTCAGGTCGCGCTGCTCGTGCAGAGAAACGACGGGGGCTGCCAGCGGGACGTCACGGTCTCCTCGGGTGTCTTCGACACCGTCACCATCCGGCAGGGTCAGTCCTCGGCCACGGCCCTGGTCGACTCGGACGCCAAGCAGGGCGCTGCGTACGAAGTGACGTTCATGTGCGACGGCGTGAGCGGTCACACGGACCTCACCATCGCCACCGGCCGTGCCGACAACACGACACCTCTCCCGGTCTCCACCCAAGGGGGTGTCAGGGCCGGTGTCGGCGGGAGTGTCGGCGGCTTCGACCTGAAGGAGATCGGCCTCGGAGCCGCGCTCATCGCAGGCACGGTCGGCACGGCGTGGTACATGGCGCGCCGCCGCACCGCGGCCGACGACTCCTGACGCAGCGGCACAGCCTTTCGCCCCGGACCCTTTCGGAAGGATCCAGGGCGTAGGGCTCCCACGTGCGTTTCCGAGGGGGACGGCCGTCTCTGAAGGGGGGAGAGCCGGTCGGATCCACAGGGGGGCCGGTCAGATCCTTTTCTCGGACCGGCGGCGCAACCAGAACACTCCGCCGCCGATGACGGCCGCGGCCACCAGACCGCCACCGATCGCCATGTCGGTGCGCGTGGCGCCCGTCGAGCTGCTGCCGCCGAGACCACCGCGGACACCACCGACGACAGTGAAGGCACGGGGGCGGGTCAGGGAGCCCGACCCGACGCAGTTGACGTTGATGTCGTACGAGCCGGGGCGCGCGTCGCGGTCGACGTTCGCCGTTCCGCTCGCCGTGTCGTTGTTGCCCGGGACCCGCGAGAGGGTCGCGCGCCGGAACACGGGCGAGGTCATGGTGCCGCCGTTCCGGCACCCGTCGACCGTCACCGTCAGCTGGCCGCCGGCGGCGATGACGCTGGGGACGGCGACGATGTTCCTCGAAAAACCCCCGAAGTCGTTGCCCGGACCATCCCCGTTGTTGTTGCCCGGCCCGAACCCGTTGTTGTTACCCAGCCCGAACCCGTCGTTGTTGTTACCCCGACCATCCCCGTTGTTGTTGCCCGGCCCGAACCCGTTGTTGTTGCCCAGCCCAAACCCGCTGTTGTTGCCCGGCCCGAACCCGTTGTTGTTGCCCAGCCCGAACCCGTTGTTGTTGCCCGGGCCACCCCCGTTGTTGTTACCCGGGCCACCCCCGTTGTTGTTGCCCGGCCTGGACCCGTTGTTGTTGCCCAGCCTGGACCCGTTGTTGTTGCCCAGCCCGAACCCGTTGTTGTTGCCCAGCCCGAACCCGTTGGTGTTGCCCGGCCCGAACCCGTTGATGTTGCCCAGCCCAAACCCGCTGATGTTGCCCGCGTCACCCAAATTGGTGTTGCCCAGACCGCTCCCGTCGCCCATACCGTCCGCGACGGCCGCGGGGGCGGCGAGCCCGAGGACGGCGACCACCGTGGCCGCGGCCGCCAGGGCACGTGAGTTTCCCATGTGATCCTCCGCGGAAGACGCCCCGGGAACCGTCCCCGGTAGATCGGCGAGAAAACGCCTCCCAGACAGACCCTCAGATGCCGTGCACAGGGCCGCATTTCGAGAATGGTCCGTCCCGGTGAGAGGACACGCCGAGAGAATTACACACAATCGGATATTGCCGCAGGTCACGGACCGTCAGAAAATTCCTGGCCTCGGCAACTCGGATGGCTCACGCCCGATGTACTCCGCCACCCGTTCGCCCGCGCCCCGTCGCCCGCCGGACGTGCTGGACTTAGCGTTCTCATATGCGCGACGGACGCGGCGACGGCCGCGTCGAGAGGGGATTGCGAATGTCTGCGTCCGAGCTGGCCGAAGAGGAGGAGCGGCGGAGGAGGAAGCGCGCCCCGTGGGGCGTGATAGCGCTTGTTCTGCTGACCGGCCTCGCGCTCATTCGGAATGGTTCCGGTGAGTTCGACGTGGGCCCTCCGCAGCCCGCTTCGGCAGCGGCAGCCGAAAGCCGCACCGCCGGTGGCACCTTCTCAGGCGCTCCGGCTCCGCTGCCGTACTCCCTGGTGGACCGGGTCAGGATTCCGTCGATCCAGGTCGACGCCCCGGTCATGCCCGTGGGTCTCGACATCGACGGGTGGGTCGCCGCGCCGCCGCCCGACGACCCGAATCTCGCCGGCTGGTTCACCGGCGCGGTCTCGCCCGGCGAAAAGGGCACGGCCGTGATCGTGGGCCATGTGGACAACATGCGGGGCCCCGCCGTCTTCTACGGGCTCGGGGCATTGAAAAAGGGAAGCCGGATCGAGGTGCAGCGCAAGGACGGGAAGACCGCGGCGTTCGAGATCTACGGCATCGAGGTCTTCGCGAAGAACAACTTCCCCGGCGACCGCGTGTACGGCAGCAAGGGTGCTCCCGAATTGCGGGTCATCACCTGCGGGGGCGGTTTCTCCAAGCAGCACGGCTACGACGGCAACGTCGTCGTATTCGCCCGCCTGGTCGAGGTTCGCTGAGCGTTCCTTGACCGGGCGGGCGAAAGCCTGCCGAGGGCGCTACGCGAATCGCCGTCGCGGCACGGTCATGTGATAGCCGGAATCCAGCAGCTGCGGCAGATAGTCGCGCAGCGCCCGTACGCTCTGCGAGCGGTCGCCGCCCGCGTCGTGCGAGAGGACCACGACACCCGGGGCGGCGCCGCTCTCGACCCGGTCGACGATGGTGCCGGTGCCCGGGGTCGTCCAGTCGAGCGAGTCGACCGTCCATGCCAGCGGCTCCATGCCCAGTTCGGCGCCGATCTGGAAGGCCGCCCGGTTCCAGGCCCCGTAGGGCGCGCGGAACCAGACGGGCGGCTCACCGTAGGCGTCGTCGATGACCTCGCTGGTGCGTTCCATCTCTGAGCGGATCGCGGAGCGCGAGAGCTGGGTCAGCAGCGGGTGGGTCCAGGTGTGGTTGCCGACGATGTGTCCGTCGTCGGCCATCTCGCTCAGCAGGTCCTTGTTGTCGACGGCCATCTCCCCGCACACGAAGAACATCGCGCGCACGTCGTACTCGCGCAGGGTGCGCAGGATGCCCGGCGTGTAGCGGGGGTCGGGGCCGTCGTCGAAGGTCAGCACCATGCTGCGGCCGCGCCCGGACATACGCAGGAGCGGCTCGTGCCGGACGACGGTCCGCGCGGGCGCGCTGCGTGGTGCGCCGTATCCGGCCATCGGCTGGAGGCGGTAGGCGGAGGGCTTGAGGGCGCGGCGCGCCTGCGGGCCCGAGACCGGTGGGGCACTGAGCACCGGCTTCGCGGCCGGTTCGGCGGTGAGGACGCGGGCCGTGCCCGCCGCCCCGGCCGCGCCCAGGACGGCGGCGCCGGCGATCAACGCCCGGCGCCGGGTGAGCAGCTTATCCTTTTTCATGATTTATCAGTCACCCTGATGAGGGGTGGCGCAGTTCAGGAACACCGGTGCGGACCTACGAAAGCACCCGCCTGGACCATTCAGCGGCGGCGCACCAGGGGGAACGGCAACGTCTCACGGATCGTCAGCCCGGTGAGGAACATGACCAGCCGGTCGACGCCGATACCGAGGCCCCCGGTGGGCGGCATCGCGTACTCCAGGGCGTCGAGGAAGTCCTCGTCGAGCTCCATCGCCTCGGGGTCTCCCCCGGCAGCCAGCAGCGACTGCGCGGTCAGCCGTCGGCGCTGTTCCACGGGGTCGGTCAACTCCGAGTAGGCGGTGCCCAGTTCGGTGCCGAAGGCGACGAGGTCCCAGCGCTCGGCGAGGCGCGGGTCGGCGCGGTGCTGGCGGGTGAGCGGAGAGACGTCGGTCGGGAAGTCCTTGTAGAACGTGGGGAGCTGGGTCTTCTCCTCGACCAGTCGTTCGTACATCTCCAGTACGACACCGCCGCGTCCGTCGTCCGCCGTGTACGGCACGCCCGCGCGGTCGCACAGCCGCAGCAGCGTCTCCAGGGGCGTGTCGGCGTCGACCTCCTCCCCCAGCGCCTCCGAGACCGCGCCGTACAGGGTCTTGACGGGCCAGGGCCCGGAGATGTCGTACTCGGTGCCGTCCTTGCGCGCGACGGGGGCCCCGAAGGCGGCGGTCGCCGCGCCCTGGATCAGTTCGCGGGTGAGATCGAGCATCACGTCGTAGTCGGCGAAGGCCTGGTAGGCCTCCAGCATCGTGAACTCGGGGTTGTGCTTGTAGGAGACGCCCTCGTTGCGGAAGGTGCGGCCCATCTCGAAGACCTTCTCCAGGCCGCCCACGCACAGCCGCTTCAGATAGAGCTCGGGTGCGATGCGCAGGTACAGATTCAGGTCGTAGGCGTTGATGTGGGTGGTGAAGGGGCGGGCGTTGGCGCCGCCGTGGATCTGCTGGAGCATCGGTGTCTCGACCTCAAGATAGCCGCGGTCGAGCAGACCCTGGCGCAGCGCCTGTACGGCGGTGGAACGGGCCCGGACGACCGCGCGGGCGTCGGGGCTGGACACCAGGTCGAGGTAGCGGCGGCGCACCTTCGCCTCGGGGTCGGCCAGGCCCCGGCGCTTGTCGGGCAGCGGGCGCAGGCACTTGCCGGTGAGCTGCCAGGACGTGACGAACACGGTCAGCTCGCCCGTGTCGCTGACTCCTGTGAGACCGCTCGCGATGATGTGGTCCCCGATGTCGATGTCCTTGCGGAACCGGTCGAGGGCGGGACCGGAGTCCTTGCGGGTGAGGGCGAGTTGACGGTCGCCGGACCAGTCGCGCAGCACGGCGAAGACGATGCCGCCGAAGTCGCGTACGAGGATGACGCGGCCGGCGACGGTCACATGGTCGCCCTCGCGGACCTCGGCGAGGGTGTGGGTGCGCGGCGGGATGCCCACCGGATAGGGGTCGGTGCCGTCGGAGCGGAGCCGGTCGAGGGTGCGGTGCCGGATGCGGACCTGTTCGGGCAGGCCCGCCGTCGGATCCGCGGCCTCGGCCTCGTCCCCTTCTTCGAGGCCGAGGGCCGACAGCGAGGGCAGGCCCTCGGTGGTCGCGGGTTCGGGTCCGCCCCTCGCGCGCCCCTTGCCCCAGAGCTTGCGCAGCGAGGGTACGGAGACGAAGCCCTCGGCGATGCCGGACGCCAGCCCGATGCGGGCGAGGGAGCCGGTCTCGCCGTAGCAGATGAAGCGCGGGTACCACTCGGGGTGGTACTTGGCGTTGGACCGGTACAGGGCCTCCAGCTGCCACCACCTGGAGAAGAACAGCAGCAGCCGGCGCCAGAGCCTGAGCACCGGCCCCGCGCCGATGCGGGCGCCTTCCTCGAAGACCGACCGGAACGCCGCGAAGTTCAGCGAGATGCGCCGTGCGCCGAACTTTCCGGCGACCGCGCACAGCTCCGCGACCATGAACTCCATGACCCCGTTGGGGGCGCTGCGGTCACGGCGCATCAGGTCCAGCGAGACGCCGTCGCGGCCCCAGGGCACGAAGGAGAGCAGCGCGAGGAGCTTGCCGTCGCTCCCCATGGCCTCCACCAGGAGGCAGTCGCCGTCCTCGGGGTCGCCGAGCCGGTCGAGGGCCATCGAGAAGCCGCGCTCGGTCTCGGTGTCGCGCCAGGCGTCGGCCCGGTCGACGATCTCCTCCATCTCCGCATCGGTGAGGGTGGAGTGGCGGCGTACGCGGCAGGTGGCGCCGGTGCGCCGCACGCGGTTGACGGCCTGGCGTGTGACGCGCATGTCGCGGCCGTCCAGGTCGAAGTCGGCGACGTACAGAATCGCCTCGTCGCCGAGCTGGAGCGCGCCGAGCCCCGAGCGCGCGAACGCCTTGGCGCCCTCCTCCGAGGCGCCCATCACGGCGGGCGCCCAGGCGTAGTGGCGGGCCACGTCGAGCCAGGCGCCGATGGCGTGCGGCCAGGCCTCGCGGTCGCCGACGGGGTCGCCGCTGGCGAGGCAGACGCCGGCCTCGACGCGATAGGTGACCGCGGCCTTTCCGCTGGGCGAGAAGACGACGGCCTTGTCGCGGCGGGTCGCGAAGTAGCCGAGGGAGTCGTCGGCGCCGTACGCGTGGAGCAGGGCGCGGATGCGGGGCTCCTCGTCGCCGTGCAGGGCCGCCTCCAGGCGCTGGGAGCGGAAGAGCGTGGCGGCGGCGTTGAGCAGGGCCAGGGCGCCGAACAGGCCGAGGACGAAGGACAGTGCGCGCGGCGGCATCCCGTTGAAGGAACGCCCTGAGACGAGGCCGCCGCAGACCCGGTTGGCCGCCCACAGCAGCCGCCGGCCTTCCGGCAGCGTGCCGGGGAACAGCTCGACCAGGCCCCAGCCGACCAGAATCGCCACGCCGAGCCCGGCGAGCAGCACGGCGAGCGCCCGCCACACGGCGCCGCGCCGGTGGGCCGCGTAGAACTCCTCGCGGGCCACGATCAGCAGCACCAGCGCGAGGCCGCAGACGATGAGGGAAGGGAGCGACTGGGCGTACACGCCCTGCGCGATGTCGGGAATGTCGTCGAGGACGAGCAGGCCCAGGTAGACGACGACCAGCCACCAGGCGACCTGTTTGCGGGCGGCGGTCGCCCCGGCGAGCAGGAAGAGGAAGACGGCGTACGCGAGGTTCGCGCTGACCGGGACGATCAGCAGGTCCAGGAAGCGCACGACGGGGCGCAGCAGTCGCCGCAGGGGCTCGATGAAGGCCAGCAGGGCGCAGAGCAGCCCGAGAGCGCCGAAGAACGTCGCGAAGCCCTCGGGCACCTTGCCGAGGAAGCCTCCCCGGGACGGCCGTATCGGCCCTGTGGCGTCCTTCGGTGCGCGGGCCTCCACGGTGGCACTCATGGTTCCGACTCTAGGAAGAGCCGGACGGGCCCGCCCGTCGAGCGGGTTCCGCGCCTCCCCGACGGGGTCGGGACCTGCGGTTTCCGATAGCCTCACAGCCGTGACGGAACAGCAGCACTCGCATCAGTTCGAGCGGGGCACGGACGGTCCCAAGGTCATCCTCGTCGGCGTGGACGGCTCCGACTCCTCGCTCCATGCGGCGGCATATGCCGGTGGCCTGGCCCGACGGCAGCGCGCGCTGCTCGCCGTCGTGTACGTCCAGCCCGTGATGGCGGCGGGCGCGGCGCTTGGCGTGCCGGTCGCGGAGACGACCGACGAGATCGCCGAGGACCTGGTCGCGCAGATCCGGGAATCCGCCGAGCGGGTCAAGGACATATTCGAAGTGCGCTGGGAGTTCCACACCTTCCGCGGCGACCCGTACAACGGCCTGGTCAGGGCCGCGGACGAGCTCAAGGCGGACGCCGTGGTGGTCGGCGCCTCCGAGCAGGCGGGCCACCGGATCGTCGGATCGGTGGCCATCCGGCTGGTGAAGGCGGGCCGCTGGCCCGTCACCGTCGTGCCGTAGACCGGCCCTCGGGCGCTCGCGTTCCGGCCGGCGCCACGGCTACTCCCCCATGACGAGGCCGTTCTGGGCCGCGCCGCGGCTCAGGACGACGTCGCTGATCCGGTCGCGTACACCGCCGACCCCGGCCCCCTGCTCCAGGGCGACGTTGAGGTTGACCACGCGACCGGCGTCGAGGTCGAACGCCTGCGGAATGAACTCGGCCTTCGTCACCTCCCAGCGCGCGCCCTGGTGCGCGGGCGGCGCGAAGGTGAACCGCCCGATGGTGCTCTCGCTGCCGCGCCGGTCCTGAACGCCTTGGCGGTCGAACATCTCGCCGGCGATCTGGTCGCCCATGCCATAGATGACCCACGTGCCGTTGACCTTCTCGTACGCCTGCGGGACATGGGCGTGCGTGCCGAGGATCAGGTCGATGTCGGGCCGCCCGTTCGTCCGGGAGGCGGTCAGCTGCCTGCTCAGCCGCAGCTGCTGCTCGTCCGGATCGTCCTGCCATTCGGTGCCCCAGTTCAGGGATACGACGACCACGTCGGCGCCCGCCTTCCGGGCGGCCCTGGCATCCGCGACGATCCGGTCGGGGTCGATGAGGTTGACGGCCCAGGGCTGCCCCTGCGCGAGCGGAGAGCCGTTCGTGTCGTAGGTGTAGGCGAGATGCGCGACCTTGGCGCTGCCCGCCCGCATCATGCTGGTGACGCTCGCCTCGTCCGCCGTACGCGCCGATCCCGCGTGCCGCACGCCCGCGCGGTCGAGCGCGTCCAGGGTGCGCCGGATTCCGGCGGCGCCGTCGTCCAGGGTGTGGGTCGAGGCTGTGGAGCAGGCGTCGTAGCCGGTCGCGGCGAGTCCCTCGGCCACCTGCGGCGGGGACTTGAAGGTCGGGTAGCCGGTGTAGTCGCCGTCCGCGCCGTACACGGTCTCCATGTGACAGATCGCCAGATCGGCGCCGGACACAACGGGTTCGACCCCCGCGAGCATCGGCCGGAAGTCGTACCCATGGCCTCCCGCGTCGTAGTTCGCCCTCTCGATGACCGAGGTGTGCGGCAGCACGTCGCCGGAGGCGACGAGGGTGAAGCCGCGGACGGCGGCGGGGGCCGCCGGATGTCCGCGCTGCTGCCGGGCCGACGGGGCCTGAGCTTGACAGCCCGCGGTCGCCGCGATGAGTACGGCCGCGAGGGCCAGGGTGGTCTGTCGCCTGCGTGTGGTCATCAACCTCGCCCCAATGCGGTCATATTTACTTACAGAAGGACATACGGGGGCGGCCGAGAGTCAAGCAGCAACGACGTCTTTAGCCCGTCCGGCGCTTGAGGAGGAGCCCGTTGGGGCGACGCGGGGCTCTGGGGGCAGAGCCCCCGGCCACCGCGACCCGCACCCCGGTGGACCGTTCATCGCACCGCTCACCGACGGCTTCGACCGCCCACCGCACAACGGTGCTCATGGCCTGTCCGCGCGGCGCGCATCGCGCTGGCATACAGGCCATGACGGCCGGAACCACCACCATCACACACGGGACGACCGCCGAGCACGAGCTGGCCGCGCTGCAGCGCGAGCACGGCCGACCGCTCTTCGCGCTGCTGCTGCGCCTCTGTGACGGCGACCGGCAGCGCGCCGAGGACTTGGTGCAGGAGACGTTCGTACGCGCCTGGCAGCACCCCGAGGCGCTGCGTGCCGACGCCTTCGACTCCGTACGTCCCTGGCTGCTCACCGTCGGGCGGCGGCTCGCGATCGACGCGCGGCGGGCCCGCCAGGCGCGCCCCGCGGAGGTCGGGGACGCGGTGCTCGAAAGTGCGCGCGTCTGTGCCGATCACGCGGAACGGTCTGCGGCGACGCTCGATGTACGGGAGGCTGTGAAGACACTCACTCCGGAGCACCGTGAAGTCCTGGTGCAGGTGTACTTCCAGGGGGCGAGCGTGGCGGAGGCCGCGGCGGCGCTCGGAATTCCGCCCGGTACCGTGAAGTCCCGCGCGTTCTACGCGCTGCGCGCCCTGCGCCGGGTGCTTCCGGGATACGCGGCCGACCTGCGGTGAAACCGAAGGCTGAGTCAAACCTCCGTAAAGCGCCTGCCGAGGACCATGGTTGAGTACTCCGCTTGTCCTCATCCGTGTTCCGGACTGAGGGCCCGGGGTCGGGCGACGCGCACGCACCGGAGGAAGGCAGGAAGGGATGCTGCACAGAGGTCAAGAGAGCACGGACGGCACCGGCGGTGGTGAACTCACCGTCCCCATGGCGTGGTTGTACGCCGAGTACATCGCCGACGAGCTGCTGCGGACCGGCGACCTGATGCCGCCCACGTCCTTCGAGTTCCGCGCCGGGCGTGACGCGCTGGCGCTCACCATCTTTCTCTCCGACAGCGACGGTGAGCTCTCCGGCATCCGGGTCGTCTCACAGCTGGAGACGTGGCTGTCGCTGACGGCGTACGACCAGCCGTGGCAGGACTGGGTGCGCGAGCACATGGCGCGGCTGGCGGCCGAGGCGGTCGAATCGGGCGGTCCCGCCCCGGACCTGGAGCTGGCGTCGGCGGCCTGGCGCTGGCTGGAGGAGACCGAGCTGCTCGCCCCGGACCTGGACGCGGTGCCCGGTGGCGGCCCGGTGCCGGGCGAGGACGACGGTCCGAAGGTGTGGACGCCGGCCTGGCGACTGGGGCTGCCGCTGGGGCATCTTGCGATCCATCTCTTCTGACCGCCTCTTCGGGCAAGTTTTCTGAGCTCGCACCAATCCGCGGGCCCTCTCGCTCCGAATGTCCTGGCCGGTATTCCGTCCGTGTCTTGAGTGATTCGACGGTCTGGTGCGTACGGGTGGGCAACAGCAGCACCACCCCCACCCCGCACCATCGCCACAAGGATTCGGTATTCGGTATGAGGTCCCTGGAACGGCATCGTGACGTCGGCGCCTACGCGCTCGGCGTGCTGGACGAGGCGGAGGCCTTCCGCTTCGAGGACCACCTCATGGAGTGCCCCAGCTGCACCGCGCATGTGAGTGAGTTCCGTCCCGCCGCACGGCAGTTGATGCTGTACCGACGCGCCACACCGCGCTCCGTGCACCCCTTCGCCGCCCCCGGGCCCCGGTTCCTGGACCGGTTGCTCGGCGAGGTGGCGGCGCGAAACCGGGTCGGGCGCAGGAGGTTGCTGTACGCGGTGGCCGCCGCCGTGGTGTTCGCCGCGGGTGGTCCCGCGGTCGCGATCGTGACGGGACACGGCTCCGGGCCGGCCCAGGTCGCCGCGACGGACGCGGACACCGGTGTGTGGGCGCAGGTCACCACCCACGACCGGGTCGGGGGCAGCCAGGTCGATATTCAGGTCAAGGACGCGGGGGGCCCGCGCGCCTGTCAGCTCGTGGTCGTCGGCAAGGACGGCTCGGAGCAGACGGTGGCCAGCTGGATGGTGCCCTCGCACGACGGCCGGGCCACCAGTGTGACGGGCGGCGCAGCGTTCCAGCCGGAGGAGATCAGCCGCTTCGAGGTGCGCACGACGGAAGGCGAACACCTGGTGACGCTCAAGCCGCACTGACGTCTCTCGCAGTCGGCCGATGCCGGGCCCCCGGCCGATGTGCGGCTACTTGAGAAGTCTGGACATCCGGCGGTCCGCGAGCGGTTTGCCTCCCGTCTGGCAGGTCGGGCAGTACTGCAGCGAGGAGTCGCTGAAGGACACCTCGAGGATGGTGTCGCCGCACACCGGGCACGGCTCCCCCGTTCTGCCGTGCACCCGCAGCCCGCTCTTCTTCTCCGCCTTGAGGCGTCCGGCGGCCAGCCCGTGGGAGCGCTCGACGGCCTCCGTGAGCGTGGAGCGCAGCGCCTCGTACAGGCGGCGTATCTCCTCGGGGGTCAGCGCGGAGGCGAGCTTGAAGGGGGACATCTTGGCGGCGTGCAGGATCTCGTCGCTGTACGCGTTCCCCACACCCGCGATCAGGCTCTGGTCGCGGAGTGCGCCCTTCAGTTGGCGACGCTCGTCCTTGAGGAGCGCGGCGAACCGTGCCTCGTCGAAGTCGTCGGCGAGCGGGTCGGGGCCGAGGCGGGCGACGCCCGGGATCTCCGCCGGGTCCCGTACGACGTACACGGCGAGTCGCTTCTGCGTCCCCGCCTCGGTGAGGTCGAAGCCCTCGCCGGTCTCCAGCGCGACGCGCAGCGCGAGCGGGCCCTTGCCGGGGCGGGGCGGGCCGTCGGGCAGCGTGTCCTTCCAGTGCAGCCAGCCCGCGCGGGCCAGGTGCGTCACGAAGTGCAGTCCGTCCGCCTCGATGTCGAGGAACTTGCCGTGCCGGTGCACGGCGGTGACCTCGCGCCCCTCGAAGGCGGTGACGGGCGGGTCGTACGTCTTCAGGACGCTGATGGCGACGGGCAGCACGCGCACGACCTCACGGCCGACGAGATGGTCGGCCAGGAAGTCCTTGAGCGCTTCGACCTCGGGCAGTTCCGGCATGGGTCCAGAGTGCCACCCGGCACCGACAACACCATGTGCACCGGCTCGGAGCCAGTGTCCGGCGGGGTCCGGGACGTGCGGCCGGGTCCAGGACGCGCGATCTCAGTTCCGCTCCGGGACGACGAACTCGCACCACACGCACTTGCCGCCGCCACGGGCCTCCACGCCCCAGACGTCGGCGAGGCGGTCGACCAGGAGGAGGCCACGGCCGGAGACGCCGGACTCGCCGGCCTCGCGGCGGCGCGGCAGCGCGCTGGAGGAGTCCTCGACCTCGGCGCGCAGCCTGCGGTCAAGGCCGCTGAGGACGCGCAGGGTGACGATGGCTGAGCCCTCGGTGTGCATCAGGGCGTTGGTGATGAGTTCGTCGGCGATCAGCTCGATCTCGTCGGCGCGCTCTCCGGCGCCCCAGGCGTAGACCGCGGCGCGGATCATGTGACGGGCCTCGGTGAGCGCCTCGGGGTCGCCGGGCGCCACATGCTGCTGGAGCCGTCCGCCGGACCGCTGGTCGGTGTGGCCGCGGCGGCGCAGGAGCAGCAGCGCGACATCGTCGTCACCACCGCGCTCCTCGGCTACATCGATGAGCCGGTCGGCGAGGTCGCGTACGTCGTCCGGGCCCGAGCAGATGAGCTCCCCGAGGGTGTGCATGCCTTCGTCGAGGTCCACCCCGGGCTGCTCGACGAGCCCGTCGGTGCACAGCAGCAGCGTGTGGCCGGGGTCGAGTTCGACGGTGGCGACCGGGTATTCGAGGCGGCCGAACTCGGCGGACAGCCCGAGCGGCAGACCGCCTTCGACGGCCAGTCTGCGGCAGGTGCCGTCGGTCAGACGCATCAGGGGGTCGATATGGCCCGCGCGCACGACCTGGACCACTCCGGTGGACAGGTCGGCCTCCGCGTACAGGCAGGTCGCGAACCGATCGGTGTCGAGTTCGTGCAGGAAGACCGAGGCGCGGGCCATCACGGTGGCGGGGGTGTGGCCCTCGGCGGCGTAGGCGCGCAGCACGATGCGCAGCTGGCCCATGACCGCGGCGGCGTGCGTGTCGTGGCCCTGGACGTCGCCGATGACGGCACCGACGCGACCGCCGGGCAGCGGGATCACGTCGTACCAGTCGCCGCCGATGTCCCGGCCAAGGGAGGCGGAGCGGTAGCGGACGGCGATGTCGGCGCCGGGGACGCTGGGGATGGAGCGCGGCAGCATGGCCTGCTGGAGGCCCTGGGCGAGGTCTTTCTCCTGCTCGTAGAACATGGCCCGCTGGAGGCTCTGCGCGATGCTGCTGCCGAGCGCGACGAGGATATTGCGCTCCTCCGACGAGAAGCCGCGCCGGTCGTTGTAGAGCAGACCGATCGCGCCGATGGGCCGGGCCTGCACGATGAGCGGCAGATACGCGGCCGAGGTGATGTTCAGGTCGGTGATGTTCGGCCACAGCAGGGGGTACGACTCGGCGAACTCCTCCGGCGACTCGATGAAGTGCGGCGCGAGGGTTCGTACGACCTCGTTCATGGGGTACTGCGCGTCGAGGCGGGTGACCCGGGTGCCGGGCACATAGCTGTCCTCGGGGCCTGCGGCGACCATGCGGATGCGGCCGGCCTCCACCAGGCCCATGACCAGGCTCGTCGCCCCGAGGTGGGTGAGGCCGTGGGTGTCCTCCAGGACGTCGATGACGTCCTGGACGGTGCGGGCGTGCGCGAGGGCCGCGGTGGTGATCTGGACGACGTTCGTCTGCTGGCGGCGCACCTCGTCCTGGGCGGCCTGCTCGCGGCGCGCCTCGCTCTCGCTCAGCTCTTGGGTGGCGTCCCGGACGATGCCGATGATCCGGCGCGGGCGCCCCGTCTCGTCGCGGCGGATGTAGCCCTGGGTGTGCGTCCAGCGCAGCGAGCCGTCGCGGCGGCGGATGCGGAAGTAGGCGCCGTAGTTCTCGCTGCCGTCCTTGAGAGCCTGGGAAACCAGGGTGTCGAGGCGTATGCCCTCGCCCGGGGGTACGCGCATGTCCAGGGTCGTGGGGTGGCCGTCGTATTCGTCGAGGCGCACGTCGAAGACCTCGTGGGCCTGGACATCCATGTGCATCAGTCCGGTGTCCAGGTCCCAGTCGAAGCTGCCCATGCGGTTGAGCGCCAGGATCGGATCCGGGTGGGCGGGCCAGTCGTCCGGGAGTGACAGGGCGCTCGCTCCCCGATCAACCATGGGCCCACCTTGCCAGGATTTGCCCGATTATTCGACTTCTGGAGGGTCCGTCTCCGGGCTCCCCCAGAAGTTCGTGCGGGTCAACTGTCGAAGACGTCGGTCGGGGCGTCGAAGATGCTGTCCGGGGCGGTCGGCTCGTCGGGGATCAGACCGCCGCCGTCGGGCACATCGGGGGTGTCCGGGACGATGTCGGGACCGATGTCCTCGCTCGCCGAACCCGAGGGGTCCAGCGGCGACGGGGGCTCCTCGGACATGGACTCGTCGGGGGAGGCCGGGTCCGTGTCCGGAGCGGCGCTCCGGTCCGAGGGGGTCCGTGTGCTGTCGGGCTCCGTCGTCGGCGGGGCCGTGACAGTGGCCGTCGGGCAGTCCGAGGGCTCTTCGACCGAGGCCGGGAACTCGTCCGGCGAGCTCGGGAACTCATCCACCGGGGTCGAGGACTCATCCGTCGAGGTCGACGACTCATCCGTCGGGAACCGACCCGTCGGCGCGCCGGACGGAGTGGTGTCGGGTCGCGTGGTCTCGCCCGGGGCGCTCTCGGTCGCTCCCGGCGGCACGGTCACGGTCGCGTCGGGCGTCACGCAGTCCGACGACCGGTCGTCCGGCGACGGACTCTCCGCGCCTCGCGAGGCACCGGAGGACGAGTCGTGCGGGCGCGGGGCCGGCGTCCAGCCGTCGGGCGGTGGTACGACGTGGTCGTGGTCGCCGTCGTCACCGATCCTCCGCTCGATCCACCTGTTGTCGACGATGTTGATGATCGTGATGTTGGTGATCACGGTGGGCGCCGGGGTCACCGCGACGACCTGGGTGGGCTGGTACCCGGACCAGGGGCGCCCCTGGGTGCCCGCGTTTCCCCGGAGGGCGACGGGCGGGTTGAGCGGGTTGCCGCAGGCGCAGCGGACGCGGGGCACGCCCCGGTTGTCGACGAGGACGGCGGTGCCCACCTGGAGCACGGACTGGAAGCCGGTGGCCCGTCCGTTGCTGAACCCGTGGTCGGTGACGCGCGTGTCGGCGCGCAGCACGACCGATGTCAGACCCCGCAGGTAGCGGGGGACGGAGGCCTGGGAGATGCCCGCGGCCTGCGCGAAGGCGCGCTCCTTGCTCCGGTCGGCGGCGAGGAAGC
Organism: Streptomyces sp. NPDC029292; assembly: GCF_055569295.1. Lineage (NCBI taxonomy): Bacteria > Bacillati > Actinomycetota > Actinomycetes > Kitasatosporales > Streptomycetaceae > Streptomyces > Streptomyces sp. NPDC029292. The sequence goes on from NZ_JBVHXR010000001.1 coordinate 229,651, forward strand.
CGATCTGCTTCTCGACGTCACAGCTGCCGGCGTTCTGGGTGCCGCCGTAGAGACCGGGCGTGGAGCCCGACAGGGAGCGCACCCCCTGCGGGGCTGAGGTGCCGCCGGTGGACCGCGATTGCGGCGTTCGGGTGACGGGTAGCGAGGTTGTGGAGGCGGTGGAGGCGGTGAAGGGGTCGGGCCCCTGGGCCGCGACCGGCTGCAGGAAGAGTTCGCCGCTGGACCCGCTGGACGCGCCGGCCGTCTCGCCCTTGTCGCTGTCGCCGCCGCACCCGGCGACGAGGAGCGCCGCCGAGAGCGTGCAGGCTGTGACGAAGGTTCTGGTGGGTAGGTGCACCACATTCTCCCGTTCATCCCGGGCAATTCGCTCATCCCCCAGCAATTCGTCCACCATTGTCTGTGTCACTCACATGGGTCACGCAAGCGGAGACAGGTCACCCAGCGTCACAATGGAGGGGAGAGGAGCGGCCGACGTGGAGTGGTTCGTCGCACCGGAGTACTGGCTGAGCCGACTGGTCTTCCAGCGGGCGCTGGCCGCCGTGTACCTGGTCGCCTTCCTGGGCGCGGCGCTGCAGTTCCGCGCGCTCATCGGGGAGCGCGGGATGCTGCCGGTGCCCCGCTTCGTGGCGCAGGTGCCGTTCCGCCGCGCGCCGAGCGTGTTCCATCTGCACTACTCGGACCGCTTCTTCGCGGCTTGGTCCTGGGCGGGCTGCGCGGTGTCGGTGGCGCTGCTCGCGGGCCTGGACTCGTACCTGCCGCTCTGGGGCGGCATGCTGCTGTGGCTCCTCCCGTGGGCGCTGTATCTGTCGATCGTCAACGTGGGCCAGACCTGGTACTCGTTCGGCTGGGAGTCGCTGCTCCTGGAGGTGGGCTTCCTCGCCGTCTTCCTCGGCAACGACGAGGTGGCCCCGCCGATCGTCGTCCTCTTCCTGCTGCGCTGGGTGCTGTTCCGCGTCGAGTTCGGCGCCGGGCTGATCAAGATGCGCGGCGACGCGTGCTGGCGGAAGCTGACCTGCCTGTACTACCACCACGAGACACAGCCGATGCCGGGCCCGCTCAGCTGGTTCTTCCACCATCTCCCGAAGCCGTTCCACCGGGCCGAGGTGGCCGCCAACCACGTCACCCAACTCGTCGTCCCCGTCCTCCTCTTCACCCCGCAGCCGATCGCGACGGCCGCCGCCTCGCTGATGATCCTCACCCAGCTGTGGCTGGTCCTGTCCGGCAACTTCTCCTGGCTGAACTGGATCACCATCGTGCTGGCCCTGTCGGCGGTCGAGTTCCCCACCACTGCCCCGCACGTGTCCGCGACACCACTCTGGTACGAGATCGTGGTCCTGGCGGTGGCCACGGGTCTGCTGACCCTCAGCTACCGCCCGACCCGCAATCTGCTCTCCCGGCGCCAGGTCATGAACCGCTCCTTCGACCCGCTCCATCTGGTCAACACGTATGGGGCGTTCGGCAGCGTCAGCCGGGTGCGCGACGAGGTGATCGTCGAGGGCACGGCGGACGACATGCCGTACGAGGACGCGGACTGGCGGGAGTACGAGTTCAAGGGCAAACCGGGCGATCCCCGGTACTGGCCACGCCAGTTCGCGCCGTACCACCTGCGGCTCGACTGGCTGATGTGGTTCGCGGCGCTCTCCCCCGCGTACGCCGCTTCATGGTTCACGGGTCTGGTGGAGCGGCTCCTGGAGAACGACCGCGACACGCTACGGCTGCTGCGCCGCTCCCCGTTCCCCGCCGACGCCCCGCCCCGCTACATCCGCGCCCGCCTCTACCGCTACCGCTACACGACCTGGCGCGAGCTGCGGGAGACGGGCGCGTGCTGGCACCGGACGTACGTACGGGAGTTCCTGCCGCCGATGCGACTGGACCGGGTGGCTCAGAGGCGGTAGACGCGAGCGGCGGTGCCTCCGAAGACCCCCGCTTGCTCATCCGCGCCGAAACGACGGACCAACTCGCTTGCGGTGTCGACCACTTGGCCGTAGGCCGCAGCCAGTGTGCACACCGGCCAGTCGGAGCCGAACATCAGCCGACGGGGGCCGAAGGCGTCCAGGACGGTGTCGGCGTACGGGCGCAGGTCGTCGACCGTCCACTTCGCGGGGTCCGCTTCGGTGACCATCCCGGAGAGCTTGCACACGGTGTTGGGGAGCGCGGCCAGCCTGCCGACGGCGCTCGCCCAGGGCTCCAGCGCGCCTGTGGCGATCGGCGGCTTTCCCAAGTGGTCGAGCACAAAGGTCAGTTCGGGGTGGCCCGCGGCTGCCCGTACGCACGCGGGCAACTGGTGCGGCAGCACCACCAGGTCGTAGACCAGGCCCGCCCCGGCGACGGCGGCGAGCCCGCGCCGCACGTCCGGACGCAGCAGCCACTCGGGGTCGGCCTCGCCCTGCACCTGGTGCCGGATGCCCTTGAGATACCGGCCCCCCGGCAGCTCCCGCAGCCGCGCCAGCTCGTCGGCGACATCCGGCCGGGTCAGGTCGGTCCACCCGACCACTCCCGCGACCAGCTCGTGGTGCGCCGCGAGGGCGAGGAACTCCGGGGTCTCCTCGGCCACGGTGATCGTCTGTACGAGGATCGTGCGGTCGACCCCGGCGGCACGCGCCTCCGGCTCGAGGTCCGTGAGGGTGAAGTCACGCCGCAGGGGCAGGAGTTCGGTGCCCGTGAGCCAGTCCTGGTCGCGGACGGAGAGGTCCCACACGTGGTGGTGGGCGTCGACGGTCACGGCAGCTCCCATACGACGGGCAGGCCGGCGCCCGCGCCCTCGCCGGAGTAGTCGTGCACGACGTCGAGGAGTTCCGCCATACGGGCCTGCCAGGCGATGTTGACCGGCAGCTTGTCCAGCTCGGCGAGCATCCGCCCGTAGTCCGCGCACTCCAGGACGTGGAAGAGATCGGTGCCGCTGCGCCAGATCGTCCAGGAGGTGGCCCCGGCGGCGCGGATCGCCGCGGTCAGTTCGGCGGGGACCTCGCGGTGGGCGGCCTCGTACTCGGCGACGCGGTCCGCGCGGACCTTGGTGTGCAGCGCGACTCTCATGACGGCTCCTAAGCGGGTACGGGGGCAGCGGCGGGCAGCAGACCCTCCGCACGCAGTTCCTGCCAGAAGTCCCGGGGCACCGGCGTCGCGAACTGCTCGACGCAGTCCCGGACTTCGTGCGCCGCGCGAGCACCGGCCAGGACGCTCGCGACGGCCGGGTGGGCGGCGGGGAAGGCCAGGGCGGCGGCGCGCAGGGTCGTGCCGTGCCGCTCGGCGATGCCCTTCAGGCGCAGGGCGCGGTCCAGCACCTCCGCCGGCGCGGTGGTGTAGTTGTACGTCGCTCCCGGCCGCGGGTCGGCCAGCAGACCGGAGTTGAAGGCGCCGCCGATGACGACGGAGGTCCCCCGCTCCTCGGCGGCGGGCAGCAGGTCGGCCAGCGCCCGGTGGTCGAGCAGCGTGTACCGGCCGGCGCACAGCACCACGTCGACGTCCGTCTCGCGAACGAAGCGGGTGAGCATCTCGGTCTGGTTCATGCCCGCGCCGATCGCGCCGACGACGCCTTCCGAGCGCAGCTTCTCCAGGGCGGGGTAGCCCTCGCGGAAGGCCTGCTCGGCGTGGTCGTCCGGGTCGTGCAGGTAGACGACGTCCACGCGGTCGAGGCCGAGCCGTTCCAGGCTGGCGTCCAGACTGCGCCGTACGCCGTCCGCGCTGAAGTCCCAGACGCGACGGTGCGTGGCGGGCACGGCGAAGCCGTCGGCCAGGTCGTCGCCGCCCTGGTCCGTGAGCTCCAGGAGGCGCCCCACCTTGGTGGAGACGGTGTACTCGGCACGCGGCCGGTCGCGCAGGGCCGCGCCGAGGCGCCGCTCGGAGAGGCCGATGCCGTAGTGCGGTGCCGTGTCGAAGTAGCGGATGCCACCGGACCAGGCGGCATCGACAGCCTCATGCGCCTGCTCGTCGCCGACCGCGGTGAACAGGTTGCCGATGCCCGCGGCGCCGAAGGACAGCGGGCTGACCTCGACACCGCTGCTGCCGAGCGTGCTCACTGGCCCACCGGGCGCAGCCGCAGCCCCTGCATGCCGCCGTCGACGGCGAGGGCGGTGCCGGTGGTGGCGCCGGACAGCGGACTCGCCAAGTACGCGATGGCGCCCGCGACTTCGGCTGCCGAGACGAGACGGCCGGAGGGCTGGCGGGCCTCCAGCGCGGCCCGCTCCGCGGCCGGGTCGGCGGCGGCATCGAGCAGGCGGCCGATCCACGGCGTGTCGGCCGTGCCGGGATTGACGCAGTTGACGCGGACGCCTTCGCGGATGTGGTCGGCGGCCATGGCGAGGGTGAGCGAGAGGACGGCACCCTTCGAGGCGGAGTACAGGGCGCGCTGGGGCAGGCCCGCGGTGGCGGCGATGGAGCAGGTGTTCACGATGGCCGCGTGCGCGGACTCGCGCAGATGGGGCAGGGCGGCGCGGGCCGTACGCACCATGCCGAGGACGTTGACGTCCAGGACCCGGTGCCACTGCTCGTCGTCGTTGTCCTCGATGGTGCCCTGGGCGCCGATACCGGCGTTGTTGACCAGCACATCCAGGCCGCCCAGGTCGGCGACGGCCGCGGCCACGGCCGCGCGTACGGACGCGTCGTCACAGACGTCGGCCCGGTAGCCGAGCAACGGCTTCTCGACCGACGACGGGTCCAGGTCGAGGACGGCGACCTGGGCACCGCGAGCGGCGAGGAGTTCCGCGGTGGCCCGGCCGATGCCGGAGGCGCCGCCCGTCACCAGTGCCTTGAGTCCTTCGAAGTCGGTCATGCCGCTTCCCCCTTCTGGTCGGTGTGCGCCTGCTGCGCGAGGTCGGCGGCCCAGAAGGTACCGCCGGGGTAGGTGAATTCCGCGATGGACTCGGGCCGCATGGCGGCCGAGAAGCCCGGCGCGGTGGGTGCCGTGTAGTGACCCTGGCGAATCACCACCGGGTCGAGGAAGTGGCCGTGCAGATGGTCGACGTATTCGATGACCCGGTCGTCGGTGGTGCCGGCCAGCGCCACGAAGTCGAACATCGAGAGGTGCTGGACGAGCTCGCACAGGCCGACGCCGCCCGCGTGCGGGCAGACCGGCACGCCGAACTTGGCGGCGAGCAGCAGGATCGCGAGGTTCTCGTTGACGCCGCCGACGCGGGCCGCGTCGATCTGGAGGACGTCGATGGCGCCGGCCTGGAGCAGCTGCTTGAAGACGATGCGGTTCTGGACGTGCTCGCCGGTGGCGACCTTCACGGGGGCGACGGCCTCGCGCACGGTGGCATGGCCGAGGACGTCGTCGGGGCTCGTCGGCTCCTCGATCCAGTAGGGGTCGAACTCGGCGAGGGCCTTGGTCCAGGTGATCGCCTCGTCGACGTTCCAGCGCTGGTTGGCGTCGATGGCGACGCGGATGTCCGGGCCGACCACGGCGCGGGCGACCCGGCAGCGGCGTACGTCGTCCGCCAGATCCGCACCCACCTTCAGCTTGATCTGCCGAAAGCCGTCGGCGACGGCTTCGGTGGCGAGCCGGGTGAGCTTCTCGTCGCTGTAGCCGAGCCAGCCCGGTGAGGTGGTGTAGGCCGGGAAGCCTCGTTCCCGAAGGGTCGCGGCGCGTGCCGCGGCTCCCTCCTTGCCGCGGCGCAGCAGTTCCAGCGCCTCCTCGGGCGTGAGCGCGTCCGTGATGTAGCGGAAGTCGACCTGGCGTACCAGCCATTCCGGCTCGGCGTCGGCGAGCAGCTGCCACAGCGGCTTGTCCGCCCGCTTGGCGGCCAGGTCCCATACGGCGTTGACGACGGCGCCGATCGCCATGTGCATCACGCCCTTCTCGGGGCCGAGCCAGCGCAGCTGGCTGTCGCCGATCAGGTCCCGGCCGAGGGAGCCGGGGTCTGCGCACAGCTCGTCGACGGACCGTCCGACCACATGCCCGCGCAGCGCGTCGATCGCGGCGACCTGGACATCATTGCCCCGCCCGATGGTGAAGGTGAAGCCGTGCCCCTCGACGCCGTCGGCCGCGTCACTGCGCAGCACGACGTATGCCGCCGAGTAGTCGGGGTCCGGGTTCATCGCGTCGGAGCCGTCGAGCTCGCGCGAGGTGGGGAAGCGGATGTCATAGGTGTCGACCGCAGTAATACGAGCGGCAGTTGGGGACACGGGAGGCCTTTCGGTCCGGGACAGGGCGTACGGAAGGCTCCGTACGAAATCGAGGGAGGTCAGTCCTGGGCGCGGCCCGTCGTCACGCGGGCGATCATCAGGGCGACCAGGATGATTCCGCCGTAGATGGCCTGGATCCAGAACGACGGCACCTGGGCCAGCGTGAGCAGGTTCTGCACCACTCCAAGGAGGAGTACGCCGGTCAGCGCGCCGAACATGGTGCCCTTGCCGCCGTCGAGGCTGATGCCGCCGATGACCGCGGCCGCGAAGACGGTGAAGATCATGTTGTTGCCCTGGTTGGCGCTGATCGCACCCACGTATCCGGTCTGCATGATCCCGCCGACCGAGGCGAGCACCCCGGCCACGACGAACACGCCGAGCATCACGCGCTCGACGCGGATACCGGCCGCGCGGGCCGCGTCCGCGTTGCCGCCGATCGCGTACAGGGCGCGGCCGATGCGGTGGTACTTCAGGATCAGGCCCGCCACCCCGAAGGCGACGGCCGCCAGCCACACCGACATCGGGACACGCAGAAAGGTCGTGGTGGCCAGCGAGAAGAACGCGTCGGGCATCCCGAACAGCGTCTTGCCCTTGGTGGCGCCGACCAGCAGTCCACGCAGGATGATCAGCATCGCGAGGGTGACGATGAAGGCGTTGAGCTTGAACTTGACGACCAGGATGCCGTTGAACGCGCCGATGACCGCGCCCACGACCAGGATCGCGAGCAGGGCGAGCGCGGCCGGGAACTCCGTCCCCCAGCCGGACTGCGCGGCGGGCAGCACGAGCAGCGCGCCCACGGCGGGCGCGATGCCCACCACCGACTCCAGCGACAGGTCGAACTTGCCGGTGATGAGCACGAGCGACTCGGCGAGCACGACCATGGCGAGGGCGGCCGAGGCGCCGAGGATCGAGATCAGGTTCCGCTCGGTGAGGAACGAGTCGTTGACGAAGGCGCCGAGCACCATGAGCAGCAACAGGGCGGGGACGAGGGCGAGTTCGCGGGCACGGCGGAGCAGAACCGTCTTGGCGGCACGCGGGTCGGGGGCCCGGAGGGGGGTGAGCGGCGGGGCCTTGGTGTCAGCCATGGTCCACTCCTTCGATGGAGGCGATCAGCTCGTGGTCGTGCCAGCCCGCCGGGTGCTCGGCGACGACGCGGCCGTGGAAGAGGACGAGGACGCGGTCGCAGCGGCGCAGGTCGTCGAGTTCGTCGGAGACGACGAGCACGGCGGTGCCGTCCTCGCGCGCGCTGTCCATCCGCGACAGCAGGGACTCCTTGGACTTCACGTCGACGCCCGCGGTGGGGTTGATGAGGACGAGGAGACGCGGGTCCGAGGCGAGGGCGCGGGCCATCACGACCTTCTGCGCGTTGCCGCCGGAGAGGTCGGAGACGGGCTGTTCCGGGCCTTCGGTGTGGATGTCGAGGCGTTCGATCAGCTCGGTGGCGAAGCGGCGTCTGCGGTCGGTGCCGATGAAGCCGTAGCGGCCGAGCCGGTTCAGGACGCTCATGGTGGCGTTGTCACCGATGCTCATCCCGGTGACCAGGCCCTGGTCGTGCCGGTCGCGCGGGACGCAGCCGACGCCCGCCTCGAGAGCGGCCTGCACGTCGCCGAACGGAAGCCGCTCGCCGTCGAGTCGGGCGGCTCCGCTCCTCGGTTCGTACAGGCCCGCGAAGGACTCGGCCAGCTCGATCTTGCCGCTGCCGCTGGAGCCGGCGAGGCCGAGGACCTCGCCGCGGCGGACGGTGAGGTCGATGTCCTCGTACGCGTCCGAGGTGAGCCCCTTGGCTTCGAGCATCACCGGCGCGTCGGCGGCCACGGACGGGTGCGTGGCCGTGTGTTCGCTGATCGACTCCCCCGCCATGGCCTCCACCAGCGCCGGACGCGGCAGTTCGGCGACCGGCGCGGTGGTGATCCAGCGGGCGTCGCGCAGCACCGTGACCGTCTGGCACACCTCGTACACCTCCTGGAGGTGGTGCGAGATGAACAGGAAGGTGACGCCGGATTCCTGGAGCGCGCGCATCCGGGTGAAGAGCCGCTCGATCTCGCGGTTGTCGAGCTGGGCGGTCGGTTCGTCGAGGACGATGAACCGGGCTCCGAAGCTCAACGCCCGTGCGATCTCGACCATTTGACGGTCCTCGACCTTGAGGTCGGCGGTTCGCGCGTCCGGGTCGACGCGCACGTCCCAGGTCTCCAGGACCTCCGCCGCCTCGGCCCTCAGCCTGCGCCAGCTGATGAAACCGCCGCGTCCGACCGGCTGCCGGTTGATGAAGAGGTTCTCGGCGACCGTCAACTCGGGTACCACCGTGGGCTTTTGATAGACGCAAGCCACCTTGCGGCGCCAGGCGTCACGGTCGGCGAGCGCGGGCGCGGGCTCGCCGTCGAAGCGGACCGTGCCCTCGTCGGGGGCCTGGAGGCCGGTGAGGATGGTGACGAGGGTGGACTTGCCCGCACCGTTGCGGCCGACGAGGGCGTGCGACTCACCGGGGAGGACGGTGAGTTGACCGTCTTGGAGCGCGACCGTGGGACCGTACCGCTTGGCTATCCCCCGCGCCTCGACCAGTGGTGTGCTCATTTGACCGGTACTCATTTGACCGTGTTGCCCCAGAGCTTGGAGTCGTCCACGTTGTCCTTGGTCACCAGCGGCGCGGGCAGCTGGTCCTCCAGGATGCCGCTGGGCAGCTTGACGATCTCGGAGTCGTGGTCCGTGGGGCCCGGCTTGAACGTCTTCCCCTGCATCGCGGCCTTGATGTAGTACATGCCGTACTTGGCGTACGCGTCGGCCGGCTGCGAGACGGTGGCGTCGATCTGGCCCTTGCGGATGGCGTCGAACTCCTGCGGGATGCCGTCGTTCGAGACGATCGTGATGTGGCCCGCCTGGCCCGCCGTCTTCAGCATGCCCTTGGACTTGAGGGTCTGCAGCGTGGGTGCGAGGTAGACGCCGCCCGCCTGCATGTAGATGCCCTTGATGTCGGGGTTGGCGTTCAGCAGGGTGTCCAGCTTGGAGGCCGCGGTGTCGGACTCCCACTTGGCGGGGATCTCCAGGACCTTCAGCTTGGGGTAGTTCTTCTTCACGCAGGTACGGAACGCCTCGGAGCGCTCGCGGCCGTTGACGGACGCCAGATCGCCCATGATCTGCACGACCTTGCCGGAGCTGATCTGCTTGCCGAGGTACTCGCACGCCTTCTCGCCGTACGCGACGTTGTCGGCGCGTACGACCATGGCGACCTTGCCCTTCTCGGGCGCCACGTCGACGGCGACCACGGGCACGCCCTTGCGCTCGGCCTGGTCAAGGCCCGCGGCGATCGCGGCGCTGTCCAGAGGGGCCACGACGAGACCCTTCACGCCCTGGTTCAGCTGGTTGTTGATGTCGGTGATCTGCTGCGACGGGTCACTGTTGGAGTTGACGGTCTTGAGCGCGTCCACGCCCTCGGACTTCGCCATCTTCGGGACGTAGTCGTTGTACGACTGCCAGAACGGCGAGGTCAGCAGGGGCAGGATCACCCCGACCTTGCCGGTGCCGCCTCCCCCGCCGCCGGAGGCGACGCTGTCCTTGGTGCTGCCGCATGCGGAGAGCACGAGGGTGGCGCAGGCGGCCGCAGCCGCCGCACGTACGGTGATCCGCCTGTTTCGCAGTCTTCTGCCGGCCATCTGACGGCTCCTCATTGAGCGAGATCGAGCAGGTGACCGCATATTTATCAGACCACTTCGCCGCCGCAACACCCTCCGGAGCCAAATTTTCGTGCTCTCGAGCGATAGTGGTCCGACCACTCCGATGGTTAGACTGCGGCGCATCCGGCGACAGGAGGAGATGGCGTGGACGAGTCCGCCCCGCAGAAAGGCACCGTGACGCAGCGCGCCATCGAGCAGATCAAGGCGATGATCGGAGAGGGCCGTCTCGAGCCGGGCCAGCGGCTGCCCACCGAGCGTGATCTCGCCGCCCAGCTGGGCATCTCCCGCAGCTCGATGCGCGAGGCGATCCGCGCGCTCACGGTCATGGGCGTCCTGGAGGCACGGCACGGATCGGGCATCTACGTCACGCAGTTGGAGGCCGGGGACCTCCTGGAGACCTTTGGTGTCGTGGCCGATCTGTCCCGGGGGCCGCGGCTGGTCGAGCTGCTCGAAATCCGCCGGATCCTGGAGTCGACGGCGACCGCGCTCGCAGCCGCCCGCATCTCGGCGGATGAGCTCGCCGAGGTCGAGAAACACCTCGCGGCGATGAACGCGACGGACGACCCGGAGGAGATCCTCGCCCACGACCTCGCCTTCCACCGCGCCATCGGGGCGGCGGCGGGCAACGAGACGATGGCGGCCATCCTGGAGGGCCTCTCCTCGCGCACCTTCCGCGCCCGTGTCTGGCGCGGCTACCAGGAGGAGGGTGCCTTCGAGCGCACCCGGCGCGAGCACGCGGCGATCCACCGCGCGCTGGTGGCACGCGATCCCGAGGCGGCTCGGGCGGCGGCGGCCGCGCACGTGGGCGAGGTGGAGCAGTGGCTGCGGACCCAGCTCAAGCCGTAGTGGGCCCGCAGCCGCTCCGGCCGACGTGGGCCCACAGCCGCTCCGGCTGACATGGGCCCACAGCCCGCGAGGAGTCAGGCGCGCCGCAGCCTGAGCGTCACCAGCTCGAAGGGGCGCAGCGCCAGCGTGATCCGGGCTCCGTCGCGCCACGGTTCGGCCGCCTCGGCGAGTGGCCGCTCCAGCAGGTCCGTCACCGTGACGGTCGCGACCTCGAAGCCCGCCGTGAGTGTGGCCCTCGTACGCCCACCGCACGACTCGTGGAAGCGGACGACCACGTCACCGCTGCCGTCGTCGGCCAGCTTGACCGCCGTCACGACGACCGCGTCCTGGTCGATGCTCACCAGTGGCGCGACCTCCCGGGAACCGGCCATCCGCCGCTCCGGCAGGTTGATCCGCCACCCCTCGCGCACCGCGTCCGCGATCCCCGCCCCCGGCACCAGCGCGTGCCGGAAGCGGTGGACGCCCTGGTCGGTCTCCGGGTCGGGGAAGCGCGGGGCACGCAGCAGCGAGACGCGCACGGTCGTGGTCGTGCCGGAGTCGCTGTCGCGCACGGTCCGGGTGACGTCATGGCCGTACGTCGAGTCGTTCACCAGGGCGACACCCCAGCCGGGCTCCTCGAAGTGCACGAACCGGTGGTTGCACGCCTCGAACTTGGCGGCCTCCCAGCTCGTGTTGGTGTGCGTCGGCCGGTAGAAGTGCCCGAACTGGGTCTCGGACGCGTACCGTTCGGCGTGCACATCGAGCGGGAAGGCGAGCTTGAGGAACTTCTCCGTCTCGTGCCAGTCGACTTCGGTGTCGATGCCGAGCCGCCGCTCCCCCGGGGCGAGCGACAGCACCTGAGTGACGCGCGACGCGCCGAAGGTCCGTACGATCCGGACCGACACGCCGTGCTCACCAGGCACGACCTCATCGGCGTCGATCAGGTCGGTGACGGTGTTGCGATAGAACTCGTCGACGTCCCAGGCGTCCCACATGTTCGGGAAGTCGGGGTGGATCTGGAGGAGGTTCGCGGCCTTGCCGGGGGCGATCGTCTCGCGGTCGCCGACGAGGTCGTACGCGGAGACGACGAGCCCCTGCCCGTCGATCTCGAGCCTCAGCAGGCCGTTGTCGAGGACGTAGCCGCCGCTGACGCGTGAGGCGAGCGCTGTCTGACCGTCGACGGCCTGGATCCGGGCGCCACCCGCGGGAACGCCGTCCCGGCTGTGCGGTGCCGAGTTGAACACCAGCGTCGTCGAGCCCTCACCACCGGCCAGCGCGCGCTGGGCCGCGCCGATGATGCCGTTCAGCTCGTCGGCGACCCGCTCGTACGTCTTGCGCGCCTCCCGGTGCACCCAGGCGATGGACGAGCCGGGCAGGATGTCGTGGAACTGGTGGAGCAGCACCGTCTTCCAGATGCGGTCCAACTCCTCGTGGGGGTACGGGACTCCGGTCCGTACGGCCGCCGTCGCCGCCCACAGTTCCGCCTCGCGCAGGAGGTGTTCGCTGCGCCGGTTGCCCTGCTTGGTCTTCGCCTGGCTGGTGAGTGTGGCCCGGTGCAGTTCGAGATACAGCTCGCCGACCCACACGGGAGCGTTGGGGTATTCGGCCTCCGCCTTCTCGAAGAACTTCCCGGGGGTCTCCCACACCACGGCCGCGGAGCCTTCGAGGTCGCGGAGCCGGGCCGCCTTGGCGACCATCTCACGGGTGGTGCCCCCGCCGCCGTCGCCCCAGCCGGTGGGTGCCAGGGAGTGCCGGGCGACGCCCTTGTCCTTGAAGTTGCTTGCCGCGTGGGCGATCTCGCTGCCCTTCATGGAGCAGTTGTAGGTGTCGACGGGCGGGAAGTGGGTGAAGATCCGGGTGCCGTCGATGCCTTCCCACTGGAAGGTGTGGTGCGGGAACTTGTTGGTCTGCGACCACGAGATCTTCTGCGTGAGCAGCCATTTGGAGCCCGCGGCCTTGATGATCTGCGGCAGACCGGCCGCGAAGCCGAAGGTGTCGGGCAGCCAGGCCTCGTCGTTCTCGATGCCGAACTCGTCCAGGAAGAAGCGCTTCCCGTGCACGAACTGACGGGCCATCGCCTCCGAGCCCGGCATGTTCGTGTCCGACTCGACCCACATGCCGCCGGCCGGCACGAAGCGCCCGTCGGCCACGGCCTTCTTCACCCGCGCCCACACCTCCGGCCGGTGCTCCTTCACCCAGGCCCACTGCTGGGCCTGGGACATGGCGAAGACGAAGTCCGGCTCGTCTTCGAGGAGTGCCGTCATGTTGGAGGTCGTCCGCGCCACCTTGCGGACCGTCTCGCGCAGTGGCCACAGCCAGGCCGAGTCGATGTGCGCGTGGCCGACGGCACTGATGCGGTGGGCGGAGGGGACGGCGGGCACGGACAGCACGCCTTCCAGCCGCGAACGGGCCACGCCTGCCGTGCCGTTGACGTCCTGAAGGTCCACCGCGTCCAGCGCGCGCTCCAGCGCCCGCAGGATGTCCCAGCGCCGCGCGGACTCCACCGGAAGCTCGGCCATCAGCTCGCCGAGCACCTCCAGGTCGATGACGAGCTGCCACACGGTCTCGTCGAAGACCGCGAGGTCCATGCGTTCCAGTCGGTACTGCGGCTCGCTGCCCGCTGTCTCCTTGTCGCCCAACTGCGTGGGCAGGAAGGGGTGGTAGTCGAGAATCACCGGGTTGGACGCGGCCTCGATGTGCAGCCGGACCGCCTCACCGCCCTCGACTGGGGCGCCGATCCGCACCCACTGGTTGCGCGGATTGAGGCCCTTCACCGGAGTGCCGTCGGGCCGGTAGACGAGCCCCTCGCACTGGAAACCCGGCATGTTCTCGTCGAAACCCAGGTCCAGCAGCGCCTCGACGGTCTTCCCGGCCCATGCCTGGGGGACGGTCCCGGTGACGCGGAACCAGCTGGTGCCCCACGGAGCACCCCAGCGCGCGCCCACCTCGATCGGCTCCGCGGCGGCCGCCAGTCCTTCGGCGACCGGCACCGGCTCGCCGGGCGCGTTCCACACCGCCACCTCCAGCGGTACGGACTCGGGGTACACCGCGGGACGTATGCGCTCGTCGAGGACGCGCTTGAGGCGGGCTTCGACCAGGGTGCGGTCGTCATGCATGAGAGTCCTCCGTGGGGTGAGGGTGCGGGTGCGGGCTACCAGGTGTGGGTGGTCGTGGCGGCGGTCGAGACGATGAACAGCTCCCCCACCGCGCGCAGTTCGAACCGCGCGGCCGTCTCATCCTGCTCGGGGGTGAGACCACCGACGTAGAACGCGGTCTGGCAGGTGCCGCCGAGGAAGCGGCGTGTGCCGTCGGGGAGCGTCCTGTACAGCTCGTACTGGCGTACGGGGCCAGGCGCACCCTGCCAGGCGAAGCGCAGGCTGCCGCCGTCGGCGTCGGTGATCCGCAGGCCGGTGGGAGCGGCGGGGGTCACCACCGCGTCCCGGACGGCGAGCGCGCCGAGCCGCCATCGCACGGGTCCGCCACTCGCGGTCAGCCGGACGCCCAGCGCGTGCACGGTCCCCGTCAGTCCCGTCAGCCGCACGGTCGAGGTCTGCCAGCCGTCGCCCGAGGAGGTCACCGGGAAGTACGTGTACGGGGGCGCCCCACCCGCTCCGCTCGGCTCGGCGGTGGCGACGGCAAGTTCCACGGAGGCGCCGCCCGCGTCGGTACGGTGGGTCAGCTCGACGACCGTGTCCGCGCCGAGCGGCAGCCGCGTCGCGTACAGGTCCAGCGTGGCCGGCGTGTCGAGGGCGCCGTCGACCAGGAGGCTGCTGCCGCCGCGCCAGGCGTCCGCGAAGTCGAAGGTGACGGACGGGCGTTGGCCGGTGGTCCGCACGACCCAGCGGCGGGACGGCAGCCGGTCCTGGAGACCGAGGTGGTTCCAGGCGGCGTCCGAGGTGGCCTGGCCGTCCTCGTACCACTTCAGGCCGTGGCCAGTGTTGAAGACGGTCGCGAAGGGGACGGAGGTGACGGTGGAGCGGTCGGCGACGGAGACAGCGGGAGCGCGCCAGCCGGCGGTCGTGTCCGGCTTGGCGGGGTCGAGGGAGGCGCCGGTCCAGAACGTGTCGTCGGCGGCGTGGAAGTCGCCGGGTGTGCGGCTCGCGGGGAGATGGTTGCGGGTCCACTCGGGCCGGTAGAAGCCGATGGAGGTGACGTGTGTCTTGGTGGTCGGCACGATGGCGTCCCAATTGACGGACGTGCCCGTTCCGTTGGACTCGACGTCGACGCCCGCCCACAACTCATAGCGGCTGCGCCCGAGTTGCTGCGCCGTCGTTCCCGAGGAAGCCAGGCTGCTCTGCGACCAGCGGAAGTCGAGGAACATCGAGTCGGCGGCCTGGAAGAACGTCTTGTTCTGGTTGTTGAGCGCGCCCTGCCAGCTCACCGAGCCGTTCACGGTCATCGAGTCGTACCAGGTGACCCGCTGCCCCTTGGCCGTGCCGAGCGCCTTGAGTTCCTTGAGGAAGCCGAGCATGTCGGTGGCGAGCGCGGTGTTCCCACCGCCGGTCTCGGCGTTGATGAACCAGCCGTCGAAGCCGTGGGCGGCCGCGACCGCGACCAGTTGCGCGGCGAGCGGGTAGTGCCCGGTGGAGTCCTTCTGCACCAGGTCACGGGTCCACTGCAGCTGTCCGCCGTAGGCGACGGGCGGCAGGAAGACGTTACCGAGGACGCGCACGCCGTGGCGGTGGGCCGCGTCCACGATCGGCGCGTTCGGCGCGAGAATCAGGCCCTCGCCCGACGAGCCGCCCCACAAGACGAGTTCGTCGACGTACGCCCAGTGGGTGAGGGCGTAGTAGTCGGCGGTGGCGGAGCCCTGCGAGGGATTGCTGGAGGTCGGGCCGAAGGAGACGAGGGACTGGACACGGGCCTGGCCGGAGCGGGCCGTGGTGTTCGCGGGGGTCGGCGTGAAGCGGGCGGCGAGCGGCACGGACGCCGCGTTGAACGCCAGGTCCGCGTCGCTCTCGGCGCGCCAGGCCTTGAGACTGCGCCAGGTGATGCCGGCGCCCGGGGTGCCCGAGGGCAGGGAGTCGGGGTACCAGTAGGAGGCGTACGGCTGAAGGTCGCGGGTGGCCGCGGCCGCGAGACCGGGCAGCGCGGGGGTGAGCGCTGCCGCGGCTCCGGCGAGCAGGACGGTGCGTCTGCTGAGGTTCACTGTGTGCTCCGTATCGTCGTGGGGACGGGCTACTCGGTGACCTGATCCGGTGTGACGACTTCGGTGATGCCACGGGCCGCGAGGTGTTCCTTGTCGTCGGCGCGGCTCGCGAGAACAGTGGTGGGACGGGCCCCGTCGGCGGCCAGCCGGGCGAAGGCCTCGAAGACCGGGCCGCCGGGGGCGCAGACCGAACGGCCGGGCACGGTGTCGACGACGAGCGCGGTGGTCCGGGGTGCGGGGGTGTACCCGCGCCGCTCCTCGACGATCCCGGCGATGGTCCGTCCCGCGGGCTTGGTCTGCCGGTCATTGGTCAACAGACCCAGGCTGTACTCGAGTTCGGGGAAATCCGCGAGATCGCGGCTGACGTCGTGCGAGCACCACCAGGTGACGCCCCACAGATCCGGGCAGTCGAGGGCGTTCGCGACGGTCGCCTCGGTGAAGGCGGCCGCGTGCTCGGCCGGGATCAGCGGCGCGGGCGCGCCGACCTCCTGCAGCCAGACCGGACGGCCCGGGTCGTCCGCCCAGGCCTTGGACAGCTCGATGAGGTACGCGGCATGCTGCTCGGTGGCCGTTCCGGTACGGCCATGGCGCTGGGCCGTGCCGTTGAACACCCACGAGTGCACGGCGGTGACCGCGCCGAGCCGGGCCGAGTGCTCGGGCGTGAACGGCTGGTCGTCCTGGTACCAGGTGGCGTCGTACGAGGCGTGCAGATGCAGCTTGCCGGGCGCACCCTCCTCACAGGCGGCGAGCAGCCGTGCCAGCCACCGGGCAGCCTGCTCCGGGGTGATGCGGTCCGGGTCCGGGTGCGGTACGGCCGCGAACTGGTTGACCTCGTTGCCGATCGTCATGCCGATGAAGTTCGGCCGGTCGGCGAGCGCGGCGGCGAGGGTGCGCAGATACTCGGCCTCCCCGTCGACCACGTCCGGATCGGTGAAGATGTTCCGCCGGTGCCAGGTCCGCGTCCACGCGGGCAGGAAGTCGAAGCTCGACAAGTGTCCCTGCAGACCGTCCACGTTGACGTCGAGTCCACGCTCGGCGGCCGCGTCGGCGAGCGCGACGAGCTGCTCCACGGCGCGCGGGCGGATCAGTGTGCGGTTGGGCTGGAAGTAGGGCCACAGCGGGAAGACCCGGATGTGGTCCAGGCCGAGCGCGGCGATCGAGTCGAGATCGGCGCGTACGGCGTCGAGGTCGAAGTCCAGCCAGTGGTGGAACCACCCTTCGCTGGGCGTGTAGTTGACGCCGAAGCGCACGGCAGAAGGCATGCGGGATCCTTGCGAAGCAGAAGTACGGGGAGTTCAGCCCTTGACGGCGCCCTCACCGACGCCACGGAAGAAGTACCGCTGGAGACAGGCGAAGAGGGCGATCAGCGGTGCCACGGCGATGATCGTGCCCGCGGCGACGAGCCGTTCGTCGTTGGCGAAGGTGCCGTGCAGATAGTTGAGGCCGATGGTCAGGGTGAACTTCGACGGATCGCTCAGCACGATCAGCGGCCACAGGAAGTCGTCCCAGGCACCCATGAACGCGAAGATCGCGACCACGGCGAGCGTGCCCTTCACCGCCGGCAGCGCGATCCGCAGGAACCGCTGCCAGGCGTTCGCCCCGTCGACGAAGGCGGCCTCCTCGATCTCGTACGGGAGGTTGAGGAAGGCGTTGCGCATCAGCAGGACGTTCATCGCGCCGATGCAGCCGGGCAGGACCACCCCGATGAGCGTGTTGTTCAGGCCGAGCTCACGCATGGTCGTGAACTGGGCGATGATGATGCCCTCGACGGGGACCAGCATCGCGAGGATGAAGACGAGGGTGGCCACGCGCCGGCCCCGGTAGCGCAGGCGGGCCAGGGCGTACCCGGCGAGGGCCGAACCGACGCAGTTGGTCACGACGTTGGCGCCCGCGACCTTGAGCGAGTTGAACGCGTAGTCCCAGACGGGGATGGTGTCGGCAACGCGCTTGTAGTTGTGCAGAGTCGGATCGCCCGGCAGGAACTTGGGCGGCGAGCTGAAGATGTCCTCGGTCGGACCCTTGAGCGAGGTGGACAACTGCCACACGAACGGGCCGACGGTGAGGGCGAGGACGGCGAGCAACAGCAGGTAGCGCAGGGCGAGTTCCCAGACGCGGATGCGGCGGCCGTGCTCGTCGGTGAGACGGCGACGGGGCTCCCGCACGGGCGTCGGCGGCGAGACGGGACGCACCTTCTCGACGACGCTCACGCCTCCTCCTTCCGGTCGGCGCGCAGCACGAGCAGCATCAGCACGACGGTGACGGCGAAGACGACGACCGAGATGGCGGAGGCGTAGCCGACGCGGCCGGTCAGCCCGGTGCCGGTGCGCTGGACGAGCATGACGAGGGTGGTGTCCTCGCCCGCCGGACCACCGTCCGGGCCCGCCATCAGATACACCTCGGAGAACACCTTGAACGCGGAGACCGAGGAGAGCGCCCCGACCAGGACCATCGTGGAGCGGACGGCGGGCACGGTCACCGTGAAGAAGCGGCGCACCGCGCCCGCGCCGTCCACCTGCGCGGCCTCGTGCAGCTCACGCGGCACGTTGGCGAGCGCGGCCAGGTAAATGATCATGTAGTAGCCGAGTCCCCTCCAGACCGTGACGGCCATGGCGCTCAGCAGGAGCAGCCACTGGTCGCTGAGGAAGCCGACCCTGCCGACACCGATCGCCTCCAACAGCGAGTTCACCAGCCCGCGTTCGTCCAGGAGCCACACCCAGATCAGGCCGACCACGACGATGGACGCGACCACCGGCGTGTAGAAGGCCGACCGGAAGAAGGTGATGCCGGGGATGTTCTTCTGGACCAGGAGTGCGAGCAGCAGCGGCAGCAGGACGAGCGCGGGGACGACCCCGACGACGTACAGCGCGCTGTTGCGCAGGCCGATCCAGAACATGTCGTCGTGCAGCAGCTCCCTGAAGTTGGCGAGGCCCACGAACGTGCCCGGGATCAGGGTGCGCCGGTCGGTGAAGGCGTTGATGAGCGTCGAGACGAAGGGGTAGAGGATGAAGACGCCCACGACCAGCAGACCGGGAGCGGCGAACAGCCAGGGACTGGTGGGAAGTTGCCGCCGCACCCGGGTTGCGCTGGAAGAACTCGCCATGTCCGATCAGCCCTGCTGCTGAAGCAGCGTGTTGCAGGCCTTGACAGCGTTGTCGAGAGCCGCCTTGGGGCTCTCCTTGCCCTGGAGTGCCTTGGCGACCTCGTTGCGCAGCGCGGTCTTCATCTGCTCGCTGAAGAGAACCGGCGTGTAATTGACCGCGTTCTTCAGGGACTTGGCGGCGGCGATCCGCACCCGTGTCTCGTCGGTCCCGTCCTCCTTGGTGAAGTACGGGTCGTCGAGCGATCCCGCGGTGCTGGGGAAGATGGCGACCTTCTTGGCGAAGGACATCTGGTTCTGCGCGTCGGTGACGTAGTGCGCGAAGGCGACGGCGGCCGGTGTGTGCTTGGTGCGTGAGTTCACCATCACGCCCATCACGTACATGTTCACCTTGCCGGTGCTGGTGATCTGGTCCGTGATGCCGATGTTCTTGTACAGGTTCGGCGCCTGCTTCTTGAAGTTGCCGAGGTCCAGGGCGCTGCCCGGGTTCATGGCGACGGCCTCGGTGAGGAACTTCTTGCCGGACGACTCCGGAGTCGCGGTCAGCGCCTGCGAGTCGAGCGCCTTGGCGTCGTACAACTCCTTGTACTTGGTGAGGAGTTCGATGCCCTTGGCGTCGTTGAAGGAGAAGCCGGTGCCTTCCTTGTTCATCAGCTCGACGCCGTAGCGGCCGAAGTCCTCGATGGTGGGGACGTTGGCGAGGGTGGCGACCTTGCCGTTGCTCTTCTTCGCCATCTGGAGGGCGTCGGCGAAGAGTTCGTCGTACGTCGTCGGCGGCTTGGAGGCGTCGAGTCCGGCCTCCTTGAAAAGCGACTTGTTGTAGAAGAGCGGGCCGGTGTTGAGGTACCACGGGAAGGCGTACGTCCCGGTCATGCCCGGTATCTGGTGGCTGGCCCAGGCGCCGTCCAGGTACTCGGTCCGGTACTTGGCGGCGGCCTTGTCGAGGTCGAGCGCGAGGCCCGCCTTGGCGAGCGGGGCGACGAGGTCGGGCGAGACGTTGACGACGTCGGGCAGGGTGCCGCCCGCCGCGTCCGCGCTGATCTTGTCGGCGTAGCCCTCGGCGGGCTGGTCGACCCACTTCACATGGGTGCCGGGGTACTTCTTCTCGAAGTCGGCGATCACGCCCTCGAAGTACGACTTGAAGTTGACCCTCAGGTTCCAGGTCTGGAAGGTGATGTTCCCCTCGACCTTGCCGGAGGCGTCCGTCGAGCCGCTGCTGTCGTCGCCGGAGCCGCAGGCGCTCAGCGGCAGGACGAGGGCGACGGCAGCAGCGGCGAGGGCTCTGCGGGGTATGGGCACGGTGACACGGCTCCCTTGCGGCGTCGGCGAGTGGTGGCGCCAGCGACCTTGCCCGGCACGCTTGAGAAAAGTCAATGGATTCGTTCCAGCTAAAGGAATCCGCTCATCATTAGTGCAGGTCAGCGCCCTGGCTATGGGAACTTGCATGCCATGACTAATGCGCTTTAGGGTTCTACTGCTCAAGCGCATTAGTACACAGCTCGGAGAAATGGGGAGCCCACGTGCCAGCCAAGCGGTCCCCCGCGCGTCGGCCGACGATGAAGGACATCGCGCGGCGCGCCGGGGTCTCCGAGAGCGCGGTCTCCTTCGCGCTCAACGACCGGCCCGGAGTCTCCGAGGTCACCCGCGACCGGGTGCGCCGGGTCGCCGAACAGCTGGGCTGGCGGCCCAGTACGGCGGCCCGCCAGCTGTCCGGCGAAGGAGCGGCCACCGTCGGTCTGGTCGTGGCACGCCCCGCCGACACGCTGGGCGTCGACTCGTTCTTCCTCCAGCTCATCTCCGGCATCCAGGAGGTGCTGGCGGAGCGTCATCTCGGTCTGCTCTTCCAGGTGGTCGAGGACGTGGACGCCGAGTGCGCGGTCTACCGGCGCTGGTGGGCCGAGCACCGTGTGGACGGGGTGATGGTCGTCGACCCGCGCGTCGACGATCCGCGTCCGGACCTCCTCGACGAACTGGGCCTGCCCGCCGTGCTCATCGGCGGCGTGCCGGACGCCCGGCATCCCGGGCTGTCCGTCGTCTGGGCGGACGACGCGGGCGCGATGGCCGCGGTCGTGGACGAGCTGTACGCGCTCGGTCATCGTCGGATCGTGCACATCGCGGGCCTGCCGGGGCTCGCCCACACCGAACGCCGTATCCGTACGCTGCGCGCGGAGGCCGACCGGCAGGGGCTGGCGGAGGTGCGCTCGGTGACGACCGACTACTCGGACGCGGAGGGCGCGGCCGTCACCCGCCGCGTCCTGGAGAGCGGCACACCGCCGACCGCGCTGGTCTACGACAACGACGTGATGGCCGTTGCCGGGGTCGCCGCCGCGACCGAGCTGGGCTTCTCCGTGCCGGGTGACGTCTCGGTGGTGGCCTGGGAGGACTCCGCGCTGTGCCGCATGGTCAGGCCGTGGCTGTCCGCGCTCTCCCGCGACACCGTGCAGTTCGGGCGCACGGCGGCGCAGGAGCTGACCGCGCTGCTGGACGGCGGTCCGGCGCGGACGGTGCAGGTGCCGGTGCCGCGGCTGATCGAGCGGGACAGCACAGGGCCCTGCGGGGGTTGAGGCAAGTGGGGGGACGTCATGTACGACGTCCACCCCCGCCTCAGCTCTCAGACCTGCGAGCGGTACAGCCCGAACTCCGCGATGCGTGCCGTCCGGCGGGACCGTGTGACCCGTAGCCGCCATCGTCGTGCCCGCACGGGCGCCGCCAGCAGCAGAATCCGGCTCGCCCCGACCGTCCCCGCTTCGGCCACCTGCTGCCAGGAGCCGCCGCTGTGCGCCTCGACCGCGAAGCCCTCGACCTGCTGTCCGTACCGGATGTCCTCCGCCAGCCGGATCCGCTCCACCTCCCGTTCCGCGCCGAGGTCGACGGTGAACACGCCCGACGACGACCTCACCAGCCGACCGCGCGCGAGATCCTCCGGAAGCTCCCGGTCGACCCGCTCGCGGAACTCCCTCAGCCGCGTCACATCGGCGGCGGGCAGCAGCCCCTGCGTGTCCGGCGGAATGTTCAGCAGGAGGACCGAGTTGCGCCCGACCGACCGGAAGTAGATGTCGGTCAACTGGTGCGATGGTCATCGTGGTGGTCGACGTGGTCAACTGCCAGACGGACGGATCCCGTTGGTCGGGCGGGTACTGCGCGAGCCGCCCGTCGTCCGTCGCGTGCACCGCTATGCGGGTGATCGCGTTGACGAGCCGATAGCCCCCGTGCGCGGGTTCCAGTTCCCACCGCTGCAAGGTGTCCCCGGCCGAGCACGCCGACTCGGTGACCGTGGCACCGGATTCCAGCGGCACGTTCAGCGTCAGCCGAGCCGTCGAAGTTCCCGCCGGGTGCGGCGGCGGTGTCGATGCCGTCGTTGTCGACGTAGGCGTCGAGCGACACGGGTGTCGGGTCGGGGACGGGCACCCACTGGCCCTGCTGCTCGTCCAGGGACCGCCCCTCTGCCACGGTTCGCGCTTCGGCCGTGCCGGCGAGGGGAAGAGTGGCCGCGACGGCGGCTCCGGCCGCGGCTCCCAGTACCTGACGTCTTGGATGCATACTCATGAGCGGCTCCCATTCATCGGAGGTCTGATGATTGAGCGGCCACCAAAAGCTGTCAATGGGGCATGCAGCCATGGAAGTTGAGCCAGTGATCGGATGATCTCCCGCTCTGCGGAAATACCGGGAGGCCCCCGCGCGAAAGTCCAAGAGGATCGGAGCGAATGTCCAAGGCCGGCGACTCTCGACGAGGCACCCCACTCCCAGGCAGAGTGCTCCTCGTACTACTCACCAGTACGACAAGGAGCGCCCGTGACCACCTGGGTCGGCCGGACCGCCGCCGAGATCGCCGCAGCCGTACGCGAGAAGCGGGTCACCCCCCGCGAGGTGGTGGCCGAACACCTCGCGCGGATCGAGCTGCTCGACAGCCGCGTCGGTGCCTTCCGCACACTCCGGGCTGAGGCCGCCCTCGCGGAGGCCGACGAGCTGGCCACGAGGGATCTCGGCGAACTCCCCCTCGCGGGCGTGCCCGTGGCCGTCAAGGACAACCTCCCGGTGCGCGGCGAGTCGAACCGCCACGGCTCCGCCGCGACCCCGGACACGCCCGCCGACCACGACCACGTCACCGTGGCCCGGCTGCGCGCGGCGGGCGCCGTGATCGTGGGTCTGACGAACGTGCCCGAGCTCTGTGTCTTCGGCACCACGGACGGCGTGCACGGCATCGCCCGCAACCCGTGGGACACCTCGCGCACGGCGGGCGGCTCCTCCGGGGGCAGCGCGGCCGCGGTCGCCGCCGGGATGGTGCCGATCGCGCTCGGCAACGACGGGATGGGTTCGCTGCGGATCCCGGCCGCCAACTGCGGTCTGGTCACCCTGAAGCCGGGCCACGGCACGGTGCCCGCCGGGATCGGTCACGGCGACTGGTTCGGCATGTCGGAGAACGGGCCGCTCGCGACCACGGTCGAGGACGCACGGCTGATGTTCTCGGTCCTCGCGGACATCGAGGCGATACGTCCCGCGGAGACCGTGACCCGCAAGGTGGCCGTCTCCGTGCGCAGCCCCTTGGCCGGTATTCGCGTGACCCGTCCGTATACGACCGCGGCCCGCGAGGCGGCCGGGCTGCTGGCAGGGGCGGGCCACCAGGTGCGGCCCGCCGACCCGCCGTACCCGCTCTGGCTGAGCACGACCTCGCTCGCGCACTGGACGGCGGGCACCGCGGTGGACGCCGAGGATCTCGACCTGCGCCGGCTCACCCGGCGCACCCGCGTCCACGCCACCCTGGGGCGCCGCTTCGTGGAGGGGGTGCGCAAGGGCGATCGCCGCGAGCAGCTCCGAAGGCGCCTGGAGCCGTTCTTCGAGGAGCACGACGTGCTGCTGACCCCGACGCTCGCCCGGCGCGGACCCGCCGCAGCGGCCTGGCACGAGCGGGGCTGGCTGCGCAATCTGCTGGCCAACACGAACTACTCGCCGCTGACTCCGCCGTGGAACCTCACCGGCTGGCCCGCAATGTCGGTGCCGTTCGGCACGCTGCCGAGCGGTGCCCCCTGCGCCGTACAGCTGGTGGGCCGCCCCGGCTCCGAGTCCGTTCTCCTCGATCTGGCGGGGCAGCTGGAGGAGCTGCGCCCGTGGGAGCGTACGGCACCGCTGAGCTAGAGGGCCTTGTACATGATGTGCAGCCCCACCAACCCGTGCCGGGCGTGCTCGTACGCGTCCGGCACGGTGCCCAGGACCGTGAAACCGAGCGAACTCCACAGCTTGACGGCGGGGTTGGTTTCCACGACGGCGTTGAACACCATGCCCCGGTAGCCGTCGGCCTTCGCCACGGCGAGGATGTGCTCGGCGAGCGCCCGGCCGACGCCCCGTCCGGCCCGCTCCGGGTCGACCATGAATCCCGCGTTGGCGATCCGGGCGGCGGGACCGCCGTAGTTGGGGGCGACGTAGGCGGAGCCGACCACCGCTCCGGTGTCGTCCTCGGCGACGTACACGCGCTTGCCCGGGCCCATCCAGAGGGCTCGGGCGGCTTCTTCGGAGGTGTCCGGGGCCCAGGCGTAGGTCTCGCGGGCGGCGACGATCCGGTGCCAGAAAGGCCAGATCCGCGGCCAGTCGTCGGCCGCGGCTTCTCTGATCAGCATGGACGTGAGTCTGGCACGCCCATGCCGTCAGCGATCGCGATGGGTCCTGCCGGGGTCAGTCGACGCTGGGCAGGATGTGGGGCTCGGCGAGGTCGTCCTCGTAGCCCGCGAGGCGGATCGGGGCGGACCTGGCCCACACATCCAGGCTGCCGAGCTTCTTCTCGGCCCCACGGCCCGCGCGCTCCGTGCGTTCCTTGGGGCGCTGATCGCGATTCGTCTTCTCTGGTGTCACCGCGCACTCCTTATGTGTCGGGTCACCCTCGGGACTTACGGGGCCAGTCCGCTGCCGGCCGCCTGACGTCCGCTCGGGTCTGAGTCGAAGGCAGTTAGGGACGCGGTGGCGCCGGTAACTCAGGTGAGAGCATGCCGTGGTGACCGGCTTGTCCCGGAACGGACCATGGGTGTGGGTGGAACCCAGAAAAGCTGTCCGTCCGGTACAGGTTAACCAAATGAGCGGGCGCCTGCTCGATGGGGCTGAAAACACGAGGTAACTGTCTTGCGTCGATTAGCGCCCACCCAGCCCCGATCTGCGGTGATTTGAAACACGATGCCCTTATCGTCGCCACCCATTCGGCTCAATACCGACGGTGAGCAGAAGCGGTTGGGCAGCCCGCCCGCCGACGGAAAGTGAGCGAAACCCATGCACGCGATCCTGCACGCGCTGTCCATCACGGGGTCGATGACCTGGGAGATCACCTGGGCCCTTGTCCTCGGGTTCGGCCTGTCCGCCGTCGTCCAGGCGGTGGTGCGCCGAGCGACGGTCGTCCGGCTGCTCGGTGACGACCGGCCACGGACGCTCGCGCTCGCCGCCGGGCTCGGGGCCGCCTCCTCGTCCTGCTCGTACGCGGCCGTCGCGCTCGCCCGCTCACTGTTCCGCAAGGGCGCGAACTTCACGGCGGCGATGGCGTTCGAGATCGCCTCGACCAATCTGGTGGTCGAACTCGGCGTGATCCTGGCGCTGTTGATGGGCTGGCAGTTCACCCTCGCCGAATTCTTCGGCGGGCCGGTCATGATCGTGGTGCTCGCCGTGCTCTTCCGGCTCTTCCTGCGCGAGCGGCTGCTGCGACAGGCCCGGGAGCAGGCGGAGCGCGGGCTGGCCGGGTCCATGGAGGGGCATGCCGCCATGGACATGTCGGTCCAGCGGGAAGGGTCGTTCGCCCGGCGGCTGCTCTCGCCCGACGGCTTCACCTCCGTCGCGCACGTCTTCGTTATGGAGTGGGCGGCGATCCTGCGCGACCTGGTGATCGGTCTGCTGATCGCGGGCGCGATCGCGGCCTGGGTGCCCGACGCGTTCTGGCGCTCCTTCTTCCTGGACGGGCATCCGCTCGCGGCGAAGCTGATCGGCCCCCTCGTCGGACCGCTGGTCGCGATCGCCTCGTTCGTCTGTTCCATCGGGAACGTGCCGCTGGCCGTCGTCCTGTGGACGGGCGGCATCAGCTTCGGCGGCGTCGTCGCCTTCATCTTCGCCGACCTGCTGATCCTGCCGATCCTGAACATCTACCGGAAGTACTACGGGCCGCGGATGACCGGCTTCCTGCTGGTGACGTTCTACGCGGCCATGGTGCTCGCCGGATACGTCGTGGAGTTCGTCTTCGGCGGCCTCGGGCTCGTCCCCGACCAGGCCGACGCGACGATCCCCATGGAGGGCGTCTCCTGGAACTACACCACCTGGCTCAACATCGTCTTCCTGCTGCTGGCGGGGGCCCTGGTGTGGCGTTTCCTGCGTACGGGAGGCCCGGCCATGCTCCGGATGATGGGCGGAGCGCCGGAGGGCGACACCCCGCACAGCCATGGCGCGGCGGACCGCCACGACCATCACGGGCACCACTGAACGCGGGTGTGCAGTTCAGGTCCCGTTGGCCGATTCGCAAGCCGGACATGATCTGCTGACGCCCGGCAACGGCTTTTCTCGCGGGGGGACCGACGCATGGAGCTGCGCAGCGTCGAGGAGCTGATGGATCTGCTGCACGCCTGCCGGGGCGCCTGGGACACCCCGGGGCGCGATGGCGACCCGGTCGATCTGCACGATCACGCGCTGCAGACCGCCGCGCTGCTGCGCCGCGGCCATCCCAGCGACAAGGAACTCCAGGTGGCGGGCCTGGTGCACGACATCGGACACCTGCTGAGGCCGGGCGACGACGCCCGGCACGCCGACCACGCGGCCGACGCGGTACGGCCGCTGCTCGGCGAACGGGTCTCCCGGCTCGTACGGCTGCATGTGGCGGCGAAGCGCTATCTGGCGACCACGTCGCCGGGCCGCGGGCTGTCCGCGCAGAGCACCCTGACCCTGACCGTGCAGGGTGGCGCGATGACACCGCGCGAGGC
Source organism: Streptomyces sp. NPDC029292 (assembly GCF_055569295.1). Classification (NCBI taxonomy): domain Bacteria; kingdom Bacillati; phylum Actinomycetota; class Actinomycetes; order Kitasatosporales; family Streptomycetaceae; genus Streptomyces; species Streptomyces sp. NPDC029292. The sequence continues at coordinate 256,447 of NZ_JBVHXR010000001.1, forward strand.
GGCCACGTTCGAGCGCGATCCGCTGGCCGACGACGCGGTGACGCTGCGGCAGGCCGACGACGCGGGCAAGGTCGTCGGCCTGGACGCCGGGGTGATGGAGGACTGGCGCACGGTGCTCGAGCTGGTGGCGGCGCAGCACTCACGACTGGGGGCTGTTGACTGACGGTCCGTCATGAGACCGTACGCGGATGACGTCGCCGTACGGGCTTGAGGGCAAGGCCGCCATCGTCACCGGGGGCTCGCGCGGGATCGGGCTCGCCGTCGCCGAGGCGCTCGCCGGGGCGGGGGCGCGGGTGTGCGTGACCGCCCGGGATCCGGACGCGGTGGGCCGGGCCGCCGAGCGGGTCGGCGGCATCGGGCTGGCGGGTTCGGTGGCCGATCCCGCCCATCTGTGGGAGCTGACCGAGCTGGCGCTGCGGGAGTTCGGGCGCATCGACGTCGTGGTCAACAACGCCGCGACCAACCAGCCGTACGGTCCCCTGATGGACGCCGACCCGGACCGCTGGCGCGAGGCGTTCACGGTCAATGTCGAGGCACCACTGCGGCTGGTGCAGTGCGCCTGGCGGGCGTGGATGAGCGAGCACGGCGGGGCGGTCGTGAACGTCTGCACGGAGGGCGCCGGGCACGTCGGTCCCCACGTGGGCGCGTACGGCACGAGCAAGGCGGCCCTGGTCCATCTGACCCAGCAGCTCGCGGGCGAGTTGGCCCCGCGCGTGCGGGTCAACTCCGTCTCCCCCGGCCTCGTCCGCACCGAGATGGCCCGCTTCGTGTGGGAGCACTCCGAGGACGAGCTGGGAGCCGGACTCCCGCTGGGCCGCATCGGCCGGCCCGAGGACATCGCGCGGGCGGTGACCTGGCTGGCCTCGGACGCGGCCGAGTGGATCACCGGTGCCGATCTGCTGGTCGACGGGGGGACGCGGGTGCGGGCCGCGCACACCGCCTCCTCCGGCCACGCCGTCCACGAGCGCCTGCGGACGCGGACGCCCGAGGCCTAGCGGCCCCCTCTCTCGGCAGGACAAAGACAGGGACCGCGCGTTCAATGGTGACCATGGGTGTTCGGCGACAGGCGACACACCACGGAAGGACGGCGCTCCACCGCCGAAGGACAGTGCTGACGGCAGCCGCCGCGGCCGCCCTGCTCTCCGCGAGCTACACCGCCTCCGGATCCGCCGCGCCACCGCCCCAGCCACCACCGCAGCTCACGCAGACGAACGTGGACGACGCCGTCGGCAAGCTCGATCGCATCGTCCAGGACGGCATGAAGGCGACGGGCGTTCCGGGCGTCGCGGTGGCCGTCGTCCACAAGGACCGTGTCGTCTACCTCAAGGGCTTCGGCGAACGACGGGTCGGGCAGTCCGGGGCCGTCGACCCGGACACCGTCTTCGAGCTCGCGTCGCTGTCCAAGCCGCTGGCCTCGACGGTCGTCGCGGGTGTCGTCGGCGGCAAGACCATCGCCTGGGACGACCCCGTGGCGGGGCATCTGCCGGGCTTCGCGCTCAAGGACCCCTGGGTCAGCGAGCATGTGACGTACGCCGATCTCTTCGCGCACCGCAGCGGTCTGCCCGACCACGCCGGAGACCTCCTGGAGGACCTCGGCTACGACCGGACGTACATCCTGGACCACCTGCGGTACGAGCCGCTGACCCCGTTCCGCGCGAGCTACGCGTACACGAACTACGGGGTCACCGCGGCGGGCCAGGCCGTCGCGAACGCGAAGGACACGACCTGGGAGAAGCTGTCCGAGGACACGCTCTACGGCCCCGCCGGCATGAACCACACCAGTTCCCGCTTCGTCGGCTACGACCAGGCCAAGGACAAGGCCGCCACCCATGTGCAGAATGCGGACGGCACCTGGCAGGCGAAGTACGTCCGTGACGCCGACGCCCAGTCGCCCGCGGGCGGGGCGAGTTCCACGGCCCGCGACATGGCCACGTGGATGCGTCTGCAGCTCGCGAACGGGAAACTCGACGGCAAGCAGATCATCGCCGCCGGACCGCTGGAGCGCACGCACCTCCCCGAGATCGTCGCCCAGCCCCCGCAGGCCCCGGCGGGCCGCACCGGCTTCTACGGCCTCGGCTGGAACGTCAGTTACGACGACCAGGGCCGGCTGCGCCTCAGCCACTCCGGCGCCTTCGAACTCGGCGCCAACACCAACGTGACGATGCTGCCCGGCGAGCAGCTCGGCATCACCGTGCTCACCAACGGAGCACCGGCGGGGCTCGCCGACTCGGTCGCGCTCGACTTCTTCGACACCGCCCAGTACGGCAGACCCACGGCCGACTGGCGCACCCTGGTCGACCAGGTGTACCAGCAGCAGGAACAGCAGGGCCGCTCCCCCACCGACTACACCAAGCCCCCGCAGGACGCGGCCGCGGCCCGCTCCGACGACGTGTACACGGGCACGTACGCCAACGACTTCTACGGTCCGCTCACCGTCACCGCCGCGAAGGGCGAGCTGACAATGAGCCTGGGCCCGCAGCACGCGAAGTTCCGTCTCACCCACTTCGCCGGTGACACCTTCAGCTTCCGGACCGTCGGGGAGAACGCGACCGGGCTGTCCGGTGTCACCTTCACCGTCGGCTCTGACGGCGCGAAGGCGTCGAAGGTGATCGTCGAGGCCTTCGACCAGGACGGCCTGGGCACCTTCACCCGCGAGTGAGGGCCCGGACCGACGGGGCTACCACTTGCCGGGCGCGTAGTCCTTCATGAAGACGCCGTACAGGTCCTCGCCCTGCTCGCCGCGGACGATCGGGTCGTACACGCGGGCCGCGCCGTCGATGAGGTCGAGCGGGGCGTGGAAGCCCGCGTCGGCGAGGCGCATCTTGTCGGGGTGCGGGCGCTCGTCGGTGATCCAGCCGGTGTCGACGGCGGTCATCAGGATGCGGTCCTTCTCGAACATCTCCTGGGCGCTGGTGCGCGTGAGCATGTTCAGGGCGGCCTTGGCCATGTTGGTGTGCGGGTGGCCCGCGCCCTTGTAGCCGCGGTTGAAGACGCCCTCCATCGCGGAGACGTTCACGATGTAGGTGCGCTTGGCCTCGGCGGCGGCCATCGTCGCACGCAGGCGGCTGATGAGGATGAACGGCGCGGTGGAGTTGCAGAGCTGAACCTCCAGGAGCTCGACCGGCGTGACCTCCTCGACGGACTGGATCCAGCTGTTGGAGTCGTGCAGGTCGGGCACGAGACCGCCCGCGTCGATGGCCGTACCGGCCGCGATCCGCTCAAGGGAGGCGGAGCCGGACACCAGGGCCAGGTCGGTGACGTCCTGCGCGGTCAGCGCGCCGCCCCCGGCGACCGGGAGCGCGGCCACCGCGCCGGAGCCGAAGGTGCCGATGACCTCGGCGGGCGGCAGCTCACCGGCGGGCAGCGGGCCCGACTCGGCAGCGAGCAGCTCGCTGTAGGCGCCCGGGGAGCGGCGCACGGTCTGGGCCGCGTTGTTGATCAGGATGTCGAGCGGGCCCTCGGCGGCGACCGAGTCGGCGAGCGCGACGACCTGCGCCGGGTCACGGAGGTCGATGCCGACGATCTTCAGGCGGCCGATCCACTCGTCGCTGTCGGGCATGGCCTTGAAGCGGCGGATCGCGTCGTTCGGGAAACGCGTGGTGATCGTGGTGTGCGCGCCGTCACGCAGCAGCCGCAGCGCGATGTACATGCCGATCTTGGCGCGGCCGCCGGTGAGCAGCGCGCGCTTGCCGGTGAGGTCGGTGCGGGCGTCGCGGCGGGCCCGGTTCTCGGCGGCGCAGTTCTGGCAGAGCTGGTGGTAGAAGTAGTCGACCTCGATGTACCGCGTCTTGCAGGTGTAGCAGGAGCGCGGGCGCTGGAGTATCCCCGCGATCTCGCCCGCCTCGGTCACGGACGAGGGCAGGATGCCCTCCGTCTCGTCGTCGATGCGCTGGGCGGAGCCGGTCGCCGTGGCCTCGGTGACCGCCTTGTCGTGGGCGGTCTTGGCGGCCCGGCGCTCCTGGCGGCGGCGCTGCTTGACCGTCCGGTAGACGCCCGCCGTGGCGCGGCGCACGGCGACGGCGTCAGGGTGGTCGACGTCGATCTTCTCGAGCTCGTCGAGCACGCTGAGGCAGACGGCCAGCCGCTCCGAGTCGATACCGGGGCCGTACGAGGCCTCCGCGACCTCTGCCGTGTCCACGGCGGGGGTCGCCTGGCTGTCCTCTGTCACCGTCATCGCCGTTGCCGTTCCTCGGGTTCTGCGCCGCGCTCGAACCGCGCTCGCTTTCGAAGGCGGAATTTTACGGAGCAATGGTGCGCGGAACCAAACCCGAGGTGATCAACGGTCTTCAGAGGGCGCAGGCGGCGGTCAGCGTCTCCACCTCCTCGGACAGGGCGCGCGCCAGCAGACCGAGGTCCGGTACGGCCTCGGCGTCCGCGACGAGCCCGTAGTGGACGCGGCCTCGGTAGGTCGAGACGGCCACCGCCAGCGCCTGCCCGCGGGCCAGCGGGGCGAGCGGATAGACCTCGGCGAGCTGGCAGCCGCCGAGTTTCAGACCGAGGCTGGGCAGCGGCACGCTGGTGACCAGGATGTCGAAGAGCAGCCGGGCCGCCTGGCCGACGACGGGCCCGCCGAGCCGGTGCCCGAGCGGTGGCACATGGTCGGCGAGCAGCGCGACGGCTCCGGCGCCTCGGTTCGGTCCCGCGTCCTTGTTGCGGTCCATCGCGGTGCGCACCGCGCGCAGCCGTCCGAGCGGGTCCGGGTCGTCGACGGGGAGCCGTATCAGATAGCCGGAGAGCCGGTTGCCCTGTGGGTGCGCGGCGCGCGGGCGGCGCCTGGAGACGGGGATGAGGGCGCGGGGCGCGACCCCGTCGCTGCCGTCACCGCGTTCGTCGAGCCAGTTGCGCAGGGCGCCCGCGACGACGGCGATCAGGACGTCGTTGACGGTGCCGCCGACGGTCTTGCGGACGCGGTGCACGTCGTCGAGGTCGAGGACCACGCCGGCGGTACGCCGGGTGCCGGTGGGCTCCGAGGTCAGGGCGGGCGAGGACCGTACACCCAGGGTCGCGCGGGCGACGGAGGTGCCGATGTCGAGGGCCCGGCCCACGTCGGAGAGGGTGCCGCGGACGAGCTCCGGCAGCTTGCGCAGCTCCGGGAAGAGGCCCCGCGACGGCTCGGCGGGGCGCGGGCGCGGCGCCGGCATGTCCATCGGGTCCATGATCGCCGCGGCGAGCGTCAGTGCCCGCAGTCCGTCGGCGAGCGCGTGGTGGAACTTGAAGAGCACGGCGAACGACGTGCCGTCCTCACCGGGCAGCACGTGCGCCTCCCACGGCGGGCGTCCGCGTTCCAGCGGGCGTTCCATGAGCCGGCCCGCGACCGCGTGGAAGTCCGAGGTCGGCGCGTGCAGCCGGACGTGGTCGAGCGGCTCGAAGTCGGGCGAAGGCTCACGGGCCGCGCCGCCGAAGGCCAGCGGGGAGGTGAGCGGGTAGGCCAGCGGCTGCCATACGTCACGGATCCGCATCCGCAGCCCCGGAACCGCGGCCGCGCGGGCCGCGAGCAGGTCGGCGGCGTGCGCGCCCGCGGTGGGCGAGTGGGCCGCGAAGACGCCGAGAGCACCCAGGTGCATGGGGTGCTCGGCGGACTCGATGTTCCAGAACGCCAGGTCGAGTGGTGCGAGCAGGTCAGATTTCAAAAGCTTTGCTCTCGCGTCGACGACAGGTGAGCAAGCAGTCAATCGCCGACAACCGATTACGGTCAAGTACGATCAAGCTACGCTCAGTTAACAGCAGATTAAGTCCCGCCCCTCGGTGGGAGGGGCGGGGCTCGAGTGCCTCAAGGGCCCCGAGGGGCGTCTACGGTCAGTTCAGGGCGGGTGGCGCGGCCTCGGCGGACGTCCCCCAGTCGGACGGCTCGGCGCCGACCGTGAAGGAGAGCGAGCCGGCGCCTCGCAGCGCGTCCGTCGTCAAATACGTACGGCTGTACGGGGATCCGTCCACGCGGGCCGACTGGATGTACCGGTCGCTGTCCGAGGTGCCGGGAGCCGTGACCGTCAGAGAACCGCGCGGGTAGTAGCCACGGTCGAGCGTCAGGTCGACCCGCTCGAAGACGGGCGTCGACAGGCCCCATGTGTCGTAGCCGGGCTGCACCGGGAAGATCCCGATCGACGACAGGACGTTCCAGGCGGACATCGTGCCCAGGTCGTCGTTGCCGGTCATTCCGGTCGGCGCGTCGGTGAACAGGGTCAGCGCGGCATGCACCACATCGGTCGTCTTCCACGGCTGACCGGTCGACAGATACGTGTAGGGGGCGATGAGGTCGGGCTCGTTCTGCGGGTTGTACTTGTCCGCGTTGTAGTAGTCGTACGGGCCGTTGACCCACACCTCGCGGGCGGTCTTCGCGGGGTCCTTCAGCATTTGGTCGTACGCGAAGAACGAGTCGAGCCGGTCGTTGGCCGCCCGCTTGCCGCCGATCAGATCGACCATGCCCGGCAGGTCCTGCGGCACGAGCCACTGGTACTGCCAGGACGAACCCTCGTGGAAGCCCACGCTCTTGGCCGGGTCCGCCGGTCCCGAGAAGGCTCCGGAGGCATCGCGCGCACGGAAGAACCCGGTCGAACTGTCGTAGACATTCCGGTAGTTGCGGGAACGGGCCGCGTACCGCGCGGCGTCCGCGTCGTGTCCCAGGTCCCGTGCCATCTCTGCGAGCATCGCGTCCGACAGCGCGTACTCCAGCGTCACGGACGCACCGTAGTCGTAGTCCGAGTGGCCGAGCTTCGTGTGCGGGCGGCCCTTGAGGTAGGGCGCGAAGCCGTGCGCGATGTACTCCTTGTTGGCCTCGCGGCCGACCGCGGGCGAGCCGGCGGGCGGCACGCCGTCGGCGTTCTTCTTCAGGACGCGGTAGGCCCGCTGCTCGTATCCCTTGAGCAGTCCCTGCTGATAGGCGTTGGTGAGGAACGGGGTGGCCGGGTCACCGGTCATGATGTTCGTCTCGACCGCGCCATAGCCCCACTTGGGCAGCCAGCCGCTCTCCTCGCCGATGGTGATGACGGAGATCGCCATGTCGCGCGACTCACGCGGGGCAAGCAGGGCGAGGAGCTGGGACTGGGTGCGGTAGGTGTCCCACAGCGACCAGTTCTGGTAGTAGGTGAAGCCCTGCGCACGGTGGATCTTCCGGTCCCAGCCGGCGTAGCGGCCGTCGGCGTCGCTGCCGATGTTGGGCGCGAGGAAGGACCGGTAGAGCGACGAGTAGAACGTGCGGCGCAGGGTGTCGCCACCGCCCTGGGCGCGTACGTCGTCGAGCCGGGCCTCCCACGCGCGCCGGGCCTCGCTGCGGACCGTGTCGAACGGACGGCCGCCCTCGGAACGGAGGTTGACCGCCGCACCGCCGGCATCCACGTACGAGAGCGCGGTGATCGCCTCGACCGTGCGGTCCCTGGTCGTGTCGAAGCGGACGAAGGCGCCGTTGCGTCCCGTGCTCACGGACGTCTTGGAGGCCTCGGTGACGGTGGCGCCGTTCCAGGTGCCCGAGGTCGTGAACGGCCGGTCGAAGCGGGTGATCGTGTACACGGTGTACGGCTCGGTGGCCCGGCAGAAGCCACTGCCCGTGATCGCCGTGCGCACCGTCCGGTTGTCGAGGATCTCGACCTTGGTGGAGACCCTCTTGTGCAGCGACTGCCCCGCGTTGATGAGCACGTTGGCCTTGTCCGTGGCCGGGAAGGTGTAGCGCTGCACGCCGGTGCGGGCGGTGGCCGTCAGCTCGGCGTCGATGCCGGTCTTCAGGCCGACCTTGTAGTAGCCGGGGCTCGCCTGTTCGGTGTCGTGGCTGAACTCGGCCTGGTACTGGGCGTAGTCCGTCCGAGTGACGTCACCGGTGGTCGGCAGGACGGGCAGGTCGCCGCCGAGGGCGCAGCCGACGCCCGACAGATGGACGAGGGAGAAACCGCGGATGTGGTTCTGCGCGTAGTCGTAGCCGGTTCTGTGCCCCGTATCCGGCGAGAGCTGCACCATGCCGAAGGGCACGGCGGCGCCGGGATAGGTGTTGCCCTCGTTCTGCGTTCCGATGAACGGGTTGACCAGATCGGTGAGTTGACCGTCGCTCGGCGCGGCGGCCTGAGCGATGGGCGGGGCGAACAGTGCGGCCGCAGCCACCAGCCCGGCCGTGCACAGGCGCAGGCGCCTGGTCCATCTCATGCGGGAGACCTCCGGAGGGTGGACATCGTTGTCTCCCTGCATGGTCGGGGCAGGAGGTCCGGTTTCCGGGCAACTTGTGGGGGTCGCCCGAACGCGTCGCGGATCAGCGCGTCGTGCGCGGCCCCGGCTCTTCGTGTCGAGGGACCCGACTCTTCAGGTCGAGGTACCCGGCTCCTCGGGTCGAGCGGCATGGCAACGGCCCCGGTGGGCCACAGCTCACCGGGGCCGCCGTTCGCGCCCTACGGCACGCGCTGGCCCTTGCCCAGCGCGATCACGCCGCCCTTCGACACCGTGTAGAGCTCCGCGTCCCGCTCGGGGTTGACGCCGATCGTCGCGCCCGGCGGCACCTCGACGTTCTTGTCGAGGACCGCGCCGCGCACGACCGCGCCCCGCCCTATGTGGACGTTGTCGTGCAGGACCGAACCCTGGACGACGGCTCCCGGGTCGACGAGGACGCCCGGGGAGAGCACGGACCTCGTCACCTGCCCCCGGATGAGGCATCCCGCACTGATGATCGACTCACTCGCGATGCCGCCCGCGTTGAATCTCGCCGGCGACAGCTGCCCGGAGTGGGTGTAGATGGGCCAACTGCGGTTGTACAGGTTGAAGGTGGGCCGCTCGGCGATCAGGTCCATGTGGGCGTCGTAGTACGCGTCCAGGGTTCCGACGTCGCGCCAGTACCCCTGGTCGCGGGTGGTCTCGCCGGGCACGTGGTTGTCGCTGAAGTCGTACAGCTGCGCCTCGCCCCGGTCGGTGAGCATCGGCAGGATCGAACCGCCCATGTCGTGCACGGAGTGCCCGTCCTCGGCGTCCCGCTGGAGCGCCTCGATCAGGGCCTTGGTGGTGAAGATGTAGTTGCCCATCGAGGCGAAGACGCACTCGGGGTCGTCGGGAAGGCCCGGCGGGTCGGCAGGCTTCTCCAGGAAGCCCCGCACGGTCTGACCGTCGGAGCCGGGGCTGATGATCCCGAAGGACGAGGACTCGGCGCGCGGCACCCGTATCCCGGCCACCGTCACGCCCGCGCCGCCCTCGATGTGCTGGGCGAGCATCTGCCGCGGGTCCATGCGGTAGACGTGGTCGGCGCCGAACACCGCGATGTAGTCGGGCCGTTCGTCGTACACGAGGTTCAGGGACTGCAGGATCGCGTCGGCGCTGCCCAGGTACCAGCGCGGGCCGAGCCGCTGCTGGGCCGGGACGGGAGTGACGTAGTTGCCGAGAAGGCTCGACATCCGCCAGGTCGTCGTCACATGCCGGTCCAGCGAGTGCGACTTGTACTGCGTCAGGACGCAGATGCGCAGGACGTCTGCGTTGACGAGGTTGGAGAGCACGAAGTCCACGAGGCGGTACGTACCGCCGAAGGTGACCGCGGGTTTCGCGCGGTCCGCGGTGAGGGGCATCAGACGCTTGCCCTCTCCACCCGCAAGTACGATTCCCAGCACCGAAGGTCCACCGCGTCGCATGCCGCCGCCCCTCTACGCCCGGTCGGGCCGCGCCCGGTTACCGGGTCGGCCCTTTTGCTGAAGTACGCCTGTCCGGCTGAACTGCGCCTGTCCGATGGTTACCCCGGTTTGAGGACTTGTTCGTACAGCTGGACGGTGCGCCGGGCCACCGCGTCCCAGCCGAACTCCCGTACCGCGCGCTCCCGTCCGGCCTCACCCATGCGCCGGGCCATCTCCGGGTCGGCGAGAACCGAGTCGAGGGCGAGCGCCAGATTGGCCTCGAAGTTCCCCTCCACCTCTACGAGGAGGCCCGTCACGCCGTGCTCGACCACCTCGGGAATCCCACCGACCCTCGACGCCACCACGGCCGTACCGCACGCCATCGCCTCCAGGTTGACGATGCCGAGCGGCTCGTACACCGAGGGACAGACGAACACGGCGGCGTGCGTGAGGAGTTGGATCACGTCCGGGCGCGGCAGCATCTGCGGAATCCAGTGCACTCCCTCGCGTACGGCGCTCAGTTCCTGATAGAGGTCGCGGAACTCCCGGTCGATCTCGGGGGTGTCGGGCGCGCCCGCGCACAGCACCACCTGCACGGCCGGGTCGATGTCCCTTACCGCGCGCAGAAGTTGGGGCACGCCCTTCTGACGGGTGATCCGGCCGACGAACAGGATGTACGGGCGATCGGCGTCGAGGCCGACGCGGTCGAGGACGTCCGTGCCATGGTCCGGCCGGTAGAGGGAGGTGTCGATGCCGTTGTGCACGACGCGCACCTTGGCCGGGTCCAGGGCCGGATAGCAGGTGAGGATGTCCTCGCGCATCGCGCCGGATACGGCGATCACGGCGTCCGCGGCCTCGATGGCGGTGCGCTCGGCCCAGCTGGAGAGGGCGTATCCGCCGCCGAGCTGCTCGGCCTTCCAGGGGCGCAGCGGCTCCAGCGAGTGGGCGGTCATGACGTGCGGGATGCCGTGCAGCAGCTTGCCGAAGTGGCCCGCGAGGTTGGCGTACCAGGTGTGCGAGTGGACGAGTTCGCGGCCTTCGAGGGCGGCGGCGATGGCCAGGTCCACGGAGAAGGTGCGCAGGGCGTCGTTGGCACCGTCGAGCGAGGGCCAGGGCCGGTGGCGTACGACGCCGCCCGCGCCGCCCTCGCCCCAGCAATGCACATCCAGCTCCGTGAGCGATCGCAACTCCCGGGCGAGGAACTCGACATGGACCCCCGCACCGCCGTACACGTCGGGCGGATACTCCCGGGTCAGCAGTCCCACTCGCACACAGAACCCCCTGTCGCTGCGGCCGGTGCCCCTCATGGTCACTCAGATGGGGCAGTTGGGGAAGACCACGCGAAGACCACGGCCGTCAGGAATGGGCGGTAGCGGGCCGCGGCGGGCGGTCGAAGCAGCAGTCGCCGCAGAGCCCGCCACCGGGGAGGCGGTAGTAGAGGCAGCAGCTGCGGCGGCGGAGGGTGGCGGGGTCGAGGGTGCCGGCGAGGTCGGGATGCGCGAAGAGTCCGGCGGCGAGCGTACGGGCCCTTTCGCCCACCTCCGTACGGCCGTTGGCCCGTGCCCAGCGGTCGAGTTGACGTACGGCGCCGGCCAGGGCGGAGCCCGCGTTGCCCCACAACAGGCCTGCTGAGATGCGATATCGGGCGCGCAGGGCGGCGGCAAGCGGGGCGAGGTGACCGGCTCGTACGATCTCATCGATCGCCTCGGCGGGCCGGGCGCGCACCTCGGACAGCCACAGGTCGTCCGGGGCGCTGCCGTCCGGATCCCAGTGCAGCAGTCGGGGATCGAGGTCGGGCACCCGCCCGTACAGCACGGCGGCGCCGAGCGCGATCGACCACAGCCGGGCCGCGAGGGCCTGGTGCGCCACCGAGACCGCGATACGCGGTTCAGGCGCCCGAAGACTCTCCGTAACATTTCGAATGCGAAAAGTTACCGGATCCGCGTAAACATCATCTTCGCGGTCCACACGCGGTGCCGCATACGCCTGCGCGAGCGTCGGCAGCGGGCCGCGCGGCGGTACGCCGGTGCGTAGTACGAAGAAGCCGCCGAGCGCGCCGAGCGCCGCGAGTTCGGGGTCGAGGTCCACGAAGAGCAGTAGTACCAAGCCCCCTAGGGGTTTCCACCAGTGGGGGCACCCCCTGTGTCGCCCACCCTGGGGAGGACAGAGCGCGTGTCGTACTCCATCGGCAGTAGGACCCAATGCCTGCTCAGGTACGACGACGCGAACTAATTAACGGGGCATCGTTGTTTCCCATGGAAGCCGACCGTTCGTCGCGCCGGGCACAGCGCCCCCGCCGTACGCAGAGGAGGGACTCATGAGCGCCCTCGCCTTGTCCGTGCTGCTGTCGTTCGTCTCCGCCATCGCGTACGCGGGCGGAGCGATCGTGCAGGAGCAGGTCGCCGTGACCTCTCCCGACCAGACGTACGCACCGCTGCGCAGGCCGAGCTGGTGGGCCGCCGTGGCGCTCAACGGCCTCGGCGGGCTGCTGCACGTGGTGGCCCTCGCCTACGGCCCACTGAGCCTGGTGCAGCCGCTCGGCGCGCTGACCATCGTGTTCGCCCTGCCGATGGCGGCCCTCTTCGTCGGCCGCAAGGCCGGGGCGACCGCCTGGCGCGGCGCGATCATGGCCACGGTGGGCCTCGCGGGCCTGCTGTCGCTGGTCGGCTCGTCCGACTCGCAGTCCCTGGGCGACGCCCAGCGCATCGTGCTGGCCGTGGTGACGGGCGGCGCGGTGGTGGCGCTGATGGTGGCGGGCCGCGCGGCGCACCGGCACCCGGCCGTGCGCAGTGTGCTGCTCGCGGTCGCGGCAGGTATCGCCTTCGGCATGTCCTCGGTGTTCACGAAGACGGTCGCGGTGGACTGGACGAACCAGGTCTCGCTCTCCGATCTGCCCAGCCTCGCCGTGATCGGCGTCTTCGCCACGGCCGGCATGCTGCTGTCGCAGGCTTCCTACCGGGGCGGCGGCCTCGCGGCCCCGCTGGCCACGCTGACGGTCGTGAACCCCGTCATGGCGGCCGCAGTCGGCATCACGATGTTCGGCGAAACCTTCCGCTACGGCACGACCGGCACCACTCTCGCGCTGGGCTGCGGCGTCGTCGCAGCGGGCGGTCTGATCCTGCTCACGACGGAGCGGCTCGCCGGCACGCGGCGCACGACCGAAGCCGCCGAGCCCGGAGCCGAGTCGGCCCCCGTCGCCGGCGGGCTCGAGTCGGCCCCGGTCCTTGCTGCGGCCGAGTCGGACCTCGTCGCTCTCACGACCGCCGAGTCCGACGTCGAGGACCTCCTCGCGGGGCTTCCCGAGCAGGCCGTCGCCACGGTCCGCGAGGACGTCTTCGTACCGGGTGAGGACGTCTTCGCACCGGCACAGGAGGTCTTCGTACCGGCGCAAGGTGTCTTCGTACCGGCACAGGAGGCCCTCGTACCGGTTCCCGTGACGGTGCCGGCGGTGGAGGACGCGTCGTCGCAGGACGGCGCGCCGGGGGGCGAGCCCTACTACGCCGCCCTGTACGGAGGGCCCTACCTACCGATGCCCTTCGTCAGCCACCACCGCACGCGCGTCAAATCCTGACCCCGCCCGCCCTCAAGTAGGCGACCGGGTCGACGTCAGTGCCGAAGCCGGGCCCCGTCCGCACCTCGAAGTGCAGATGCGGGCCCGTGCTGTTGCCCGTGGACCCGGAGCGGCCTATGCGCTGGCCGCCCACCACGCTCTGCCCGGCCTTCACGGAGATCGCCGACAGATGTGCGTACTGCGTGTAGCGGCCGTCGGCGTGCCGGATCACCACCTGGTAACCGAAGGAGCCGCCCCAGCCCGCGCTGACGACATGACCGGCCGCGACCGCCTTCACGGAGGTGCCGGTGGGCACGGGGAAGTCGACGCCCGTGTGATAGCCCTTCGACCAGGACGAACCGGCGGCATGGTAGGGCGTGCCGGTCGCGGCGTTCACAGGGGCGACGACGGATGGGGTCTTCTTGGCCTTGTCCGAGGAGGTCTTGGTGGAGGAGGTCTTGGTGGAGGAAGCCTTGTCCGTCGAGGTCGTCTTGCCCGTCGAGGACTTCTCCGTCTGCGTGGACGTCGACGCGCCGTCCGTGGGCGTGGGGGCCTTGCCGCGCAGGTTCAGCCGCTGCCCCGGGAGGATCAGATCCGGGTCGGAGCCCACCGTCGTGCGGTTCGCGGCGTACAGCTGCCGCCAGCCGCCCTGGACGTCCCGGGAGTCGGCGATGCCGGAGAGTGTGTCTCCGTGGACGACGGTGTACATCTCGGCGGTGCCCGCCTGGGACTGGGGTGTGGTCTGCGGCTGTACGTCGCGCACGGAGCGCTTGGATGTCGGGGTCGTCTGAGTCGTCTGGGTCGAGGTGCCGGAGGGGCTGATGTCGGGGGTGTCGCCACCTCTGCTCAGACCCGCGCGGACCGAGCACACCGGCCAGGCGCCGGGGCCCTGGCCCTTGAGCACCTTCTCGGCGATGGCGATCTGCTGGTCCTTGGTGGCCTGATCCGCGCGCTGCGCGTAGACCTTGCCGCCGTACGCCTCCCAGGTGGACTGGGTGAACTGCAACCCGCCGTAATAGCCGTTGCCGGTGTTGATGCTCCAGTTGCCGCTGGACTCGCAGGCGGCGACCTTGTTCCAGGTGCCCGCGTCGGCCGCGTGGGCGACACTGGTTCCGACGAGCGGGAGCGCGATACCCGCGCCGCCGGCCGTGACGGTGAGTGAGGCGCGGTTGATCCTGTTCGGCTGATACCGGCGGTGCCGGCCGCGTACGGCCATGAGGAAGCCCCCTCGACATGCGTCAGGAGCGGCAAAACTAAGTGCTGCGAACAGGCCATGACAAGAGGGCAATCAGCCGTCCCCGCACCTCAAGTGACCGGGAATCCCCACGGGTTGCACGGGTCGCTGAGGCAGGTGGGGCCCGTTGTGCGTACTCACCCTCGGCACGTCAGGGTACGCGGAGGGCGAATCGGTGATTCGTCGAATCATCGTCGCGGCGGCGTAATACTGGCGGGCAGACCGGCATTACCGATTCCAGGAGCTATGGGAGCCAACCGTATGAGCACTTCAGCCCAGATCGGCGTCACGGGTCTCGCGGTCATGGGGCGCAATCTCGCCCGCAACTTCGCACGCAACGGCTATACGGTCGCCTTGCACAACCGCACCGTCTCGCGGACGAAGGCGCTGGTGGAGGAGTTCGGTCACGAGGGCGAGTTCGTGCCGGCCGAGACCGCGAAGGAGTTCGTGGCGGCGCTGGAGCGGCCGCGGCGCCTGGTGATCATGGTGAAGGCGGGTGAGCCGACCGACGCGGTGATCCAGGAGTTCGCCCCGCTGCTGGAGCCCGGCGACATGATCATCGACGGTGGCAACGCGCACTTCGCCGACACCCGGCGCCGAGAGCGGGCGCTGCGCGAGCAGGGCATCCACTTCGTCGGCACGGGCGTCTCCGGCGGCGAGGAGGGCGCGCTGCACGGGCCGAGCATCATGCCGGGCGGCTCGAAGGAGTCGTACGAGTCGCTGGGTCCGATGCTGGAGAAGATCTCCGCCAAGGCGGCGGACGGGGCTCCCTGCGTGACGCACGTCGGTCCCGACGGCGCCGGGCACTTCGTGAAGATGGTGCACAACGGCATCGAGTACGCCGACATGCAGCTGATCGGCGAGGCGTACCAGCTGCTGCGCGATGTCGCCGGGTACTCCCCCACGCAGATCGCGGACATCTTCCGCACCTGGAACACGGGACGGCTCGACTCCTATCTGATCGAGATCACCGCCGAGGTCCTGTCGCATGTGGACGCGGCGACGGGCAAGCCGTTCGTGGACGTCGTACAGGACCGGGCGGAACAGAAGGGCACGGGCCGCTGGACGGTCCAGATCGCGCTGGACCTGGGTGTTCCGGTGTCCGGTATCGCGGAGGCGGTCTTCGCGCGCTCACTGTCCGGGCACGCCGACCTGCGCGCCGCCTCGCGCGGGCTCGCCGGTCCGAAGGCCGCACAGCTCGGGGAGTCCGAGGCGGCTGCCTTCGCGGACCGGGTGGAGCAGGCGCTGTACGCCTCGAAGATCGTGTCGTACACGCAGGGCTTCCACGAGATCACCGCGGGCAGCGACGAGTACGACTGGAACATCGACCTCGGCTCCGTCGCCTCCATCTGGCGCGGCGGCTGCATCATCCGGGCGGCCTTCCTGGACCGCATCCGCGCCGCGTACGACGCCCGGCCCGACCTGCCGAGCCTGCTGTCCGACGAGACGTTCGCGCAGGAGATCGGCGCCGCGCAGGACGACTGGCGCGAGGTGCTGGTCGCCGCGACCCGCCAGGGCGTCCCCACGCCCGGCTTCGCCGCGGCCCTCGCCTACTACGACGCGCTGCGCGCCGAGCGGCTGCCCGCCGCCCTCACACAGGGACAGCGGGACTTCTTCGGGGCGCACACGTACCGGCGGACGGACCGGGAGGGGTCGTTCCACACGCTGTGGGGCGGGGACCGGTCGGAGGTGCCCTCCTAGCACTCAGGCACCGCCTCAGACTCCTGTATCACCGGAGCCGTCGCCTCCCCTGAATCCGGGAGCGTGACGGCTCCGGCGTACCAGGCGGCGGGCACGCGCGCTTCCGGGCCGTTCGATGCGTCCGGAGCGCTCGACGTGTCCAGCAAGTCTTTGATCTTCGCGACGTCCCCCATCGCGGACCCCCGTCCCCCGTGCACGCATCCCCTGGGGCCACGTCGTGCGCGTCCCCTGGAGCAACGTTGACAGGGACCGGGTGGTCACGCAATGGAGTTTTGTGCGGAGAAAATCTCACCCTCTGTCAGCTGTGCCGCTCAGGAGATCGGTCCTGGCCGGGGCTCCGGTTCCGGTACCGGGTCGGGGCCCGGCGGCTTCGGGATCGGGGACGGAGACGGGACGGGCTCCGGGGAGGGGTGGGGGCCGGGGTCCGGGGTCGGCTCCGGCAAGGGCGCCGGGCGGTCGGGTCCCGGGCCCGGGGTGGGGCCCGGCTTCACCGGGTCGGGGAAGGGATGCGTCATGGTGTCCTCCAGCCAGTCGGTACGTCGGCCCTGGACTTGTCCCACGCGTACCCGGCCCCCGCGCACGCACTCACCCCGTCGCGCGAGGGATGGGGACCAGGTGGACCTACTCGGCGTGTGCCGCCGGGCACCCCGAGCCGGGACCGACGGACCTACCCCTCGCGCGCCGCGTCCGCCGCGGCGGCGAGCCCCGGGCGAGGGCTCGACAGCACGGGGACGGAGGTCCTGGTCAGGTGCTGGGCCGGGGCCATCGATGCCTGGGCGAGGACGATCGCGTCGGCGTCGGTGACCGAGCCGGCGGCTGCCGCCACCGCGCGGACGTACCCGTCCGGGTCGCCCGCCTCGAAGAGGGCCCACGCGCCGTCGACCAGCACGGTACGGACGTCGACGGGGCACCCGGCGCGCCGGGCCTCCTCCTCGACGAGGTCGACCGTCGGCTCCAGGGTGCTCTCCAGCGCCGCGAGGACGACCACGCGCGGCCCCGCGGCCACCGCGGCGGCGGCCATCGGCCGGTCCACGCGGAGCACGGGCACCCCGACGCCCGCCCGCTCGGCGACGCCGGCGATGGTCGAGCAGGTGCAGAGCACAGCCCGCGCGCCCTCCGCGACGGCCCGGTCGAGCACGGCCCGCACCGCGTCGGCCACCGCCTCGCAACCCTCGCTCCTGGCCCGGGCGAGCAGCTCCTCGGCCACCAAGTGCCGCAGTTCCAGCCCTTGATGGGCCTCGTCGCGCAGTGCGTCGAAGACGGGGACGTGCACCGGCGAGGTGTGCAACAGCGCGAGTGGACCGGGTCCCGTCATCAGAAGATCCGCACTCATCAGAAGCGCCCCGGATGCGCCTTGAGCCACTCCACCGCCGCTGACAGCAGCTCCGGGTCGGCCGCCGGGGCCTCCTCCGGGTGGCGTGCCGCCCACTTCACGACGTACGGGCACAGCGGCGCGACGACGATGCCCTCGCGCGCGGCGATGCCGTACAGCTCGCGCGCCAAGGAGCCCGCGATGCCCTGGCCCTCGTGCTCGGGTTCCACGATGGTGTGCACGGGCACGAGGGCGCGCGCGGGGGCTTCGAGGACGAAGTACTCGATGTGGCCGACCACTTCCTCCCCGCTGAACGCCTCCAGGCGGCCGCCCGCCCGGTCGTCGCGGATCTCGAAGTCGCTCATGGACACTCTCCTTGGGGCCTCGGGTTCCTCAGGTTCGCCGGACGCCTCGGATGAGGTTCAGGCGACGACGGCCTGAGGGCTGCGTTCCTGGTCCGTGCCCGGCACCGGCTCGGACGGATCGGCCCCCAGGGCCACGATCCGGTTGTCGCGGTCCACGTGCACGACCCGCGGCCGCAGCGCCCGCGCCTCGGCGTCGGAGACCTGAGCGTAACTGATGATGATCACCAGATCTCCGGGATGGACGAGATGGGCCGCCGCCCCGTTGATACCGATGACTCCGGAGCCACGCTCGCCCTCGATGACGTACGTCTCCAGGCGGGCGCCGTTGGTGATGTCGACGATGTGGACGAGCTCGCCGGGCAGCAGATCGGCGGCGTCGAGCAGGTCGGCGTCGATGGTGACGGATCCGACGTAGTGCAGGTCGGCCTGGGTGACCGTGGCACGGTGGATCTTGGACTTGAACATGGTGCGCAGCATTCAGTGCTCCCAAAAGTCGGCTCCCTGCCCGCTTGTTGCAGGTCAAAGGCCTCTGTCACCTTACATCGCCGCGCTCCGTAACCAGGGAGTCGTCCGGTGTAGCTGTACCGAAGCTGACCAGTGGCCCGGGGCGCCCTCGCAGGTCTGCGACTCCAGGCCCACCTCCGGCAGCCGATCGACGACGTATGCCGCCCCTCCGCACCTCCGGCCCCGGATCCGCGCCGTGGTGGGAGGTGTCGATGCGGATGAGGTCCCGGCAGATCTCGACGACCTCGTCTTCGGAAGCCAGTCTCCGATCGGTTGTCTGCTGCACGTGCTCGTTCACACCGAGGTGCGGCCGGGCCGGCGGTCGGTCTTCGTCACCACGTCTCCAGAGCCGTGCTCTGCCCGGGCGAGACGGGGACCACCACAGGCGGACCAGCTTCGCTTGGCACACCGTCCTACGGTTCATGCCCCACCGGGCAGACGTGGGGAGCCGACGGCCAGAGATGTTCCCTCGTGACACGCACTCAGCCCGCGTTCGTGCCGATTTTCACGGAGAGTTCGGTGGCGCCCTTCAGGGGAAGCGAGAGCGACCTGAAGCCGTTCGCCGGGTCCCGCACGAAGTCGAGGTAGTCCGGCTCGCCGTTGTCGTTCATCACCAGGGCCCCGGCACGCAGCTGAGGGGCGACGATCTCCATCACCTCACGGGCCAGGGTGGGCCTCGCTTCGCCCCGCCATCCGTCGATGAGGGCGAAGTCGACCGGACCGTCGAGGTCCTTGAGGGTCTGGCGGGCGTCACCCACGCGAAGGTCGACGAAGTCGGCCAGACCGGCCTCCGTCAGGTTACGCCGCGCGGTGTCCGCCTTCTTCGCAACAATTTCCGAGCCGATCACCTGCCCACCACCGTTGTCACGTACAGCAGCGGCGAAGTAGATCGTCGACACGCCGATGGAGCTGGCGAAATCGACGACCCGTCGCGCTCCGACGGCCCGGCACAGCAGGTAGATGAGATCCCCCTGGTCAGCGCCGATCGAAAAGCCGAAGTCGGCAAAGGCGTGCGGGTCGCGGGAGCCGTTGGCTCCCCGCCTGCCGGCCGCGGGGGGACGCTGTCGCTCGGCGTGGAGCCGGTCGAGGACGCTCAGGACTTGGGGGTCGAGAAGCGGGCTGACGGCATGCATGTCTCGGAACATCTCCACTCCATGGACGGTTCACCGACCTCCCAGTTAACAATATATCGCTGAACTGTCTAGAGCTATCGTCCAAGCTGGGCATCGCATCTCCCTCGAGACCTGGGGCATGAGCGCTTGAGGCGCGCGCCGAAGCTAACGCAACGAGGCTTTGCGATCGCCCACCCCGCATCCGGGAGCCAATGCTGTGATCACCTGGGAGTTCACTGTCAGTTGAGTAGGTTCACGGCAGATGACCCACAGCTCTCTGCAAAGTTGCGACCCTAAAGTCGCAACCAACGAAGCTCGGTGTCGGCTCGTGAGCCCGGACCCAGGGTCCGGAGCCTCTGGCTGCCAGGGTGCTCAGCGAAGCGCACTTCCCCGCGCACTGCGGCCCTTGAGCACAACGAACGGCATCCCCCGACCGTGACGGTGAACCGTCACCTACGAAGGAGTCTTCTTGATCGACAGGCGCATGTTCGTCGCCGGAGCCGCCGGGGCGGGGGCCCTGGCCTTGGCCGGCTGCTCATCCCAGAGCTCGGCATCCAGCGCCGGTAAAGACTCGGCGACCGGCCACGTCCGGGGCGTCACCGCGATCACGCAGGTTTACGGCGACGGGCAGAAGCTGATCGCGGTAGCGGTCGAGTACGACAGTGCCATCGACAACGCGAAGCTGTCCAAGTCGACGTTCAAGGTCACCGGGCGCACCGTCACGCAGGTCTATGCGAACCAGGCGGCTGCCCTCGCGGATTCCGGCAGGAACGGCCGCTACGTCATCGTCGAGCTGTCTCCCGACGACACGGCGGCGGCGCTGTGGGTGACGCAGCAGGGCTCCGGCTCACCGTCGGGTTCGGCAGCGCCTTCGTCCTCCAGCTCACCTTCGCCCTCGGCCTCCGCCAGTAGCTCGGGTGGCTCCAGCGGCGCGCCGGGGGCGGGAGGGCCCGGGGTCGGCGACAGCACACCGGGCGGAACCATCAAGGCCGCGAAGGCGACGCTGACCCAGAAGGGCACCGTCACCACCACCTCCGGCACCGGCTACCCGCCGAGCAGCACCACGCTGACCACCAGCGCGGTGAAAAACCTGATCGTCGACGACTTCGAGCAGTTCATCTACAAGGACTCCGCGACCGGTCAGACCCTGAAGTACAACCTGTTCATCCCGAAGAACTACGACTCCAGCAAGAGCTACCCGCTGGTGCTGTTCATGCACGACGCCAGCGTCGTCAACGTGGCCACACAGGGTGCCCTGGTGCAGGGCCTCGGCGCGGTGTGCTGGGCGAGCCCGGAGGACCAGGCCAAGCACGAGACCTTCGTCCTGGCACCCGAATACGGTTCCGTGGTGATCGACGACGACTACAAGCCGTCGACCCTCTTCGACGCCACGGCCAACCTCGTCCGCGCCGTCACGAAGAAGTACAGCATCGACACCAAGCGGCGCTACACCACCGGCCAGTCGATGGGCGCCATGATGTCGCTGGGCCTGAACATCAAGTACCCCGACCTGTTCGCCGCCGCGTTCATCGTCGCCGGCCAGTGGCCCTCCGACCAGGTCGCGCCGCTGGCCGACAAGAAGCTGTGGATCGTCGTCTCCCAGGACGACAACAAGGCCTACCCCGGTGAGAACGCCATCACCAAGGTCATCAAGTCCAAGGGCACCAAGGTCGCCACCGCCGTGGTGGACGCCCAGTCCACCACGGCGCAGTTCGCCACCGACGTCCGCCGGGTGGTCGCGCAGAAGGCTCCGGTGAACTACACGCCGTTCCAGGCCGGCACGGTGGTCACCTCCAGCTCCGGCGGCGGCAGCGCCCACATGGCCACCTGGCACCACGCCTACACCATCCCGGGCATCCGAGACTGGATCATGCAGCAGTCCATGTGACGGCCCCATGGGCGGGACGGACCTCGGTGTGGCGTGGCGAGGAAAGCTTGCTTCGCTCCCTGGCCGTTCACGCCGACGTGCTCGGCGGTCTTCAACCGGCCGAGAACTGTACGTATCACCGGATTCAGGTGGTCCTTCATCGCGCAAGCCACGCGGCCTGCGCGATGAAGCGGCGCGACCGTCGCCGCTTGGGCACCGAGGCCGTCCGTGGGTCAACCAGACCATCAAGACTTCCAACAGCGGCGACAACGCCCTGCGCGCGCGGCTCGACCAACACCACCTCTGCGCGGTCGTCCCTGGCGGCTGCCGTCGACGACCTGCTGCCGCACGAACCTCACGATGCGGCAGCTCGCTCCGCTCGCCGGTGTCTCGCCCACGCAAATGTGCCGGGTGATCCAGCGCCTTGGCCCGCTGCCGGCACTTGAGTCGGTCCGCACGCCGACCCATGCCGTCAAGCGATTGTGGACCGTGGACAGCACATGGATCCCGGTTCGCGACCGCCAAGTCCGTGCGTCCTCGCGTAACTGCCCGTTCTCGGCGAATGTGCAGGTCGTCGTCGGGCGTGGCACTCGGAATGCCGCGGACGGCCTGGTCGGCGCCTCGGCGTGGCCGTCCGCGCAAGCCCGGCGCGGCCTCAGCCGCGCAGGGAGTGAAGCATGTCTCCGATCTTGGCCGCGACGGTCTCGGCGGCGCCCTGGGCATACGAGGAGTCCATCGCCTCGTAGGTGATCCGGGCATAACTCTGGGATTCGGCCAGGTTCTTGGCACCGCCCTCCAGCATCGACATCACCGCGGTGTGCGGGAAGGGCGAGTGCCTCTTGATACTCAACGCGGTGTCGGTGGACAGTTCCGGCTCGACCCCGACGAACGCGCCGTCCCCCACCTGGAGGATCCAGATCGGCACGTCGGCCGTACCGGTGGGCGTGAAGTCGTACGACTTGGTCGGGCCGGTCGGGTGGCCGCTCGCCATCGTCTTGACGGTGACGGAGTCCGTGAGCAGGCGCAGCGTCGATCCCGCGCCGCCCCCGGACGCCTTGATGGTCTCGCTGACCCGGACGACCTCGGTGCCCAGGCGCTCGCCCTGCACCGTCAGCAGGAGCCAGCCCGCGTCCTGGGCGTCGACCTGCGACCACTTCTTGTTCTTGTCGATGGTGTACCGCTTCGACCGGAAGGCCGGGGCCTGGTCGCCGCACGAGCCGACGAGGAAGAATCCGACGACGTCCCCGTCGTACTGCTTCTCGACGTGCTGTACGGCGGCGCCGGCCAGGTCGGCGGTGATGGGCAGGTCGCCGTTGGCCATGACCGACTCCATCATGACCGAGGACTGGACGTTGTAGTTCATGAGGACGGCGATCGGGTTGCCGCTCAGGTCGTCGAAGCGGGTGACGCCCACATGCTTGTCGGAGCTACCCGCCTCGCCGGTGCCGAGCCACCAGCCGTCGGCCGTCAGCACGTCCCGGTTGACGTTCACGTCGCACGTGCCGGTCCCGTAGCCGACCCGGGCGGGCTGCAGTGCCTTGACCGCCGCGGCGACCGCAGTCGAGGTCGCCGCCGTGATCTGCTGCACGTACTGAGCGGCGCCGGCGCTGCTCGTGGACGCCTGCACGTGCGGGGCGGAGAACGTGTGCGTCACGGTTACCACGATGTCGGCGGTCGCCACACCGGCCGCCTTGGAGATGACCGTCCGCATCTGCGCGATCGCCTCCGCGCTGATCGATGTCAGGTCCAGCACGGCCAGGGCGACGCGGCGTGCGCCGTTCTCCAGCAGGAGCACCCGCACGTACAGGTCGTCGTGGACGGTGGTGAATTTGTCGAGCGGCAGCAGCGAGGTCGGTATGCCGATGGCGGCCCGGCCTGCCCCCACCTTCAGCCCGGCTTCGGCCGACTTGCCCGTGGCGGCCGAGGCGTCCGACGCCCGCGCCACGCCCGCGCCGCCCGTCATCGCCGCGGCCGTCACTGCCGCGGCGACGGAACCGCTGAGGAACGACCGCCGGTGCATCGGGTCGCTCTGTCGCATGCTCTGATCCTCATTCATCGGCGTCACGGCTGTCTCCTTCACATAGGGAAAATACAGTTAATGAATCCGGTCGATAGCGCATCCCAGCGGACATGAACCGTCCTTGGGTCAATTACCGGTCCTCGTGAATCGAGGCCGTGCCCACTGAAATCTTGGCCGGCTGGTGGACCAGAAAAGGGAGAAAGTTTTTGCGTCGACGCGCCGTGATGGTTGCACCAGTCATCATGAGCGTCAACGCACGTGACGCGTGATCTAAGAATGCACAACCGGAAGGGACGTACACAGAGGGGAAATTTCTGTGTTACCTGTGCGATTCACGCGGCGGCCTTGCGAGGACTTCGGGCCGGGTTCGATGCCGTACCGGCCTCCAGGAGCGGGCGCCGGTGAAACTAGCGCCTCGGGGGTGCTGCGTCGCAGGTCACAACCCCGATCAGCCGTCGTCGCGCGGTCGGCCTCCGCCCCGTGTGCGACAAGGACCCGGATGCGCTTACGGAGGACGGAGCACCGTCGCCGGCCGGAGCTCGCCGCCAACCGAGGTCCTGGCAAGAATTCCGGACATTGAGCGACATAAAGGTCGTCATTTTCTACTGAAGCGCGATTGCTCCGGCTCCGCCGCACCCTTCTACTTCGTCCGGAGGTTCTGCAACAATTCCTCGAGATATCGGAATGGGCTGCGTGCCGCCGTTCCCCGATTCGGCATGGCATGAACGTTCACAGCTATTTCTCAGCTGTTGATACCGGGGCGGTCCGACCGGCCCGGCTCACCCCAACTGCGTGACGAGCGAGGACCGCTCGTGACCACTAAGGAGTCTGCATTGGTGAACAGGCGTAAGTTCATGGCCGGATCCGTGACGGTCGGCGCCATAGCCGTGGTCGGCGGCGCGAGTCTCAGCGAGGCGGCCGAACCGGCAGGGACGGGCTCCGGCGAACATGTCCGGGGCGTCACTGCGATCACGCAGGTTTTCGGCGACGGCCAGAAGCTCGTAGCGGTGGCGGTCGAGTACGACCGTGACATCGCCAACGCGACGCTGTCGACGTCGACGTTCGACGTCACCGGACGGACCGTGACGAAGGTCTACGCGAACAGGACTGCAGAGCTCGCGGAGCACGGGAAGGACGGCCGCTTCGTCATCGTCGAGCTCTCCCCCGACGACACCGGAGCGGCCCTGTGGGTCACGGGACAGGGCGGCGGCAGCGGAGCGAGCGCCACTCCGAGCGCATCGAGCAGCCCCAGCAGTGGAGCGAGCGCTTCTGCCAGTCCTTCTGCCAGTTCTTCGGCCAGTTCTTCGGCCGGGGCCGGCGGGGGGACGGGCGGTCCCAAGGTGGGCGACAGTACTCCCGGAGGAACCATCGTCGAGGCGAAGGCCACGCTGGTCCAGAAGGGCGCCGTCACCCCGGTCCGGGGCGCCGTCTATCCGGGAAGCACCGACATCCTGACCACCGACGCCGTGGTCAACCTGATCGTCGACGACTTCCAGCAGTTCACGTTCAACGACCCCGCGACCGGCCAGACGCTGAACTACAACCTGTTCGTCCCGAAGGACTACAACCCGCGCAGGCGCTACCCGCTCGTGCTGTTCATGCACGATGCCGGCGTCGTCAATGTGGCGACGCAAGGGCCTTTGGTCCAGGGCTTGGGTGCGGTGTGCTGGGCCGGCCCCGAGGACCAGGCCAGGCACGAGTGCTTCGTCCTGGCCCCGGAGTACGGATCGGTCGTCGTCGACGACGACTACGAGCCCTCGACGCTGTTCGACGCCACCGCCAACCTCGTCCGTGCCGTCACGAAGAAGTACAGCATCGACGCCAAGCGGCGTTACACCACGGGGCAGTCGATGGGGGCGATGATGTCGCTGGGCCTGAACATCAAGTACCCCGACCTGTTCGCCGCCGCGTTCATCGTCGCCGGCCAGTGGCCCGCCGAACAGGCCGCGCCCCTGGCGGACAAGAAGCTGTGGATCCTCGTGTCCCAGGACGACACGAAGGCATACCCGGGCGAGAACGCCATCACCGAGGTCATCGAGGCGCAGGGCACCACCGTCGGTACCGCTGTGTGGGACGGCCAGTCCACCCCCGCCCAGTTCGCCGCGGACGTCCGGAACCTGGAGAAGCAGAAGGCCCCGGTCAACTACGTGTCCTACCTGACCGGCACGACTCTGCCGGACGGCTCCACCGGCGGCAGTGCGCACAAGGGCACTTGGGCCACCGCCTACACGATTCCCGGCATCCGCGACTGGATCATGCGACAGTCCCAGTAGGACGTGTCGGTTGTCGGCTTGCGGGGCACAGTCGAAAGTCCCACTGTGTCCCGCAAGCCGTACCGGTGGACAACGGTGGGCCCATCGACCGCACCGAGTATCTGCCGTCGTTGAGCCCTCGCCCGATGTGGACCGCTTCGTCCTGCGACATCCCGGAGAAGAACACGAAGCGGACCCGGTGCGCGGTGACGATGCTGAGGTCTACTCCGTGGCTTGCGAGGAAGTCCCGGGATACCTGGCTGTTGTCGCCGACGAACAGGATGGTCCAGCCGAATCCGTCGCCCAGGGAACGGTTCCCGGCATCCTGCCTGAAGGCGTAGCGAAAGACCTCTTTCGCCGAGCGCGCCCGAAACCCCATTCCGTCACTTCAGGTGGCCACAGACGGTCACAGGGTCACATCGCGGATACCCGTGCCTACGCCACCGCTTCCCCCGCCGCCGCGATCTCCGGCACGCCCTCCCGAGCGGTCTTGAACTGCGTCCGGTACAGCTCCGCGTACCGCCCCTCCGCCGCCAGCAGCTCCTCGTGCGTGCCCCGTTCCACGATCCGCCCGGCCTCCACGACGAGGATCACGTCGGCGGTCCGCACGGTGGAGAGCCGGTGCGCGATGACCACGGCGGTCCGGCCGTCCAGCGCCTCGGTGAGCGCTTCCTGGACGGCCGCCTCCGACGTGTTGTCGAGGTGAGCCGTGGCCTCGTCGAGGATGACGACGCGCTGGCGGGCGAGGAGCAGCCGGGCGATGGTCATGCGCTGGCGCTCGCCGCCGGAAAGCCGGTAGCCGCGCTCGCCGACGACGGTGTCGAGGCCGTCGGGCAGGGAGCGTACGAGGTCTTCGAGGCGGGCGCGGCCCAGCACGTCCCACAGTTCGTCCTCGGTCGCGGACGGACGGGCCAGCAGCAGGTTCGCCCGTACCGAGTCGTGGAAGAGGTGCCCGTCCTGGGTGACCATGCCGAGGGTCTCGCGCATCGACTCGGCGCTCAGGTCACGGACATCGACGCCGCCGATGCGGACGACACCCTCGTCGGTGTCGTACAGCCGCGGCAGCAGTTGCGCGATGGTCGACTTGCCCGCGCCGGAGGAGCCGACGAGTGCGACGGTCTGGCCGGATTCGGCGCGGAAGGAGATGCCCCGCAGGACCTCGGTGCCGCCGCGGGTGTCCAGGGCCGCGACCTCCTCCAGCGAGGCCAGGGAGACCTTGTCGGCGGACGGGTAGGCGAAGCGGACGTCCTCGAACTCCACGGCAGCCGGGCCCTCCGGCACGTTCCGTGCGTCCGGCTTCTCCTCGATGAGCGGCTTCAGGTCGAGCACCTCGAAGACGCGCTCGAAGCTCACCAGGGCGCTCATGACCTCGACGCGCGCCCCCGCGAGCGACGTGAGCGGCGCGTAGAGGCGGGTCAGCAGCAGCGCCAGCGACACGACGGCACCCGGTTCCAGGCTGCCGCGCAGCGCGAACCAGCCGCCCAGCCCGTACACGAGCGCGAGCGCCAGGGCGGAGACGAGCGTCAGGGCCGTGATGAACGCCGACTGCGCCATCGCCGTACGGACCCCGATGTCCCGCACCCGCCGGGCGCGCGCCGCGAACTCGGCGGACTCGTCCTCGGGCCGCCCGAACAGCTTGATGAGTGTGGCGCCGGGTGCCGAGAAGCGCTCGGTCATCCGGGTGCCCATCGAGGCGTTGAGGTTGGCCGCCTCCCGCTGGAGCCTGGCCATCCGGCTGCCCATCCGCCGCGCGGGGATCACGAACACCGGCAGCAGCACCAGCGCCAGCAGCGTGATCTGCCAGGACAGGGTGAGCATCACGGCGAGGGTGAGCAGCAGCGTCACCACGTTGCTGACGACCCCGGACAGGGTGTTGCTGAAGGCGCGTTGGGCGCCGATGACGTCGTTGTTGAGACGACTGACGAGCGCGCCCGTACGAGTACGTGTGAAGAACGCGACCGGCATGCGCTGCACATGATCGAACACAGCCGTCCGCAGATCGAGGATGAGTCCCTCGCCGAGCGTCGCCGAAAGCCAGCGGCCGAGGATCCCGAACGCGGCCTCGGCGAGGGCGATGACGGCGATGAGCACGGCAAGGCGTACGACAGTGCCCTCGTCGCCGTGGGACACGATCGCGTCCACGACGCGCCCCGCGAGCACCGGTGTCGCGACGGCGAGCAGCGCGGTCACCACGCTGAGCACCACGAACTGTCCGATGCGGCGGCGGTGCGGGCGGGCGAAGGCGGCTATGCGGCGGAGCGTCGCGCGGGCGAAGGGCCGGCGCTCCTGCTGCGCGTTCATGACGCTGTGCAGCTGTGTCCAGGCTGTGGTCTCCATGCTCATGAGAGAGACAGTAGGACCTCAAGCAATGTTGAGGTCAATCGTTCGCAGATAGCTCCCTCACCTTGCCCGGCGTGTCAGCCGCCGTCTCCGCGCCCGCAACCCCACGTTGGTGCGGTGTGGAAACCCTCTCCCAATGTGACAGCGGTACGACTTCCCCCAAAACTCTCCAAAGGTCTCCCCAAGGAACTCCCCAAGGAACTTCCCGAAGGACTCCCCAGACGCTTCCCCCTGCGGCCTGCCGTCCGGCCGGTCCTGTGCCTGCTCCCGCTCGCCCTCGTCCTGGTGGTCGGGGTGCGCCACCGGTCCGTGCTCGTGGAGGGCTTCGGTCATCTGGAGACGGCCGAGTGGCCCTGGCTCGCGGCGGCGGCCGTCGCGACCTGCCTGACCTGGGTCGCGGCGGCCTTCACGCGCCAGGGCGCGATCATGGAGCGGCTGCCCGCTCGCCGTCTGCTCGCCACCCAGTTCGCGGCGGGCGCGGCGAATCATCTGCTGCCGACGGGGCTGGGCGCGAGTGCGGTCAATCTGCGGTTCATGACGGTGTGCGGTGTACCGCTGGCCCGTTCCTCGGCCGCGCTCGCGCTGTACATGCTCGCGGAGTCGATCGCCCGCGTGATTCTGCTTGTGTGCCTGCTGATCGCGTTCCCGGGGGCACTGCGGATCGGAAGTCTCCTTCCGGACGGGGCAGTCGGCCCCCTGCTGCTCGGTGCGGTTGTGGTGCTGTGCGCGGCGGTGACGGTTCTCCTTCTCGTACGGCGGCTGCGTACGGCCGTCCGCTCCTTCCTGAGCACCGCGCTCGGCGAGGCACGCTCCGTGCACTCCCGTCCGGCCCGCGCGCTCGCCCTGTGGGGCGGATCGCTCGCCTTCCCCCTGCTCCAGGCGGCCGGACTGGCCGCGGTGGGGCGGGCGTTGGGGTTCCCGGTGCCGCCCGCGCACATGGCGGTCGCGTATCTGGCGGCGACGGCCGCGGTCGCGCTGGTGCCGACGCCCGGCGGGATCGGTTCGGTGGAGGCCGCGCTGGTCGTCGCGCTGGTCGCGGCGGGCGGCCCGGTGGCCGTGGCGACGGCGGTGGTGCTGGCGTACCGGATCATCACTGTGTGGCTGCCGCTGCTTCCCGGAGCGCTGACGCTGGGGGCGCTGGTCCGCCTGAAGGTGATCTGATACTCGCGTGAGACTCCATCGACGCCGGCCAGGGCCTGACCGACCTGTTCGGCATCGCCCAGTACGGCGTGGTCTACACCGGCGGCAAGGGCAAGATCGCCGAGCACGGCGGCTCGCACGCCGACGACCTCGACGTCCCGCTGGTCGTCGCCGGCGCCGCCACCCTGCACGGCGTACGCGTCTGCGGCCCGGTGCGGACCACCCAGATCGCCCCGACGATCCTGCGGCTGCTCGGCCTGAACCCCCAGGCCCTGGACGCCGTATGCAGCGAGCACACCGCGCAGCTGCCGGTGCGCTGACGTCACCGGGTGACGAGGCCGCCAATTACTCAATGGTCAAAGAGAGTTGCGCAGGGCTCCATCGCCGACTTCTCGTGCGACTGGGCACCGATTCGTCCGGTTTGACTTTCATATACCTGTATGCCTAGGTTGGATACAGATCGAAAGAAGCATCCGCCTTTTGCCTGGTGAGAGACGACAGATCTCGGCATCCCGATCGACGACCACCCGGTCGCCGACTGTCCGACGGACGGAACCCCCGCCCGCGGGGTCTGCTGCTTCAGCAGCCCAGGTGGGCCCGATGGTGCGCGTTCAGCGCGTGAAGTCGACGACGGCAACTCCCGTCAACCTCAAGGTCGATATACCGGGCCCTTCGCGAACGTAACGGTGCCTCAGTGCACTGACACCGTCGCGGCCAGGCAGGGCTCGGACCCGTCTTCGCACCCGGAAAGGGAAAGCATCATGCGGGTAACGACATCAAGGGTTTTCCGGCTGTTCGCGACCCTGTTCGCCGCTCTGGCTCTGGCCTTCGGCGGAGCCGGCATCGCCAGCGCCACCAGCAGCTCGCACTCGGACTCGCACTCGTCCGACTTCTGCAACGACAGCTACTGGGGCAGTAACGACTGGCGCGGTCACGACAACAACTGCGGTGACAACAACGACAACGGACGCGGTGACCACGGCGACAACGGACACGACAACGGACGCGGTGACCACGGCGACAACGGACGCGGCGACAACGGTGGCCACGGCAACGGTGACCACGGCAATGGTGGCCACGGCAACGGTGGCCACGGCAACGGTGGTGGCGGGGGCCACGGCGGTGGTGGCCGCTGACGCTTGAGCTTCACGGCGAATACATCGGCAAAGACAGTTGGGAGCCTTCTCCAGTAGTCCCGCGTCGCGACAGCCGCGCGGGACTTCTGGTCGTGCCGCGGACGGCGGAAGCTGCGATGCCCCGGAGTAACCTCGGCGTACGTCGCTCAGGAAAGGGCGAACGCCACTCGGGAGAAGGGGACACCGCGATGCCGGTCCGGATCGAACGTCAGGGATACGTCACCACAGTCGTCCTCTCCCGCCCCGAGGCCCGCAACGCGGTGGACGGTCCGACCGCAGCCGAACTCGCCGACGCCTTCAAGGAGTTCGACGCCGACGAGTCGGCGCGAGTGGCGGTGCTCTGGGGAGAGGGCGGCACGTTCTGCGCGGGTGCCGACCTCAAGGCCATCGGCACCGAACGCGGCAACCAAGTCGCCGAGGAGGGCGACGGCCCGATGGGCCCGACGCGGCTGCGCCTGTCCAAGCCGGTCGTCGCGGCGGTCGCGGGGCACGCCGTGGCCGGAGGTCTGGAGCTGGCGCTCTGGTGCGATCTGCGGGTCGCGGAGGAGGACGCCGTCTTCGGGGTCTTCTGCCGCCGCTGGGGCGTACCGCTCATCGACGGCGGCACGGTACGCCTCCCC
Organism: Streptomyces sp. NPDC029292; assembly: GCF_055569295.1. NCBI lineage: Bacteria > Bacillati > Actinomycetota > Actinomycetes > Kitasatosporales > Streptomycetaceae > Streptomyces > Streptomyces sp. NPDC029292. The sequence goes on from NZ_JBVHXR010000001.1 coordinate 287,166, forward strand.
CGCCTCATCGGTACGAGCCGCGCGATGGACATGATCCTCACCGGTCGGCCGGTAACCGCCTCCGAGGCGTACGAGATGGGCCTCGCCAACCGCGTCGTCCCGACCGGCCGGGCCCGTGCGGAGGCCGAGAAACTCGCCGCCGCCATCGCCGACTTCCCGCAGGCATGCCTGCGCAGCGACCGCGCCTCCGTCCTCGACCAGGAGGGCCTCGTCGAGACCGCGGCCATGCGCGGCGAACTCCGGTACGGCATGGGCGTGTTGGGCGAGAGCCTGGAAGGCGCCGCCCGCTTCGCCTCGGGAGCCGGTCGGCACGGCTCGTTCAGTGAGATCGGCGAGCTCACTGAGCTGTGACGCGGACGGGTCCCCCGGCGGGATCGACGCCGCCGGCCCAGCGTCCCGTGAGGTGCACGGGGCGATTCGGTCTCGCCGTGCCGAGGAGGCGCTGTCGGTGCAGGACCCGGTCGCCCTGGGTGACGGTCAGGACCGGTCGGGCCAGGAACTCCCTGGTGCGCAGCACGAAGCCGTCGTACGACTGCGGGGGCGCGAGACGGTTCGGGGCGACCCAGCGCAGGGGCGGACCGACGAGGAGCGGAACGGTCGGGGACCAGGCCAGGCCCGCCAGATGATCCCCTACGTGCCGGGCGGCGCGTGCGCCCTCGCGGGCCACGGAGGCGGCACTCTCCACGGCGTGCAGGACGTTGCCCACGGCGAACACGCCCACGCGTGAGGTGCGGAAAGCGCCGTCGACCGCGGGTCCGCGCGTGCCCGTGTCGAGGTCGAGGCCTCCACGCCGGGCCAGTTCGTGGTCCGGCACGAAGTCACCGGTGAAGACGACGGTGTCGCAGACAAGGGTTGTGGTCCGGCCGCCGCTGTGGCGCAGGGCGACTCCGCTCAGGCGTCCGCGTCCCCGCAGCTCGGTGACCGTGGCGTCCGTAAGGAGTGGAATCCCTTTGCCAAGACGGGAGTTGACCGCTTCCAGCAGGGCTCCCTGGTGACGCGGCAGGTCGGTCACCATCGCGGCGACGTCGACTCCGGCACCCAGCAGCGTGTCCACGGCGGCGTAACTCACGGCCTCCGCGCCGACGACGACCGCGCGACTGCCGATGTACTGCCCGTACAGATGGACGGCCTGCTGCAGCTCTCCCGTGGTGAACACTCCGGCGGGTCTCGTTCCCGCCACCAGCCGTGCGCTGCGCGGCCTTTCGCGCGCGCCCGTGGCAAGGACAACGGCGGAAGCGGTGATCGTCTCCGGGCCGTCCGGGCCGACGGTGTCCAGGGCGAGCGGACCGGCGGCGCTCACGGTGTCCCCGGCGGACGGACCGGCGGCACGCACAGCCTCCCCGGCGAACGGACCGGCCCAGTCGAGCGCGGTGACGCCGGTGTGGACGGTGGCTCCGGCCCGGATCGCGGCTTCGACCTGGCGCCTCGCGAAGTCCGGTCCGTCGAACGCCCGGCGGCGGCAGTGCCGAGGCACTCCTCCGGCATCCGACTCGCGCTCCAGCACCTCTACCCGGCCCACTCCCCAGGCGGCCAGCCGTGCCGCGAGCGCGAGGCCGGCGGGCCCCGCGCCGACGACCAGCACGTCCACGTGTCTCATGGCCGCCCCTCGAAGAGCTCGCGTACCGCCGCGCCGCAGTAGAAGCCCTGGCACCGACCGCCCCGCGCCCGGGTCCGGCGGCGCAGTCCGTCGAGGCTGTGCGGCGGGACCGTACCGGCGAGGGCGTCACGGATCTCGCCGCGCGTGACGCGCTCGCAGTGGCAGACGAGGGTGCCGTACTCGGGGTCGGCGGCGATGAGTTCGGGGCGCTGGTAGGGACGCGGGAAGGCCTCGCCGAGGTTGGGCATGCGGACGGGTTCGAGGTCGTCGGGGTCGCCGAGGTCGAGGCCGCATTCGGCGAGGAGTCCGGCGACGTACGTGGCGAGGGCCATGGACGCGGTCAGGCCGGTGGAGCGGATGCCGCCGACGGTCACGTACGCCTGGTCGGGATGGGCGTGGATCCGGTAGTCCTCGTGCTCGGTGGCGGCGCGCAGTCCGGCGTAGACGGCGGTGACCTCCTCGTCGAGCAGTTCCGGCAGGATGCGGCGCCCCTTGTCCCGCAGCAGGGCGATGCCTTCCTCGGACGATCCGGTGGCCGTCTTGTCGTGCAGCTCCTCGGCCGTGGGCCCGAGCAGTACGTTCCCGTACACCGTCGGCGCCACCAGGACGCCCTTGCCGAGCGCCGTCGGGACGGGCAGCAGGATGTGCCGGACCAGCTCGCGGGCGAACTTGTCGAAGACGAGGAGCTGGCCGCGGCGCGGGGTGACGGTGAAGTCGCGGTGGCCGAGCCGCCGGTCGAGTTCGTCGGCGTGCAGACCGGCGGCGTTCACGAGCCAACGGGTGTGCAGGTGTCCCCGCCCGGTTCGCAGGGTCTCGCGATCGGCGCTCTCCGCCCGGCAGTTGAGGTGCAGGTCGACGCCGCCGCGTACCGCCTGCGTCGCGTAGGCGAGAGTCGTGGTCCAGGGGCAGATGATGCTCTCGCCGGGGATGTGGAGTGCGCCGAGCGCGCCGGGCCCGAGGTGCGGCTCGCGGGCGTACAGATCTTCCGGGCCGAGGATCCGGGCCTGTCGGTACTCGTTCTTCTCCGCCTTGGCCGCCAACTCCGGTAGTACGGCGAGCTGTTCACGGTCCCAGGCGACGAGCAGCGCGCCGACGGGTTCGACCGGAATCCCGGACTCGGCCGCGTACGCGGCGAGTTGGCGCGCGCCCTCCCGTACGAGCCGGGCCTCGAGTGAGCCGGGGACGGCGTCGAAACCCGTGTGCAGGATGGCCGTGTTGGCCTTCGACGTGCCCTGTCCCACGTCGTCCTGTGCCTCGACGAGGGCGATGCGCAGCCGACGGTGGCGGGCCAGTTCGCGGGCGATGGCGCAGCCGACGACGCCCGCGCCGACGATCACGACGTCGTACGGCGTCTCCGGCAGCACACCGTGGACGGTGACCGTCATGCGGGTGCCCGGTCGAGCAGGGCGGCGACGGCCGAGCGGAAGGTGGTGAGACGCTCGGCGGCCTCGTCCTCGCTGATGTGTGGCTCGTACACGGCGGAGGGTTTTCCGTTCGGCAGAGCCTCGTCAACGGTCAGCGTGGAGTCGAGGCCGAGCCGGGCGACGGCTCCGACGCCCAGGGCCGTGGCGTCGGGCAACGCCGATACCTCCACGGGGAGTTGGAGCAGATCGGCCTGGGTCTGCATGAGGAGTGCGGAGCGGGTCAGGCCGCCGTCGACGCGGAGGGCGGTGAGCGGTGCGCCGAGGTCGGCGGCGGCCGCGTCGGCGAGTTCGACGACCTGGGCGGCGATGCCCTCGCACAGGGCGCGCACCAGGTGTCCGGGCGTGGTGTCGAGGCCGAGCCCGGTGAGCGAGCCGCGCAGATCGCCACGCCACCAGGGGGCGGCGAGCCCGGCGAGGGCGGGGACGAACGTGACGCCGCCGCTGTCGGGGACCGCGCCGCCGACCGGGTCGAGGTCCGCCGCGCCGGAGATGACGCCGAGGTCGGTGAGCCAGCGGACGGCGGACGCGGCCGTGTACACCTGCCCGTCGAGGCAGTAGCTGGTCCGCCCGGCCAGCCGCCAGGCGACACAGCTCACCAGCCCTGAGGTTCCGCGCCGGGGTGTGGCTCCGGTCTGGGCGAGCAGGAACGCCCCGGTGCCGTAGGTGCACTTGGCGGTTCCCGGCTCGGTCACACGCTGGGCGAGAAGTGCTGCCTGTTGGTCGACCAGCAGACCGGTGAGGGGGATGCCCGGCCCGAATACGGTGGTCGCGCCGATGTGGGTGTCCGCGTCCGCGACGTCCGGCAGCCGTTCGCCGGTCAGCCCGAAGACGTCCAGCGCGGCCGGCGACCACTCCACCCGTTCCAGGTCGAGCAGTTGGGTTCGTCCCGCCGTGGCGGCGTCGGTGACGTACGCGCCGGTGAGCCGGTGCACGAGCCAGGCGTCGGAGGTGGTGACGACGCCGTCCCGGGTGCGGTGGCGGCGTATCCAGGCCATCTTGGGCGCGGCGAAATAGGGGTCGAGGGGCAGCCCGGTGAGGTGCCGCAACTCCTCGGCATGCGGGGCGAGTTCGGCACAGACGCTCTGGGCCCGCCGGTCCTGCCACACGAGCGCGTCGGTCAGCGGCTCGCCCGTCGCCGGGTCCCAGGCGAGGACGGTCTCCCCCTGGTTGGCGAGCCCCACGGCCGCGACGGGCTCGGCCGCCTCCGCCAGCGCGCGACGCCCGGCGCCCACGACCGACTCGTACAACTCGAGCGGATCGACCTCGACAAGTCCGCCGGGCAGATGGCGCGGTCGTACGGGAGCGGTCCCGGAGCCGATCACACCGCGCTCGGGACAGATCACCAGGGCCTTCGTCCCGGACGTCCCCTGATCGATCGCGAGCACCGAACCGGTCATGACCCTCCCTGTGATCACTGGGCGCCACCCTGCTCCAGAGCGCCGCCGATCGTCAAGGGCAGTACCACGCCCTGACCGTGAACTCGTTTGATCCACAAGGGAGTTGGACACGATTGACCGAACCGACGTTCTCCCTTCTGCCCCGGAGGTGCACGCGTGCCGGACGAGGAACAGCGGTTGCGCGAGCTCGGCTACCGTCCCGAACTCGCCCGCCGCATGGGCGGCTTCGGCAACTTCGCCATCAGCTTCTCCGTGATCTCCATCCTCTCCGGCTGCATGACGCTGTACGGCTTCGGGATGGGCGCGGGCGGGCCCGCCGTGATGCTGTGGGGCTGGGCGGGCGTCGGTCTGTTCGTGCTGTGCGTGGGGCTGGCGCTGGCCGAGGTGACCAGCGCGTACCCGACCTCCGGCGCGCTCTACTACATGGCCGACCGGCTCGGCGGCCGTCGCTGGGGCTGGTACACGGGCTGGCTCAATCTGCTGGGCCTGCTGGGCGCGATCGCCGGAATCGACTACGGCGCGGCCCTGTTCACCGGGGCGTTCCTGAACCTGCGGTGGGGTTTCGACCCCACGCCCGGTTCGACGATGCTCATCTTCGTCGCGATCCTCCTCCTGCACGCCGTACTGAATCTCTTCGGCGTCCGCCTCGTCAGCGTGCTCAACTCGGTGAGTGTCTGGTGGCACCTGGCGGGCGTGGCGCTGATCGTCGGCGTCCTCGCCGTCGTCCCCGACCACCACCAGTCCCCCTCCTTCGTCTTCACCAAGTTCGTCAATGAGACCGGCTGGTCCAACCCGCTCTACGCGGCCGCGGTCGGCCTCCTCCTCGCCCAGTACACCTTCTCCGGGTACGACGCCTCGGCCCACCTCTCCGAAGAGACCTCCGGCGCCTCCGTCTCCGCGGCCCGCGGCATCGTCCGCTCCATCTGGGTCTCCTGGCTCGCGGGCTTCGCGCTCCTCGTGGGGCTCACCTTCGCCATCCAGGACTACGCGGGCACCCGGGCGAGCGCGACCGCGGTGCCACCCGCGCAGATCTTCCTCGACGCGCTCGGCACGAACGGCGCCACCGCGCTGCTGCTGGTGGTGATCGTGGCGCAGCTGTTCTGCGGCAACGCGGAGGTGGCCGCGGCCAGCCGCATGGTGTTCGCGTTCAGCCGGGACAACGCGCTGCCGGGTTCGGCGCTCTGGCGCAAGGTCAGCGGCCGTACCCGGACCCCGGTCGCCGCGGTCTGGCTGTCGGTCACGGCCGCGGGCGTCCTGGCTCTGCCGTCCCTGTACTCGACGACGGCGTACGGCGCCGTCACGGCCATCAACGTCATCGGCATCACGCCCGCCTACGCCATCCCCGTCTACCTGCGGCTGCGCGCCGGCGACCGCTTCGAACCCGGACCCTGGAACCTCGGCCGCTGGAGCAGGCCCATCGGCTGGGTGGCCGTGGTGTGGGTGGCCTTCGTGACCGTGCTGTTCTGTCTGCCGCAGTCGTCGCCGGTCACCGTCGACTCGATGAACTACGCGTCCGTGGCACTGATCGCGGTGCTGTTCCTCGCGAGCGTCTGGTGGTACGCGGCCCGACGCGCGTACGCCACACCGGCGGCGGCCGTGCGGGAGGCGGGCCGGGAACAGGCGGAGCTCGCCTGAGGGTTCGGGCCTGCCGAGCAGGCCTCGGCTCGGCCCGGGGCCTGCCGGTGGGGCGGGCGGCCGCATGCGGCAGGATGAACGCTCGCGGCGGACAGCGAACTTGTGTTCCCGGCGTGATCGCACATCTCAGATTCGAGCAGGTGGCATGGTGACGACACATCACATCCGGCGCCCGGCGGCGCAGTCCACGCCGGGCTCTCTCCGCCGGACCACGGCAGGTTCCCTCCGCCGGACCGCGGCAGGTTCCCTCCGCCGGACCGCGGCAGGTTCTCTGCGTCGGACCGCGGCGGGTTCCCTCCGTCGGACCGCGGCGGGTTCTCTTCCCGGGATCGCGGGAGGCACGCGATGAACCGCGCCCTCACCCTGCACGACTTCATCGTCGCCGGGATCGCGGTGGTCGCCGGTCTCCTGGCGGGCGTGCTGCTGCGCGCGCTGCTGCGCTGGCTCGGCAAGCACGCCACCAGGACCCGGTGGAGCGGTGACGACGTCATCGTCGACGCGCTGCGCACTCTGGTGCCCTGGGGGGCGGTTGCCGGAGGTGTCGCCGCCGCGGGCGCGGCGCTTCCGCTGACCGCGGCGGTCGGGCGCAACGTCAACCGGACCCTGACCGTGCTCCTCATCCTGGTCGCGACGCTCACCGCGGCCCGGGTCGTCACCGGTCTGGTCCGCAGCGTGGCCCAGTCGCGCTCGGGCGTCGCCGGTTCGGCCACCATCTTCGTCAACATCACCCGGGTCGTGGTGCTGGCGATGGGCTTCCTCGTCATGCTGCAGACGCTGGGCATTTCGATAGCCCCGCTGCTCACGGCGTTGGGCGTGGGCGGTCTGGCCGTCGCGCTGGCCCTCCAGGACACCCTCGCCAACCTCTTCGCAGGCGTGCACATCCTCGCGTCGAAGACGATCCAGCCCGGCGACTACATCCGCCTCAGCAGCGGCGAGGAGGGCTATGTCGTCGACATCAACTGGCGCAACACCACGGTCCGACAGCTCTCCAACAACCTGGTCATCATCCCCAACGCCCAGCTCTCGGGCACCAACATGACCAACTTCACCCGGCCCGAGCAGCAGATGACGCTCACCGTCCAGGTCGGCGTCGGCTACGACAGCGACCTGGAGCACGTCGAGCGCGTGACCAACGAGGTCGTCGCCGAGGTGATGACCGGGATCACCGGCGCCGTCCCGGACCACGAGCCCGCCGTCCGCTTCCACACCTTCGGCGACTCCCGCATCGGCTTCACCGTCATCCTCGGCGTGGGCGAGTTCAGCGACCAGTACCGGATCAAGCACGAGTTCATCAAGCGCCTGCACAAGCGCTACCGGGAGGAGGGCATCCGGATTCCGGCACCTGCGCGGACGGTGGCGTTGCAGCCCGGGGGCGCGGCGCTTCTCGAGGATGCCGCGCCGGGCGCCGCTCTGCCCGGGGCCGCCATTCCGCATCAGCGGGAGGACAGCGCACCGGTGGAGCAGCCCCCTACTGCTTCCCGAACGTCCTCGCGGGGCTGACCCCGGCGAACCATCGCGCCGTCTCATCCGCTGCGAGCACCCGCTCCAGTACGAGGTCTCCGGCCATCCCGGGGAAGAATCGCCCGGCGGGCCAGCCCCGCTCGTACGGCGACGGGTCCAGGACCAGCAGCCTGGACCCGTCCACGACCGGGATGTCCGAGGGTGTCCCCTCGTTCCACACCCAGGTTCCGTCGGCGGTCACCAGATTGAACGACCCGGTGGTCGGCACCTGGCCCGGCGCGTCGCGGCACACGGCCGCCTCCTGCGCGGAGGGCGCCTGTCCGGGCAGGTGGCCGCCGCCGATCAGTACGTCGGCGAGCAGCGTGTGCAGCTGGAAGTTGTCGCCGAGTCCCGTCATCCGCAGTGCGTACCCGGTGCCGGAGGCCCGGTGCAGGACGATCAGGGGCTCGTCGTCCAGGGCGAGCAGGGCATAGGCCAGGCACTTGAAGTCGTGCCCCGCGCCCTTCTCGACGGTCCCCAGGGCGCGGAGCAGCTCCGCACGCTCGGCGCCGTCGAGCCCCGTACGCACCTCGCGGTGGCTGAGCATGGCCACGGACGCCATTTCCCACTGGGGCAGCGTCCACCAGCCCGTGGCGGCCCGGTGCCCCACCCGCTCGACGGTTCCCGGGTCGGGATCACCGGCGTCAGGGGCCGGGAAGTCCCCGCCCCCGGTCGCCTCCCACCGCTCGCAGAACTCGCCGGTGGCCTCCAGGGCCTGCGCGAGCCCCGTGAACACGGCGGGAGCGCAGCGCCGCGGATCGGCGCCCCGCTCCACACACGCGCCCACGATCACGGCGACAAGACCCCTCGGACCGGGCGGCAGATCCGCCAGCAGAGTGGCCAGCCGAGCCCCGCCCTCCGCGATCTCCCGGTCCTCGGCGTCCCCGAAGGCCCGGTGTATCTTCCGCAGCCCCTGCTGCGAGCGGTTCTCGTCCCGGTCCCGGACAGCGGTCTCGAAGCCCTCCACGGCGGTGAGAAACCGCTCCCTCCCCTTGCGTCCAAAGATCATGCGCGCACCCTAGCCGTGGCCGGTGAACGCAGGGTCCTGTCGAGAGGGGGTCTCCCACGAGATATCTTGATGTCGAGCAATGTTGCAGACGTGGAGCGGAGCACCCGGTGACTGACTCGACCATCATTTACACGCACACTGACGAGGCCCCGGCCCTGGCGACGTATTCGTTCCTGCCGGTGGTCCAGGCGTACGCCTCGCAGGCGGGTGTCACTGTGGAGACCCGTGACATCTCGCTGGCCGGGCGCATCATCGCCCTCTTCCCCGAGTTCCTTCAGGAGGGCCAGCGCATCGCGGACGCCCTTCACGAGCTCGGTGAGCTGGCGAAGACGCCCGAGGCGAACATCATCAAGCTGCCGAACATCTCGGCGTCCATCCCGCAGCTGAAGGCCGCGATCGCCGAGCTGCAGGCGCAGGGCTACGCGCTTCCGGACTACCCGGACGACCCGAAGTCGGACGAGGAGCGCGACATCCGCGCCCGTTACGACAAGGTCAAGGGCTCCGCCGTGAACCCGGTGCTGCGCGAGGGCAACTCCGACCGCCGTGCCCCCGCGTCGGTCAAGAACTACGCCAAGACGCACCCGCACCGCATGGGCAAGTGGTCGTCCGAGTCGAAGACGAACGTCGCCACCATGGGCGTCGACGACTTCCGCTCCACCGAGAAGTCCGCGGTGATCTCCGCGCCGGGCTCGCTCCGTATCGAGCTGACCGGCGACGACGGTTCCACCACCGTGCTGCGCGAGTCCGTACCCGTCCTCGCGGGCGAGGTCGTCGACGCGTCCGTCATGCACGTCGCGCCGCTGCGCGAGTTCCTCACGGCGCAGATCGCCCGCGCCAAGGCCGAGGGCGTGCTGTTCTCGGTGCACCTGAAGGCCACGATGATGAAGGTCTCCGACCCGATCATCTTCGGCCACGTCGTGCGCGCCTTCTTCCCGAAGACGTTCGCGAAGTACGGCGAGGTGCTCGCCGGCGCCGGTCTGACCCCGAACGACGGTCTCGGCGGCATCTTCAAGGGCCTGGAGGCGCTGCCCGAGGGCGCCAAGATCAAGGCGTCCTTCGACGCCGGGCTGGCCGAGGGCCCGGAGCTGGCCATGGTCGACTCCGACAAGGGCATCACCAACCTGCACGTCCCGTCCGACGTCATCGTCGACGCCTCCATGCCGGCGATGATCCGCACCTCCGGCCACATGTGGGGCCCGGACGGCCAGGAGGCCGACACCCTCGCCGTCCTGCCGGACAGCAGCTACTCCGGTGTCTACCAGGTCGCCATCGACGACTGCCGCGCCAACGGCGCCTTCGACCCGGCGACGATGGGCTCGGTCCCGAACGTCGGTCTGATGGCGCAGAAGGCCGAGGAGTACGGCAGCCACGACAAGACCTTCGAGATCCCGACCACCGGCACGGTCCGCCTCGTGGACGAGGCCGGCAATGTCGTCCTGGAGCAGGTCGTCTCCGCCGGCGACATCTTCCGCGCCTGCCAGACCAAGGACGCCCCGATCAAGGACTGGGTGAAGCTTGCCGTCACCCGCGCCCGCGCGACCGGCGACCCGGCCGTGTTCTGGCTCGACGAGGACCGCGCGCACGACGCCGTGCTCATCGAGAAGGTCAAGCAGTACCTCCCGGAGCACGACACCGAGGGCCTGGACATCCGCATCCTGTCCCCGATCGAGGCGACCAAGCTCTCCGTGGAGCGCATCCGCCGCGGCGAGAACACGATCTCCGTCACCGGCAACGTGCTGCGTGACTACCTGACCGACCTGTTCCCGATCCTGGAGCTGGGCACCAGCGCCAAGATGCTGTCGATCGTCCCGCTGATGGCGGGCGGCGGCCTCTTCGAGACGGGCGCCGGCGGCTCCGCCCCGAAGCACGTGCAGCAGCTGGTCAAGGAGAACTACCTGCGCTGGGACAGCCTCGGCGAGTTCCTCGCGCTGGCGTCCAGCTTCGAGCACCTCGCGACGACCACGGGCAACGCGCGCGCCCAGGTCCTCGCCGACACCCTCGACCGCGCGACGGCGACCTTCCTCAACGAGGACAAGTCGCCGACCCGTCGCGTCGGCGGCATCGACAACCGCGGCAGCCACTTCTTCCTGTCCCTGTACTGGGCGCAGGAGCTGGCGCAGCAGACCGACGACGCGGACCTCGCCAAGGCGTTCGCCCCGCTCGCCGAGACGCTCGCCGCGCAGGAGCAGACGATCGTCGACGAGCTGATCGCGGTCCAGGGCTCCCCGGCCGAGATCGGCGGCTACTACCAGCCCGACCCGGCCAAGGCCGCGGCGGTCATGCGCCCGTCGACGACCTGGAACGAGGCGCTGGCGACCCTCGCCTGACGCACTGTTCGCGGACCCGGTCCGTGACGCGCCGCCCCGGCCGGATCTTCCGGCCGGGGCGGTTTCGTGTCCAGGGTGGGTAGCTGGTTTCGTGTCCAGGGCGGGTGGCTCGTTTCGTGTCCACGGCGGGTGGCTGAAGATCCAAAGCGCCGTGTCCCGCAACCGCCACCGCTCGTCAGCTGGTGAAGAACTCGCTGACCGTCCGCACGAAACGACCCGGCTGCAGCACGTGCACCCGGTGGCCGACCGGGATGGTGATCAGTCGGCAGTCCGGGATCTCCGTGGCCATGTCGGGGATCCGGGCCTGTGGCAGGGAGCTGTCGGGACCGCCCGCCACGATCAGGGTCGGGGCGACGATCTCGCCGAGCCGGTCCGCCCACTCCGGGTTCGGGTCGAAGACCTGGCTCCTGATGGCGGGGACCACCGGCCAGTCGTAGTCGAGCGGCCCTTCGGGGCGTACGGAAGGTTCCGGTTCGCGGGGATAGGGCGGCGGAGTCTCCTCAAGGACGAGGCGTTCCACTCGGTCCGGGTAGTCCTGGGCGAGCAGATAGGCCACGACCCCGCCCATGGAGTGGCCGACGAGGCCGACCCGATCGAGGTCGAGCTCGTCGAGGAAACCGAGCACGTCGTCCCGCATCAGCTCGAAGGAGTACTCCTCCGGCCAGTCGCTCTCGCCGTGCCCGCGCAGGTCGACCGCGTACACCCGCCACTCCGCCCCGAGCGCCTGCCCGGTCTCCTCCCAGGTCGCCGAGGACCCGGCGAGTCCGTGCAGCAGGACGACCGGCGCACCGTCCGGGTCACCCCAGGTCCGGTAGGCCAGCCGTACGTCGCCCACATCCACTACTGCGTGATCGTCCATGGCACCGACGCTACAGCCCGGGCGCCCCGGCCCTCCCCCGCGCCCTCCCCGAGCCCTCCTTCACCTGGACGAGCCGGGCCCCCAGCACCCGCACCTGTGCCGGGGCCCGGCTCAACTCTCAGAGCACGATCACCGCCCAGCGGGTGTCACTCAGCCCGGTGCGGATGTGGAGGAGTGCGGTTCCCGCTGTCCGGGTCGAGGCGATGGCCATGGGCAGGGACGTGTTCCAGCTCGCGGTCGTGGTGGAGGTGTCGGTGATGGTGACCGCGACAGCATCGCGCCCGTGCCTGCTTCCGGGCCTACGAGTTCACGGACTGACGCTCTTGCACGCGCTGGGGGGACAGGGCTGCCCACCTGGGTGACCAGCGGTGGCGAGCCGGAACACCCGCTCATAGCTTCGGCATATGACCAAACGACAGATGGCCTACCTCGCATGCACCGTGGCTGTCGTGGCGTCGGGGCTGGGTGCCGCCCCGTCGGCCGACCACCGCACCGTGCACTGGGTGAACCCGGGCGAGTCGATCCAGAAAGCCGTGGACGCCGCGAAGCCGGGGGACACCATTGTCCTGTCCCCCGGCACCTACCGTGAGAGCGTCCGCATCACCACGTCGGACCTGACCCTGCGGGGCGCGAGTTCCCGATCCACCGTCATCGTGCCGGGCGCGGCCTCCGCCGACAGCACGTGCGCCAAGGCCGGCAACGGCATCTGCGTGACCGGGACGGACAGCAGTCCCGTCACGCGTGTCTCCGTACGCTCGCTGACGCTCAGAGGTTTCGCCAAGCACGGCCTCTGGGCGTCGGGGACCGATCGGCTGACGGTCCAGCGAGTGATCTCCGAGAAGAACGGTCAGTGGGGCATCGCCCAGGAGCGATCCGTCCGCGGGGTGTTCCGCCACAACATCCTCGAGGGCAACGGCGATGCCGGACTGTTCCTGTCCAACACGGTCGACACCGAGGAGGGAGCCCGGGACGCCAAGGGGGCGGTGGTCAGCCACAACAGTCTGATCGGCAACCGGATCGGCGTCACGGTGCGGCGTCTGCGGAACCTGACCGTCGATCACAACGAGGCGACCGGCAACTGCACCGCGGTGTTCGTCGTGGGTGACGAGAACAAGCCACGCGTCGGGGCCCTGAGCATCCGCCAGAACTACATCCACGCCAACAACAAGCTCTGTCCGAAGACCCCCCGTCTGCCCTTCCTGCAGGGCTCGGGGATCGTCCTCACCGGCGCCGAGGACACGCTGGTGGCGGAGAACAGGGTCGAGGACAACGTGGGCTCCTCTCCGCTGTCGGGCGGCATCGTGCTGTTCAAGAGCTTCGTGGGTGCCCTCAGCCAGCACAACGAGATCCGCGACAACGTGGCGATGCGCAACGGCACGGCCGATCTGGCCAACCGTGACCCCGGCACGGGCAACACGTTCCACGGCAACACGTGCGCGGTCTCCGAGCCCGCCGGAATGTGCTGACCCCTCCCCCACCTCCAGCACGACAGCAGAAGCGAGGCAACAGATGACGACCGTTGATCCGGCTCCCCCGCCGCCCATGCGGCTGAGAGAGCTCGTATTCGGCGCGGCCTGCGCCGCCGCCGTACGCGCAGCCGCCCGCCTGGGTGTGGCCGACGCCCTGGAAGACACGCCCATGAGCGTGGAGGACCTGGCGGCGGCGGTGAAGACCCAGCCGAAGACACTGCGGCGGCTGCTGCGCGCGCTGTCCTGCCAGGGAGTCTTCACGGAGCGGCCCGACGGCACCTTCGCGCACACGGAGATGTCCCGGCTCCTGCGCGAGGACGACCCGCACAGCCTGCGGTACATCGCACTGTGGTGCACCGAGCCGTGGACATGGAACGTCTGGCCGAAGCTCGACGAGGCGGTGCGCTCCGGCCGGAACGTCTTCGAGGACGTGTACGACAGGGAGTTCTTCGAGTATCTCAACGAAGCGGCCCCCGAGTCCGCGTACGTGTTCAACCGAGCCATGACGACGTCCAGCGAGCAGTCGGCGCGGGACGTCGCGAACCTTCTCGATCTGCGAGGGGTGTCCTCGGTCGCCGACATCGGAGGCGGTCAGGGGCAGGTCGTGGTCAGTCTGCTGGAGAAGCACCCCGGGATGCACGGCACGCTGCTCGATCTGCCGGGCGTGGTGGAGAACGCCGATCCGCGCCTGCGGAAGGGCGGTTCGCTGGCCGAGCGGGTGCGTATCGTGGCCGGGGACTGCCGTGAGGACATCCCGGTCCAGGCGGATGTGTACATCATCAAGAACATCCTGGAGTGGGACGACGAGAGTACCCGCCGGGCGCTGGCGAACGTCCGGAAGGCGGCGCGGCCCGGTGCCCGCGTCGTCGTCATCGAGAACCTCGTGGACGACACCCCGTCGATGAGGTTCACCACGGCCATGGACCTGCTGCTGCTCCTCAACGTCGGCGGCGCGAAGCACACCCAGCAGAGCATGGTCGACCGGCTGACGGACGCGGGTCTGGTCATCGGCGAGATCCGCCCGGTCAACCCGTATCTCCACGCCTTCGAGTGCACCGTCCCCGGCTGACCCTCCCGGGCTGCTCCGAAGAAAAACCCGAGGCCGCCGGTTCCGCGTCTTTGCGGAGCCGGCGGCCTCGGGTTGTGTCCGGGCGCTCGCTCAGGAGGCGGCGTCCCGCTCCCAGCGATAGAAGCAGTGCGCCATCGCGTCCTTGGGGCTGCGCCACGTCTGCGGGTCGTACGCGCTGACGTACGCCGACAGTTCCTCGCTGACGCTGCGGAACTCGGGGTGCCCGACCACCTTGGCGATGGCGGGTGCGGGGTCCTGGTCGGATTCGATGAGGTGCAGATACACATCACCGAACTGGAAGAGGCTGCGCCGGTTGACGCCGATCAGGTGCGGCAGTTCGCCGCGGTCGGACGCGGCGAACACATCGGCGATCGCCGGCGCCGAATTGGGCGCCATGCGGGCGACGATCAGGGCGTGGTGCATCGGGTCTCCTTCCTGGGCCGACGGTCAACGGGGCATGACGGGCGCGCTCTGGCGTTCGCGGGCGACCTGCTCGATCCGGTCCCGGATGAGCGCCATCTGCGTACGGGAGTTGCGGTTGATGTTGTCCGTCATCCAGGCGTCGTCGACCGGAGCCTCGGGCTTCATCGCGAAGTCCTGCACCCAGCGCATGTGGACGCCGCCCGGGGTCTGCGTGTACTCCCACAGGATGTTCATGTGGGCGAAGGGTCCCGTCTCGACGCGGCGGGCCCGGACGGTCCGCCGCTCGCGGTCGACGATCCGCTCCGAGACCCAGCTCCAGACCTTGCCGTTCTCGTCCGGGTGCATGGTCAGGCGGAAGGTCGTCGTGTCGCCCTCGCGGGAGAGCACTTCGAGGGAGGCGTACTCACTGAAGAGCTGCGGCCAGTTCTCGATGTCGTTGGTCATGTCCCAGACGAGGTCGAGAGGGGCATCGACGGTGATGCTGTTCTCGGTGTGTCCTACCACTTCAGGCTCCAGCGTTGAGAGTGCGGTTGATGAGGTCGAGGAATTCGCGGGGGGTCTTGCAGCGCTCCGCGTCGGGGGGAAGCGGCTGGCTGTAGCGGTTCTCCAGCTCGCCGACGATGCCGAGCAGGCCGAGCGAGTCGAGGCCGAGGATGCCGAAGGGGGAATCCGACGCCTGCTCGAGCTCCTTGGGGTCGACGGTGATGCCGGCCGCCTTCTTCATCAGGGTGGACAGTTCGACGAAGGTCACTTCGGTGGTGATCATGTGTGTTCTCCTTCCCGCCCGGTCCTATCGGGCGGAGTCGCCGCCGC
Source organism: Streptomyces sp. NPDC029292 (assembly GCF_055569295.1). Lineage (NCBI taxonomy): Bacteria > Bacillati > Actinomycetota > Actinomycetes > Kitasatosporales > Streptomycetaceae > Streptomyces > Streptomyces sp. NPDC029292. Next base: position 302,688 of record NZ_JBVHXR010000001.1, read on the forward strand.
GGCGCACTACCAGCGCCGCGTTGGAGCCCATGAGTCCCCTGCTGAGGACCAGGGCCGTGTGCAGCTCGGCGGGGCGAGCGCCCGACATCACCAGGTCGAGGTCGTGGCAGATGTCGAACACGTTGGGGGTGGGGGGTACCTGGCCGTGTTCCATGGCGAGCACCGCGGCCGCGGTGTCCAGCACAGGTGCCGCGCAGTAGCTGCGCCCCATTCCGGTCTTGGGTGCCGTGACGGGTACGCGGGTACCGTGCGCTCCCAGGGCGTCGGCGATGGCCAGTGCTTCGGCGCGGTCCGCCTCCGGTACGCCCAGGGCGTCGGCGAACACGACGTCGATCTCCTCCGGAGCGCAGCCGGCCTCGTCGAGGGCGCCGCGGATCGCGTGGACGAGCCCCTCTCTGGACCGCTCCCAGCGGGAGGCACCGGTGAACGTGGCGGCATGGCCGGCCACGGTGGCCCGGACGGCCGCTCCGCGCTCGCGTGCGCGGGTCTCGTCCTCCACGACGAGCATGGCGCCGCCCTCCGCAGGCGCGAAGCCACAGGCTCCCGCGGTGAAGGGCCGGTAGGCGCGATCAGGGTCCTCGACGGTGCTGAGCTCGGGGTAGCCGAGCTGGCACACCATCGAGTACGGGGCGAGGGGCGCCTCCGCGGCTCCGACGAGCACCGCGCCGGTTCCGCGCCGTACATCCCGGGCGGCGTGCGCGATGGCGTCCAGGCCACCCGCCTCGTCGCTCGCGACCACTCCGCAGGGCCCCTTGAAGCCGCCCCGGATGGAGATCTGTCCGGTGCTGGCGGCGTAGAACCAGGCGATGGACTGGTACGGGCCGACGTACCGGGATCCCTGGCCCCACAGCTTCTGGAGTTCCCGCTGGCCGAACTCGCCGCCGCCGGACCCGGCCGCGGTGACCACGCCGATGTCGTACGGGTCGTCGAGGTCACCGCCGCCGAGGCCGGCGTCGTCGAGGGCGAGGACGGTCGCGGCCATCGCGAAGTGGCTGAAGCGGTCCGTCTGGACCAGGAACCGCTCCTCGATGAGGGCCGTGGCGTCGAAGGACCGGACCTCGCCCGCGACGCGGAGCGGCAGGTGCTCGCATCCCTCGCGGGTGACCCGGTCCAGAACGCCGAGGCCTTCCCTGATGGACTTCCAGTACGCGTCGGCCCGCAGTCCGTTGGGCGCGATCACACCGATCCCGGTGATGACGGCGTGCCGGGGGCGCTGAGTGCTCATCGTGTCCTCCCACCCGGCCCGCTCAGGAGCACCGCGGACTGGAAGCCGCCGAATCCGCTGCCCACGGAGAGCACGTTCTTCAGCTTCCGCGGGCGCGCGGTGCGCGGTACGTAGTCCAGGTCGCACTCGGGGTCGGGGGTCTCGTAGTTCGCCGTGGGCGGTACCACCTGGTGCTTCAGGGCAAGCACGCAGGCGACGACCTCTATCGCGCCTATCGCGCCCAGCGAATGGCCCACCATGGATTTGATGGAGCTCATGGGCGTTTCGTAGGCGTGGGCGCCCAGGGACCGCTTCACCGCGGCGGTCTCGTGCCGGTCGTTCTGGCGGGTGCCCGAGCCGTGCGCATTGACGTAGTCGATCAGCGAGGGGTCGAGGCGGGCCTGGTCGAGCGTGGTGTCGATCGCCCGGGCCATCTCCAGCCCCTCGCCGGTCAGACCGGTCATGTGATACGCGTTGCCGTAGGTGGCGTAGCCGCTTATCTCGCAGTAGACGTGCGCGCCACGGGCTCGGGCGTGCTCGTAGTCCTCCAGGACGAGCACCGCCGCGCCTTCGCCCATGACGAAGCCGTTGCGGTGGGCGTCGAAGGGCCGGGAGGCGTGCTCGGGATCGTCGTTGTTCGGCGACGTCGCCTTGATGGCGTCGAAGCAGGCCATGGTGATCGGTGATATCGGCGAGTCCGACGCCCCGGCGATGCAGACGTCGGCCCGGCCCTCCTCGATGGTGTGGAAGGCGTAGCCGACCGCGTCGAGTCCGGAGGTGCAGCCGGTGGAGACGGTCTGCACCGGGCCGTGGGCCCCGAACTGCTCGGCGACGACCGAGGCGAGCGTGCTGGGCGAGAACGCCATGTGCAGTTTCGGGTCGGCCGCGCGGTGGTCCACGTCCCACCGCTGGCCGCCTTCGCTGACCAGGACGTAGTCGTGTTCCAGGCGGGTGGTACCGCCGACGGCGCTGCCCAGGGAGACTCCGACGCGCCAGGGGTCCTCCCTGCCGGTGTCGAGTCCGGAGTCGCGCACGGCTTCTCCGGCGGCGACCACGGCGAACTGGATGTACCGGTCTGCGTGTTGGCTCAGCTCCGGGTCCAGACCGTGCGCGAGTGGATCGAAGTCGCATTCGGCGGCTATGCGCGAGCGCAGCCCCGCCGGATCGAACAGCGTGATGCCGCGGGTCGCGGTACGGCCGTTGGAGAGCAGGTCCCAGAACGCCGTCGCCCCGGTGCCGCCCGGAGCGACCACACCGATACCGGTGACGGCCACCCGCCGGGTCACTTTATGGCCCCACTTCGCTCGGACGCCTGTCCGTGGTCCGGCGCGGACAGGTCGGCCCCGGCGGCGGCGAACTCGGGGGTGTGTACGGCGCCGTCGGTCCCCTCCGTGTCGACGTGGCCGAGGCTCGGACGCGGGGCGAGCGGGCCCAGGTGGAAGACCATACGGGCTTCCGTGTCGCCGACGTTGCGGAAACGGTGCCGCATGTTGATCGGGATCAGCAGACCCTGCTCGGGCTTGAGCGGGTGCGGTTCGCCGTCCAGGTCGACCTCGAGCGCGCCCGTGACGACGTACACGAACTCCTCGGAGTACGGGTGGTAGTGCTCGCCGATGCGCTCGCCGGGCTGAATGATGGCCAGGCCCATGAAGCCGCTGGTCGACCCCGCCGTGGCCGGCGTGAGCATGGCCCGGATGTCGCCTCCGCGCCTGCGGTTGGGTTCCGTCTCGCTCAGGTCCACAATGCGTGGATGCTTCTTGATCATGCTTGATACCTCCGGGTGGGGCAGTGACGTCCGGGGAGGGGGGCCGCGGACGGGTGCCGCGGCCCTCCGTCAGGAATCCGCCGAGCTGCGGTCGGTGATGGGCAGCATGTCGGCGTGCGACAGGAGGCGGTTGATGTTGCGTTCCGTCTCCAGGGAGCCTTCGACGCCGATCGCGGCACCGTCGAGGAGGCGCTCCAGCTCCGCCGCCTTCTTGGGACCCACGAGGCCCAGCGAGGCGGCGGGGTCCTTGTCGAGGTCGCCCACCATGTCGATGAGGCGCACCACGGTGTCGTCGCGCTGGAAGACGGTGCTTCCGTACACCGGGTTCTTCGGGTCGTCCGCCGCGGCCTCGTCCTGGTGGGCGAGCAGCCGGGCCAGCTCCATACCGCAGCCCCGCTTGGCCGGGTAGTACAGCGCGTGCCGCCGCAGGTCGGCGGGTTCCGGCCGACCGGACACCACGTGGTGCACGGCCGGGAGGGCCGCCCGGGTGAAGAAGACCCGCGCGGAGCCGTCGTCGGTCAGGTCCCGCTCCTGCTCCAGGTACGGGTTGATGGCCTCCTCGACCGCCCGCACCTCGGGCTGACGCGCGACGTGGCGCAGGGCCACGAGAAGGTCGCCCTCCACCTCCACCGCCCGCACGACGCGGTTGCCGTGCATGAACAGCGAGGTACGGCGCAGCCGCGTGGTGTCGTCGACCTGGGCCTGGGGTGACTTGTACCCGGCCAGGATCTCGGCGACCTTCGATTCGGAGCCCGGCTTGACGGTGAAGGTGAGGGCGTGGCGTGCCACACCGTCGCCCACACGGGCCTCCACCTGCCTGCCCGCCCTGGCCGACTCCGGCGTGAGCGGCTGAGCCGGGCTGGTCTCCCGGAGGATGCTGTAGCGCATCGACCGGGTGTCCCGGACACAGTCGTGCATCGGCCGGACCGTTTCGACGTGCTCCTCGCTGTTCACCCAGGCCAGGAAGGGCGGAGCGCTCTCCCACTCGCTGGTGATGAGCCACTGCGAGGGGTTCTCGATCGACTGGCAGAGCTGGTCACTGAGGTGACCGGGAACCGACGCGACCTGATTGCGCATGTGCTCATACGCGTCGAGGAACTGCTGCTGGGCTCCTTCGTACAGATCGAGCAGCAGGATCACCCGCAGCCTGGAGCCGTCGAACGCCGACTGCGATATACGTCCCGTGGTGGTCATCCGGCACACCTCTCCTCTTCATTACGGAAGGTCAGGAACGACCGCCGTGTCCCGAAAGGCCGGGGTCGCCATGAGCCGATCGTTGACGCGACCTCCCAAGTGCGCGAGCCCCACGGGGCGGACGAGTGAACCGCGTGTCATCCGGGTGCCCCGAGCGAGCGAACCGGTCAGCACAGGGCATGGAAACTGCATCCCATCCCTGACTCACCTCGCAGGTGACGCTGGAGGCAATCAATGAACCGATCGGAAGAGGCCGGCGAGGTCGGTCACCACACTCCCGTCCTCATCGTCGGCGGCTCTCTGGTGGGCCTGTCCACCTCCCTGTTCCTGGGGCGTCTCGGCGTGCCGCACATGCTCGTCGAGCGCCACTCGGGCACGTCGATCCATCCGCGTGGACGTGGAAACAACGTGCGCACGATGGAGTTGTTCCGGGTGGCCGGGGCTCAGCAGCGCATCCGGGAGGCCGCTTCGGTCCTGGCGGAAAACCACGGCATCATGCAGACGCCGACCCTGGTGGGCGATGCCGGCGAGTGGCTGTTCAAGGAGATCGACCCGGGCGGCGGGCTCGCGCGCTTCAGCCCCAGCGCGTGGTGTCTGTGCAGCCAGAACGACCTCGAGCCGGTGCTGCTGGAGTGCGCGCGGGAGCTGAGCGGAGATCTGCGCTTCTCCACGGAGCTGATGTCGTTCGACCAGGACGCCAACGGGGTGACCGCACAGGTCAAGAGCCGCGACACCGGCGAGCACACCACCATCCGCGCGGACTACCTCGTCGCCGCGGACGGTCCGCGCAGCCCCATCCGCGAGCGGCTCGGCATCGGGCAGACCGGACCGGGCGACCTGTTCCACAACGTAAGCCTCACGTTCACCTCCCGCGGCCTCGCGGACTTCGTCGGTGACCGGCGCTTCATCTGCTGCTACCTGACCAATCCGGAGGCGGACGGGGCCCTTCTGCCGGTCGACAACAAGGAGCACTGGGTGTTCCACGCCCCCTGGCACCCCGAACACGGCGAGACCCTGGAGGAGTTCACCGACGAGCGGTGCGTGGAGCACATCCGGCGGGCCGTCGGAGTGCCGGATCTCGATGTGGAGATCACCGGCCGAGCCGCCTGGCACGCCGCCGAGAGGGTCGCCGAACGGTACGTGGACGGCCGGGTGTTCCTCGCCGGCGACTCGGCCCATGAGATGTCCCCCACCGGCGCGTTCGGCTCCAACACCGGCATCCAGGACGCGCACAACCTCGCCTGGAAGCTGGCCGCCGTGCTCGGCGGCTGGGCCGGACCCGGACTGCTGAAGTCCTACGACGCGGAGCGCCGGCCGGTCGCGGAGGCGACGAGCGCACGCGCCTCGACACGTTCGGCCGAGCACAGCCATCCCGGGTACACGCCCGGCCCCGAAGCGGGCGGACCCGGCGAACCTGGCGTACCCGGCACGGGCGGACCCGGCCGACCCGGCACGGGCGGTCCCGTCCGACCCGGCGCGGGCGGTCCTGGAGGTCCTGGCGGCCCCGGCGGCCCCGGCGGCAAGAAGGGCGGAATCCTCAACGTGGCGCTGGCCTACCGCTATCCGCGGGGCGCGGTCCTGGGTACCGATCCGGCGATGCCGGTCGTGCCCGAGGGTGTGCGGTTGACGGGCGAGCCCGGGACCCGGGCGCCCCACATGTGGCTGAGCCGCTCCGGCACCCGGATCTCCACCCTCGACCTGTACGAGCGGTCCCTGGTGCTCCTGAGCTCCGCCGGCGGCGCGGGCGCGTGGCACACCGCGGCGAAGGGCGTCGCGGAACGGCTGTCCGTCCCGCTCGACTCGTACCGGATCGGCAACGGACCGGACGCTGAGCTGTCCCCGGCGAGCGACATGGACTGGGCAGAGGTGCACGGCGTCACCGAAGACGGTGCGGTGCTCATCCGCCCCGACGGGTTCGTCGCCTGGCGGTCCGAAGGGCCGTCAGCGAATCCGGAAACGGCCCTGCGGGAGGCCCTCGCGGCGATCCTGGACCGCGGCTGACTATCGGCCACGGTGTGCCGGATCCAGGGTGATCGCGGGTGTCCTCGACGGCGTCGCCGTGGAGGACACCCGCCAGTCGAAGGGGTAGAGGTCCGACTGCCAGTCGGGGTCCGCGGCGAGCTCGGCACCGTGCGTCGGCGTACGCACCAGGCAGCGGTGGCGCAGGAGTTCACTTCTCTCATCGGGGGTCAGCTGTGCGCTGAGGGGGTCGAGGTCGGCGACGGCATCGATGTCGGCCTGTCCGTCCGCGTTGATGTGCTCGCCTGACGCGGTGCGGTGGTCGATGCGGAAATCGGTACGCCACTGCGAGTTGTGGCCCCAGCCCAGCGACTGATCGATGGTGGGTCGGTGGCGGCGCAGGAAGGTCCAGTAGAGCGGGGAACGGTCGGCCACGCCGCGCTCGGCATGGTGGGCGCCGGCGCGGACCCGTACGCCGGCCCGGCTGAACAGCAGCGGACCCAGCCACAGGCCCGGCCAGACCACCTCGCTGATCCGAAGGGGCTCGTCCGGGGATTCGGTCTGCTGCACGTCCACGATCTCGTGGAGGAACGGATCGAAAGCCGCGGTTTCCTCGAAGGGCACCATGCCCAGACGCGTGAACAGGTCCAGGTACTGACTCATCGTCAGAGCAGGCCACTGTTCGAGTGGGTCCCACGGCTTGTCTCCCGACGAGCCGGCGGGCGGCGGCTGGAAGGCCGGCAACAGTACGTCGCTGACCCGGCTCAGCGCGTACAGCTCCCAGACCAGCTCTCTTCGCTCCTCGGCCTGCCCCTCGAACGTGGGGCGACACAGACGGCCGGCGGCAGCCATGAGCTCGGCGCGGTATTCCGCGACCCGGCCGAGCCAAGGCGTCACGATCGCTGCATGCGCGTCTGGCCCGGCGTGCTCGCGCAGCGCCTCGAAGAACGGTCGAGCGCCGACCCACTGCTGATCCGGATCCATGCGCGCAGCGTAGTGACGGCCCCCACCGGTGATCCACGCCTTTCCGGCGCCGTACGAGCCAGGTCGCGTCGGGCATGCCTCGCCCGGTCAGCTCCTGTCGGCCGCGAGGAGGTGCGTGAGCCGTGCGCTCTCCGCATCGGTCCAGCCCGGGGGCTGGGTGATCTTCGCCCAGGCGCTCGTGGGCAGCGTTCCGTACCGGTGCCCGTACCCGTCGGGGACGCTGTCCGCGCCGGCCAGGTCGCAGGCGACCTGCCAGAAGGTGACGAGCGGGTACCAGCGCATGGCCGGGGAGACATCTCGGGCGCGCGGAGGGTCCAGCCAGTCGGGCTTGTGGAAGGCGAGGGCGGGTGACCACCAGACCACTGGGTCCGATCCGTTCTGCAGGTAGACCGCTCGCCGCTGCTTCCAGGGTGCTGCCGGGATCGCGTAGTCCGCGGGGACCTGTGCGAAGCGTACGAAGGCCCCATGGTCGACGACAGGCCGCCATTCAGGGCTTCCCGGTTCACGCCCAGCGGTGATCGTGCTCCACAGGGTGTTGTCGTAGGTTGGACCGATGAACAGGGCGCCATCCGTTTTCGAGATGAGGGCGGACAGAGTGCCTCCGACCGCCTTCTCCATCGAGTAGGAGCCGAGGCTCTCCCCGTAGACGACGAGGCGGGGGCGGGAGTCGGGTGGGAGCGTCTGCCACTTGCGGTACACGGCGTCGAAGAGTGCACGGCCGGTGTCGGCCGCCTCGTCCTCGGTGAGCGCGGAGACCCAGCTCGGCAGATACGAGTACTGCATGGCCACCATGGCGGTGTCGCCGGCCCACATGTACTCCAGCGGCTTGCTGCCCTGGTCGTTGATCCAGCCGGTGCCGGTGGTCCCCATGACGGCGAGAACCTTGCGGGAGAAGCCGCCGGTTCGTTCCAGCTCGCGGACCGCGAGGGCGGCTCGTTCGTCGAGGGTGTCGGCCGATCGCAGTCCGACGTAAACCCGTACGGGGTCCTTCGCCTCGTGTCCGGCGAACTGCGTGAGTTGAGCCCGGGGACTGGCCTTGCCGATGAAGTCGCGCCCTTTCGCCCCGAGCGTGTCCCACGGTGCCGCGGATTCGGGGCTGCCGGAGAGCGTGGGCAGGTGCGGCTGGACGATCCCCTCGCTGGTGCCCTGATCGGCCACCGAGGCGGCACTCTCGACCACACGCAGGGCAGTGGAGAGCAGGAACCCCTGGACGACGCCGACGACCACGAAGGCGACGAGTACGACACCTGCGCCGTAGGCCAGTGGACGAGGCACATGGGGGCTCAGGGCGTGGGCCACGATGCGCGTACCCAGCCGTACGGTGCGCGCCATGAGGAGCAGCAGGGCGGCGATGACGAGCGCGACGACGGGTACGAGCGCCCATTGCCACCACACGACACGCGGGGACATCGCCACCGCGCGCCGCACCTCGCCTTGCCAGCGCACGCTCCAGGCCGTGACCGCGACCACGACCCCGGCCGTGACGACGCCCAGCACCGGCCACTTGGCCCGCCGTGCGTTCGGGCTGAGGTGGGCGCCCGAGCGCCGGGCCAGGGCCCGTGTCGCCGCCTCCAGCACGGTGCCGACGGCGTAACCGACAACTGCCGTCACACCGGCAGCGAGTCCTTGCAGCCACCAGGCGCGCGGCAGCAGCGACGGCGTGAGGGACAGGCAGTAGAACACTGCCGCCATGGCTGTTCCGCTCCAGGACGGTCCACGCCGGACGACCCGTCTGCGGCCGGCATGGCGCTGCACCCAGGCTTTCCACCGGGACAGGGGCTTCCTCCTCGCCGCAGGGGTGAACAAGTACACCGGTACGCACCTTTTAAGCAGATACATCGTGCGCGGCTCGCGGCCACGGGGCCACTCCAGCCACCGGACAGGTGGCGCGGCCGAAGGCAGGGGAAAGCAGCCGCCCCGGGGCGGTCAGTCCGCAGCGGTGAGAGGTTGCTCGGTCCAGAGGATCTTCCCGGTCGGCGTGTACCGGGTCCCCCACCGGGTGGCGAGCTGAGAGACGATGAACAGGCCCCGTCCGCCCTCGTCGACCGTGCGCGCATGGCGCAAGTGCGGTGCCGCGACGCCGGTGTCGTGGACTTCGCAGGTGAGGGTGTGCGTCCGAATCAGGCGCAGTCGCACGGGAGGTGTGCCGTAACGGACCGCGTTGGTGACCAGCTCGCTGACGATGAGTTCGGCCGCATACGACGCGTCCTCGTCGACCTTCCAGCTGTCGAGGCGTGCACGCGCGGCGGCTCGGGCTCGGGCGGGGCTCGTCGGGTCGTGAGGCAGCTCTACGGCGGCGACGCGGTCCGCGGGGACGGCCCCGGTGCGGGCGAGGAGGAGCACCGCACCGTCCGGCCCGCCGCCCTGAGGCAGTGCGTACACCGCGGCGTCGCACAGCTCGTCGAGTCGGCGGTCGGGGTGGGCGAGCGCACGGCGTACGGGATCGTCGAGGTGCGCACCTTCCTTGACGAACGCGCCCGTACGGAACGCGAGAAGACAGCCCTCTTCGAGCGGCAGGACGGTGCTGGCGAACGGAAGGGGCTCGCTGGAACCCAGACCCGGGCCGTCGGGAAGATCCGCGGTCGACGTACTGCCGTCGGGGTGGACGACGAGCGGTGCGGGGTGCCCGGCGCGGGCCAGGGTGCAGGTGCGCGCGAACGGGTCGTAGACGCCGTACAGACAGGTCGCCGTGATCGGCTGCCGGTGCGCGGCGTCGGCGGCCGGGAGCGCCGCGCGTTCCCCGGTCAGTTGGGCGGCGGTGTCGTTGAGACGGGCCAACAGCTCGTCCGGCTCCAGGTCCAGGTCGGCCAGCGCGTTGATGACCATGCGCAGCTGTCCCATGGTGGCTGCCGTCTGAATGCCGCTGCCCGCGACGTTGCCGACCACCAGCGCGGTACGTGCACCGGGCAGTGCGATGGTGTCGAACCAGCATCCGCTGTTGCTGCCCGGCAGATGCACGTGGGCGGTCTCCAGGGCCGGAGTGCTCGTGGCCCGCTGCGGAAGCAGGCGGCGCTGCACGGTCGACGCGATGGTGTGATCGCGCTCGTACCGGCGGGCGTTGTCGAGGCTGAGCACGGCGTGGGCGGCGAGCGAGACCACCACGGGGATGTCCGGCTCCTCGTAGGGATCCGCCGCGCCGCACCGGTAGAGGCTCATCAGCCCGAGAACCGCGCCCCGTAGCGTCAGCGGGGCGACGATCAGACTGTGGGCGCCGGCCGCCGCGACCAGCCGGGCCTGCGCGGGGTCGGCGGTCAGCCAGGCGGCGTCCTGGTCCAGAGCGACGAGACGGGGCTGGAGGTCGGACAGCGCTCGCGCCTGGGGCGTGCGGGAGGGCGTATCGCGTACCTCGCCCTCCGGGGACGCCGGAACGGTCTCGGCGACGGAACTGCGAAAGGCGGCGCATCGCAGGGGGACATCACGCCCCGGAGGAGGCGCGGGTGGTTCCGCGCCGCGCAGGACCTCGTCCCAGACGTCCACCACCGCGATGTCGGCGAAGCCCGGCACCAGGGACTCCGCGAGCGATCTGCACGTGACCGCGACATCGAGACTGCGCCCCACGCCGTCGCGCACCGCGTCCAGAGCGGCCTCTCGCCGCTGGGCCTGATCGCGCTCCGTCACGTCCTCAACGACCACGAGCAGACCGGCAGAGCTTCCGCCGAGGTCAGCGAGGCTGCGGGCGGACAGGCTGAGCCCCCGGTCAGGGCCCGAGCCGTCGGAGCGGTGGCCGCGGAAAGTGCGCTCCCGCACCGGCGAGGGCCCGTTCAGCGCCTGCCTCAGATGCCGCTCGGCGCCGGCGGAGTCGTCCAAGCGGCAGGCCTGCGCGAAGTAGCGCCCCAGCGGCCCGTCACTCGTTTCCTCGCTGTGCGCGGCACTGGTCCAGCGCACCCGCAGATCCTCGTCGAGGACGTACAGGGTGGCCGGGGACAGCGCCAGCAGCGTCTCCAGCAGCGCCGGGCCGATGTCGGCCATCTTCAGCGAGTCGTGGCCCGTCCCATCGTATTCCGACAAGGTCTCCCACCATCTTCAGCGCTTGGCGTCCACGATCCACCAGGGGATGGGCTGCCGCATCCGGAAGATGCCACCCGCGCGAGGCCCGCCGACCAGGCGGAGCACAAAAGATGCACTGCGTCATGGAGTGTCTGAAGGTGTCACTGTGCACCGCATCCGAAGCCGCCGGATGTCCACCGCGACCGCGCTCGTGGGCGCCGTCGCGGTACTGGTGCTCACGAACCTGGCCAACAACCGGTGGGCACCGTCCTGGATCATGCTCACTGCCGTGATCGCCTCCGCCGTGCTGATCGCGATCATGTTCTGTGCCGGTGGCAACTGGGCCGACATCGGGTTGTCCCGGGACACCCTGGGCAGCGGCCTGCGCTGGGCGCTCGCCCTCATCGGGATCGTCGCGGCGGGCTATCTGATCGGAGCCGTACTGCCCTTCACCCGGGGGCTTTTCGAGGACGCGCGGACGAACGCGCTGAGCGGGGCGGACATTGCCGTCCGGGTCCTGGTCAAGGTGCCGATCGGGGTCGTACTCCTGGAGGAAATCGCGTTCCGCGGTGTTCTGTACGGCCTGGTCCTGCGCGTTCGCGGCGCGGTCGCCGCCACCGTGTTCTCGTCCGTGCTGTTCGGGCTCTGGCACATCCTGCCGTCACTCCATCTCACCGACGACAAACCGGTTTTGGGCTCGGTCTTCGGGCACTCGGTCCTCGGCGCGGTCCTGGCCAACCTCGGCGCCGTACTCTTCACCGCCGCGTCAGGGTGCCTGTTCTGCTATTTGCGCCACCGCAGCGGCAGCCTGCTCGCTCCCATCGGGCTCCACTGGGCGACGAACGCCCTCGGCTATGTGTTCGGCTTCCTGCTGCGCTAGCGGCAGGCCGCGAACGACGCACCGCCGGTTCCCGCCGCATACTTAAGCGGTGTAATTTCTCAGGGGAAAAGGATCTCCGCGGGAGGGCGTTGTGACCAGGGACAACAGGCCGGGTGATGCGGTCGATTCGATCGTCGAGGACTGGCGTCGGGAGCGGCCGGACCTGGAGACCGGGCCCTTGCAGGTGCTCGGGCGGCTGCATCGTGCTTATCTGCGCTACCACGCCCTGGTCGCGGTGCCCGTGGAGGCGCGGGGCCTGTCACTCGCGGGCTTCGATGTGCTGACCGCGCTGCGCCGGGCCGGCGAGCCCTACCGGCTGACCGCCGGCGAGCTGGCCGCCACCGGACTCGTGACCTCGGCCGGGGTGACACTGCGGCTCGACCGTCTGGAGAAGGACGGGCTCATCGTGCGCGAGCGCGACCCGAAGGACCGCCGGGTCGTCTACTCCCGTCTCACGCCCAAGGGTCTGCAGCTCATCGACGAGCTTTTCGAGGAGCACGTGCTGAACGAGGAGCGGATGCTGGCCGGTCTCGGGGGGAAGGACCGGGACCAGTTGGCGCGGCTGCTGAGCCGTCTCGAGCGCTCGCTGCAAGCGGCGGACGCGGCGCCGGTCGACTGACCGACGCCGCGTCCCGCGGGAGATGGGGCGAGGCTCATCCCTGCAGGCCCACCGTCTGCTTCTCCGCCTCCTACTTCTTGGCCTCCTACTTCTTCGCCTCCTACTTCTCCGCCGCCTGCTTCTCCGCCTCCTGGCGGTACATGCGACGGACCCGGACCACACCCAGGTCGTGCTGGTAGAGATTCTCGGCCTGGTCGGCGTCGCGCGGCATTCCCTCCAGCATCACGCGGTCCTGCTCCAGGACGTTCCAGTGGCGCTCCTCGATGAGGGTCTTGTAGAGGAAGCGCCAGGTGTCCCGCTGCCAGCCGGTGACACGGCGGTAGCGCCAGAAGAAGACGGCACAGCGGTCGGCTTCGAGGGGCGTGGCCATGCCGACGATGCCGAAGGGGCCGCCGGGGCCCGCCGACGGCGGGTAGGGGATCTCCAGGTCCATCCAGTCGACACCGGTGCGGCACAGCTCGACCCAGTCGAAGTTGACGCCGCGCTGGTCGGTCTTCTCGAAGAAGAAGCCGCGGCCGGTCTCCCGGATGCGGAACTTCGCCTGGGTGTCGCCTTCGGCCATGGTGTGCGACTCGTGGTGCAGGAAGGCGCCGTGCATGGGGTCGAGGACGTTCTCGACGGCGTAGCGCCAGCCGACGTTCCACTCGGCGTAGCAGAGGATCGCCTCGGTCCCCTCGTCGGTGAGGGGTTCGGGCAACGTGAGCTCGATCGGCTCGGGGTGGTTCGCGTCGCCGAAGTAGGCGAGGATCGCGCCCGCGACCTCGACGACCGGCGGGCTCGCGACCAGCTTCCTGCCCTCGATGGTGCAGCCGGGCAGGGCGGGGACAGAGGTGACGGTGCCGGTGCCGTCGACCTCGACGCCGTGGTACCAGCAGGCGATGCGGTCGCCGAGGTGTTTGCCGAGGGACAGCCGGGCACCGCGGTGCGGGCAGCGGTCCTCGAGCATGTGGAGGGTCCCGTTGACCTGGCGGAACAGCAGCCAGTTCGCGCCGAGCAGGGTGACACGGCGCATGCCGCCGGCCTCGACGAAGGAGGAGGGGCAGACGGCGTACCACTGGTTGCGGACGCCGGTCGCGTAGATCTCGTCGGCGGTGCGACCGTGCTTGACGGTGGCGGCCTCGGTGCGGTTCTCGGTGGTGGTGGTGGTGGTCATGGTCGTCGTCACGCTCCCAGTCGCTTCATCTCGGCCGTGAAGGTCTCCTCGGTCCACGGCCGCCCGTCGGGAGCGTGCACGTTCCTGGCGTTCAATCCCCTTACGACGTCGGGGAGTTCATGACCCGCCTTCGTGAACACCTCTTCGAGGACATGGGCGAGCTTGAGCTCGTACGGTGTCGGCTCATGGATACGTGCCTGGTGCACCTCGAGGTACTGGGACATGGATGGCTCCGTTCTGTGCAAGGTCTGTGGGGTGTGGGGAGGTCGCGGCGGCGTCGGGTCCGGCAGAGGCCTTTGAGGCCTCAGCGGTCTCGGAAGGCTCAGAGGCCTCAGAGAACTCAGAGGTCGAGGACCAGGCGCTTCGAGGTGCAGCGCGACACGCAGATCATCATGGTCTGTCCGGCGTTGTGCTCTTCGGCGCTGAGCAGCATGTCCCGGTGGTCGGGGGTGCCGTCGAGGACGCGGGTCTCGCAGGTGCCGCAGATGCCGTCGCGGCAGGAGGTCTCGACGGGGATGCCCGCGGCTTCCAGGGCGTCGACGATGGATTCGTCGGGCCCGACCCGCACCGACTTTCCGGCCCTGCGGGCCTCGACCTCGAAGGACTGCTCGCCACCCTCCGGTGCCTCGGCCTTGGCCGCGGCGAAGCGCTCGACGTGCAGCCGGTCGCGGATGCCGAGCGTCTCGCACGCGGCCTCCACGGCGGCGAGCAGGGGCTCGGGGCCGCAGCAGTAGACCTGGGTGGCCGGGTCGGCCCGGGTGAGGATGTGGTCGAGGTCGAGGTGACCGTGTTCGTCCTGGGGGTGGAAGGTCACCGCCCCGCCGCCCGCTGCCAGTTCGGTGAGTTCGTCGGCGAAGGCCATCGAACCGCGCCGACGGCCGCCGTGCCACAACTGCCAGCGGCTGCCCCGCTCCTGGGCCTTCCGGGCCTGGGCGAGGATCGGTGTGATGCCGATGCCGCCGGCGATGAAGAGGTACGAGTCGGCGTCCACGAGCGCGAAGTGATTGCGCGGACCCTTGACGGCGAGGGTGGCGCCGGGGCGTACGGCGGTGTGCAGGTGCTGCGAGCCTCCGCGGGAGGCGGGCTCCTTGAGTACGCCGATGCGGTAGCGGCCGGTGTCGGCCGGGTCGCCGCACAGGCTGTACTGGCGTATGTGGCCGCCGACGTGCACGTCGATGTGCGCGCCCGGCTCCCAGGCGGGCAGCGGTTTGCCGTCGGGGTGGACCAGTTCGAGTGAGAGGACGCCTTCGGCCTCCCATGTCATCCGGTGCACGAGCAGATCGAGCCGGGTTTCCTGTCCGGTACTCACGTCGTCCTCCCTCTCTTTTCCTGTCGTTCCCGCTACTGGCCGGGGATGGTGACCGGCGGGGTGAAAGGGCTCTTCATCGGGCCGAGTTCGGCCAGGTCGACCTCGACGAGGGTCGGGCCGTCGGAGGCGACGGCGTCCGCGATGACCTGGGCGGCTTCGGACGCGGCGGCGATACGGGCGTACGGCAGGCCCGCTGCCTGGGCCAGCGCCCGGAAGTCGGGGGTGGCCAGGTCGACGCCGGAGCGGCGGTCGAAGTGGCTGTCCTGCATGTTGCGCAGCACGCCGTAGCCGCCGTCGTTGAAGACGATGAGGGTGAGCTTCGGCTTCTCCTGGGCGAGGGTGAGCAGTTCACCGAGATGGACGGCGAGGCCGCCGTCGCCGGCGAGGACGACCGTGGGCCGGTCGGGGTGGGCGAGCGCGGCGCCGATGCCCATGCCGAGGCCCTGGCCGATGCCACCGCCGCGGGGGAAGACGTTGTCGCGCGGGTCGTACATTTCCAGCAGCCGGTTGCCCCAGCTGGAGGACGGGATGGTCACGTCGCGGGCGATGACGGCGCGGCGCGGCAGGGCGGCCCGGATGGCGTCGCAGATGGCGGCCTGGGGGCCGATGTTGTCGTGCAGCGTGGCGCGGGCCTGGGCCCGGGTGGCGCGGACGCGCTCCGTCCAGGCGGGATCCGCGGCGGTGGCGCCGAGCGTGTCGACCCGGCGGGACAGCTCGGCCAGAACCGTACCGGCGTCGCCGTGCAGGGCGGTCTTGGCCGGGTAGACGCGGCCGAGTGCGGCCTCGTCGATGTCGATCTGGACGTGTGCGGCGGGGAGTTGGAGGCTGTAGTCGCCGGTCTCGTTGGAGCGGAAGTGGGTGCCCACGGTCAGCAGGACATCGGCCTCGGCGAGCAGGGCGCGGCCGGCAGGGCCCGCGGCGAAGTTGCCGATCACCCGGTCGTGGTCCTCGGGAACGGCGCCGCGCCCCGAGTTGGAGGTGAGCAGCCCCGCGTTGATCTGCTCCAGCAGGGCGGTGAGTTCGGTGCCCGCGGTGACCGCGCCGCCGCCGGCCCAGACGAGGGGGCGGCGCGCCGCGGCGAGCAGGGCGGCGGCCTCGTCGAGCGCGGCATGAGCGGGCTGCGGGGCCGCGGACGGAGGCGGAAAGTCGCCGGAGTCCGCGAGGTCCTGGGCGGCGAACTGCAGGTCGATGGGCCACTCGACGCTGGCGGGACCGCTGGGCGCCGCGAGTGCCTGCATCGCCGCCTCGCGCAGGACCGCTCCCGCGGCCTCGGCGGACGGCACGGTCGCGGCGTACTTGGAGACCGCGCGCAACATGCCGAGCTGGTCCTTGGTCTCGTGGATGAAGCCGCGGCCCAGGCCCAGGTACTGGCTCTCGATCTGGCCCGTGACGTGCAGGACGGCGGTGCCCGCGGACAGGGCCTCGATGAGGGACCCGGCGGCGTTGCCGGCCCCGGTGCCGGTGGAGGTCAGGGCGCAGCCGATGGTGCCGCGGGCCCGGCCGTAGGCGTCCGCGGCGTTCACGGCGGTGGCTTCGTGGCGTACCGGTACGAAGCGCAGATCGCGGTCGACGGCCTCGACGAGGGGGAGGTTGTGGACGCTGACGATGCCGAAGACGGTGTCGATGCCGAGCGATCGCAGCGTCTGGACGAGCAGGTCACCGCCGTTGGGGGTGGTCATGGCCGGGACTCCTTGGGCGATTTAGGCGAGGGCGCGGCTGATGCCGCCGCAGACGTCGAGGGTGGTGCCGGTGATGTAGGAGGCACGCGGCGAGAGCAGGGTGGTGATGGCGTACGCGACCTCTTCGGCGTGGCCGAGGCGGCCGAGCGAGATACCGCGGTCGACGGCGAGTTCGGCCTGCCACGCGTCGTAGCTCCGGTCGCCGGCGGTCGCGGCGTGGCGCCGCTCCCACTGCCCGGTGTCGATGAGGCCCAGGCATACGGAGTTGACGCGGATGCCGTCCGCGGCGAGCTCCATGGACAGCGACTTGGAGAGGTTGAGGATGCCGGCGCGGGCGGCGCTGGTGGTGACGAGCCGGGGCGAGGGTTCCTTGGCCAGTACGGCGTTGACGTTCACGACGGCCGCGGTGGCGGAGGCACGCAGCAGGGGCAGGGCCGCCTGAAGCGGGTTGAGTACGCCGTCGAACTTCAGCTCCAGCTCGTCGCGCCAGTCGTCCCTGGTGCAGGCGGCGTACCGCTTCATACGGGACTGCCCGGCGTTGTTGACCAGCCCGTCGAGCCCGCCGAAGCGCTCCGCGGTCGCGTCGACCAGATCCTGGACCGCCCCGGGATCGCGGACATCGCACACACCGACGTGCAGTCGGCCCGGGTGGCCCAGTTCGTCGGCGGCCTTGGCCAGCCGTCCCGCGTCGCGACCGCAGATGGCCACGTTCGCTCCCTCGTCGAGCAGCGTGCCCGCGGTCGCGAGGCCGACGCCCGAACTGCCGCCCGTGACCAGCACAGTGCGTCCGGCGAAGCCGAGGTCCATGGTGTTCTCCGTACGTTGTGAGGGTGGTCGCAGGGGTGGCGGTACGGGCCGTACGCCGCCTCGCCCGTGCGGTCAGTGCATGGTGAAGCCGCCGTTGACGGCGAAGAGCTGGCCGGTGATGTAGCGGGACTCGTCGCCGAGCAGGAACGCGATCAGCCCGACCAGGTCGTCCGGCCGCTGCGGGCGTGAGATGGCCCGATTGAGCCGGTAGAGCTCGTGCCGTTCGGCGGGGATCCGCTCCGCGGAATCGCCCTCGGTGAGCCCGGGGGCAACGGCGTTGACGGTCACGCCCTGGTCGCCGACCTCACGCGCCATGGCCCGGGTGAGGGCGATGACGGCGCCCTTGGAGGCGATGTAGTGGGCCAGCCGGGGCGAGCCGTAGAGCGCGGCGTCGGAGGCCAGGTTGATGATCCGGCCGCTGCCGCTCTCGATGAGCCGCGGGAGGAGGGCTCGTGCCACCAGCCAGGGTCCGCGGGCGTTGACCGCCATGATGCGGTCCCAGTCCTCGACGTCGATGTCGTGGAAGTTCTTGCCGCCGACGGCGTCCGCGAGCCCGGCGTTGTTGACCAGGCCGTGGACGGGTCCGTCGATCTCCGCCGCCATCGCCCGGACGGACTCCGGGGACGCGACGTCGCACCGTACGAACCGGGCGTCCACGCCCTCCGCCCGGAGTTCCGCGGCGGCCTTCTCGCCGCGCTCGGCGTCCAGTTCGGCGACGACGACGCGGAATCCGTCGCGGCCGGCGCGCCGGGCGGTGGCGAGTCCGAGTCCGCGTCCCGCGCCGGTGATCACCACGTTGCGTGCGGTGCGGTTCATCTGTACCTCCATCGGCAAGGGGTCGTGGCAGGGGCGGTGCGCTCCCGTGGGGGAGCCGCGGTACGGCTCCCCCACGGGAGAGCGGCTGTCAGTCGCGGGTGACACCGTGCATCGCCGACGTCTCCGGGTAGGTCGGGACCTGCGGCTTGCGGGTGCCGATGACCACGCAGAACAGCGCATCCGTGTCGCCCTCGTTCTTCAGGGAGCGCGCCACACCCGCCGGGACGACGATCATGTCCCGGTAGCCGAGCGTGCGGTACTCGACCTCGTCGCCACGGTGGACGCCGACCCGAACCTGGCCCTCCAGGACGAAGAAGGCCTCCTCGGCGTCGTGGTGGGTGTGCTCGGGGCCCTCGGCGCCCGGGGGCAGCAGCATGTTGGAGAAGGTGAAGCCGCCGGAGGGCAGGATCCGGTTGTCGTGCTCGTGGTCGCCGGTCGCACCGGAGCCGACGTAACGGATCTGGGCGCGACGGAACTGGTCACCGGCCTTGGCCTGGAAGCCGAGGGTGTCCCAGTCCGGCTCGCGGGAGGCCTGGGTGGCGATGATCGCGTCGGTGAACTCGGCGAGGTCGCCGGACGTGTAGTCGGTGGTGTCGATGGGCATGCGAATCTCCTTGTTCCGGTGAGGGGTTATGCGTGTTCGGGGATGAGTGCGGTGATACGGAGATGGGCCCGCACCCAGTCGTTGAAGGCGGCCGGCTGCTCCTGGTTGGCCAGGTGGCCGGCGTCCGCGAGGATCACGAAGGCGCCGCGCGGCAGCGTGCCCGCGATGACCTGGCTCTCCTCGATGCCGGTGATCCGGTCGTGCTCGCCGCACAGCACGAGCGTCGGGATGCCGATGCCAGGCAGTTCCGGGCCGAGGTCGGTGACGGCCATGGACTCGGCGGCGTATCCGTAGCCGGGCAATCGGATCGCCGCGGCCATGTTCTCCACGACGCTCGCCACGAGCGCGTCCGGCGCGTCGGCGGAGACCAGCCGCGGCCCGCGTTCGGCGGCGAACTTCCGGGCCCCCAACTCTTTGAGCTGGGTGGCCCGTTCACGCATCGCGGCGGCCTTCTGCGGCGCTGTCGCCGACCCTCGGCTGGCGTCGGCGACGACCAGGCTCTCGACCAGGCCGGGATGCCGGGCGGCCAGTCGCAGCGCGATGACACCGCCCCAGGACACGCCGACGACATGGGCCCCGATGCCCCGTTCCCGGATCAGTGAGGCCGCGGCGTCCGCGTATCCGTCCAGGTCCAGCGGGCCTTCGGGGTCGGCGGACCGGCCATAGCCGGGCGCGTCCCAGGCGACGACCCGCGCCACCCGCGACAGCTCGCTCAGCTGACCGGCGAAGGACCGCGAGGACGACCCGATGCCGTGCAGGCACAGCACCAACGGGCCCGTCGTACCGGCCTCTTCGACATGGATGGCGCGGCTCACAGGATCTGCCCCGACCGGCCGCAGAGGGCGCCCAGGCTGCGCAGCACCGCGTGCGGGACCACCTGGCTGGTGGCCGGGTTGCCCGGGTCAGGCGCGTGGTTGACCTCGAAGCGGTAGTTGCCGTGCGCACCCTCGGCCTCGATGACGTGCCGGGTCAGCACCGCACCGGGGTCGGCGACGACGCGCACCGCGACCTTGTCCAGGTCACCGACGGCCAGCGCCACGGACATCGCGACGTTGGTGGAGCGCGGGAACTTCACCGGGACGTCGCGTGCGGTGCCGCGCATGACCTCGACGGGCCCGGTCGCGGTACGCATACTCTCCAGCAACTCGGCGCTCATCCACGGCTGTTCGAGGGTGGACGGCAGTTTGGTGGTGGTCAGGCGTACGTCGTGCAGCTCGCCCAGGCCCCGGACCGCCTGCAGCAGGTCGAGGCCGCCGACGGCTCCGCCGGTGAAGTAGACCCGCCCCGGGGCGGCGTCGGTCAGCTCCGCGTGGAGCGTCCGGTCCGTCAGCGCACCGGTCGAGGCGACCAGCAGATCGGTGCCGGAGCCCAGGATCCGCGCGCCCCACCCGCGGATGAAGCCCTGGCCCGCGGCCTCGACGATCAGGTCGCAGGACGTGAGCGCGTCCTCGATGGACGCCTGGGGCGCGGGGGCGCCGGTCAGCGGCCGGTTGTCGATGACACAGACCAGCTCGGCACCCGGTACGGCACCTTGGGCGACGGCCGTGCCGACGACCCGGCCGATGGCTCCCCAGCCGACGATGCCCACACGCCGGGCGGCGCGCACCCGGTCGGGCGCGGAATGCGGCGTCTGCTGTACGACGGTCATGCCGCCACCCCTCCTTCGGACGTCGCGGAATCGGCGGTGGCGAGCGGCCCTGGATCCGGGGCACCGGCCATGTGGCGGCGGATCTCCTCCGACGGCGGACCTGCGGTCCCCCACAGGTCCGCCAGCTCGGGCACCCGCCGCCACACCTTCGCGATCCAGGCGTCCTCGACGATCTGCGCGACCTCGGAGGTGTACTCGCAGACCAGACCGGCCGGGTCGGTGAAGTAGGAGAAGGTGTTGTTGCCCGGTCCGTGCCGGCCCGGTCCCCACTTCGGGGTGATGCCGTGGTGGCGCAGCCGTCCCAGGCCTCGCATGAAGTGGTCGACCGAGGTCATCTCGTACGCGACATGGTTGAGGGACGCCCATGCGGCCTGGTTGAAGGCGATGCAGTGGTGGTCGGTGTTGCAGCGCAGGAACGCCATCTGGTGCTCGGACCAGTCGGAGACGCGCATGCCGAGCACGTCGCGGTAGAAGGCGACCGAGGCGTCGATGTCGGCGGTGTTGAGCACGGTGTGGGTGACACCGATGGGGACGGCGCCGTCCAGGCCGCGCGGGGCGACGGCCTCGACGTGGGCGCTGAGCTCGATCAGCCGCCCCTCGGGGTCGGTGAAGCGCACCCCGTAGCCGCCGCCGATCTGGTCCAGCGGCCCGGGACCGTACACCGGGACGATGCCGCGGGCGGTCAGCCGCCGTGCCGCCTCGTCGATCTCGGCGGGCGTGCCGACCGCGAAGCTGATCCTGCCGAGGCCGTTGCGTTCGGCGCGGGTCAGGCTCAGTACGTGGTGTTCGTCGCCGGTGCCACGCAGCCAGCGGGCGTCCTGCTCGGCGTCGACGACCTCCAGGCCCCAGACCTCGGCGTAGAAGTCGGCGGACTCGGTCAGGGTGGGCACACACAGCTCGACCGCGCGCAGCTTGCGCAGCCGGGCGATGGGTGGATGGTTCACCTGGAGCCTCCTGTTGGTGCGAGTGGTACGGGGGGACGGGCGGGGGGGCTGGTCACCGCGCCCAGGGCAGCGGCGCCGGGTCGGTGCCCACGTAGACGGACTTCTGCCGCTGGTAGCCGCGCAGCCAGTCGCGGCCCTTCTCGGTGCCGAGCCCGCTGTCCTTCCACCCGCTGAAGGGGGTGGCGGAACTGAACTGCTTGTAGGTGTTGATCCAGACGGTCCCGGCCTCGATGCGCCGGGCGACCCGCCAGGCGCGCGCCAGGTCCTTCGTCCAGATGCCGCAGGCCAGGCCGTACGCGCTGTCGTTGGCCTGCGCGACCAGGTCGTCCTCGTCGTCGAAGGGCAGGGCGACCAGGACGGGGCCGAAGATCTCCTCCTGGCAGACGCGTGCGGAGTTCTTCAGACCGTCGAGGACGGTGGGCAGGTAGTACGCGCCGTCGGCGTACTCCTCCCCCTGCGGTACGGCCCCGCCGCACCGCACCCGGGCGCCCTCCTGACGCGCCAGGTCCACGTACTGCGCGACCGCGTCACGATGCCGGTGGTGCACGAGGGGCGCCACCTGCGTGCTCGGGTCGGTACCCGGCCCGACGCGCAGGGCGCGGGTCCGCGTGACGAGTTCGCCGAGGAACTCCTCGTACCGTTCCCGTGCGATGAACAGCCGGGATCCGGCGATGCAGCTCTGGCCGCTGGAGGAGAACACCCCGAACATCACGCCGGCCAGGGCCTGCTCGAGGTCGGCGTCCGCGAAGACGATGGTCGGCGACTTTCCACCGAGCTCCAGCGAGAGTGGCATCAGCTTGTCGGCGGCGGTGTGCGCGAGTGCCCGCCCGGTGGTGGTGCCGCCGGTGAAGCTCACCTTGCCGACCAGCGGGTGGCGGACGATCGCGTCCCCCACCACACTCCCCCGCCCCGGCAGCACCGAGACAAGTCCTCGCGGCAGCCCGGACTCGGTGATGAGGCGGCCGAGCGCGAGCGAGGTGAGCGGGGTCCAGTCGGCCGGCTTGAGCAGTACGGCGTTGCCCGCGGCCAGCGCCGGGGCGAGCTTCTGGGCGTCGCTGGCGATCGGAGAGTTCCACGGCGCGATGGCACCGACGACGCCGATCGGCTCGTGCGTGCTCAAGGTCAGATAGGCGCCGCGCGAGGGGGTGAGCGCGTCCTCGCCGGTCTCCAGGAGCGCGGCCGCGTAGCGGAAGGTGCCGGCGGCGCTGGCCACCAGTGCCCCGGTCTCCGTCCGCGTCTTGCCGGTGTCGGCGGTCTGGATCGCGGACAGCTTCGCCGCGTCGCGCTCGATGAGCTCCGCGACGCGGTGCAGCCGGCGGGCCTTCAGGTGGGGCGCGAGGTCCCGCCACTGGGGATCGGCCGCCGCACGGGCACCGGCCTCGGCCGCGGCGTCGACATCCGCCGGGGACGCGGCGTGGATACGGGTCAGCAGGCGTCCTGTCGCGGGATCGGTGACCTCCGTGAGGGGTCCGGAACCGCGGATCCAGCGACCCCCGACCAGCACCTCGTCGCCCGGCAGCGCGGGGACGGCGGCGGGGCCGTCGACGACATCGATCGGCTCATGCGTGGACATGCGGAGGCCTCCTCAGGACAGGTCAAGATCCCCGGTCATCAAGGGCGTCTTGGCGCTTGAAATCTAAGTGCTTAAGTATTTTCCCGGCAAGCCCCCAGGTGAAGAAAGTTCTCTCGCCCCCTTGAGCCCGGCGCCCGCCAGGAGTAAAACTTCAGCCCTAAGAAGCCAAGCCCTTACACAATCGGCTTCCGCTCGACCCGCCCGCCGCCACACACGCCGCCTGCCACCCCTTCGGCAGCGCCCGTCCCCGCACGGCGGCAGCACCCCGTCCCCTCACGGCCCGTGGCCTCGTACCCCCATGCGCCCTGAACGGCTCCGTATCCTTCACGGAGCAGGAGGAACCTGGATGAGCACCAACGCTTCACCGACGCTGCAAGCCCCCGCGGCGATCGCCGCCCGATTCGAGCGGCTCCCGCTCTCACGCTGGCACGTCACGGTCCGCGTGGTGATCGGCATGGTCACCTTCTTCGAGGCCTTCGACCAGCTGCTGATCGCCTACATGCTCCCCGCGCTCAGTCAGGAATGGGGCCTGACCAAGGCCGACGGCACCCTCGTCCTCACCGTCGGCTCCATCGGCATGCTG
Source organism: Streptomyces sp. NPDC029292 (assembly GCF_055569295.1). NCBI lineage: Bacteria > Bacillati > Actinomycetota > Actinomycetes > Kitasatosporales > Streptomycetaceae > Streptomyces > Streptomyces sp. NPDC029292. Next base: position 326,396 of record NZ_JBVHXR010000001.1, read on the forward strand.
ATCGGCGCCCTCCTCTCGGGCCGCGCCGCCGACCGGTTCGGCAGGGTCAAGGTGATCGCGGTCTGCATCGCCGTGACCGGACTGACCGGCCTCGCGCTGGCGGCCACCCAGTCGAGCGGGCAGTTCATGGCCGTACGGCTGGTCCAGGGCCTGGCCATCGGTGGCGAGGTCCCCGTCGCCGCCGCCTTCATCGCCGAGATCACCCGCAGCTTCAACCGAGGCCGCTTCGTCCTGCTCTACGAGCTCGTCTTCCCGGCGGGTCTCACCATCGGCGCCCTGGTCGCGGCCTGGCTCGTCCCCACCGCCGGCTGGCGCTGGATGTACGCCGTCGCCGCGCTGCCGGGCCTCCTGTCCGTCCTGGTGCTGCGTACGGTGCCCGAGTCGCCGCGCTGGCTTGCCGCCCAGGGCCGCCTCGACGAGGCCGAACGCATCATGACGAGCATCGAGGGCAAGGTCGAACGCGCCACCGGCCGGCCCCTTCCTCCGGTCACCGCGGCCCCGGTCACCGCCGCGGCGAACGACGCGCTCCGGGCCGGCACCACGCAGGAGCAGACCGCGAGCGGCTTCACGGGCCTGTTCACCGGCCGCTATCTGCGCCGTACCCAGGTCATCTGGACGCTGTGGTTCTGCGGATACTTCGTGAACTACGGCATCACCAGCTGGCTGCCCACGATCTACAAGAGCGAGTACCGGCTCACCCTCGGTGAAGCCCTGCGCTACTCCACCGTGACGTCGGTCGCCGGACTCGTCGGCTGCGCGGTCGCCGCGTTCACCATCGACCGACTCGGCCGCCGAAAGGTCATCGCGTTCGGCCTCGGAGCCTCGGCCGCCATGCTGATCGTCCTCGCCGCGCTGGGCGGCCACAGCGCGACCCAGGTGCTGCTGTGGACCTCACTGTCGGCGGTGTTCTTCTTCGCCGCCAACATCAGCCTGTACATCTACACGCCCGAGCTGTACCCGACCCGCATGCGCGCCATCGGCTGCAGCGCCGGAGGTGCCGTCAACCGGCTCGGCATCATCCTCGGCCCGATAGCCGTCGGCGCGGTGTACGCGGGCGGCAGCGACCTCACCAGCGCCTTCACCCTCCTGGGCATTGTGGCCCTGGCCGGTGCGACGGTGGCCGCCCTGTTCGCCGAGGAGACCTCGAACAAGCCGCTGGAGGAGGTCTCACCCTGAGAACCCTGAGGCTCCGCGCCTAGGAGACACCTCGCCTGCCGAACGCGGCCCGCCATGGCGGATCGCGTCCCGCAGGCGAGGTTCGCCTGTCCGTGCGGCCGTTGAGCGATGGGCGCCCGAACTCACCCCTGGCGGCCGCCTCTTGCAGGCCAGGTCCTCGATCAGTGCAGGTCGGCCCGCGCGGGGCTGTCCTCGAGGAAGCCGCCCGACTGGTGCTGCCACAGCTTCGCGTAGGCGCCCTCCGACGCGAGCAGCTCCTGGTGCGTGCCCTGCTCGACGATCCGTCCACGGTCGAGGACGACGAGCTGGTCCATGGTGGCGACCGTGCTCAGTCGGTGCGCCACCACGAGCGCTGTCCGCCCCTCCATCAGCCGCCAGAGCGCCTCCTGGACGAGGATCTCGCTCTCGGAGTCCAGGGCGCTGGTCGCCTCGTCGAGCAGCAGGATCGGCGCGTCGCGCAGGATCGCCCTGGCGAGGGCGACCCGCTGGCGCTGTCCGCCGGACAGCTTGACACCGCGCTCGCCCACCATGGTGTCGAAGCCGTCCGTCAGCGCGTCGGCGAACTCCGTGACGTGCGCCGCCTCGGCCGCGCGGCGGATCTCGGCGTCGGTGGCGTCCGGCCGGGCGAACGCGATGTTGTCCCTCAGCGTGCGGTGGAACATCGCCGGGTCCTGCGGCACGTAGGCGATCTGGCTGCGCAGGTCTGCCTGGCGCAGCATGCTGATGTCCTGACCCCCGATCAGGATCCGGCCGGTGTCGATGTCCGTCATCCGCAGCAGCAGCCGGCTGAGCGTGGTCTTGCCCCCGCCGGACCGGCCGACGAGACCGATCTTCGTCCCGCTGGGCACAGCCAGGTCGAGGCCCTCGAAGAGCGGCTCCGCGCCCGCGTGCGCGAAGGTCACCTGCTCGAAGCGGACGTCGGCGGCCCGGGACAGCAGCGGCTCCGGCGACGCCGGGTCGAGCACGGTCGGCGGCTTCAGCAGCAGTTCGGTGAACTGCGCGGCCTCCGTCATCGACCTCTCCAGGCGGCGATAGATCTGATTGAAGTCGAACATGATCCGTGTCGCGTTGGTGTAGTACGTGAACGCGACCACGACCGCCTCGACGCCGTGCCCGCCCCCGACGAGCCCGACCGCGAGCAGCAGGCCAAGCGCGTTGGTCAGCACCGACATCGGCGCGACGAGCGTGTCGATGCGCAGGTTGCCGTAGTCCCACGACCTCAGCGAGAGCCGCCGCGACTCCGCGACGCGGGAGCGGTGCTCGGCGGCCTCGCGTTCCTCGGCCGCGAACGCCCGGACCGTGTCCATGTTCATCAGGCTGTCGGCGACGTGGCCCGACACCCGCGCGATGGCCTCCTCGCGCTGGCCGACGAGCGCCTGACGGCGACGGATGAGGGGCATCACACACAGCGCCGTCAGCGCGATCATCGCCAAGAGCCCGACAACGAGCAGCGGTTCGTAGCGCCACAGCACCACCGACCCGAACACCAGCGGCACGAGACTGCCCACGACCTGGAACGTCAGCGTGTCGACGCAGTCCTCGAAGCGGGAGGCGAAGCTCAGGACCCGTTTGGTCAGCGCCCCGGCGAAGTTGTCGTGGAAGAACGCGGCGTCCTTGGCGAACAACTCGTCCAGGCCGATCACGTACAGGTGCTCGACGCCGAGGGCGGCAAGGCGGTTCAGGAAGTGCAGGCCGATGCGCCACAGCACCTCCGCGAGCAGCAGGACGCCGGCGAAGCCGAGGACGTACGGCAGCGTCGACCCGATGGTGATCCCGGCATCCCCGGCGATTCGGCCGACGAGCTTCGCGACGACCAGCGGCGCGATGTAGTTGATGCCGATGTTGCCCAGCGCCGGCAGCAGCATCGCGGGCGCCGTCAGCCGCCGGAGCCGGGCTAACTCCCGTCCGTAATAACGAAGTGCGAGGAACACCGAGCCCTTGCCCGGCAGAACCTCGCGCGATTCATGCAATCCCATCCCCACCCCGTGTTGTCGTTCGGCAGCCCGCCACGTGCTTCTCCTGGGAGATGCCGTTGCCTCAATGACCGTGCGCAGCTTCGGTTCGAGTCAGTGCCCTCGCTCTCGTCGTCCTCCGACAGGCGGGGCACGACGGTGGAGCCCCCGCGCCTCTCGCGGCGACGCCGACGTGCGAGTACGGGCAGGCCAGGAATCGCAGTGTCCCGCGACGCCGCCCGCGGAGTCCAAGCGTTTTCTCAGCCATCATCACGCCGCACACATGCGCGATCCCTGCCGGACAGGTGTGGTTCCGAGAGTCGCGTGCGGCCTGTCAACAGCACTTCGCCGGATGTGGCGATCACGGCCGGCTCGGGCGGCTTGAAGTTGCGCGTGCTGTATCTGGTGTTCGTCCGGCACCTCGGCCTGCTTCTCTTCCTCGACACCTCCGAGCACGATCACTCCCGCACCGCCGTGCCGGGCGATGTGGACGATCTGGTCGGGGCTGGGCGTCTGGTAGACGGTGCACGAGATCACCCCGAGATGGACCACCGCGAGATCCGCCACCAGACGGTCGGGCGAGGCCTGCGCCATGATGAGCATGGGTCGCCACATCCCAGGCCGATCCCGCCCAGACCGCGCGCGGTCTGGGCGGTCTCCCGGCGCAGGCCGGCCCAGCCGTGATCGGCCCACGCCCGGTGTCAAGTGCCCCGCAGGCTGGGGAACAGCGCGCGGGCGCGGTCGGGGTCCGGTGCGACGAAGACGCCGTCCGCTGCCACCAGCACCGTGGAGAGGTCCTCTTCGGTGGCGATGGAGCCGGTCACGGATATCTTGCGGTCCTCGGCTCCCGTGACCTGGGCGTACACGCGCAGGGGTGTCCGCAGGGGAACGGGACGGTGGTAGCGCATCTGGAGGGAGATGGTCATCCCGGGCGTCCCGGCGGCGCAGGCCCACCCCATCAGCTCGTCCAGGAGCATGGCGCTCATGCCTCCGTGTCCGTAGCCGGGCGGCCTTCGTGGGCGATGCCGAGGACGCAGGTTCCCACCACGCCGCCGTCGGCCGGCGTGACGCGCATGGGGGGTGCGAGCGGGCTGCCAAGGCCGGTGACGGGGCTGTACATCCGGCAACGGCGTCTTCGCCGGCCTCCGAGTAAAGGCGCCTATGAACGGCATGCTCAACCCCGAAGACCGGAACCGCCCCATACAAAAAGGGCCCCCGCAGGCTCTCGCCCGCGAAGACCCTTCGCACCGTCGGGACGACAGGATTTGAACCTGCGACCCCTTGACCCCCAGTCAAGTGCGCTACCAAGCTGCGCCACGTCCCGATGCGTCTCACCGCGGTGACCCGCGTGATCGTGCAGGTAAACCCTACCGCACGCGGGTGGATGGCCTCGCACGCGCGGTCACCGTCCCGGCGTTCGGCGGAAGTGGTCACACCGACGTGCTCAAGTCGGCGGCCACGGTGCGGAGCGCGTCGGCCAGGCGGGCGGCGGGCTCCGGCAGAGGGTGCGGGAGGCGGGCCAGGACGAGGCGGCGCTGTTCCTGGGGGCCGCCGTGCACCGACAGGATCCGTACGCCGGGGGGTGCGGCGGGGACAAGGGCGGCGGGGACGGTGGTCAGGCCGCAGCCGGCGGCGACGAGGTGCAGCTTGGCGAGCCAGTCACGGGCGGTGTGCGCGATCTCGGGGCGCTCGTCCAGGCCGGGCCAGACGCCCATCAGCTTCTCCTCGCCGGCCGAGGGTCCGGCAATCCAGCGCTGTCCGCGCAGGTCGGCGATGCCGACGGAGTCGCTCGCGGCGAGCGGATGGGTGGCGGGCACCGCGAGGCACAGGCTGCGTTCGCTGAGCGTCCGCAGGGTCAGCGGGGGCGACTCGGTGTCGAAGGGGCGGAAGGGCGGCATCGAGGCGAGGAGCGCCAGATCCAGGGTGCCGGCCCGCAGCGCGCGGACCAGGGCGGGTGTGCTGCCCTCCCGGGTGCTGACCGTGATCGCGGGGTGGCTCCGGCGCAGTGCGGCGATGGCCCGGGGCAGCAGGAGGGCGCCGGCGCTGGCGAACCAGCCCAGGCGCACCGTCCCGGCCTCGGCGGGCAGCCCGGCGAGTTCGCGCGCCGTGGCGTCGATCTGGTCGAGCACCGTGACGGCCCGGCGCAGCACGACATGCCCGGCGGCGGTCAGCCGTACCCCGTCCCGGCGCCGCTCCAACAGCGGTGCGTGGGCCGCCCGTTCGAGGGAGGCGATCTGCCGGGACACCGCGGACTGGGTGTAGCCCAGCGCCGTGGCCGCCGAGGTGAGCGTGCCCCGCTCGGCCACCTCGCGGAAGACGCGGAGCGCCACCAGAGAGACATCCGTGAAGTCCATGACATTTACGCATACCAGAGGTGAGCAACTTTCGTTGGACGCATGGCCAAGGTGTTCCTAGCGTGGAGGGCATGACAGTTCAACGCATCGCTCTCGTCACCGGCGCCAACCAGGGCCTCGGACTCGCGCTCGTCGAGGGGCTCGCCGCCCGGACGGAGCCCGGCGACCTGGTCCTGCTCACGGGCCGCAACGCCCAGCGGGTCGCGGACGCCGTCTCACGCGTCACCCAGGACTCCGGCACCAGGAGTCGGGTGGAGGGCCGGGTACTCGACGTCACCGACGCGGCGGCCGTGGACCGGCTGGCCGCCGAACTCGGCGGGCAGTACGGCGGGGTGGACATCGTGGTGTCCAACGCGAGCGCGATGCTCACCCCCGACCGGTCGCAGGCCGAGCAGGCCGATGAATTCATCGATGTCGCCAACGGGGGCGCGCACGCGGTACTGCGGTCGTTCGGCCCGCTGCTGCGCCCTGGGGGACGGCTGATCGTCGTGGCCAGTTCCCTGGGCACGCTCGGTCATCTCGAACCTCGGCTTCAGCCGCTCTTCGACGGCGCCTCACTCGAGGAGGTCGAGGAGGCCGTCGAGTCCTGGCGCGCGGCCATCCACGACGGCACGTCGGAGGAGCTCGGCTGGCCGCGCTGGATCAATGTGCCGTCCAAGGTGGCCCAAGTCGCCGCGGTGCGGGCGGTGGCGACCGAGCGCCACGCCACCGACCTGGCCCACAAACCCTGGTCGCGGCGGTCTGCCCCGGGCTCGTGGACACACCGCTGTCCCGGCCGTGGTTCTCCGACTTCAGCGGGGCGCAGACCCCGGCGCGGGCCGCGGTCGCCGTGCTCGACCTCGCGCTCTCCGAGAAGGTCGACCCGGCGACGTACGGCGAACTCGTCCGCTTCGGGGAGGTGGTGCCCTGGCACGAGGGAACGCCGCCCGGCCGACAGGAACAACTGCTCGGCGAGTAGCCGGGGGTGGGTGGCGGCTCGCGGGCCACCCACCCCGGTCCGCCGGTCAGGCGTTGGGGTCGAACGCGATGCCGGCCGGCTTGGCCTTCTCGAGGTGGTAGTTGAAGTTGCCGTCCTTGAGGCCGAAGACGGCACTGCCGAAGTCGTACGCGCTCAGCTTGTCGCGCAGACCCGCCGGGTAGCCGTTCCAGCCGACCAGGCTGGGGAACTGCCAGGTGTGGTAGTCGTTCTCCGGCGGTTCGTCGTTGGAGTTGGCCGGGCGGAAGCAGTGCGTGCTGATGCCGTCCTTGTGGTAGACGACCTTGGGGTGGGTCCCGTCCCAGCGGATCTGGTCGCGGCCGTAGATGTTGAAGTTGCCGTGGGCGGAGGTGGACACGTACTTGGCCTCGTTGTCCTGCACCCACACCACGACGTGTTCCCAGTCGTTGCGGTGCCCGCCGAGGCCGCTGCCGGCCACGGCCTGGTCCTTCTCGAAGTAGAGGCCGTACATGATGGCGCACCAGCCGTTGTTGCACTTCTCGCGCGAGTAGCCGTTGGTGTTGTCGAGGTCCCAGGAGTCGTGGCACTGGCCGTTGAGGGCCCCGGAGGGATTGAGGCCGCCATTGATGGTCCCGTCGGGGCCGATGGCGGGAGTCGGGTAGCAGCCGTCCGTGTCGTAGTCGTAGGCCGGTTGGAACGTCTGCTCCAGTCCGTCCGCGTTCGCGGGCAGGGCCTTCGGCGGGTCGGCGAGAGCGCTGCCGGGGAAGGCGACGACCAGCGCGACGGCGCTGCCGAGGATGAGCGAGACCTTACGGATCCGCGAGCTTCTCTTCACTGCGTCCTCCAGATCGACCGCGGCGTGGGGGCAGGGCAGACCAGGCGGTCGTGTTGGCATGCCCAGCTCAGCTTTCCGGGCGGTCGTGGAAAGCGCCAGCGTCTGGAGGTGTCGGACCGATGAAGGACCAACCAATGGGGAGCGTGCGGTTGCCCGTTGGGCGCCAAGGATGGTGATCGTCACTGAACTCCCGAGCCCGGTGGCCTGGTTGCCACCGGGCTCGGCAGCCGTGCGGCTACGCCGTGCCGTCGGCGAGCTTCCACTCCCGGTGCAACACGCCCAGGGGGATGGCGTGCTGGAAGACGGGCGTACCGAAGATGGACAGCTGGATCCGCAGGGTGCCGGTGAGGTCGACGCCGCCGTAGACACCCCAGGAAGCGGCCGTGCCGACGCCGGTCTTCGCCGTGGCGCCGTTCCCGGACGTGGCGTCGACCGAGCCCGTGGCCTCGCCGCGGAGATACGGGGCCAGGTCGGCGGTGACGCCCACCGTGCCGTACAGCCCGACGGTGGCCTCCGCGCCGAGGGACGCCTTCACGCTTCCGGCCGTGGTGACGGAGGTGCGCACCGGCGTGCTCGTCATGTGCGACTCGTTGACCGGTGTCCAGCCCTTGGCCGGTTCGAAGGTGCCGCCCGCCTTGAAGTCGCCCTTGAGGTCCTGCTCGATGTCGACGGTGGCGCTGCCGTCGGCGCCGATCTGGAAGTAGCAGGTCAGATCGAGGTTCACGACGACGGGAATCGGGCCGACCTGGAGAACGGGGTCGGCGTGCAGCTTCGCGAACGGCAGACGCACGGGCTGGGCGGAGGCGGCGGCGCGCCCCTTGACCGCCCACCGCGAGGTCCAGTCGCCGGAGACACCGAGGTGCGCCGAGCTCGGTCCCGATCCGGCGGAGTCGCCGCCGTAGGAGAAGTCGACCTCGGGTGCGACCTGGACGAACCCGGACACGGATGCCGCCGCCGAGGCCGGCGCCCCCTCGGCCGTGTCGACCTTCGCCGCGACATCGACCCGCAGGCTGCCGAGCGGGACCTTCGTGCCCTCGGGTCCGGAGTGGACGTCTCCCGTCTTCGCCCAGGAGACCTTCACGTCGGGCAGCAGTCGTTCGACGTCGAAGGACGCCGGATCGACAGCGACGGAACCCTTCGCCTCGTCGTCGCCGAGCAGCGTGTCCAGCGTCGTCGGTGCGGTCTGTACCTCGGTGCCGTCACCGGTCTCGCCGATCACCTTGGTGACCTCGGCGAGGAGCCCGTCCGGGGCACCGGGCGCGGCGGCGCTCGCGATGACGTCGCCGACGGCGGTTCCGTCCGGCCGGGTCGGGCCCGAGGAGGTGGGTGTGGGAGATGAAGTCCCTTTACGCACAGGCGATATGACGGCCCGTCGGGTTCGGCTGTCGTACGTGGTCACCTTGAGCGCGGTCTTGCGGGCCTTGCCGCCCGCCGCACCCGGCCGCGCCACGGCGGTCGAGGTGGCCGCCGCTTCGGGGGCGGTGGCGACGGCGAGCGGCTGGTCGTCGGTCCGGGCGGTCGCGGCGGCGGAGGCGTCGGCGTCCTGGGCGTGTTCGGCGGCGGAGGAGGCGTGCGGGTCGGCGGCTGCGGAGCAACCGGTGGCGAGCAGGAGTGCGGATGCGGCGAGCGCGGGCATGACGGCGCGCAAGGGCCGCTTGCGGATACGCAAGGTCAGTCCTGAGGGGGGTGGGGGGTGACGAGGGATTACCAGCGGGTAACCAGATGCGAGCCTGTCATGAACCTGTGAAGCCCTGCTTCACATTTCGGCTTTCCCCGAGGGTGATGTGCGCCACGGCCGCGCACCACGAGCGACCGAAAGGCGGTCAACTCTCCACGATCACGCCCTAATTGATGATCCGTCAGGATTCATTCCGCCTCGACTCGCGGTTCCCGTCCTTCGTACGCCGCCGTCAGCAGGCCGAGTACACCGTTCACGGTCACCTCGCGGGGGTTGGGATACGCCTCGGTGGCGGCCTGGGCGGCGGCGACCGTCAAGTCGGCTTCTTTCAGACCGAGTTCGGCGAGGGAACGGGGTGCGCCGAGGCCCACGGCCAGCGCGCGAAGGGCGTGCGGGACGTCATCGGTCTCCAGGGCGCGGGACAGGGCGGCGATGGCCCGGGGTGCGGCGGTCGCGTTGTAAGCGATGGCGTACGGCAGGACCACCGTGTGTGTCTCGGCGTGCGGCAGTCCGAAGGTGCCGCCGAGCACATGGCACAGTTTGTGGTGCAGGCCCATGGTGGTGGCGCCCAGACAGGAACCGCAGAGCCAGGCGCCGTACAGGGCACGGCCGCGTGCGTCGAGGTCGCCGGGCGCGGCGGCCACCAGGGGAAGGGCTCCGCTCATCGCCCGTACGCCTTCCTCGGCCATGAGCGACACCAGGGGCGAGGCGTCGGGCGCGTACAGTGCTTCCACGGCGTGCGCGAGCGCGTTGATGCCGCTCGTCACGGAGAGCGGAACGGGGAGCGCGAGAGTCAGCTCGGGGTCGTACACGACGCAGCGGGGCTGGACGGCGGCGTCGCGTCCGGTGCGCTTGGCGCCGTGCTCCGTCAGGCCCCAGACGGAGGTCATCTCGGAGCCCGAGTAGGTGGACGGTACGGCGATCAGCGGCAGGCCGGTGCGCAGTGCGATGGCCTTGCCGAGGCCGATCGCGGAGCCGCCGCCGACCGCGACACACCCGTCGGCGCCCGCCGCGCGCGCCACCTCGACGGCCCGGTCGGCGACCTCGACGGGTACGTGCATACGGGCCCCGGCGTGCAGCCCCGCGCAGGCGTCGCCCAGCGCGTCCGCGACCGCCCGGGCGGTGGCCTCGCCCCGGCTGCCGCAGACCACCAGCACCCGGCGCAGACCGAGCCGCGCGACCTCGCCCGGCGTCGCCGACACCGAGGCGCCGGGCCGGAAGACGACCCGCGCGGGCCGGGTCTCGTACGAGAAGTCGAAGGGGTCGCTCATTCCGGCTCCAGTACGAGGTCGAAGCGTGCGTGCCGGAAGGGGTTCGGAACGCCGAACTCCCGTGCCAGGGACGGGTCGTCGGTCTCGGTGAAGTCCTGGACCAGGCTCTTCTTCACAGCGAACACCGCGTCGGAGTCGAGATGGTCGCTGCCCGCGACGAAGATGTGCGTGGTGACGGGGGTGTGTCCCCCGGCCGAGGCGATGAAGTGGATGTGGGCGGGGCGGTAGGGGTGCCGGGCCGTGGCACGGAGCAGCTCTCCGACGGGGCCGTCGGTGGGGATCGGGTACGGGCTCGGCACGCAGCTGCGGAACCAGAAGCGGCCCTCCGCGTCCGCCGTGAAGAGCCCTCGTCCGTTGCCGGCAGGCCGGACGTCCGGCCGCTGCACGTCGTAGTAGCCCTCGGCGTCGGCCTGCCACACGTCGAGGACCGCGCCCGGCAGCGGGGTGCCGTCCCGGGACAGCACCCGCCCGCCGACCACGCACGGCTCGCCGCTGCCCACCAGATCGATGGTCGCGCCCAGTTCACGCACCGGCGACTCGGTCATGTGGAAGGGACCCAGGACGGTCGACTCGGTGGCGGCCGGATCACGGTGACCGCCCAGGGTCTCCACGAGCATCGAGACGCCGAGCACGTCCGACAGGAGGATGAACTCCTGCCGGGTGTCGGTGCACTTCTGCCCGGTCGCCGTCAGGAAGCCGATGGCGCGCTCCCATTCCTCCATCGTCGGCTCCGTCTCGCGGACGAAGTCGTGGAGGTGGCGGGTGAGCGCGCTCAGCAGCTCCCTCAGCCGTGGGTCGGCCGCGCATCGAAGGCTGTCCACGACAGCGTCGGTGATGTCGGTCGTGAAATCGGTTGATTCGCTGGCCATCGCACTCCCCTGGTCACGCGGTTCATCCTGCCAGGCATGTCCCCGCAACCGTGTCGGTCATAGTTCGAAGCTGACGAACCCGTCCTCCGCGTCGTGCTCCGGAGCCGGCACCGTATAGCCGAAGCGGTTCTTCAGAGCGGTGACGTCCCCTACGTCGCGCGGTCACGATAGTTGAAGACGATCTCCTTCGCGTCGCCGATGGGCATGCTCAAAGCGGTCGGCCTGATGCGGCCGGGCATGGAGAACCTCGTCCCGTACGCCGTGTCCGTCTACGCCAAGAACAAGGACTGGACCCGCCAGGACTGGGACCAACTCCACCATTTCGCGGGGCCTTCAGCAACGCGGTGGCCGGGCGCGTGGGTATTCCCGTCGCCTACCTCGGAATCTGGGACTCGGTGAAAGCGGCCGGGGTCCTGCGCTGGAACCTGCGGTGGCCGTACACCCGTCAGCTCCCCAACGTCGGCCGCGTCCGCCACGCGCTCTCCATCGACGAGAAGCGCCGCCCCTACCGCGAGTACCTGGTCACCTCCGGCGACCAGAAACGGCCCGTGCCCGCCTCGGTCGAGCAGGTGTGGTTCGCCGGGGTGCACTCCGACGTCGGCGGGACCTTCGATGACGATCCCCGGCTTCCCACCATCACCCTCAAGTGGATCACCGACGGCGCGATCGAAGAGCATCTCCGGCTGAAGCCAGGCGCGTACGCGCGCGAGGTGACCCTTCGTATCCGATGACGCCTTCGGGAAGGTGCACCGGATGGGCTGGGTCTGGGCCCTGCTCACCTACCGGCGCCGCCGGCTTCCACGGCGCGCCCATGTGCACACGAGTGTCCGCGCACGACTCAAGGAGGACGCGGGCTACGCGGGCCGGATCCCGCAGGACCCCGTCAGGTCCGACAGCGAGTGGCTCACCGCACACAACGAGCGGTGAGCGCGCAGCCCCTCATCCGAGTCCGGTGTACCCATTCCGTGAGGGATTTCGATGGACTGAACGGTGTCGAACTCAGAGACTGCTCGGCTGCTTCGGTCGTGGCGGCGGCCGGCAGCCCGTCACGACGTGCCCTCCAAGGGGAGCTCCAGGCACAGTTCGTAGCCGCCGTCGGCCGTTGGGCCGGAGGTGACGGTGCCACCGAGGAGTGCGGCTCGCTGACGCAGGCCGACCAGCCCGTGGTGCGCACTGGGCAGGGGGAGAGGGGGCCGGGTCGGTGCGGTATTGGTGACCGTGGCACGGACGGCGCCGTCCTCGTGGCGGATGCGAACCGTCGCGGTGGTGCCGGGGGCGTGCTTGCGTGTGTTGGTCAGTGCTTCTTGGACGGTGCGGTAGATGGCGCGCTGGACGGTGGGCGGAAGGTCGCCAGACATGTCTGCCTGCAGCTCGGCCTCGATGCCGCTGTTGGTGACCAGCCGCTCAAGGTCGGCCAGGGACGGCTGCGGTGTCAGCTCCGTGGGGCGGCCCCCGGAGGCGCGCAGGACGCTGACCATGTACCGCAGTTCGTCCAGGGTCTGCACGCTCAGCCGCCGGATGGTGGCGGCGGCTTCTTTGACTTCGGCGTCCCGGGTGCCGACCTGGAGTGCTCCGGCCCGCACCGCAATCAGGCTGACCTGGTGCGAGACCACGTCATGCATCTCCCGGGCGAGCTGCGCGCGTTCCTTGGCCAGCACGGTCTCGGCGGTCAGCAGCCGACCGTGGTCGCGTGCCTCGGAGATCTCGGCGAGCCGGAGCGACAGATCACGTCGGGCCTGGACGAGTTGGCCCAGGAAGACAGGAGCGGCCGCCGTCGCCGCGGTGTAGCCCAGAGTGATGAGGGTCGAGGCGGCCGCGAAGTCGAAGTTCGGTGACGGCCATGACGTGAAGTCGCTGATCGTGAACGCCGCGGCGCATACGGCCAGCAGGGTGCGGTGGCGGGTGAGTGAGGCGAGTGTGTACAGCGCGGCCAGCGCTGCGAAGACTGCGTCGGAGAACAGGACGGCGGGCAGGGTGAGCAGGAAGGTGAGCAGCGGCAGGCGACGGCGCAACAGAAGAGAGAAGACGGCGGCCAGGGCGCAAGCCAGGCGTAGCGGCTCGTCAATGGGGACATTGACCCAGACATCGAGCAGCGAGGCTCCAACGAGGGCGGCGTCCAGCAGCGGGGCTTGCAGGCGGCGGGGGATCATCCCCGCTCCTGGTCCCGCGACGGTGTGAGAAGGCCGGCCCGTTCGGCGAGCAGGGCGGCCTGGACGCGGCCGTCCACCTCCAGTTTGGTGAGGATGGCGCTCACATGGTCCTTGACCGTGCCGGTGCTCAGGTGCATCCGTGTGCCGATGTCGGTGTTGGACAGTCCCTCGGCGATGAGGACGAGTACGGCGCGCTCGCGGTCGGTGAGCTGCTCGAGGCTGCGGGCAGCGGGTTCCTGAGAGCCGGCGTTCAGGTAGCCGTCCACGACCGTCCGGGTGACCTTGGACGACAGTACGGTGCCGCCGTCGGCCAGGGCCCGCACCAGGAACGGCAGCTCCTCGGGGTCGGTGTCCTTGAGCAGGAAGCCGGCGGCGCCCGAGCGAAGTGCCCTCGCCACGTATTCGTCCATGTCGAACGTCGTGAGCATGGCCACCACCGGAGGGTGGGGCAGCCGACGGAGGCCCGCCAGGACGGTGAGGCCGTCGACGTCCGGCATCCGGATGTCCAGCAGCACGACGTCAGGACGTATCTCCTGCGTCGTCTGAAGCGCCTGGCCGCCGGGAACCGCCGCCACGACCTCGATGTCGTCCGCCGTGTCGAGGATGTGCTGGAAACCCGTACGAATCAGGGCCTCGTCGTCGACCACCAATACCCGGATCACGCGTGCTCCACTCGCTATCGGACCACTGTCCGATTCGTACCACGCCGAGGGGCACCCTGCGGGCTTCCGACACCGAATCCGGCCGGGTGGCGGGGGCTGCGCCAGCCAGTCGGCGGGGGCGGTTCCGGACACCTGCCGGATGGTTTTGACTGGCAGTGTCTCCGACCCTGGATCACATGAGGCACCTCGTATCAGAGGCCGCGTCATCCGAGGCGGCATCCGCTGCGGGGGCAGGCCCCTCCCCCTTCAGTACGTCGTCAACAGGACGGCTGATCGGCCTCGACCTGGCCCGCGGCCTGGCGGTCTTCGGCATGTACGCAGCCCACATCGGTCCCGACCCCTCGGTGGGCGGCCCGCTGGGCTGGCTGATGGAGGTGTCACGTGGCCGGTCCTCTGCCCTGTTTGCTCTGCTTGCCGGGTTCACCCTGGTCCTTCTCACCGGTCGGCCGCAGCCGCGGACCGGGCGCGCGGGGCGGCAGGCCATGGGCAGGGTACTGATCCGCTCCGCCGTCCTCATTGCCATGGGATATGCCCTGACCTCCCTGGACACCCAGGTCGACGTGATCCTTGCGGCTTATGGAATGGTCTTCGTCCTCGCTCTTCCGCTGTACCGGCTGCCGGCTCTCGCCCTGGCCCTCATCGCCGCGGCGACCGCGTTCGTATTGCCCCAGGTCTTGTATCTGCTTCGGGCTGCGGTCCAGGGCGGAAGCTGGGCCGATGCCGTCATCGCCCACGATCCGCTGGCCCGGATCAGCGGTACGGACGGGATCGTCGAATTGTTCATCACCGGCGAGTACCCGGTACTGACCTGGCTCTCCTTCGTCATCGCCGGAATGGCGGTGGCCCGGCTCGACCTCACCCTGCCCGGCGTACGCGCCAAGGTCGCCCTCCTCGGCGGCGCGCTGGCCGTACTCGGCTACGGCGGCTCTTGGCTGGCCCTGCACCTGGTCCCGGGCGCGCAGGCCGTCGTGAGCGCGACGACGGATGGCGGGTCGGCCGCATCGGCCTGGTGGTCCGACGCCGTGGGCGACCCCACCACCAGTACCCCGGACTGGCTGCTGGTGGCCGCGCCGCACAGCCAGACGACATGGTCGATCCTGGGCAACACCGGCGTCGGCCTCGTGGTCCTCGCCGCCTGCCTCATCGCCGTGGACCGGTCGGCGCGCCTGCGGCGGCTTGCCGCGCCCGTCATCGCGGTCGGCTCGGTCTCCCTGACCGCCTACGTCTGCCACATCATCGCCATCAAGGCCCTGGGCATCGACGACCTGCCGGCCTCCGCTGCCCTGCCGGCCCTGGTCGGTTTCGCCGCGGCTGCCATGCTGCTGGCCCTCGCCTGGACCCGGGCCTTCCGACGAGGACCACTGGAATACATGCTGCACGCCGCCACCACACCCGCCCGCCTGATCAACTGACCGGCGGTGGACGACCACAACCTTTGGAGACACAACCTCCACCGACGATTCCGCGGCACCCACGGTTTTCGACGGTCTCACACCATCGCCATCCGGCGTCATGCCGGGCCAGGAAGGAGGTAAGCCGATGTCGGTCCGCCTGACATTCATATGCGCGCCAGCCGGGGACACCACCAGGGATGCAGTCTTCGGTGACGGTCTCCTCAATGAGCGCGGCCTGCGTGAGGCACGCACCGCCCGCGTAACACTCCCCCCGTACTCGTGGGGCATCCGGGCACCGTCGACCCGCTGCGCGCAGACCGCCGACGCTCTCGGCCTGGAGACCACACTCGAGCCCGCACTACGCGACTTCGACTACGGCATGTGGCGCGGTCACACAGTCGGCGAAGTCGCCTCGGACGCCCCCTACACGTACGCCGCCTGGCTTACAGACCCGGATGCCGCGCCGCCCGGAGGCGAGTCCGTACGCCAGCTCTGCCGTCGCACCGCCAACTGGCTGATCAGCGTGGCGCCTGACACGGGCCGCGCACTGGCCATCACCGAACCAGCCGTTATCCGGGCCTCGCTCGTCCATGCTCTGTCCGCACCAGCAACAGCCTTCTGGCATTTCGATGTGCCACCTCTGTCCGCGATCTCCTTTACATTGCGTGGTGGCCGCTGGAACGTTCGGCCCCGCCGCGTCACCCATGAAAGAGGCGGCACCAGTCGCGCTGTTCCTGTGCCTTACGGCGCTTCACAGAATCAGACGGCGCTCCTGTGGGGCGAGGCGGTGAGCGACGAGCGGTACGACCTCATCGCCCGTGCGTGACCCCCGGCCACACCAGTGGGACGAGGGAACGAACAGGCTGAGCGCCCTGGAGAACCCGGCCGGGGCGAAAGCCACGATGGCGAGGGCGATGGGCAGGGTCCTTGCCGCTCGCAGGGCAGGAGCCGCTGGCACGGGTGACCACCGCGCGTGTCCGCGATGCCGGAGCCCCTTGCACCGGCGTGCCGAACCGGTGCGATGACGCTCGGCCATCCGCAAACTCGGCGAAACGGTAGCCGGCTGCAGCGGCCCTTGACTGGAACACGAGCTGCATGTCACCCCTGCTTCCGCCCCGCCCTCAACTGCCGTGCCCCAGCCGGTCTCGGTCGGGTCGCACTGGGAACGGGGTCGGTGACGGGAACGCGCTTCCTGGTGGGAGACTCGGCAGCCGGCTGAGGACCCCGACGACCAGCCGCCGGACCTCCAAGTACGTGATGTTGTCCAGGCATTGACACTGCTCCACAACCGCCTCGCCGAACTCGGCTTCCCGGACGACCCATCACCCTGCGCCTGTCCGATAAGGCGCGGGGGCTTGAGCGAGCGCTGGGTGGGGCAGTGGGAAGTGGCGGAGGATCCGACTCCTCCGCATGACGAGCGCCGGCGACAGCCACGCGCGCCCAATTACGGCTTCCAGTAACCCCAACCGGTCCCCAAGAACGATCAAGAGGCTGTATCGGAAGATTCCGATACAGCCTCTGACCTGCGACTTCAAAAGTCGGGACGACAGGATTTGAACCTGCGACCCCTTGACCCCCAGTCAAGTGCGCTACCAAGCTGCGCCACGTCCCGATGCGTTTCACCCGCGGTGACCCGCGTGATCGTGCGAACAGAACTTTACCCCACGTCGGGGGCTGCTCCGTAGCGGGCGCGGGGCGCGCGACAATCGGCGTATGAGTGGGACATCTGGAGCTCGGCGGGGCGGCGGGCGCGATCGGGACACGGCGGGGCGGGCGCGGAACGCCCGGCCGCGCGACGGGCTCGGGCGGCCCCTGCCGTACGGCGCGGACGGGGTGGAACGGCAGCCGGAAGGCGTCGTACGCAGCCCCGAGGAGACGGTCGCCGCGGCGCAGGCGCTGCTGGACGCGGGGAGACCGTTCCACGCGCACGAGGTCTTCGAGGACGCCTGGAAGTCCGGGCCCGAGGACGAGCGCGCGCTGTGGAAGGGGCTGGCCCAGCTCGCCGTGGGGCTCACGCACGCGGCCCGGGGGAACACGACGGGCGGCGCCCGGCTGCTGCGGCGCGGGGCCGGGGCAATCGAGGAGTGGGCGTCGAGGTCCGGTCAGCCGCGCCCGTACGGTATGGACCTCGCGGAACTGAGCGCCTGGGCGCGCGACTTGGCGGGCGTCGTGGAGAAGGAGGGTACGGCGGTCGGTGCGGCGGCGCGGGCACCGCGGCTGCGTGGCCGTCGGGCCTGACCCGCTCACCCCCGCGTCGGTCCGGCCGGGGCGTGAGCGCTGACCCGGGTGCGGTGCGTCCACTGTCAGTGGCGTGCGGCAGACTCTGGGTGTGCGAAAGATTCAGGTCATCGGGATTGGGGCGGGCGACCCCGATCAGCTCACCCTGCAGGCGGTCAAAGCGCTGAGGAGCACGGACGTGTTCTTCATCCTGGACAAGGGCGAGGTGAAGTCGGACCTCGTCCAGCTGCGCCGTGACATCCTCGACGCGCACCTACCGCAGGGGGCGTACCGGCTGGTCGAGGCGCGCGACCCGGACCGCGACCGGACCGCGGGGGGCGCGGCGTACTCGCCGGCCGTCGGGGACTGGCGCAGTGCCCGAGCGGACATCTACGAGCAGCTGATCGCCGAGGAGCTGGGCGAGGACGAGAGCGGCGCGTTCCTGGTCTGGGGCGACCCCTCGCTGTACGACAGCACGCTCGGGATCCTGGAGGAGATCCTGGAGCGGGGCGCGGTGGCGTTCACGTACGACGTCGTGCCCGGCATCAGCAGCGTCTCCGCGCTCGTCGCCCGGCACCGCACGGGGCTGAACCGGGTGGCCCGGCCCGTCCAGATCACCACGGGCCGCCGCCTCGCGGAGGGCTTCCCCGAGGGTGTCGACGACGTGGTCGTCATGCTCGACGCCCACCAGACGTTCCGGCAGTACGCCGGGGAGGACATCGACATCTACTGGGGCGCCTACATCGGCACACCCGACGAGATCCTCGCCTCCGGCCCCATAGCCGAGGCGGCCCCCCGTATCGAGCAGCTGCGTGCCGAGGCCCGGGAGCGCAAGGGCTGGATCATGGACACGTATCTGCTGCGCAGACACCCACGGGGGTAGCGCGCGCAGGGGGCGAGTGACCGGCTGGCCAGCCGGGAGTCGAGCGCGTCCGGGTGCCAGGTTATCGGCCGCCGAGGTCCAGCCGGGCGAGGGCCGAGGCGACGTCCGATACCGCGGTCACGTGCTCAGGAAGCGGGGGGCGGCGTACGACGACCACGGGGAGCCCGAGTTCACGTGCGGCCGTGAGTTTGGCCGCCGTGGCGTCTCCCCCGCTGTCCTTCGTCACCAGGACGTCGATGCGGTGCTCGCGCAGCAGCGCCTCCTCGCCGTCCACGGTGAACGGGCCGCGCGCGAGCAGTACTTCGGTATGCGGTGGCAGCGGCGGCTCGGGTGCCTCCACCGACCGTACGAGGAAGTGGAGTGCGGCGAGATCCGCGAAGGCCGCGAGGCCCAGGCGGCCGGTGGTGAGGAAGACGCGGCGGCCCAACGCGGGGAGCAGCGCGGCGGCTTCGGCGAGGGAGGCCGCCGGGTGCCAGCGGTCGCCGGGACCGGGGCGCCAGCCGGGGCGGCGCAGCACCACGGCCGGGATTCCGGTCGCCGCCGCGGCCCGCGCGGCGTTCACCGTGATGCCGGAGGCGAACGGGTGCGTCGCGTCCACCACGGCCGCCACGCCGTGCTCGCGCAGCCACTCCGCCAGCCCTTTCGCCCCGCCGAATCCCCCGATCCGTACGTCCCCTTCGAGTGCCCCGGGCCGGGACACACGCCCCGCGAGAGATGTCGTCACGCGCACGCCGGGACGTACCGCCAGCTCGGCGGCGAGCTGACGCGCCTCGGTGGTGCCGCCGAGGACCAGGACGTGGGGGGACATGGGGGCGAGCGTACGTGGTCGGGGTGGGCTACGGGGCTCCGGGTCCGGACCCGGGGTTCAGTGCGGCCGGCCCGAGGTTCAGTGGGACGGCGGGCAGGTGGCTTGCGGCGCCGGGGGCGCCGGGGCACTCCGAGGGCGTCGGGACACTCTGGGGGCCGCGGCGCTCCGGGGGCGTCGTCACGCATGCGCGACGCACGTGCGTGTCGGTATTGTCCAGACATGGCATCGGTCCGCGCGGTCCTGATCGACATCGACGGTGTACTCACGGTCTCGTGGGAGCCACTGCCCGGCGCGGTCGAGGCGCTGCGGCAGATCCGCGCGTCGGGCCTCGGTGTCGCCCTGGTCACCAACACGACGTCCCGGACGCGCGCGTCGATCGCCGCGACCCTGGCCGGGGCAGGCTTCCCCGTGGACGCCGAGGACATCCTCACCGCGCCGGCCGTCACGGCGGCGTATCTCGCCGACCGCCATCCCGGCGCCCGGTGCTCCCTGCTGAACAGCGGGGACATCCAGGAGGACCTCGCGGGCGTCACGCTGCTCGAGGACGCCGACATGGACGCCGACATGAACACCGTCCCGGATGTCGTCGTCGTGGGCGGGGCCGGTCCCGAGTTCGACTACGCCGCGCTCAACCGGGCCTTCGGCCACCTCCAGCGGGGCGCCCGGCTGATCGCCATGCACCGCAACCTCTACTGGCGTACCGACCGAGGACTGCAACTGGACACCGGTGCGTTCCTGGTCGGGCTCGAGCAGGCGTCCCGAGTCCGGGCCGAGATCACCGGCAAGCCGTCGCCCGCGTTCTTCGAGACGGCGCTGGCGCGTCTCGGCGTCGGTCCGGGCGAGGCGCTCATGGTGGGCGACGACATCGAGTCGGACGTGCTCGCGGCGCAGCGCACGGGAATCAGCGGCGTCCTCGTCAAGACCGGCAAGTATCTGCCCGAGACCCATCAGGCGGCGAGCGGCAGGCCCGACCACGTCCTGGACTCCGTGGCGGATCTCCCCGACCTGCTGAACTCCGGCGCTCTCCAGTAGAGGAAGGGATAGAGGTAGAGGAGGAAGTAGGGGCAGCGGTACCAGCAGCGGTCAGCGCAGCAGGAGCTGCGCCCCGCCCAGCACCGTCGCCGCGATGACCAGCCGCTCGAAGAGCTGCTGGTTGATCCGGTTCACGGCCCATTTGCCGATGAACGCCCCCGGCACGACGAAGACCGCCAGCGCCGCGTCCAGCAGCAGCGAGTGCCCGTCGATCAGGCCCAGTCCGACGCTGAAGGGCACCTTGGAAACGTTGACGATCAGGAAGAAGAAGGCGGAGGTGCCGAGGAAGCCCAGCTTCCTGAAGCCCGCCGACAGGAGATACATCGACATCACCGGGCCGCCCGCGTTGGCGACCATCGTGGTGAAGCCGCCGAGCACGCCGTACGAACGGGCCTTGATCCGCCCCCCGCGCGTCACCACCGAGTCGGGTTGGTCGTCCTGGGCGGCGACCCTGCGGCGCCATACCGTGACCGCCGCCATCAGCAGCAGGATCGCGCCGATCGAGGTCCGTACGATCCCGTCGTCGGCCCACACCAGGAAGAGCGTGCCGAGGACGACGCCCGCGGCGACCGCCGGGAACAGCCGCCACAGCGTGGGCCAGTGGGCGTGCCGCCGGTAGGTGAGCACGGCCAGCACGTCCCCGACGATGAGGACGGGCAGGAGCACACCGGTCGAGGCACGGGCGGGCAGGACGGCGGCGAAGATCGCCAGGCTGACCGTGTTGGCCCCGCTGACGGCGGTCTTCGAGAAGCCGACGAGCAGGGCCGCGGCGGCGAGAGCGGCGAACTCCCAGACGGATATGTGCCAGAGCGTCATTGTGTTCATGCGGGGACCGATGCTATGCCCACGCATCTGGCCGCGTAAGGACCGTCTCGCCAGGTGACCCCTGCGTCGGCCTGTGCAGTCGCGCTCTCGCCGAGCAGACGTCAGTCGCGCTCCACCAGCACCGCGCTGCCCTGTCCCACGCCGACGCACATGGTGGCGAGACCGCGCGCGGCGCCCGTGCGGCGCATGCGGTGGAGCAGCGTGGTGAGGATGCGGGCGCCCGAGCAGCCGAGCGGGTGGCCGAGGGCGATGGCGCCGCCGGTCGGGTTGACCCGGTCCGGGTCGATACCGAGGCGGTCCACACAGGCGAGGGCCTGGGCCGCGAACGCCTCGTTGAACTCGGCCTCCTCGATGTCACCGACGCCCCAGCCGACGCGCGCCAGTGCCTTCTGCGTGGCGGGCACGGGACCGATGCCCATGACGTCCGGGTGAACACCCGCCGAGGCCCCGGCGACATACCGCCCGAAGGACTCCAGTCCCAGCTCGTTCAGGGCCTCTTCGCTGACCAGCAGCACGCCGGCGGCGCCGTCGTTCATCGGCGAGGCGTTGCCCGCGGTGACCGTGCCGCCCGCGCGGAACACGGGCTTGAGGCGGGACAGCTTGTCGAGCGAGGTGTCCTCTCGTACGCACTCGTCGCTGTCGACGACGACGCCGTCCGGGCGCTTCACGGGGAGCAGTTCGTCGTCGAAGTACCCGTTCTTCAGGGCGTCCGCGGCGCGTTGGTGACTGCGCAGCGCGAACGCGTCCTGGCGCTCGCGCGAGATGCCGAAGCGCTCGGCGACCTCCTCGGCGGTCTCGCCCATCGACAGGAGTCCGTGCAGCTCCTTCATCGCGGGGTTGACCAGACGCCAGCCGAGCCGGGTGTCGACGGTCTCGATGCGGTGCGGGAGGGCCTCGTCGGGGCGGGGCAGGACGAAGGGGGCGCGGCTCATGGACTCGGAGCCGCCCGCGAGCACGATGTCGGCCTCGCCCGCGGCGATGGTGCGGGCCGCCGTCGTGACGGCTTCGAGGCCGGAGGCGCACAGCCGGTTGACCGTGGCGCCGGGCACGGACTCGGGCAGTCCGGCGAGGAGCGCGGCCATCCGGGCGACGTTGCGGTTGTCCTCGCCCGCCTGGTTGGCGGCGCCCCAGTAGACGTCGTCGATCCTGGCCGGGTCGAGCGCGGGCACTTCGGCGACCAGACCGCGGATCACGGTCGCGGCGAGGTCGTCGGGCCGGATGGAGGACATGGCTCCGCGCAGCTTGCCGATGGGGGTGCGGCGGGCGGCCGCGAAGTGGACGGGACGCACGACAGGACTCCTGACAGAAACCGGAAACCGGATGCCCGATGCCCGATGCCGGGGCCAGATCCCCGATGCCGGAGACCAGATGCCCGACGCCGGGGACCAGATGCCGGATCAAGGGGACCGGATCAAAGGAACCGGACAATTAATTAGCACTGCTAGTTTTCGACTATAGACCGCGGCCCCGCCCCCTGGGAAGGACCCCTCGCGCCAGCAGATGGCCGAGGACCGCCTCAGGCGAGTCCTGCAGTCCCGGGGAATGGCACACTGCTCGCACGTCTCGCCGAACGCAGGTCGACACGGCGAACAGCCCGAGTCGAGCAGAGGAGTTGCCGCATGACCGGCACCGAGCCCGCCGCCCACCGGATCGACACCAGCAAGCCGCATCCGGCGCGGGTGTACGACTGGTATCTCGGCGGCAAGGACAACTACCCGGTCGACGAGCAACTCGGGCAGCACATCATGGCGCTCGATCCCGGGGCCAAGCGGGCCGCGCGCAGCAATCGCTGGTTCATGCAGCGGGCCACGCGCCGGCTCGTCCGCGAGGCGGGAATCCGCCAGTTCCTCGACATCGGCACAGGCATTCCCACGGAACCCAACCTGCACCAGATCGCGCAGACCACCGCTCCGGACGCGCGGGTCGTCTACGTCGACAACGACCCCATCGTCCTCGCGCACGCCGAGGCCCTGTTGCGCGGGACTCCGGAGGGCGTGACGGAGTATCTCCAGGCCGACGCGCGCGAGCCGCACAAGATCCTCGAACAGGCGGGCCGCGTCCTCGACTTCGACCGGCCCGTCGCCCTGTCGCTCATCGCCCTGATGCACTTCATAGCCGATGAGAGCGGCGCGTACGAACTGGTGGAGACCCTGGTCGACTCGCTGGCGCCAGGCAGCTGTCTGGTCCTGTCCGCGATGACCGCCGATTTCGAGCCCGAGAACGTGCGACGGGGCATCGAGACGTACGCGAAGGGAGGCGTGACCCTCGTCGGACGCTCGCACGCCGAAGTGAGCGGCTTCTTCAAGGGACTTGAGCTGGTCGAGCCGGGGATCGTGTCCGTGGTGGACTGGCATCCCGAATTCGCGGAGGGCGAGACCCCGACCGGCGACGGGCCGGTCTCCCTGTACGGCGGGGTCGGGATCAAGGCTTGAACTGGCGCGGATCCTCGGAGCCATTGCCCATGGGGCATATCGCGGACGGACTGCCCTCCATATCCGTGGAACGACAGTGGACATGAGCCCAGAAGCGTAACGTCACGGCTGTCGCGTCGCGTCACTCCAGGGGGCATGGAATGCACTACCGCCGCATCGGCAGCGCCAAGGTCAGCGCCATCGGGCTCGGCGGGATGCCGCTGTCCATCGAAGGGCGGCCGGATGAGGAGCGCGCGATCGCGACCATCCATGCCGCGCTCGACGCCGGGATCTCGTTCATCGACACGGCCATGGCGTACTGCCTGAACTCGTCCGAGACGGGGCACAACGAGGCGCTGATCGCCCGAGCACTCGCGGCGTACGGCGGTGACACCTCCGAGGTACTGGTCGCCACCAAGGGCGGGGCAGCACGCGAAGCCGACGGGGCATGGTCCCTCAACGGGGCTCCCGAGAGCCTGCGGGCGGCGTGCGAGGACTCGCTCAAGCGATTGGGTGGGGACGCCATCGGGCTCTACCAGCTGCACGTGCCGGACCCCCATGTGCCCTACGCCGACTCCGTGGGTGCGCTGCGCGACCTGTACGACGCGGGCAAGGTCCGCGCGGTCGGCATCTCGAACGTGGACTCCGACCAGCTGCGCGAAGCCCATGGGATTCTCGGCGAGCGGCTGGTGTCCGTACAGAACAGCTTCTCGCCGGCGAGCCGCGACAGCGAGCCGCAGCTTCGCCTGTGCACCGAGCTGAACATCGCCTTCCTGCCGTACAGCCCGCTGGGCGGTATCTCCCGGGCGGGCAGCCTGGGTTCATCCCACGCCGCCTTCGCGCGGATCGCGGAGGAGCGCGGGATCAGCCCGCAGCAGGTGTGCCTGGCCTGGGAGTTGGCCAAGTCCCCGGTCGTCGTCCCGATCCCGGGATCGTCCCGCCCCGCGACCGTCCGCGACTCGGCGGCAGCGGCCGACCTGAAGCTCACGGAAGCGGAGTTCGCCGAACTCGACGCCGCCCAGTAGTGCTTCGTCAGGTTCTGGTTCTGGTGAGGGGGCGGCCGCAGGTGGTGCGGGTCCCGGTCCAGCACCGCAGGAGGTCCTGGAGGGTGTCGAGGACTTGGTAGCGGGTCAGGCCGGTGTGGGGACTTTGGGGTCCAGCCGCCGAAGGGTGAGGAAGGCCCGGGCGGCGGTGACGAGGGTGACGTGGTGATGCCGGCCGCGCCAGCTGCGGCCCTCGAAGTGGTCCAGGCCCAGGCCGTGTTCGAGTTCGCGGTAGTCGTGCTCGATGCGCCGGCGCATCTTGGCCCGCCACACCAGGTCTTCGACCGGTGTGGCGGCGGGCAGGTCGGAGATCCAGTAGCCGGTCGGGGCCTGCTCATCGGCGGGCCATTCCACCAGCACGGTCTGCACCGGCAGCACTCCGTCCCACCAGGGACGGCGGCCGCCTGTTTCCTGGGCGGCCCGCAGGGCCTGCTTGCCCGCCGGCCGTACCCGCAGCACCGCGAACCGTGACGTCATGGGGCCGCCCGCGGCCTCCCGTGTCACGCGGCCCCCGATGCCTCCGTTCCGTCGCAGGACTCGTCCACCAGGCCCAGCGTGGCAATGGCGGCGGCGAAGGACGCGAAGCCCTCCTCGCCGAGAGGTTCCACGACACGTCGGCGTACCGCGTCGGCGAACACCTTGGCCGCGGCCGTGGCGGTCTCGCGGCCGAGCGGCGTCAGCGCGGCATACGTCACCCGGCGGTCCGAACGCGACGGGCGGCGCTCGACGAGCCCGGCGTCGGCCAGCCGGTCGACCACTCCGGTCGTACCGGCGGTGGAGAAACCGAGCGTCTGGGAGAGCAGCCGCATCGGAGCGGCCTGCTCCGGCGAGGCGACCAGGAAGCACAGCACCTCGAGCGACGACGGCGGCAGCCCGACCTCGCGCTGAGCCTCGGCGAGCAGGCTGTCCGTGAGCTCCCGGAATCCGATCGCCAACCCGTTCCAGCGCTGGAGAAGCGCGGCCTCCTCCTCGCTGGGGCACGTGGCCGCGCCGGGGCACTCGATCCGCCCCACTGGTTGCTGGGACTCCCCCATGCACTGGCTCCCGTCGTCCGATTCCACGTTCTCACCGCTTGCCGAGGATACCCCGGCCAGCTATTATCTCGCTAACTACCTAATAGGTCGCAATGTAATAGCTGGCGATGTATTGATTCTTCAAGCGACCAGCAACGCCGCGGCGGCTGTCGCTCCGGCGCCCGGATCCCCCCGCCCCCCGATCCCCCTCGACCGCTCACGAAAGGCACGAACCACCATGTCGAACACCACCCCGCACTCCGGCCGGACCGGCTCACTCACGGATGTCGGCGCCGGCCGCTGGACCCTCGACCCGGCCGGCACGTCGGTCCGCGTCCAGCACAAGACGATGTGGGGCCTCGTCAACGTCAAGGGCGTCTTCACCCAGGTCAGCGGCGAAGGCGCGGTGCTCGCCGGAGGCGGCGCGCACGGCAGCGTGACGATCGACGCCGCTTCCCTGGACACCAAGAACGCCAAGCGCGACAAGCACCTGCGCTCCGCGGACTTCTTCGACGCCGACAAGCACCCCTCGCTCGTCTTCACCGCCACCGACGTCACCTCGGTCGGCAACGGAACCGCCCGGATCACCGGCGACCTGACCGTGATCGGCGTCAGCCGCCCGCTCTCCTTCACCGCGGAAGCCTCCGAGGTCTCGGCCGACGCCGTCACCCTCACCGCCGAACTGCCGGTGGACCGCAAGGAGTTCGGCATGACCTGGAACCAGGCCAACATGCTGAAGCCGCTGACCTTCGTCACGATCACCGCGCGCTTCACCCGCCAGTCCTGATCACACGCGGTACGGCGCCGGAAGAGGTTCCCCTGCCCGCCGGTACGAGCCGCGCGACCGCTCTTCGTCCTGCCGCCGGGGAGGTGGACTCGTACGGCTGCCGCCCCGGGACGCTCTACTAGGGTGAGCGTCCACGCAGGTGCGCGGGGTGGAGGGAAGCGAACGGTGGACAAGAAGGCGGCGGCCTCGGCCCAGGGCGATGCCTCGACGGTGCGGGATGTCGCGGCCCGGGCGGGCGTGTCGGCGTCCACCGTTTCGCGCGTGCTCGGTGGCACCTACCCGGTGGCCAAGGCCACCCGTGCCAAGGTCCTCAAGGCCATCCGCGACCTCGACTATGTGGTCAACGCACATGCCCGCGCCCTCGGCGGCTCCACCAACAACACCGTGGCCTTCGTCGTCGACGACGTCACCGGGCCCTTCTACGCCCACATCGCACGAGGAGTGGAGGAGCAGGCCTCCGCCGAGGGCAGGCTCTGCATGCTGTGCACCACGCACAACGACCCGCAGCGTGTCCTCGCCGTCGTCGAGACGATGCGCGAGCAGCGCGCCGACGCGGTGATCGTGGTCGGCGGCGCCTGGGACGACAGGGCCTACCAGGACCGCATGACCCACTTCGCGCACGCCCTCGACCGGGCGGGCTCGCGGCTCGTCCTCGTCGGGCGGCCGCCGCTCGGCCCGGGTGTGCCCGCCACGGTCGTGGACTACGACAACGAGAGCGGCGCCTTCGCCATGACGACCCACCTGCTGAGCGCGGGCCACCGGCGGGTCGCCTATCTCGGGCGGGTGCCGGGCCTGTCCACCAGCAGCCAGCGCATCAGCGGCTTCAACCGGGCGCACGAGATGCTCGGCGTCGAACCCGACCCCAAACTGATCGTGGACGGCGCCTTCACCCGCAGCTTCGGCTATCAGGGGATGCGTGAACTCCTCACCTCCGGCGCCGAGTTCAGCGCGGTCTTCGCGGGTACCGACATGGTCGCCGCGGGCGCCCTGCAGGCGCTGCGGGAGGCCGGGGCGCGCGTGCCCGAGGACATCGCCGTGGCGGGCTACGACGACATCCCGACCGCCATCGACGTGTATCCGACGCTGACCACCGTCCATGTGCCGTCCGAGGAACTGGGCCGTACGGCGGTCCGGTTGGCGCTGCACCGCGAGGAGTTCCCGGACAGCCAACACCAGGTCCTGGGCACGCACATCGTCATACGGGACTCGACCCGGCGCCACGACCGCTGACCGGACGTACGTCCCGCACGGAGCCACTCCAGCATCACTCGGCCCGAGGGGTCTTGGGGTCGCCTGGGACGCGGTGCAGACCGCGGGCCTGGTCTGGTTCGAGCTGCTGATGACGGGTTCGCATCACTGGCAGTCAGGCCGCGGCCCCCTCGCCGGGCGGTCCGCCCGGCCTCCTCGGGCCGGCCCGCGTCTCACCTGGAGCGGCGCGCGCGAAGCGGGAGGCATGGAAAGTACGATCAGCCAATGTCTGACACGACCGAAATCACGCCCGGCTGGCTGAGTTCCGACGAACTCGAACTGGCACGTGCCCGCATGCCGATCCTGTACGTCGAAGCCGTGCCGGTGCGAGTAGACGACAACGGCGAAGTCACCAGCATCGGACTGCTGCTGCGCATCGGGCCCGACGGGACGGTCAGCCGCACCCTCGTCTCCGGCCGGGTACTGCACCATGAACGGGTCCGGGACGCCCTGTTGCGCCACCTGGAGAAGGACCTCGGCCCGGTGGCTCTGCCCCGGGTCCCTGCCTCGTTGCAGCCCTTCACCGTCGCCGAGTACTTCCCGACGCAGGGGATCACGCCATTCCACGACCCCCGCCAGCACGCGGTGTCCCTCGCGTACATCGTCCCGGTGACCGGCGACTGCCGCCCCCGGCAGGACGCTCTCGACCTGGTCTGGTTCAGCCCTCAGGAGGCCAATTCGCCGCTGGTCCAGAACGACATGCCGGGCGGACAGGGAGTCCTTCTCAAGCAGGCCCTCGCCCACGTCGGCTGCCTGTCCTGAACGAGACGGGCCGCCGCGCCGTCGCCCGCGGCACACAGGACTGAGGCCGTCTTCCCAGCGGTGGGGAGACGGCCTCCGACGCGTCCTGGCTACTGCCGTGCCCGGGCGGCCTGTTCGATGGCCTGCCCGAGCGCGAAGAGCCGTTCCAGCCGATCCGGATGCCCGATGAGCTGGAGACCCAGCGGCATGCCCCTCGCGTCCCGGTGGCCCGGTACGGTCAGCGCCGGCAGGCCCAGGAGTTGCCAGGGCCGGCTCAGGACCGGTGACCCGGTGGCCGTCAGCCCCTCCGGCGCGGGCCCGAGGGCGGCGGGTCCGAGGACGGCGTCCACGTCGGTGAGCAGCGTCAGCATCGCGGCGCGCTCCCGCTCCGCGACGGACAGCGCGCGGTGGTAGTCCGCGGCCGTGATGGCGCGGCCGTCCGCCAGGAGTTCGTTGAGTGGTGTGCTCAGCTGCTCCGGGTGCGCGCCTTCCGCGGCGAGCGCGCGAGCCGCCTCGTACGCCATGATCATGGCGTGGGTGTCGACGAGCCGGGGAGTTCGGGCGGGCCAGTCGATCTCCACGAGTTCCGCGCCGTGGGCCGTCGCGTGCCCGGCGGTCCGCGCCAGCGCCGCTCGCATGTCCCCCGCGATCTCGCCCAGTTCGGCCCCCGGCCAGACCGCCAGCTTCGGGTGCGCCGGTGGTGCGACGGGGTCGGGGAGCCGGCCCGTGCCGGTCAGCGCCAGGTAGGCGAGACGGAGATCGGCGACGGTCCGGGTGAGCAGCCCGACCGCGTCGAGGGTGTGGGACAGGCCCATGAATCCCGTGGTGTCCAGCGGTCCCCCGGCCGGGGCGACGAATCCCGCGACTCCGCAGTACGCGGCCGGCCGGGTCAGCGAGCCGGCGGTCTGGCTGCCGAGGGCCAGGGGCACCACGCCCGCCGCGACGGCAGCCGCGGAACCGCTGGAGGAA
This sequence comes from Streptomyces sp. NPDC029292, assembly GCF_055569295.1. Taxonomy (NCBI): domain Bacteria; kingdom Bacillati; phylum Actinomycetota; class Actinomycetes; order Kitasatosporales; family Streptomycetaceae; genus Streptomyces; species Streptomyces sp. NPDC029292. The sequence goes on from NZ_JBVHXR010000001.1 coordinate 355,651, forward strand.
CCACCGGGTGTATGCGCGAGGTTGTGCGGATTCCTGGTGGGACCGGGCGAGAAGTAGGCGAACTCGGTGGTGACGGTCTTGCCCAGCGGGATCGCGCCGAGCTGCCGGAGCCGGGCGACCAGCGGGGCGTCCGACTCGGCGACCCGGCCCCGCCGCAGCGGCGACCCGCACTCGGTGGGCAGGCCGCGGACGTCGATGATGTCCTTGACGCCGAACGGAATGCCGCGCAGGAGGCCGCCCGCCGGCGCCGTGTCCGACTCCCGGGCGGCACGCGGCGCGCCGTCCCTGTCGACCCGTACCCACGCCCGGATGTCGGGCTCCGTACGGTCGAGGCGCTCCAGCGCGTCGGCGATCAGGCCGCTCGCGTTCAGCTCGCCCGCGGCCACCCGCGTCACGCACGCGGACAAGGACGGCGCCCCGTTCACGGCTCCACCACGAGCCGGGCCGTGCGGGCCCGCGACACGCAGGCCGCGATCTGGTCACCGGCCTCCTTCTCCTTGCGGGTCAGGCAGCTGTCGCGGTGGGCCGGTACGCCGTCCAGGACCGTGAGCACACAGGTGCCGCAGATGCCCTCACGGCAGGACGTGTCGACCTCGATGCCGCCGTCGGCCGGCACGTCGACGATGCTGCGCCCGGGCGGGACGCGGAACACCTCGCCGGTGTCCGGTTCCACGTCGAACGCGTCACCGGCTTCGGCCGTCGACTCCAGAGGCTGGAAAGGTTCGACGTGGACGTTGTCCTGCGGCAGCGAACGGGGCGCCGCGTCCACCGTCTCCCACTCCGCGTACAGCGTCTTCATCGCGGGATCGGCGAAGACCAGCCTCAGGTAGTTACGGTCCTTCTCCGGGACCTGCGCGAAATCGGTGACCAGGGCCGCAGCGAGGGAATTCCACGCCAGAATGTCCATGCCACGGCCGAGAACCACGGCCGGGGTCGCGCTGAGATCGTCCAGGAGTCGCTGCAATTGCGGCTGGACCTGCTGCCTCGCTCGCCGACGGGGCCGAGCGTCGTCCTTCCCGGCCAGTTCGAACAGATAGTCCCGCTGGTCGTCGTTCAAATGCAGCACCCGGGCCAAGGCGGCCAGCACCGGCGCGGACGCCTGAATGCCGCCCTGCTCCAGGCGGGTGTAGTAGTCGGTGCTGATCGCGGCCAGGTGCGCCACTTCCTCCCGGCGCAGACCCGGCACCCGCCGCGGCGCCCCGCTGTCGGGCAGCCCCACCGTGCGGGGGCTCAGCTCGGCGCGCCGGGATTTCAGGAATTCTCCCAGCTCATTCAGGTGCACATCGCGGGTCATGGTACCCAGTCTCGCAGCGGGCGCCCGCCGTTTTGCGGGCCCGTGTGCGGGTGCGAGCGTCGACGGCGAGACCGATACTTGCCGGACAGCCGGAAAGTCCCCTCAGTCGGCCGGAAAGCACCTTAGGCCGAGGGGGCAGCGCCTTTCCGAATCAGCAGGATTTCCGGACTGTACCCAACGGTGGGGTATCGACGGCGCCGGACCTCGTTCGTCCAAACCTCAGCCACGGGATCTGGCGCATCTGCGGGAAATCTCCCCGCGGACCCCTTTCTCAGCAAACGCAGGACGACTTGATCGGAAAGATGTCATGCGAGCAACTCTGATTTACGGTGCCGGTGACGTGCGTGTGGAGGACGTGCCGGACCCGAAGATCCAGCAGCCCACCGACGCCGTCGTACGCGTGACGCGGTCATGTATCTGCGGCAGCGATCTGTGGCCGTACGGGTCCAGGCCGGCCACGGAGCAGGGCGACCGTATCGGGCACGAGTTCCTCGGTGTGGTGGAGGAGACCGGCTCGGAGGTGTCCGGGCTGAAGGCGGGTGACCTGGTGGTCGCGCCGTTCGTGTGGTCGGACAACATCTGCGACTTCTGCCGGGAGGGCCTGCACACCTCCTGCCGGCACGGCGGCTTCTGGGGCGCGGAGGGTGTGGACGGCGGTCAGGGCGAGGCCGTGCGGGTGCCGCAGGCGCAGGGCACGCTGGTGAAACTCCCGGTCGGCGAGGACCCCGCCCTGCTGCCTTCCCTGCTGACCCTGTCCGACGTGTTCTGCACGGGGCATCACTGCGCGGTGACGGCCGGGGTCACCCCCCGTACGACCGTGACGGTGGTCGGCGACGGAGCGGTGGGGTTGTCTGCGGTACTGGCCGCGAAGCGGTTGGGTGCCGAGCGGATCATCCTCATGGGTCGTCACGAGGACCGTACCGACCTCGGCCGCGACTTCGGCGCCACCGACGTCGTCGCCGAACGCGGCGAGGAAGGCATCGAACGGGTCCGCGAGCTGACGGCGGGCGACGGCACGCACACCGTGCTGGAGTGCGTCGGCACGCTGCCCGCGCTGGAGATGTCGCTCGGCGTGGTCCGCGCGGGCGGCACGATCAGCCGGGTCGGCGCCCCGCAGTATGGCGAAGTACCCCTGGGCTTCGCGGAGTTCATGTCCAACATCACCCTCACCGGCGGCGTCGCCCCGGCCCGCGCCTACATCGAGGAACTCCTGCCCGACGTGCTGGAAGGGAAGATCGAACCCGGCCGGGTCTTCGACCGCACCGTCGACCTCGACGGCGTTCCCGACGGCTACCGCGCCATGGCCGACCGGGAAGCCCTCAAGGTCCTCGTCCAGCCCTGAGGCACGGGCCAGGGAGTCGGCCTCCGAGGAGGCGGCAGGGCCGTGACCTGCACGGAAGGAGCATGGGGGCCGTGTCACACCCCGGAACGCGGCTCCCCGGCACAGCACGGTCTGCCGGGACGCGAGCCCAAGCAGCAGTCTGGCGGCTCGTTGAAGATCCCCTTCCTGTGCAGGAGCCCCCATGTCCGGCCCTCACGCTCCGGCCCGGCAACCCGTAGGCGAGGTCTCGGAGCAACGCACCCCCGGTTCCCGTGCGGCGCTGGCAGCCGCCGTACTCGGCTTCTTCGTGATCACGCTCGATGCCCTGGTGGTCAATGTCGCGCTGCCCTCGATCAGGGACGACCTGGGCGGCGGCATCACGGGCCTCCTGGGGGTACCCCCTCTGGGGGAGGGTGGTGGACGGCTACACGCTCATGTTCGCCGCGCTGCTGCTGTCCTCACCGGTTCGCTGATCGGCGGTATCCGCGCCACTCAGGAGATGCTGGACTTCTGTGCGGAGCACGGCATCGGCGCCGAGGTCGAGGTCATCCCGGCCGACAAGATCAACGAGGCGTACGAACGCGTCCTCGCCTCCGACGTCCGCTACCGCTTCGTGATCGACACCTCGACGCTCGCCCGAACCGCGGCCAGGGCCGCCTGAGACCGCCCCGTACGGGGCGCGCCCCCGGGCCCCGTACGAAGTCCCGCCGGACCACCCCACAAGGCCACCCGCCGGACCACCCCAAGGCCACCCGCCGGCCGCCCCAGGGCCTTTCAAAGGAAGAGTCATGACCACTATCGCCGTCATCGGAGCAGGACCCGGTCTCGGAGCCGCCGTCGCACGGCGCTTCGGCCGTGAGGGCCACGACGTGGCCCTCATCTCCCGCAACCAGGACCGCACCGAGGCCCTCGCCGCCGAACTGGCCGACGAGGGCATCACCGCGCGCGGCTTCGCCTCCGACGTCCGCGACCCGAAAGCCCTCACGGCTGCCCTCGACGCCGCGACCGCCACCCTCGGCCCGATCGAAATCCTGCAGTACAGCCCCGTCCCGCACCGGGACTTCATGCGCCCCGTACTGGAGACGACCGCCGCCGACCTCGCGGGCCCGATCGAATTCTCCGTCTACGGCCCGGTCGTCGCCGTACAGCAGGTACTGCCCGACATGCGCTCCCTGGGGCGCGGGACGATCCTCCTCGTCAACGGCGGCACCGCGGCGGTCCCCCACCCCGAGCGCGCCGGCACCTCCATCGCGTTCGCCGCCGAAAGTGCCTACGGTCATCTGCTGCACGACACCCTCGCCGCCGACAACATCCACGTCGCGCAGCTCATCATTCCCGGTGCGATCACTCCCGGGCACCCGAGGAAGGACCCCGCGGCACTCGCCGACATCCTGTGGAGCATCCACCAGGACCGGCACGGCTACCGGCACTATGCCGACGACCTCGACTCCTGAGGGACCACGTCCCCTTCACCCATGAATCCGAAGGACCGTCAGTACTGGTGCTCCGCCGAGGACTTCGACTTCGAGCCGTCCCCGGCGCCCAAGTCCCCAGCAGAACAGTGACACTGACGGTCCTTCAGAACTCCAGTCAGAACTCCCTCTCGACGCACGCCGACCAGTACTGGCACCTGTGGCGCTTCGTCGCCGCGACCAGGAGCCGGCGGATCGTCAACAGCCGGTCCGGCCTTTCGTCGAGGCGACCGTGCAGCGATCACCTGCGACGGGCTTCGGCCAGGCCGTACCAGTAACGGGCCTCGTCGTCGTCGCCCTCGGCCGATGCCACGTCTCCCAGCAGAGAGAGCACGACCGCCGGAAGGGGATGCGGATCAGGGGCCGTTGGCTCGGGATCGGCGGGCGGGGCAGCCGGGCCCGGGAGGGGACCGGCCCCGTCCAGGGCTTCCGCCATATCCATGTCCATGTCTTCCTCGGCCAGCGCTGGAGCGTAGACCTCCCGGGCGCGCTCCCGCTGCCCCATGCTGACCAGCAGCTCGGCGAAGAAGTAGCGCGCCGTGGACTCGGTGTCGGGGTCGCCGCACTCGATGGCCTGCTCGAACCAGGGATACGCCTGTTCCGCCCTGCCGTCCGCCGCCAGCACCTGCCCCAGGAGGAGCAATGCCTGCGGCCGGTGTTCGACGTCCTCCGAGCGGGCGAGCGGAAGCAGCGCCTCCTCGGCTTCCGCCAGCAGGCGGAGGCGGAAGAGCGTACTGCCGAGGTATCGCCGCGCCAGCGGTTCGACCTCCGGGTCCCCGGTGGCCAGGGCTTCCGTCAGCAACCGCCGGGCTTCTTCGAAGTCGTTGGCGGAACGCCGTACGACACCCAGCAGCGCGCCGGCCCGGGGCGCGGTCTCCGGTGCGCCCACGCCGAGCGCACCCTCCAGGAGTTCTCCGGCGGCCTGCAGTTCACCGACGTCCAGCAGATACTCGCCGGCGCCGAGGTAGGCGACGGCGATCGCCTCGGCGTCCCCCGATCGTTCCACGCCCAGCAGGAGTTCCTCCGCCGCGTCGCGGTCGCCCCGGCGCAGCAGCAGCACGCACAGATAGGCGCGGGCCACCTCGGTGACGTCCGAGGGCTCGTCCTCGACCACGGACCGCAGCAGCTCCCCGGCGTCTTCGGTCTCGTCGTCCTCGATCAGGAATTTCGCCAGCTGGAACCGGGCCATCTGCGCCACGGGCGGTTCGCCGGTCTCGCCCGCCTCGCGCAGGAACCGCAGGCCTTCGTCCCGCCGGCCGTCGTGCACGAGGACCATGCCGAGCAACGTGTTCGCCCAGACCACCGCGGTGGCGTTGTCGGAGTCGGCGACCACCCGCAGCAGACTCTCGGCGCGCGCGAGGTCGTCGTAGTCGGCGAGCATGACGGCCAGGTCGATCCGGGCGATCAGCGCCCACTCGCCGTGGTCGGAGTCGATCGCGACACGGTAGGCCTCCTCGGCCTCCCGCAACCGGCCCTCCCCGGCGAGGAGATCGCCCAGGATGTCGGCGGCGCGCGGCGCCTGCTCGGGGTGACCCGACCCCATCACCTCCGTGAGCAGTTCCCGCGCCCCGGCCGAGCCGCCCTCCCCTGCCGCCAGCACGGCAGCCAGGTTGATCCGGGCGATCTGTGTCCAGTCGCGGTGCCCGAAGGCGATCGCGGCCCGATAGGCCTCCTCCGCCTCACTCGATTCGCCGCCCGCCGCGAGGAGTTCGCCCAGGGCTTCGGCGGCACGCGGCGCCTGCTCGGGATGACCTGACCCCATCACCCCGGTCAGCAGCTCCCGCACCACGTCCAGGCCGCCCTCGCCGTCCACCGGCACGAAGGCGAGGTCGACGCGGGCCGTCGCCGACCAGTCCGGGTGGCCGGAGGCGACCGCGCGGCCCAGCCAGTCCCGGGCGGCCTCGGCCTCCTCCAGAGCGCTGTACCACTCGCCGAGCACGCAGGCCGCCCGCGGTCCCTGGTCGGGGTGCCCCGACTGCTCCACCTCGCGCAACAGGGGCAGGGCCCGTTCGTCGTCGCCCTGTTGCAGCAGCGCGATGGCGAGGGTGACCTGGGCGACCGGGAGCAGCAGCGGATGCCCGGACCGCAGCACGGCCTCCAGCATCTCCTGGGCTTCGGCGTACCTGCCCTGCAGGATGAACAGCTCGCCGAGGCCCGCCTGGGCCTGCGGCACCGCGTGGTATCCCCCGCTGTTCACCGCCGAGCGCAGCAGCTCCTCGGCCCGGTCCAGCTTGCCCTGGTTCGCGTAGAGTCCGCCGAGGTTCGCCCGGGCCAGCGCCGTGATCTGACCCGCGATCGACTCGCCCACCGCCCGGGACAGCGCCCACGGCTGTTCCGCGGGCTCGGACGAGCCGCTGCGGACGGCGTTCGGCCCGGCGCCGGGTTTTCCGGTGTCACGGCCCGAGGTGCGCCCGGTGCGCACTCCGCGCGGGTCGCTGTCGGTGAGCACGCGGACCAGTTGCGTCTGGGCCAGCGTCGCCACCTCGGTGTCACCGGCTGCGAGGACGGCCTCGAGGAGTTGCTCGGCCTGTTCCGTCTTGCCCTGGGCCGCCAGCACCCGGGCGAGGCCGACCTGGGCCATCTGCGACACCTGCGGATCCCGGGAGCCGACGGCGGTTTCCAGCAGCCCGCGCGCCCGCGTCCGCTCGCCGGTGACCATGAGCACCCCGGCCAGATCGACCTGGGCCAGCGGGACCACGTCCTCGACGGCCGAGGAGGCCGCGGTGTCCAGCAGCGTCACCGCCTGCTCGAAGTCGCCCTGGTACAGCCGTATCTCACCCAGCATCAGCGAGGCCCAGGCCGAGCTGTCCCGGTCGTCCGCCGTCCGCGCGACCTGCTGGAACATCCGCTCGGCGATACCGGACTCCTCACGGACCAGTGCCACGTACGCGCTCCGGAGCAGTTCCCCGGCCGGCTGCCGCTCGGCGAGGTACTCCCAGGCGAAGGGCGGTACCGCGGCGGACGGGTCGTCGGCCCGGGTGTCCAGGTACTCGGACAGGTAGGGGGACCCGGCGTACACGGGCCGGTCGTACGGACCCGAGACCCGGTGGAGCAGCGCGATGCCCCCGGCCACCGGCTCGCGGGCCCAGGCGAGGGCGGTTCGGTACAGCTCCTCGTCGGCGTCGAACTGCGGGTGGTGCGCGGCGACGTAGGCGCGGAAGAGATCCAGCAGCGCGGCCTCGGGCACCGGATCCGTCATGCCCATCCGGTGCCAGTCCGTGGCCGCCTTCACCGCCGCCCAGCCGGCCGGACAGCTCTCCGCGGCGTCGTCGAAGCGCTGCTCCAGGGCCGGAGCGGCGACCATGAGCTCGCCGATTCCGCGGGCGGCGAAGTCCTCCCTGGGATAGAGATCCCGCGCGATGGCGACGTCCCCCGCGCCCAGGAGCGACGGCAGTTCGAGGGTGCGCGCCTTGCCGAGGACGGTACGGGCGACGCGGCCGACGTCGTTCTCCATGCCGGTGAGCGCGGCCCGTTGTTTGGCCGGGATGGTGGCGACGACGGTGACGGCCGGTTGCCTGCGGGCCAGTCGGTCGAGGATCTGCAGGTCAAGGCCGCCGGGCTGGAGGTAGCGGTGCAGGTCGTCCAGCCAGAGCACGGTCGGGTCCTGCCCGGTCGGCAGGTTGAGCCGGCTGAGGTCGTCCAGCACCCGGTGGTCCGGGCTGTCCGGGCGTGGCACGACCAGCCGGGCTCCGGGCAGCGTGCGCCGCAGCGCCTCGTACAGCGTGCGGGACTTGCCGGCCTTGGACCGCCCGGCCAGCAGCACGAACCGCGCGCCGGCCAGGGCGGCGTCCAGCTGCGCGTCCTGCGGATGCCGGGGTACGTAGGGGGCGTTGTCCGGGTGGTCGCTGTACTTGGAGCGGGAGACTCCGATGTCGTGCGGGTCGACGTCGTCGACGCGGGGGATCTCCCCCTGCTCGGTCAGCGGGATCCACAGCAGGGTCTCCAGCCGGTTGCGCAGCTCCTCGGTCGTGGCGTCCCGGACGTACGGGAGGAGCGGGGGCCAGTACCGGGCCAGTGTCTCGACCTTGATCGCGTAGGCCGTGCGCCGGTCGACCTTGGTCACCGAGTCCCGGGCGACCAGCATCCCGACCACGCCCTGGCTGTTCATGTCCCACACCGGAGAGCCGGAGAAGCCCTGTTCGAGCGCCCAGCCGCTGTGCGGGCTCGCCTCCACCTGGAGCCATTCGCTGCCGGCGTGACCGATGATCTCGCCGCGTACCGGAACCCCCTGGCGCGGATGCTCCTTCGGATAGCCGTACGCGCGGAAGCGGTGGTCCCAGGTGCCGGGATCGGTGGTACGCAGCGGCGCGGGCTCGGCCTCGGGGGGCGCCGGGGCGCCGAGTTCGAGGACCGCGACGTCACCGGTGTCGGAGCCGGTCCCCGGGTGCCATCCGTCGGGCACGACGGTGGCGGGTATCGCGCCGTGCTCCTGCGCGTACTGGAACTCGACGAACACCGGCTCCGCGGGCACACCGAGCGCCGTACCCGGCCGCACGACATGGGCACAGGTCAGCACGTGCCGCGGAGTGACCAGCAGGCCCGCGCCGACCGGGTTCTCCCCCCGGGACCGGCGGATGCTCACCAGCCAGGGCGGGCGCTCCCGATCGGCGGACACCGCTTCACTCCCCGGAGCCCTGAGCGGTCCGGCTCCAGTGGAGCTTGACGGCGAAGTGCCCCTCGACGGCCGTCTTCGCGATCACGACGCCCGACTCCGCGTTGAGCTTCATCCCGAACTCGACCTCGTACTCGTCGGGGGCGAGGGTCCGGACCGAGTCGACGACCGACCGGACGGCCGGGCGGATCGCCTCCAGGGCGTCCCCGAGTCGCCGGCCGGCCTGCACCACCCCGCCGGAGTCCCGGGAGATGCGCTCCAGGCCCGGGTCGTCGTCCTCCACTTCGACCAGCAGTGACGACCCGTCAGGGCCGGTGAAACGCACCAACTCGGCCATGAATCCCCCGAACCGACACCGCCGACATTGTTCGTGAAGGATAGTGGCGGGAGCCCCGGCTGCGGGTGGGATTGCGACGATACGCTGACGGCCGGACGGCGCGGGCCCGGGGGCGTCCGCGGTCCGAGGGGGAGGACAGCGTGGACGACACCAGACGAGAGATCGCGGACGTACTGGCCGCCACCGACATCACCGACCAGCAGGCCGCCCTGCGCGTACTGGGCCGTGCCTTCCAATGGGCCGCGGACTCGATAGGCCGCGTGGACGGCGGGGCCAGCGGCAGCAACGCGCTCGCGGCCCTGTACGCGCTGGACGACGCCCTGGAGGACAGCCAGGTCCTGGCCGAGGCGCTGCCGGGACTGCTGGCGGCGGCCCGGCCCGGGGACCGGGTGGGCAGCGGCACCGACGAGCTGATGCGGCGGCTCACGGAGGTGTCCGACCAGGTCGCCGCCGACCGCGCGACCCTGGAGAAACTCGCGGCGACGGAGGAGGCGCTGCACCGGCGGCTGGCAGAGCACGAAGAGCTGCGCAAGCAGGTGGACGAGCTGCGCCGGCTGGAGCGGCTGGTCGTCGCGCTCGACGCGCTGCGGGAACAGCAGGAGGTCATCAGCGAACGGCTGGCGGAACTGCGCGGTCGGGACGCCGGGGTCGACGAGGCGCTCCGGACGAGCAGTGACGCGCTGGTCCGGCTCACGGAGGACCAGCTCTCGATCCTGGCGCCGCAGACGGGTCAGACCCTCGAACGGGCCGCGGCGGCGCAGAGCGCGCTGGCCGCCGCGGAACGCGAGCACCAGGCGAGCACCGCGGAACTCGCCTCGTACCACGACCGGTTGGAGCGCATCCAGGCCGAGCGCGGCGCGCTACTTGCTTCGCTGAGCCGGCACGCACAGGCCGACCGCGAGCTGGCGCGGGCGCTGCGCGACGCCGCCGCAATGGGCGGGGACACGTCCGCCGTCCAGGAGCAGCACGTCACACTGGCGCAGGTGGAGGCCGCCGCCGAGGCCATCGAGCGGCGGCTGCGCGAGGCGGACGAGACTCTCGGCCGGGTCCTTCAGGAGCGTGCGGCGCAGGACACGGAGGGGCGGGTCATGGTCCTGCGTACCGGCGCCTGACCGGCGGATCCGGCGGATCCGGCGGATCCGGCACGTCCTCGGGCAGGAACTCCGGTCGGGTGACCCCTGGTACGTACCGCGCGGCCATCCGGCCTTCCATGCTTCCCAGCAGTCCGCGCACCGTCCGGGCGTTGCCGAAGGCGACCGGATCGGCCCGCCGGGTCGCCTCCAGCCAGCGCGCGGCCCGTTCGGCGACTCCTTCGCCCAGGGTGAAGCGCTCCGCGGCGGCCATCCGGCGCAGGATCTCGACCAGATCCCTGAGGGAGTAGCCCGGAAAAGACACCCGGTCGGTGAACCGCGACGGCATCCCCGAGTTGAAGGACACCAGTTCTTCCATCTCCTTCGGATAGCCGGCGGCGATCACGACAAGGCGGTCCCGGTGGTGTTCCATCTCCCGGAGCAGGGTGTCGACGGCCTCGGCGCCGAAGCCTCCGTGCCCCGAGGTGTCACGGACCAGGCTGTAGGCCTCGTCGATGAACAGGACACCGTCCAGCGCGTCCTGCACCGCCTTGCGCACCAGGGGCGCGGTCTGGCCTATGTAGGAGGCCACCAGGTCGGTGCGGGTCACCTCCACCACATGTCCCTTGCGGAGCAGACCGAGGTCGCGGAACAGCCTCCCGATCAGCCGGGCCACGGTGGTCTTGCCGGTCCCGGGCGGCCCGGTGAACAGCAGGTGGGGCGGATCCAGCGTCCCCTTGTTCAGGTCCTGACGCATCTTCAGCCGGTTGGCCAGGTTCTCCAGCACCTCCCGGACGGGGCCCAGGCCGACGTAGTCGTCGAGTTCGGCCAGCAGGGTGGCGGGGTCGGGTGCGGGCTGGGGCAGATAGCCCCGGTAGCTCTCGGGGATGTCCTCGGGGGTGACCGGTTCCTTCACGTTGCGCCGGACGCGGCCGGCCCACTGCTTGTAGATGCCGTCGGCGAGGGTGCGCATGTCCCGGGCGTTGCCGAAGTTCGCGTCCCTGGTCCGGTGCATCTCCGTGACGGCCTCCCGCAGCCTGTCCGCCGTCCCCGCGGCCAGGAGCAGGCCGCGCTCGGCCAGGCGCCTCAGCAGGATCGCGTGCAGGGTGTCCGGCGGATAGTCGGGGAACTCGAGGATGTTGTCCTGGGCGAACCGGCTCGAGAGCCCCGGGTTGGCCGCCAGGAACTCCTTCATCTTCTCCGGGTATCCGGCCGCGATCACGACCAGTCGGCCCCGGTCGTCCTCCATGCGCTTCAGCAGTGTCTGGATCGCCTCGTTGCCGAACCCGTCCCGCTGGTCGCTGAGTGCGTACGCCTCGTCGATGAACAGCACGCCGTCCAGGGCCCGGTCCACCGCCGCTTCGGTCCGCCCTGCGGTCTGACCGATGTAACCGGCCACGAGGTCCTCGATCTTCACCTCCTCGACATGGCCGCGGCTCAGCAGGCCCAGGTCGCGGTACATCTCGCCGACCAGGCGGGCCACTGTCGTCTTTCCCGTCCCGGGGTTGCCGGTGAACACCAGGTGCGCGGAGGGTGGTTCGGCGCCGGTGCCCCGGCCGATGGCCCGCAGCTCCTCGGCGGTCTCCACCTCGGCCCGCAGCCGTTCGAAGTGCTGCTTGAGCATGTCCAGTCCGGGCATGGAGTCGAGCCGTTCCCAGGGGGTGCGGGCGTCGGCGGTCACCGTGCCGACCCATTGCCGCACCGTTTCGCGGCTCAACGAGCCGCCGCGGCCGGCGAGTTGACCGAGCCGGGCCTGCCAGGTGACGGCCTTGCCGGGATGGGCGGCCATGGCCTTGACGATCGGATCCAGTTCTCGCCAGTCGGCGATCCTCAGACCCTTCCGCAGTCGTACCGCGTGGATCAGCCGTTCCAGCTCGGCGGCCTGGGGATGGCCGATCCGGAAGGTGCCGCCGCGTCCCGGCGTGGAGCGCTGCTCCTGCAGGAAGGTCTCCAGCAACGGGAAGCCCCCGCGCACCTCGACGAACTGCGCCACCGCGTCCAGGGTCGACTTGCGGAAGACCAGGATCCACTGATTGCCGTCGTGGCCCTGGTCGGCCCAGCGCACCATGGCTCCGGCCAGCTGACGCGCGGCCGTCATGTGTTCCAGGATCTCCTCGGCATGCGTGAACACCACGGCGGTACGGTGCTCGGACTGCCGGAGATAGCCGGTGAGCGTCGCCACCCCGAACGGGTCGGAGACACCGGCCGGCGGCGCCGCGGGCGCGCTCCCGCTGCCGCCCGCCGCCGCACCGCCCGGCCGGTCACCGGAGGACTCCGGGGCGGCGCGCGGAGCGAAGTCGCGTACCAGCAGCCCGCCGAGCGGCCCCTGGAGCCGGGAGTGTCTCATCGTCCGGGGGTCCGGCGCGGCGCGGCCTCGGGCCCCGGGGGCGCGGGACAGGTCCCGGGAGGCGTGGTCCCGGAAATAGATCGGATGCTCCAAGGAGCTGAAGACGATCCGCTCGAAGCCCTCGGCCCGCAGCAGCCGCCACAGGGCCTGCTCGACAAAACACACTTGGTAGGCGCTGTCGACGAAGACGTCTCCCACACCCGGGCCGTAGAAGACGGTGAACGGTTCGCCGCTGTGCAGAGCGGCCGGATCGAACCGTTCCATCGTCGGACCGGAGGTGAACGACGCTGCCGCCTCCGTCATCCCGTGGCCGTCCCCGGCTGCCGCCGCTCCTCCGGCTGCGACTGCGCTCCGGCCTGAGGGGCGGACTGCGGATCACGGTGTGCCGGAAGGTTCCTCAGGGCGGGGTCCGGGGTTCCCGGCTCGCTCACAGGTGCCGACGTCCGGTGGCCGTCCGCCGCCAGCGCCTGCTCGATCGCCTCGGCACGGCGCCGCAGATCGGCCTCGGCCGTGACGTCGTGGTCGTACGACAGCACGCGCACCACGCACTGCTCCGAGTCCCGTTCGGCCTGCGAGATGTCCAGCACGATCTCGTTGCCGTTGCTGTGGTCACGGAGCTTGGCGTAGTACGTGCCCCGCGGATCGGCGTCCGCGTACTCGCCGTCGACGAGGTCGTAGTAGGCGTACTCGGTGAGCGTGTGGGCCACGGCGTCGGCCAGGTTCACCCGGATCTGCGAGGCGAGGTGGCGCATGCCCGCCCTTTCCACGGTGCCGCCCAGGGTCCGTTCGAGCCGTGGTGCCTCCTGGTCGTGCAGCTCGCGCAGGTCGTCGGTGCCCGTCCCGTCGTCGCGGGCCCGGGACAGCGCGTCCCCGGTCTCCCGGCGCAGCTCGTCGAGTTCGCCCTCGGACCAGTACACGACGTCGAGTTTGTAGCCCGCCAGGGCCTCGCCGTCCGGGCCGACGACGGGCCGCTGCTCGTTTCCCTTGATCAGGTTGTCGACGCGCACCAGGGCCTCGACGGCCGCCGTCTGGGCCGAGCAGCGCTCCAGTTCGCGCTGCTCGGTGTCCATCCGCAGCTCGCTCAGCGAGTGGTACGTCTCCTGGGCCACGGCGAGGGCGGCGTCGAAGCGGCCCTCCGCCGCGTTCTGTTCCGCGGTGCTCAACCGACTGGTCAGCCGGGCCAGTTCACCGGGCGCGTACCGCTCGTGCGGCAGTGTCTCGGCGATCAGCCCGGCCATCGTGCGGGCATCCGACAGCCAGGTCCGTACCGTCTCCTCGGCACGTGCCCGGTCCGCCTTCATCACGTCGATCTCCTGGGACAGCCGGGACATCTCGGCGCGACGCTCGGCCCGCTCGGCGGCGATCGCCCGCCGTGTCTCCTCCTGCTGCGCGGCCAGTTGCCTGCGGGTGTCCTCCTGGATCCGGCCCGCGGTCTCGTCCAGGGTGCGGTGCAGCTCCCTGGCCTGCTCCTGGAGCCGTCGGGTGGTGTCGGCCTCCAACTGCCGGGTGCGGTCGCTGAGTCCGCGAACCGCCTCCTCGTGGCGCCGCTGCCGCTCCTGAACGGTGGCGAAGGTGCGGTCGATGTCGGCGCGCGTCTGTGCCCGTACGTCGTCGATCAGCCGGGGGAGGTTGCGCTGCACCTCCTTCAGCTGCTGCGCCTTGCGCTGGATGCTGTACCACTCCGACTCGTCGACCTGTATGCGCTTCTTACCGCTCATGGTGCTCTTTCCTTCCTGGGGAGGTACGGGCGCGCACGGCGTCCACCGCGGCGTCGAAGGCGGCAAGCAGTCCCTTCGGCGGTACGCCGATGAGCAGGGCCTCCGGACCGCTGACGGCGATCTCGGCGGTCCGTGGGCGGTGGCCGAAGTCGTAGCCGCAGTCCGCGAGGCGCCGGGTGAGATGGTGGATCCGCTGGTTGGAACTGCCGCGCAGCCCTCGGCCGTCGTCCAGCGGGGCCACGTACAGGCCGTCGATCAGCACGTCGACGGCGGCGAGCAGGGCCGGTACCCCAGGAGACGGCGGCCTGGCGCGCAGCCGTTCCAGGCGGTAACCGGTGAAGCAGATCACGGAGACGTCCCGGGTCTGCCGGGCCAGCCGGACGACCTCGGCCAGCCCGGCCGCCTGCCGCATCGGCTCGCCGCCGGAGAGGGTCAGACCGGTCACCCGGGGATCGGCGAGCAGTTCGGCCGCCAGCTCGTCCGGCTCGGCCCGACGGGCCGGGCGGTCGGGGATCCAGTCCGGCGCCATGCAGCCGACGCAGCGGAAGGGACATCCCTGCACCCACAGCGCGGACCGCACACCGGGTCCCAGTGCCTCGGTGCCGACTTGGGTGGCCGCGACGTTGAGCACGACGGGATCGGCGCTCATCCCGGCCGTCCGGCGCCGACGGCCCGTTGCTCGGGCAGATAGGTGAACGACACGCCGTTGACGACGACTTGGCGGCCGGGTCCGCACGTCGCGTCGCTCTGCCGGGCAGCGGAGCCGTCCGGCGTGTAGCGGATCAGCAGGTCGACCTCGGGCCCACGGTCCGTCGACCGGCGCCGGCCGCGGACCGAGCCGTGCCCGCCCGTGCGCGGGCGCAGCGTCACCCGGCGCCCGGTGAGGGCGATGCGGTCGGGAAGTTCCCCGCCGAACGCCGGGACGAGCAGGAGTTCGCCCCGCAGCCGCGGGCGGTGCGTGCGCCGCCACCACAGCCACCAGACCAGCAGGACCGCTGCCACACCGGCCAGCAGCGCGGGGAGGAAGACGGCCGAGCCCACCGTGGCCCGCAGCGGTAGCGCCGCCCCGGTGACCCGGACCTCGCCCGGCACCTTCAGCCGTATGTCCGGGGCGAGCGCCCGCTCCCACGGCGACGTCACTTGGCCGGACACCCGCAGCGCGGCGTCGGTGTCCTTGACCCGACGGTATGGCAGCGGGCCCGCCGACAGCTTGCCGCTCAGCCGTACGGTGAACGACCGGGACTCGCCCGGATCCAGGGTCAGCCGCGACGGCAGCCCAGCGGCCTTCACGGACGTGCCGCCGACCGAGACGCGCAACTTGCCGACGCTCAACGGCATGTGATGCGCCGTCGACCGGAACGTGACGGACGCCGTGGCGGAGCCGTCCGTGAGATCACGCCGACGGCTGTCGGACCAGGACGCGGTGATCCCCTTCCCGATGTCACCGGCCAGCAGGAGCTGCGCCTTGCGGGCCCGGGTGCGGTCCCCGGCTCGCTCCAGGTACGAGCTCAAGTCCTGGATGCTGTCCGGACGCAGCGTGGTGGTGTCGTCGACGACGTCCCCGAGCAGCTCGGCGCCCGTCGCTCCGCTTCCCAACGGCAGTGCGTATCCGGCCAGTTCGGTCCGCTCGGCGACGGCCTTTGCCCGCTTGTGCAGGGCGGTCCAGGCGGCACCGGTCGACTTCGGGTACCGGGAGCCCTCGGGCGGATGGTGTTCGCCGTCGGTGAGCAGCACCACCGAGGCCACCTCGGAGGCGTCGTCGCGTTCGAGCTCGCTCACCGCGCTGTCCAGTGCCGCCCCGATGTCGGTCTCGCCCGCGGGGTCGGGGGAGTCGGGCAGCCGGGCCATGATCGCGTCGGGGTCCCCGGCCGAGCCGATGTAGCGCGGCTCCGGAGTGGAGTCGAAGGTGATGAGCGCGACATGGTCCTTGGGTGAGAGGCCGCCGAGGAACGGGCGCAGGGTAGAGCGGACGGTGTCGTACTTGCCGTCCGCCGCCATCGAGCCCGAGGTGTCCACCAGCACGACATAGTCGGCAGGCTGGTCGCTCAGCCCGAGCGCCCGGTATATCTCGGCGCGGGAGGGGTCCGTGGCGGCGGACGCCCCGGTGGCGGCGACCGGCGAGACGGCCAGCACGGCCGCGGTCACCAGAGCGGCCCAGCCGCGCACGACGGCGCGTCGGGCGCGCCCGGTGGCCGGGCCCTCGCGTCGGGGCAGGATCGGACCACCAGTGGATCGCATCACGAACGGGCTCCCTCGATGTCGGTCGGCAGGACGCCGAGCGGGTATTCACTGGGCGTCCCGGGGCCCAGCGGGTGCAGAACGAGACTGGCCGTCCCGTCGACGGCGATGCGTACGCCGACGTGGAAGCGCGCCCCCTCGGCACTCGGGGGGAGCACCGGGGTGCCGGCCGGCGTCGCCGCACCGCCCCCGGCGTCGCGCACCTGTATCCGGACCGGTCGCGCACTCGTCGCACCGGCCGGTCCGGTCCGTACCCGGACGCGTTGTCCGCCGGTTTCCGCGAAGACCGTCGCGCCGCCCGGTTCCAGCGTTCCGGCGGGGCTGATGAGCAGCTCCTGCGCCCGGGGCTCGCCGGCCACGGTCCGGTGGGTGGCCACGCACACGGCGTACGGATAGCGGTCGGCGGGGTCGACCTGCCCGGCGGCGACGAGCGCGGCGCCGAACGCGGCCGCGACAGCCGGGTCCACGCCGCCGGGCAGCACGGCCGGCGTTCCGTGGCGGCCGGTCAGATGACGCAGCAGCGGGCCGAGCCGCGCCAGCCCGCCGACCAAGACCACGGAAGGGAGCGGCTGGTCGCCCCGTGCCTCGTCCACCGCGTGGTCGATTCCGGCGACGAGCCGTGCGAGCGCCTGACGCACCACGCCCACCGTGACGTCCCGTCCGGCCACTTGGTGCACCACGGTGTCCTCGTACCGCCCCGGACGGCGTTCGGCGCCCTCGAGGGCGATGTCGAGCCGCTGTCCGGCACCCTCCTGGGCCCTGGCCCCGGCCAGGGCCCGCAGCCCCGCCTCGTCGTCCGGCAGCCCGGCGCCGGCCAGCAGCGCCGCGTCGAATCCGGCACCGTAGCCGTCGGCGGGCGCGTACCCGGCGGAGCCGGTCACCGCCACCGAACCGGCGGCGAGGGCGCACACCGACACCTCGGCCGCCGTGCCGCCGAGATCGCACACCGCGTAGCGGTCCGCCGTCGCCGTGCCGGCGTGCCGCAGCAGCGCCAGGACGGCGTGCGGGGTGCTCAGGGCACGCAGCCGCGGCATCGGATCCGTGCCGTGGAGGGCGGTCAGTACGTCGGCCGCCCGGCGCGCGTGCTCGGCCCGGTCCCGCTGCGGGACGACCAGCACCACGTGTTCGGGCGTGCCGCAGTGCTCGCGGTACGCGGCGTACGCGGCCCGCAGCGCGGCACCGCGGTGGAGGCCCGCGTCTCCCGGTGTGGGCAGGCCCTCCCCCGGTACCGTGCCGGGCAGCCCGACCAGGGTCGGTGTTCCGTCCGCGCCCACCCGGGCGATACGGGTGAAGCGGGCGCCGACGTCGATGGCGATCACGTTGGCCTTCGTCATCCCCAGCCCTGCCACCAGTCGGGCTTGTGGGGGTGCCATGCGAACCGCTTCCTCTTCTGCTCCTCCTGAGGTCGCGCGGCCGACGGTGGCGGTAACGAGGCGGACTGCGGCGGCGGCCCGGTCGGCTGAGGCAGTGGAGCGCTCGGCTGCGGTAGCGGAGCACTCTGCTGCGGCCGCGCGGCGGTGGGGGTCCGGGGCGCGGCGCCCAGAGCTGTCAGGAACTGGTGATGGCGGGCCGCTTCGGCGCGGCTGTACTGGGCCAGGTACGCGCACATCCCCCTGGCCCGCTCGATGCGGCCGAGCCTCGCGTACAAGTCCGCGCCCAGCCCGGGCACCAGGTCGTCCACAGCGGCGGCGAGAAAGTACCCGTCCGCCGGGGCGAACGCCAGCAGCCATTCGATGATCTCGTCCAGCAACTGCGGGGAGAATCCGCTGTAGTGAGAGGCGTCCGCGATGATCCGGGCCAGTTGCTCGTACCGCACGCCTGCGCGTGCCGCGTTCCGGAAGTCCCGGACCGGGCGCAGCCAGCCGAGGTGCTCCCGGCGGCTCAGGTCCGCCACCAGATCGTCCGAGAGCGCGAGGCCGAGCCAGAGACTGTAGTTGTCGGTGAGCCGCCGGTCGACACCCTCGCGCACGAGGGGCTCGGCGCTGGGCCGTTGCTTCGTCAGCAGGCACAGGACCTGCCAGGAGTTCCCGTCCGGTGTCTCGCCGAGCAGCGCCTCGACCGTGAGCCGTTTCAGCTCGTCGTCGGTCTCGATCCGGCGGATCACGGCGGCCGCGTAGGCGTCGAGTGCGCCCTCGTCGGTGATCTGCCGCAGCCGTGGCATCGACATCGGGATCCGGGATCCGTTCGCGTCCGGGATCAGCGCCCGCAGCAGATCGGCGTCGGCGGCGGTGCCGGGTGTGAGACCCGGTCCGCCGGGCGGAGCAAGCCTGTCCAGTGCGGGCAACAGGTGGGTCTGCCCCTCCCGGCTCCGTGCGCGCTCGCGCAGGAGGGACCACATCAAGCCGATCACCGCCGGCCGGCCCGCGTCCTCGGCGATGTCCAGAGCGATCAGCCAGGCATCGTCGCCGGCACCGGTGAACTCCGCGGCATCGTAGGCGGTCGCCTGCTCCGGAGCGGTCCTGCCGATGAGGACCTCGGCGAACCGCAGCCAGCCGGTGATGCCGCCGGCCGCGACGCGCAGCGCCCGCGAGGCCAGCCGGCCGATCGGCGCCAGGTCACGGCTGTCGGTCCGCAGCAGCAGGCGGAGCCATTCGAGCCCCGCCTCACGGGACCGGATGAGGAAGCTGTCGGCCGTCTCCGTGTTGCGGCCGAACTCGTTCTCCACCATGTAGATGAGGGTTCCGGTCCAGCCGGGATCCTGGTCCGGGGCCCCCACCAGGGCGGTGAACAGTTCCTCGAACGCGCCGGGATGGTCTGCCTCCACGGCGTTCATCAGGCTCAGGTAGCCCTTCGCGCGCGCGAAGGAGTCCTGCCGCGATTCGGTCAGGACGACGTCCTGGGCCAGCAGTTGTGGTGTCAGCGGACTCCAGTGCTGCCGCAGCACCGACTCGGCCGGGCTGCCGCCGGGTGCGAGCGCGCGCCGGGCCAGGAAGGGCACGAGCACCCGCAGCCGGGGCTCGCCCAGGCTGTGCACCGGATACCGCTCCAGCACCCGCTGCACGTCGCGCAGTTCACCGCGGCCCTGCCCGATCTCCTCGATCACCGAGTCCAGCAGGTCGGCCTCGCGCAGCACGCGGAGCGCCTCGGCGGGGTTCTCGGCCGGGATGACGGCGGTGGCGGCCAGCAGATGGCCGATCAGCTCGGTGGTCGACTGGCGCTTCGCCCGGAGCCTGAGCAGTTCGTTCAGGTAGCTGCGGGCCATGGCGCCCTGGGGTTCGGGCGGGCTGCCGGTCCCCAGCCAGACGTCCAACTGCCCGGTCCGCGCGGTGGGTGCGAAGATCAGCCGCAGGGTGTGTTCGGACTGGCCGGTCCAGGTCGCGCCGCTCAGCCAGGCGCGGCACCCGTACGGCAGGAGCGAGCAGACCGCGTCGAGGATGCGTACGCGTTCGGCGACGTCGGGGAGGGCCGCGCCGGGTGGCGCAGTGATCGCCACCTTCTGGTTGTCGAGCAGCAGGGCGGCGACGCGGGCGGTCCATTCGAAGCCCAGCAGGTCGGCCGTGGCGGCGAGATCGGCAGCCGGCGTCCGCGGCACCGTGAGGCCCACTCCCGTCCCGGAGGCGGGCAGTTGCTCGCGAGGCAGGACCTGGTCCAGCGCGGACCAGGTCAGCCCGGCGGCGCTGGCCTCGGGCCACTCCAACAGGAGCAGCCGCCAGGCGTAACTGGGGGCGCCGGTCCCGTCGGCGCTGCCGTCCCAGGTGGTCTCGACGGCCGCGCAGACCGGGGTGGGGTCGTTGCGCACGCTGCCGAGGAAGACACGCCAGGGAAGGCTCTCCGCGGGGTCGCGGTTGTCGGGGACTCCGGTGGTGGCGCCCCAGAGGTAGAGCTTGGCCCGGTCCGTCGGCAGGCTGCCGTCGAGGACCTCGTATCCCATGACCCGCCCCGGATGCTTGCCCAGGACCGCCCAGTCGGCGGTCAACCGCACCGCACCGAGGCCGTCGTTCACCGCCGCCATCCCTTGCGCACACCGTGTCCGGTACGGATCCTGCGCTCCAGGTCCGTCAGCGGCTCCAGGACGTTGATCGGCTCGGGGGAGGTGCAGATCCGGGGCGATCCGTCGACCGTCTCCACATTGGCGTAGTTGCGGTAGTCGAATATGTGCTGCGGATTCAGCCGGAACCCGATGGCGGACGTCGCGTAGTAGGAAATGCGGTCGGGGTGGAAGAAGTTCGCCAGTCCGTCGCGCACCAGCCGGGCGGTGGATCCGCGGAACTCGTCGCACATCCACTGGAAGAAACGCGCGCCGTGCTGCTCGGGGACGCGCGGCAACTGCGACCCCACGGAGTCCTGCGTGACCCATCCCGCCTCCACGGCGGGCTGGAAGACATGGGGGTGGTCGAACTTGGCGACGCAGACGGAGACATGGTGCGGCAGCCGGCCCCGGTAGTGCCCGCCGACGTCTCGGATGCGGGTGCTCAGCTCGGTCAGCGTCGAGTAGAAGAAGGTCAGACTCTCGGTCAGTTCCATCGCGTCGCCCAGCGGGTCGAAGAGATAGATCAGCCCCTGGGCCCGGGCGAGTTGGTCGACGATCCGCGCGTGCTCGGGATGGCTTCGGTCGAACACCTCGCCCGACGCGTCCTGGATCTCCAGTACGAAGCTCGATTCACGGGACCGGTTCCGCATGAGCCCCGACGCGGGTTCCTCGCCCTGGAACGACCAGCTCATGCCCTGGATACCCATGGTGGCCTGGGGAAAGCTCCGCCGGACCGCCAGCTGCGACACGCTCTCGCTGAGAAAGTTGTTGGCCTCCTGCGTCATGCCGCTGATCACCCAGTTGCCCTGCTGGTACCGCTGGTACTGCATCGCCGCGATCGGCAGTGCGGCCAGATACGTCGTCTTGCCCGATCGCGGCGCGCCCCACAGTCCGATCCGGATGTGCTCCGCGGCGGACTCGTCCGCTTGAGCCAGCTGCGGGATCCGTAGTGGTGCGAGGTTGCCGTCCTGTACCGGAGGCAAGGTCGGCTGGGGCGGGTACCCGGCCTCGACACGCCCGGGGGCCGGGACCGGGGCGGACGGTGGGGCCGGGGGTGGGGCGGCCGGGGCCGAGGGCACCACCACGGGCCCCCACCGGCGCGGGCCGGGCTGCTCCGGTTCGGCGGACGGTGCGGGTTCGCCGGACTGGGGAGCGGCGGAACCGCCGGGCACCTTCTTGTTGGGGTCGTACAACTCTGCGGACATGCGATCTCCTCGTACCGGAGCGGTGGGTCAGAGCAGGGGGGTGGCGAGGGCCAGGCGGCAGGGCGGGCCGTCCAGCCGCCAGGGCGGGGTGAGCGCCTCGGCCACGTCGGCGGCGGAGTCGTCGCCGGGACGGAAGGAGCCGTCGGCGGACAGGAGGGCCCACGCGGCGTCGGCGTAGCCGCGTGCCGCGATGCCCGGTTGGTCCTGTGCCGGGGGACCGACGGCGGGATCCGCCCTGGTCATCACCCTGACCCCGGCGGAGCGCAGGCGGCTCAACTCCGCCTGCCAGTCGGCCCCGAGCGGACAGGTCGGGACGATGCCGTGCTGCTGGGGCAGGCCGGGCGGTCGGCGCGCGACGATCAGCACGACGCGCCGTACGGGCTCGCCGCCTCGCGCACCGGTGGCGAGCGGAACCACCGCCTTGAGCGCGTCCTCCAGCGAGGACGCCAGGTCCTGTTCGCGCCGTTCGGGCCGCCAGGCCGCCAGGGCGTGCAGGACCGTCGGCGCGGGACCGGCCGGAACCGGTGGCATCAGCAGGGTGCGCCGGGAGGTGTAGGCGTTCTCGTGGATCACGTGGTCGTAGTGACCGACGGCGCCGGTACGGAGCACGGAACCGGAGCCGTCGTGCCGGGCCAGCGCGGTCAGTAGTTCCCGTACGAAGGTCAGCCGCTCCTGCGTCTCCGCCTCGCTGGCGCCGCTGAGTTCGACGGTGACGAAGAGCTCCAGCCGTGGCGGGCGGATGATCCGGCGGGGCAGGCGAGTGATCAGGGCGGGCACGTCGAGGGCGCCCCGCTCTTTCGGTGCCTTCCCTTCGTCCGCCCCGGCCGGCTCGTCCATGGAACCGGTTCCGGGTGCGACGAGGCCGACTTCACCTGGCCCGCACAGGACGAACGTCAGGCGCACCTGTTCCAGCGGACGGACGGTGACACGGTGCACGGAGAGGGGCTCGGTGCCGGTGCCGTCGGCCGCGGGCGTGCCGGCGAGTACCGGCAGCAGCAGCGGGGCGGGGTCGCCGACTCCGCCGTACACGGTGACCTGCGCACTCGCCGTCTCCCCGGGTCCGAGCCGGGTGCCGGACGGAAAGAGCACGTGGCTGTGGGTCCGCACGGCGCCGGTCAGCGGGTCGGCCTGGGCCAGCAGCAGGGTGTGGTCGGCGAGCAGCGGCGCGGTGCGCAGCACCTCCCGCACGGCCTCGGGGGTGGTGCCCTCCGCGGGGATCTCCCTGCCGCGGGCCAGCTCGGCCCGCGGGGCGTACGCGCTACGCACGGTGGCCGCGGCGCGCTCCAGCAGGACCCATCCGTCGCGGGGCTTCAACAGCACTATGGAGCGCTCGTAGGAGGGGGGAATGTATGCCTTCAGCCAGTGCAGAACGGTGGTGTCGAATTCCGCACGGGAAACGGGAGGCAGGGTACCGATGCCACCGGCGAGCTGAAATCGACGGATTTCCGGGACGCTGTCGAGCACGGGCGCCATCGATCGCCAGTCCGTGCTTCCGGCATCGACCTGGCGAGGTATTCCGCCGCCCCCCACGGTCACCTTGATCACGCTCACCCGGTCGGGCGTGAATTCAATGAAAAGTAATTCGCCGATGCGGTGACCGAGCAGATCTTCGAGTATTTTCTCGTATTCCGCCGACCCCGAGTCCGACCAATTCCCGGATAACTCCGGCGGACCGGTCGGCACCTTCTCCCCCGGCCTTGGGGGCCCGCCCCGAATCACCGCCGCGAGCCGTCCGTCGCCGGGGCCGCCCCTGCCCTCCGGCCCTGCGGCCGAGAGCGCGACCGCCCTTGCGTCCCATGCGTGACCGGCCGCTTGCAGAGCCGATCTCGCCCGCTGGACGTCCTGTTCGGTCAGCTCTCCCAGGACCGGATCGTCGTACAGCCGCCATTGGCATACCGCGCAGAACTCGCCGTCCTGTTCGGGCGTTCTACACACCGGGCACACCTGATCAACGCCGGATCCCCCCATCCGATGACTCCCCCCGATACGGACTGCCGGTTCCAGCCGTCGGCATGCCGCTTTGATCCCCTTTGTTGTGCGCGACCGCCAGCCAGTAGCGCTCGCCTCCGAGTGCATCATGATGACACAGGCCGACGCGGCGCGGTGCCTTTTGAACGGGAATGAGGAAGTGATCATTTCGCCGCTTCCGGCCCCCCTCCGAGGGGGATGCCGAACGACGAATGGGGGAACTGGCGTTCCCATCTTTGGTGCTCGGTGCCGGAAGAACCGGATACATCAAAACCTCTCGGTGACCATGGGACGTTCTGGTCCAATAAGTGACCCAACGGCGGTCGATCGGAACAGCCGCCGTGACGGCAGATACACAGGAGGCGGATGTGGCACAGGAAGCACCGGCGGACGCGCTGGTCGCCGCGCTGGAACGCACGTCACGCACCATCGCCCTGGTCCCGGAAGCCGAACGCGCGCCGTGGCTGTTCGCCCGGTGCTGGTTACTGGTGGGACGCTACGAGGGGCCGGGCGGGACATCCGCGGACATCGACGCCGCGCTCGCCGACTTCGACGCACTCCCGACGCAGGCGCCGGGCCGGGCCAAGCTCGCCGCCGTGATGGCGACCGCGTTGCTGGCCTCGGGCGCGCTGATCGGTTCCGACCGGCTGTCCCGCGCGGTGGCGCTCGCCGACATCGCCGACTCCGACCAGGCTCCGCTGCCGGACTGGCCCAAGGCCTCCGCGGCCCTGCGGGCCGGCGAACTGCTCGTGGCGGGACAGGAGGGCAGGCTGGGCTTCAGCGCCCGCGCCGCCATGGCGGACGTGGAGCGCTACGCGCGGATCGTCGACGGCACGAAGCCCTACGTCGCGTTGATCGACATGGCGCGTATGGGCATGCGCCATCTCATCAGCCAGGCGGAGGGCGATGTCCACACCGCCAGGCAAGTCGCCTACGACGCAGGGGAGTTCCTCCGCGGACTGGGGCCGGATTCACCTCTGCGGGACCGCGGAGAACTGCTGTCTCTGCTCACCGAGGCGAACGCCTGCGCCCTGCGCGGCGACATTCCCGGTGCCGTGGCGAAGATGAAGGGAATTCGCGAGGCGACGACACGGCTGCCGCCCGGCGATCACCTCCGGACCGTGGTGGAACAGGCGTGGGAATCGCTGCAACCATTCCTGGACATGCTGGAGCCGGATCCGGCGGGCGCCGCCGCGCCCCGTCCGGACGCCCGGTTCGTCAACCCCGCCCTGGACGAACAGCTGCGCCGGTTCCAGCAGATGGCGGACATGCCCGGACTCTCCGGCAGCGAACGGGCGTTGCGCCTCTCCCAGCTGGCGACGGCCGAACTGGGCACGGACACCCCGCAGTCGGTGGCGCAGGCCATTCGGCACAGCGAAGAGGCCCTAGGTGCGGCGGCCGACCACGATCCGCGCCGCACCTATTACCTCGTCCTGGCCGGCACGGCTCACCTGCGCCGGAAAGAACTGTCGGGCCGTCGCGACGATCTGGCAGCCGCCGTCCGCCTTCTCGAAGAGGCCCGGGAGGCGGCCGAGACCACCGCCCACCCCATGTGGACCCTGATCGCGATGCCGCTGGCCCATGCCCACCGGCACGCGGGCCATAGTGAACTGAGCCGGACGACGGCGCTCGCCGGGCTGCGCGGGCACGCGTGGAGCGTCCTGCTGCAGCCGGATCCCGACGACATGCAGGCGGTGGCGCGACACGCGGCGGAGGACGCCCTCGACACCGCCCGCTGGTGCCTGACGGACAACGCCCCCGAAGACGCTGTCACCGCCCTGGAGTCGGGCCGCGGCCTCATCCTCTACGCCGCGACGGAGACCCGGGACCTGGAGGTGCGGCTCACCGACAAGGGCGAGCCCGACCTCGCCCGGGAGTGGCAGCGTGCGCGGGAGAACCACAGCGCCGACGAGATTCCCGCCGAACTGCGGCGTCGGGTCGTCAGCGCGCTCGCGGGCGTGCCGTTGCAGGCCGACGGTTCACTGGCGGCCGGTCTGGGCGAGGGGACGGCACGGCTGCTCGATCCGCCGAGCCTGCACGAGGTGCGGGCTGCCCTCGGATCGCTCGAGGCCGACGCCCTCGTCTATCTGATGCCGGGAGACGACGGCACCGGCGCGGCCGTCGTGGTTCCCGCGCACGAACCGCCCAGCTGGATCCGGCTACCGGGGCTGAGCCGGGCCGCGACAGCGGCGTTCGACCGCTTCCTGACCGAGTCGGCCCGCGGCATGACGGCGGACGGGAGCCAGGACGAGCGCGGCCCGCGCGACATGGTCCCGCTCGACGAGCCGGACGCTGAACCGAACGTACTCGACGAGGTCTGCGACTGGGCCTGGGAGGCGGCCATCGGCCCGCTGCTGGAGCGTCACCTCACCCTGCCCACCGATCGGCACGGACGACTTGTCCTCATTCCCGTACGGGAGTTGGCGCGCGTCCCCTGGCACGCCGCGCGTCACCGGGAGGGCGGCCGGCAGCGGTACGCGATGGAGCGTGCCGCGTTCTCCTACGCCGCGTCGGCGCGGATGCTCTGCGAGTCGGCGTGGCGCAGCCCGGTGCCGCTCACCGGCGCCGGGCTGATGGTCGGCGACCCCGATTCCCGGGGGCAGGCCCGCGAACTTCCCGCCGCACGGGACGAGGCGCTCGCGGTGCGGGACTGTTTCTATCCCGAGGCCCACTACGTCGGCAGGCAGCCGGGAGGAGAGCCCGGTCCGCAAGGGGCCGGCACCCGCGACCAGCTGCTGAGCTGGCTCGCGTCCCCCGACGGCGGTCCGGTGATGCATCTGGCGTGCCATGCCGTCGTCACGGCGGCCGCCCACACCAAGGCGAGTTCCTATCTGCTGCTCGATGGGGGCGCGCGTCTGACCGCCGAGGAACTGCTGCGGACCCTCGCCGCCGAGCCCACCCGGCGGATCGGGCTGGCCGCGCTGGCGGCGTGCAGCAGCAGCGCTTCCGGCCGGGGCTACGACGAGGCGTTCAGCCTCGGGACCACGTTCCTGGCGGGCGGGGTGCGCTCCGTGATCAGTGCGGCCTGGAGTGTTCCCGACGCCGCGACGTCCGTCTTCATGTTCATGTTCCACCACTTCGTACGGGAGAAGGGCCTCGCGCCGGTGGACGCCTTGCGCGCCGCTCAGTTGTGGACCGTCGGTGACCGGCAACCGCCGCCCTCGATGCCTCCGCAGCTGCGCGCGTATCTGACGGCTCACGACGTCTCGGCCGTCCCGGCGTGGGCGGCGTTCGTGCACGCCGGCCGCTGAACGACACCGTCAGCGGGCCTGGTCCGGCACATGGACGACGACCGGCAGGATGGCCGTCGTCCAGTCGGCCGCCGGCTGGTCGGCGGCCACGAAATCGCGGTGCAGGGCGTTGAGCGCGAGCCGTTCGAGCACACCCGTGACGCCGCGTCCGGTGCCGCGCTTCGGTTCGATCCGGGGCTCGCCGAGGCGCTCCAGCCGGAACGCCTCCGAGTTCAGTGGGCTCTCACCCACCAGGACTTTGAGCCAGTCCGTTCCGCGGGCCCCGGGCACCACCGGGCGGTCCGGCGGCAGTTCGAGTGCGACGGCCCGTCCTCTGGCCGCCGAGGCGGTGTACGCCGGGGCGACCCAGTGTCCCGAGAACAGTCCGGGATTGATCCGGAATCGGTCGGTCATGTCCAGCAGGGTGCAGTACAACGGCCGGTCGGCCGTGTTCCGCAGGCGGAGGAAGACCCGGGGCGGGATCCAGCCGTCCGGTCCCCACCGGTAGTCGAGGTGCACGGCTCCATCGGGGCCGGGCCGCAATGCGGGCCGGTCCCCCGGATCGACCCGTTCTCCGTCATGAGCGCCCACGACCTCGACGACGACCGCATTGGGCAGAGTGGACAGGGGATTGTCGAGCGATTTGATCCGGCGCCACCGGGCGATGTGCTCCAGGGTTGCCACCACACGCGCGGCGTCGTCGGGCGACGAGCAGGGCAGGTCCGCCACCAGCGGGCTGCGGTCGGCTCCGCCGATCGTCACCCTCCCCGGTCGCGGTGCCGACAGACGGGATTCGGGCGGCTGCCCGGGATCACGGAGATCGACGGAGCGGACGTACGGCGACGGCCGACCGCCCGGTGCGGCGACCCTCAGCGCGGCTTCGACCAGGGCTGTCGTCCGCGCGTCGTCCTCCGGTGCGCCTCCCAGCGCCACGGTGCCGACGGGCAGCGGAACGCTGGTGAGGACCACGGGATACACACTGCCGGGAACGGGTGTCCACCCGACGGGCTCGACCAGACTCCGGTCGGCGAGCACCTTCACGATCCGTGCCTCCAGCGGTGGATCGGTCCGGTGCACGGCCACGAGCGGGGGATCCTCGGGCGTGCCGGCCATCATGCCGTGGCACGCCCCCGCGTCGATCTCCCAGACACCGTCGAGGCAGCGCATGGTCACGGCGGAGCGAAGTGGTGTGACCCGGCCGCCGAGAAAGGGCTGGTCCACGATGCTCTCGGCCGTGGGTGAGAGGACGGGGAGCTGCCCCGGCACGGAGTTCTCGACACCGCAGCGGGTCCCGGTCATCAGTTCGCGGTACGTGGCTCCGGGGCCCAACGCGGCCAGCTGTCCCAGCAGTTCCAGGCTGAACAGCCCGCGTGGACCGGCGGGCGTGCCGGTCTCGTACGCCGCCTCGTGCGTCTGGCATGCCGCGAGTTCCACGTGATCGGCCGCGACAGCGCCCAAGACCGCGGAATCCGGGCGGACTTCCCGCTCGGGCCGGTCCAGGACTCCCTCGAGCAGAAGCGTGACCGGCGTCGGCGTGGTCGCGGCGGGTTCCCACCGTGCCGTGAGGGAGGGGATGTTCGTCGCTTCGCGGGTGGCGCTGTCGGAGTGACAGCAGTCCATCACCGCGACGACATGAACGTCACGAGCGGCGATCTCGCCGATCAGGACCGCCAGTTCCTTGTCGTACAGGTCCGGCACACCGTCCTGGCGGCTGTCCGCGCACAGGATCGTCTGCAAAGTGCCGGTGGGCTCCAGCCGTGCCAGCTCCGTCGGCACCGGGGCCTGTGATCCATGGCCGCTGAACCAGAACAGCGCGCTGTCACCGGGCCCCGCCTGCCCCAGGTGCCGACGGAATCCGTCGATCACCGCCGCCCTGGTGGCGTCCGCGTCCGTCAGACACAGCACGGAGCAGTCGGCCGACGAGAAGTTTCCCTCGAGGAACGTGACCGTGGCCCGAATGTCGTTGCAGGCACCTCGAAGCGGCCCAACGGGAGGAACGTACGCATCGATTCCAACCAAAAGCGCATAGATGGGCACGGCCCTGACCCACTTTCGCAACCACATCGACGAAAACCACCGAAGCGACAGGGGAACTCTAGGCGCACGACACAGCCGCTGGGGACACTGTCAGTACCCCCATGGGGACAGCACCCAACCAATGGCAGACGGCAATTGGTCGACAGCGCTTGTTCGGTCTGAACGGCCGCCGGGCCGGTCTCAGGAAATCCTTGTGCGGCCGTCACCTCCGCCGCGGCCTCCTGAGCACGACACCCCGCACGGCGGCCACCTCATCGACGCGCTGCGCGCATACCTCACCGCCTCGGGAAACACGTCCGTCGCGGCGAAGCGCGCCGGACTCTCCCGCCAGGCGCTCTACCAGCGGCTGCACGCCATCGAGCGGCTCCTCGGCTGCGATCTGGAATCGGGGCCGCAGCGGACCGGGCTGCATGCGGCCCTGGTGATTCTGGATGCGGATCCCGGGCGGTGAGCGGTGACCCGCCCGGCTCCCGCGACTTCACCGACGTGTGAACCCTGCGAACATGCCGAGCCGCACGTTCCCATCGTGCGCCGGCGCCTCTACCGTCCCAGCGACACCACTGTCCGGTGGGAGAGCGGGGAGGGCGCGATGCCGGGACGTAGGCAAGTACTGGGTCTGGGCGGGTCGTTGGCGGCCGCGGGGACGCTCGGGCTGCGGCCGGCTCGGGCGACAGCGGCACAACGGTCTCGTACGAGAGTGGCCGTGCTCGGCGGCGGGGTCGGCGGGCTGACCGCCGCGCACGAACTCGCCGAGCGCGGCTTCGACGTCACCGTGTACGACCGGCGTGCCACGTGGGGCGGCAAGGCGCGCAGCATCCCGGTGACCGGCACCGCCACCGGTGGCCGCCGCGACCTGCCCGGTGAGCACGGGCATCGGGGCTTCTTCGGCTTCTACGCCAACCTCCCCGACACGATGCGCCGCGTCCCCTTCGGCGATCAGACCCACGGCGTCTGGGACAACCTGACCACCGTCCCCTACCTCGGGTTCAACAGGGACAAGGGCAAGGGCGACCTCTTTCTGCCCACGCTGCCGCCCGGCACCCGCACCCTCGACCCCGGCACCCTGCCTGCCGTCCTGGAGGGACTGCTGCGGATCATGCCTCAACTCCTGCCGCAGGAGGTCGCGTTGCTCGCCCGCAAGCTGGCGATCCTCATGACGAGCTGCGACGAGCGACAGTTCGGGCAGTGGGAGCACACGCAGTGGCTGGAGTTCATCGAGGCGGCCGGCAAGTCGGAGTTCTACCAGGTGATGTGGGGCGGCTCGGCGAAGGTCATCCAGGCACTGCGCCCCGAGACCGCCAGCACGCGGACGTGCGGGCAGGGCATTTCGAAGATCCTCTACGCCCTGCTCGGGATGGGGCCCGACGGTCCCTTCGACCGGATCCTCGACGGCCCCACCAGCGAACGCTTCATCGACCCGTGGGTGCGGCACCTGACCTCTATCGGGGTCCGGTTCGTCACCGGACATCACGTCGAGTCCCTCGAACTCGGCTCGGACGGACGCATCGCCGCAGCCCATGCCCGTACCGCGGCCGGGCCCGCCCGTGTCGACGCCGACTGGTTCGTGGCGGCCCTCCCCGTGGACCGCGTACGGCAGTTGTGGTCCGCCGAGATCCGGGCGGCGGATCCGCGCCTCGCCGCGATGGACCGGCTACGCACGGCGTGGTGCCAGGGCATCGTGTTCTACCTGAAGGAGACGTTCCGCGGGCCGCTCGCCCACCTCAGCCTGATGGACTCGCCGTGGGCGTTGTGCCCGGTCGGGCAGTCCCGCTTCTGGTCGGACCCCTTCACCGGGACCTGGGGCGACGGGGTGGCCGCCGAGTCCCTGTCCGTCGTCATCTCCGACTGGGAGACTCCGGGCGCGTTGTACGGGCGGCCCGCCCGTCAGTGCACTCCGAAGGAGATCGCCGAGGAGGTCTGGGCGCAGATGAAGGCGGGCCTGGAGGACAACGGGGACGTCGTCCTGCCCGACGGCATCGTGCACTCCTGGTTCCTCGACCCGGCGGTCACCCGCGCCGCGAACGGCCAACTCGCCAACGACGACACGTACTTCCTCAACGACGTCTCGTCCTGGGAGCTGCGCTGCGAGGCCGTGACCGCCGTCCCCAACCTCTTCCTCGCCGGCGACCACGTCCGCACCTACAGCAACGTCGACTTCACGTGCATGGAGACCGCGAACGAAGCGGGCCGCCGCGCCGCGAACGGCGTCCTGGCCGCGGCCGGAGCCGACGGCGCCGACGAGGTCCGCCTCTTCACCGGCGCCGAGCCCCCGGGCTTCGCGGAGCTCAAGGCCGCCGACCGGGTGCGCTATCGGCTGAGGCTGCCGCACGTGCTGGACTTCTGAGAGGGGCGGGACCCTGCGGGTGCCGACACATCATCCGTGCTGGGCAAGCAGTATGTCGGTACTCCGTGGTAGAAGTCCTCGAACTCCCGCAGGGCATGCAGGAGATGCCGCTGGTTCCAGATCAAGGTGCGGTCAAGGAGTTCGTTCCGGCAGGTCTGGCATTTGGCATCCTGCCGGCCAAGGAGGCCCTCGACGTCGACGGTCTCGAACTGTCCAGGTCCGACCTGGACTTCCTGCTCACCGTCGGCAAGGTCGTGTTGCGGGAGGAGGCCGCCCTGGTTGCCGAGAACCTCAACACCTTCGGTGACCGCACACCCGAGGAGCTGTGGGACCAACAGCGGCTGGTTCGCGCTAGCCCGCTACAACGTCAACGGCAGCCTGGACGCCACCTTCGGCAACGCCGGCCGGGTCCTCACCTCCGGTGGCGGCGGGGCCCAGGACGTGGTGCTGCAGCCCGGCGGGAGGATCGTCGTCGCTGGCAGCAACGGGCCCGGCGGCGACGTCGCGGTCCTGCGGTACAACACCAACGGCAGCCTGGACAGCGGCTTCGGCACCGGCGGCCTGGTGACCACCGACTTCGGCGGCAGCGATCAGGTTCGCGGCGTGGCGGTCCAGCCCGACGGCAAGATCGTCGCCGCCGGTCAGGGCGGCCCGAACACCGACTTCGCTCTGGTCCGCCACCGAGGGCGGCGCCGGCACCCCGCCCCCGCCCACCGGCGTCGACCTGTCCCTCCACCGCGACCACCACCGTCAACAACTCCCGGGGCTGCACGATCATCGGCACCAGCGGCAACGACACCCTCAACGGCGGCTACGGCGACGACACCGCCAACGGAGGCTCCGGCACCGACACCTGCACAACCGACACGGGCGCCACCCGCATCAGCTGTCCCTGACCACCACAAGGGGCTCCCCGGCGAAGGCAGCGCGGTTGGACGGTCGACGCCTCCCACGTCAGGGCGCCAAAAGGGGCTCCACACGGGCCCGTCGCCGGTCGAGGCCAGGCCCGCTCCAAGCGCCATTTGATCACTGCACTGACGGACATGGCACCCCGCTCGCGGTCCTCCCCACCAGCAGCAACCGGAACGACGTCACCCAGCTTCTGCCCTTGCTGGATGCGATTCCGTCGGTCCGGGGGCGGCGCGGCGAACGTGCCGCCGAAACCGCAGCACTCCTGCGCGCCCGGCAGCTCCACCAGCTCAAATCCCTTGACTTCCCCGAGGGGTTGAGTGGGGCGGTTGCCGAGGCCCAGGGAGCGCAGGCCGTGGCAGGAGGGGTGGTACGTCACCTTGTGCGGGTAGTACGCGCCGACATCCGTGACGCCGAGCACGTCCACCAGGAATTCAGTCAGCGCGATGACGCGTGGCACCAAGGCGTCCGAAGCCCGAGTGAGCTCCACGTCCGGATTTTTGCGGGCGATGCGCGGGGAGTTGTCGCGGACCATTGCAACTATGTGCGCAGCGTAACAAGTGGGAGCAAACAGCCAAGGCGTCGGTGGGAGCGGGCTCCCACCCCGCCGCTCCCATACGGGAGCGGGCCGGAAACGGTGAAGGGCCGTTCGAAGAACGGCCCTTCACCTGCGACTTTCGATGAATCGAACAATCGGGACGACAGGATTTGAACCTGCGACCCCTTGCCCCCCAGCGCTCGTCCGCAACGATGACGGAAGCATCGTGGGACCGAACGGGAAGTCCCGGTACCGCGCGACCAGTTCGGCGATGCGGGGCCAGCCCCTCTCCGCCACCGGCTCGCCCCGGGAAGCCCCACCCGTACGCTGATCCCGCACCTGTTCCGCAACGTCGGCGACGTGCCGCTGCGCATCCTGTGGGTGTACTCGTCCGGGCACGTGACCCGGACCTTCACCGAGACCGGCACGACCGTGGAACACCTGTCCGCCGAGGACCAGATGGGTTGAGGGCTTTCGCGGGCGGGTTCGCCGTCCAGCTCACTGCCCGCGCCGGAGCCCGCGTGAGCGCGACCGCGCCCGCGCGCAACGCCTCGTAAGTAAGGGAGTTGGGAGCACGAGGTCGTCGACCAACTCACCCAGGACGTACCGGTCCGCGTGCGTGAACTGACCGGTGGGCGAGGGGTCGACGCGGTGGTGGACACGGTCGGTGCCGCCCACAGCCACGGCGACGAGCACGCCCGTGCGGACTTGCCGGCGATGCCCGCGACGCTGGCCGAGCTGAGTGGCCGTCATGTGTGCGGCAAGCTCGTGTACTTCGCCGACTGAACCGGCTCACGTCACGCGGACAGGACATCCTGGGAGAGGTAGAGCGGCATCGAGTCCTCCCACAGGCTGTCGGTCAGCATCTTCTTGTCCGAGCCGTCCGCGTTCATGCTGAAGATCTGGCCGTAGGGCTGGAAGGTGTTGTCGTACAGGGCGGCCTCGCCGCGGAAGCCGTACTCGCCGCTGCTGTAGAGGATGCATCCGTCGTCGTTCCAGACGGCGTGGCCCTCGTTCGCGCCGCTGCTGGTGAGCACGCTCAGGCCGGTGCCGTCGGGGCGGATGGTGCAGACGTCGAAGTTGGTGGCGCTGGTCTTGCGGGTGAAGAGGATGAGTGTGCCGTCCGGGGACCAGTCGGGCAGGTTGTCGTACTCGGTGGTGAGCACCGTCGTCTCCCCCGTCGCCAGGTCGAGGATGCGCAGGCCCTTGTCCGTCTCGCCCCACACGCGGTACACGATCCGGTCGCCGTCGGCCGAGTAGCTGGGGAAGCCTGCGTTGGTCGTGCCGTCCGTCAGGACTTCCCAGGCCGAGCCGTCGCTGCTGACCCGGGCCACCACGGCCGTCATCTCCGCGCGTTCCTGGAACCAGCCGCCCAGGCCGAACGCGATCCACTCGCCGTCCGGGGACCAGGCCGGCCGGAAGGCTCCGGCGAGGCCCTTGGCGACCAGTACCGCGTCGAGGCCCTTGCCCGTCGTGTCGAAGACGACCTGCTGGTCGGAGCCGTCGGGGCGCATCGTGACAATGGAGGAGTTGCCGAGCTGCTTGTTCGTCATCGCGAGGCGTCCCTGCTGGGACAGGACCGGGAAGACGTCGGTGGAGCGGTAGTCCCAGTCGGCGTCCCAGCTGTAGAGCTCGGTGTCGAGGGGACGCGGGGTGAAACTGACCTTCTCGTAGATCACCGACTGTCCGTCCGGGGTCCACACCGGTGAGCGCAGCGCCCGATTGAGGGCCGGCAGGGTGCCGGAGACATAGGCGAGTCCTTCGTCGGCTCCGCCCTTGATGAGGTAGCCGATCTCGGTGGCGTTCACGTACTGCGGTGCGACCTTCAGGTACGAGCCCGATGTGTGCTCGGTCCGTTCGCCGGTCGTGACGTCGACCGAGACGATCTGGGACTCGGCGATGCCGATGCCTTCGGGACGGTGGGCGAGCCAGGTGCCTTCGGTGGTGATCTCGTAGAAGACGATCCGGCTGCCGTCCGGGGACCAGCTCGGCGAACCGAGGCAGTAGCCCTCCTTGGTGGCGACCTGGCGGAAGTCGGTGCCGTCCGGGCGGATGACGTAGATGCTGAGTTCTTGGGTGTGTTCCCAGCCGTGGCCGTCGTTGTGGCCGCGCCAGGTGGTGTTGCGGTCACTGGAGAAGGCGATCCACTGGCCGTCGGGCGACCAGGCCGGGTGGAAGTGGCCGTCCGGGCTGGCCGGATCGCCTGCCACCGTGACGCTGTTGGTCAGGTTCTTCAGCGCGTTGGTGCTCAGGTCGAGGACCCAGATGTGTGCCTTGTGGTCGCCGCGGGTGGAGACGAAGGCCACCTTGGTGCCGTCGGGTGACAGGACGCCGCTGTCGTCCATGGCCGAACTGGCAGCCAGGGCCTTGATGTTGGTGCCGGTGACGTCGGCCTGGTAGAGGGAGCCGTTGCCGTCGCCCACACGTTCCGAGGTGAAGATCACCGACGTGCCGTCGGCCGATGGGGCGGCGTGGTAGTCGAAACCCGCGGTCTCCAGGAGCTTGCGTTCGTTCGAGCCGTCGAGGTCGCAGATGTACAGGTCCGACGAGGAGGGGCCGATCCGGTTCATCAGCATCACGCCCTTCTTGCCGTCGGCCGCCGCCGCCACGGCGAACGCCTTGGGCATGAGGGCGGTACCGACGACGGCCGCGCCGGCCGCCAGAAATGCTCTGCGTCTTATGTCAGTTGCCATCGCGATACCACTTCTTCCTTCGGGTTCTTTGCGGGTTCGTTCTCTTGAGGTGACCGAAGAGCCGTCAAGCGGTGGGTCAAGCGCCGGGCTGCGGACGGGGAGGTGTCCGCAGCCCGGCGGTGTCTCAGCTGTGGTCCTGCGCCGGGCTGCGGCGCGGGGTCAGTCCGAGGCGCTTGAGGGCGTACGTATCGAGGGCGGTCAGCACGCCGTTGAGCGTGAGGGTGAGTACGACGAGGATGATCAGGCCGGCGAACTCGCTGGCGGCATCCAGATTCTGGGCCGCGGTGAACAGTTCGTGGCCCACGCCATCGGTCGAGGCGATGAACTCACCGCCGATGACACCGAGGATGGCCAGCGGTCCGCCCGTCTTGAGTGCGGCGAAGAACGGCGCGGCGAGTGTCGGGATCGTGACGTAGCCCAGTACGTGATGCTTGCGCCCGCCCATCACCTGGACGACCTCGACGAGTTCACGCTCCCGCAACCGCAGGCCGAGATAGATGTTGTAGAAGACCACGAAGGCGACACCGGTCATGGCGATGGTGATCTTCGACCAGGAGCCGATGCCGAAGAACAGCAGGAACAGCGGGGCGAGCGCGATCTTCGGGATCCCGTTGAGGGCGGCGACGAGCGGTTCGAGGACCCGCCCGAGGAGCGGGAACGAGCCGAGGACCAGGCCCATCACCGTTCCGGCGGCCACGCCGAGACCGAAGCCGGCCAGTACCTCGATGGCGGTCACCTTGATGTCGGTCCAGCCGGAAGCCGAGCCGAGCATCCTGGTGAGCGCGTCGAACACGTCGGTGGGCTTGCTGACCGCGTACTCGGGCACGACGGGGCCGCTCATCACCTGCCACAGGACGGCGGCGAGCACAATGACCAGGATGCGCAGCGCGATGACGGTGGCCGTGCCGCGCCAGCGGGCGGGGGCCTTCGGGGCAGGTGGTGCCGCGGCTTTGGTCACGGCCTTGTCGGTGACGGTTGCCATGCTCTGCTCCTTGCGGTCGGGGGCGGCCGGGCTCACGGCAGGTAGGTGTTGGTCCAGTCGTCGGTGGTGACGGCGGGGTTCGGTACCGCTCCGATGTTCTTGACGAAGGCGACGGTCTTCTCCCAGCCGGCCTCGTCCTGCTTGGCGCTCTGGGGCCAGTCCACCTGTGCGACGGAGGCGCTCAGCACGCTGTCGGGCATGCCGGGGAGCGTCTTGCGGGCCGCGTCCAGTACGTTCTTGTCATCGGACTTGTGCGTGGCGAGGTAGGCGGTCGCCTGCTGGACCGCGGTGGCGAATCCCTTAACGGTCTTGGCGTTGGCCTTGGCGAAGCTCTTCTTCACCACGACGGCCTGGCCGTATCCGGCCTCCTCGAAGGACCACTGGGGCACCTTGACCGGGTCGGCGACCACGATGCCGTCGCCCTCGTGCTGGATCTGCAGCGGGATCGGCTCGGAGGTGATGAACCAGTCGATCTCCCCCTTGACGAGGGCGGCCTTGTCGGCGGCCGGGCTCGGTAGCGAGACCCACTTCGGCTTGGCCGGGTCGACACCGTGGGCCTTGAGGAAGATGCCCGCCTCGGCCTTGGTGTTGGCGGAACTGGCACCGGCCGTCGAGTCGGCCAGGGCCTTGGCCACCTGGTCCGCCGGGGTGTCGGCGGTCAGCTGGTGCTTCTTCGCGAAGGCGGTGCTGACGACGATGCCGAGCGGGTTGCCCCCGCCGTTCGTGGCGATCGACAGATCCGGCAGGCCCTTGGCGAGGGCGGTCACGAAGCTGGTCGGGCTGGAGTTGAGGACCTGCACCGAACCCGACTGCAGGGCCGAGGTGGCCGTCGACGCGGTCAGCGTCACGTACTTGATCTTGATGTTCTGCTTGTCGAAGTAGCCGTTCTCCTCGGCCACCCGTATGGACAGGTCGAAGATGTTGCCGCTCACGCCGACCGAGACGGTCGTCTTGCCGTCCGAGCCGACCGAGGCCGACCCCTCGTCGCCGCAACCGCTGAGCAGCGCGGCGCCGAGCAGCGCGGCGGCGCTCAGTGCGAAGAGGCGTGAAGGTGTCTGGTATTGCATGGGAACTCCTTTGTTCACCAAGACTGTTGGGTACGGAAGAAGCGGAGCCAGAAGTCGGTGCGTGCCGGGTCCGCGATGTGCAGGGGCCGGAAGTTCGCGCCGATCTCCATGACGGAGCCGGCGTCCGGAGAGAAGGCGGGCCAAGGGGGCAGGCCGGTGCCGTTGGGATCGCCCGTGGCGACGAAGTTGGTCCAGTAGGAGGAGAGGACGCGCGCGATCTCGTGGTCCTCCTCGGTCCACGTGTCGATGCCGATCGCGGGGTTCTGGAAGACGTAGTCGATCTCGGAACCGTGGCCGGCTCCGCGCGGTCCGGCGCCCCGCGAGCGGTGGGTCCAGAAGTAGGTGTGCAGGCCGCGGGTGGTGTGGCGGCTCCAGTCGACGCCCCACAGGTAGGTGGAGAGGCGGGAGTTGTCGCGCGCCGCGCTGCTGCTCACCCGCGCCGCCTCGTCGTCGGTGGCAGCCGGGTACAGGCGCAGGAACTCGTCGGCGAGTGGCCCGAACTTCCGTCGTGCCGCGGCGACATGCTGGTCGAGCGTCACGTGGACGGGCGGTGATCCGGGCCGGACCGTCCGCCGTCCGGTGCGCAGCGCGGCGACCATCGACTCGGGTACGGCGCCGCTCTCGTCGAGGTTGTTGCCGGTGAGGTAGTCGACGTCGTTCTGCAGGCCCTTGGTGTACGTCGCGTCGTAGCCGGCGGGGATCACCCAGCCGTCGACGACGGGACGCAGCAGCGGCGGCCCCGCGGCGCCGCCGGTCTCGACGCTCGTGTCGACGGAGTGGTGGCCGTCGATCAGCTTGTGCCAGTGCAGCGCGCGCAGTTCACCGATGCTGCGTGCGCCGTGCTCGCGCATGTACTGGCTGCCCGCGCTCTCGGCGTCGACGGGCAGGCGGTAGGAGGTGGACAGGTAGCGCAGTTCGGGGTCGCGGGAGTACCTGGTGTGGCTCTGGGCGATCGCCCGGTGGAACAGTCCCTTCGCGAGCGGCGACATGGCCAGGAAGTTGACCATGCCGGCGCCCGCGGACTGGCCGGCGATGGTCACGCGGTCGGGGTCGCCACCGAAGCGCGCGATGTTGTCGCGCACCCAGCGCAGGGCGGCGACGCAGTCGAGCAGCCCGTAGTTGCCGGACGACTCGTGTCCCGACTCGTCGCTCAGCTCGGGTGTGGCCAGGAAACCGAAGGCGCCCAGACGGTAGTTGAAGGTGACGACGAGGATGCCGCAGCGTGCCAGGTTCTCGCCGTCGTAGCGGGGGTGGGCCCCGGTGCCTTCGCGGAAGCCGCCGCCGTAGATCCAGACGAGGACCGGGCGCCGCTGTTCGCGGTGAGCCGCGCCCGTCCAGATGTTCAGATTCAGGCAGTCCTCGCTCATCGGTACGTCGACGCCGGTCGCGGCCGCCTCGGTCGGTGCCTGCGGGCACATCGGGCCGAACCGGTCGGCCCGCCGGGTGCCCTCCCACCGCAGCGGTGGCTGCGGAGGGCGCCAGCGCAGGTCGCCGACGGGCGGGGCGGCGTAGGGGATGCCGCGAAAGACGGTGACGGAGCGGTCCCGGCAGGGGACGCCCTCGACGGGTCCCGCTTCGGTGTCCGCGGTGGGGCGGCGCATTCGGTCCTTTCCGCCCCACCGGCCGGTCAGGCCACCGGCGGCTGTGGGGACTTGTCGAGCAGCAGCGCCCGGCGGGCGGAGCCGACGTGATGGCGCATCGTCGCCGTCGCCGCGTCGGGGTTGCGCGTGACGACGGCCAGGAAGATGGCCTG
Organism: Streptomyces sp. NPDC029292; assembly: GCF_055569295.1. NCBI lineage: Bacteria > Bacillati > Actinomycetota > Actinomycetes > Kitasatosporales > Streptomycetaceae > Streptomyces > Streptomyces sp. NPDC029292. The sequence continues at coordinate 394,756 of NZ_JBVHXR010000001.1, forward strand.
GTGCTCCTCCAGCGACCCGGACCTGGGGTGCTGCGCGGAGAGATTGCGGAACTGGCGCATCACCAGCGGATACAGCAGGGTGTCGTAGGCGCGGGTCAGGGTCTGCTGGTGTGCGGCGTCCTTGATCTGCTGGTGGAAGCGCCGGTTGCCGCGCGAATAGGCGTCCTGGTCGCCGCGGGACTGCGCCTCCTCCATGTCCTGGAGGGTGCGGCGCAGTTCCTCGACCTCCTCCGCCGTGGCCTGCTCGGCCGCCTTGCCGGCCAGCGCTGCCTCCAGGATCTCGCGGGCCTCCAGGATGTCCGCCGCCTCCTCGACCGAGAAGCTCCTGGTGCGCACCCCGCGATTGACCTCGCTGGTGACGTAGCCCTCCTGCGTCAGCCGCGCCAGCGCGGTGCGCATGGTGCTGCGCGACACGTCGAACATCCGGGTCAGGTCGGCCTCGGTCAGCCGTGTGCCGGGGGCGATGCTTCCCGACAGCAGCAGGGAGCGCAGCCCCTCGTAGGCCTGGCCGTAGCGCGTGCCCGACGCCTTCGCCCCGGATTCGGCACCGACCCTGTAGCTGTCCGAGCTGCTCACCTTGACCGCCTTTACGTTCCGTGGAGATGAGGACCGAGGCGGGAACAGTAGCCGACGGCATGTCAGGTCAGCTCCCTATCCGTCCAGGGACGCGTACAGGCGCCGGGCCGTGCCCGCGAAGATCTCCTGCCGGTCCCGCTCCGGCAGGTCCGCGAGGACCTCCTGGGCGAGAGCGAGGAGTTCGGGCAGGGACTGCTCGGCCGCCGGGCAGTTCGACCCCCAGGCGATCCGCCCCGCTCCGAACGCCTCGACGACCGGTCCGATGAAGTCACCGGCCGACTCTCCCGCGTCCTGCAGTCGTTCGAGGTTGCGGTGGGTGAGCTTGAGGTGCAGGCCCGGATGCACGCCGAGTGCCGCCACTTCGGCGCCGGCGCGGGCGGGCGAGGCGGCGATGTCGGGGTAGCCGATGTGGTCGAGCAGCACCGTCACATCGGGGAACCGCTCCAGGAGTTCCACCAGCTGCTGGGTGGCGGACCCGAGGCGCATCTGGAGGCACACCGGCAGGTTCAGCTCCGCGGCCTGCTCCCAGAAGGGATAGGTCTCCGGCGCGGCGAACCACTCGCCCTGCGTGGGCACCGTGCTGCCGCTGGTGAACAGGCGCACCCCGGCAAGGCCGCCCTCGCCGACCGCGGCCTTGAGCGAGGCGGCGGCGTCCGGTCGCAGCGGGTCGACGGTACCCACGGCGACGAAGCGCTCCGGCAGGCGGCGGCAGCTGTCGAGGACGTACGCGTTGTCGTAGCCGTAGTTCGTGGTGGCCTGGACGAGAACGGCCTGGTCGATGCCCGTCTCGTCCATGCGGCTGACCAGGCCCTCGGCAGTGACCGGCCGGGTCGCGGCCCACTGCGACTGCTTGCCGCCGATCGGCGCCGGGGGGTAGCTCGTGAGGTCCTCGGAGATGATGTGGCAGTGTGCGTCGACGACGTCCACGATGGGTGCTCCCTTGTCTCTTCCGTGCCTTCGGTGTCTTCGGTGTGCGCCGGCTCAGGCGTCCGGGTAGTCACCCGCGGCGAACAGCGATTCCGCGTCGGTGGGGAAGCCGGGATCGAGCAGCCCCTGGTCCACGGAGAAGCGCACCATCGCACTGAGGCTGGGCTCGTTGACCTTGATGCCGTACGGGACGGGGTCGCTGCCGATCTGGCGTCCCTGGCGGGCGAGTCGGGGCACCGCCGACCAGTCGGGGTGGGCGTCGAGGTGCCGGCGCTTGCTGTCCGCGAACGCCGCGTACAGCGCGGTCGGCAGGTTCGGGTCGCGCTCCACGAGCTCGGAACGCACCGCGATCAGTGAGTGCAGCGGGTACACGCCGGTTCGCAGGTACCAGTCCGCGGCGAGCGTGCCGGCCTCGGGGAAGAGGGGGTACGGGCTGTCGTCGGCGCCGGGCTCCGGGTCGGGCGCCGCCGTCCAGCCGGCCCGCGGCGAACCCGCCCGGCCGGTCCCGGCGTTGCCGGTCAGGGCGGCGTCGATCTCCCCGGCGCGCAGCAGTTCGCCCAGCGAGCGGCCGTCGGTGACCCGCTCGACATTGGCCGGGGCCCGGCCCTCGATGTGGTCGTCGTCGTCCACTACCCAGGTGATCTTGTCGATGTCCACGCCGTACTCTTCGCGCAGGACGCCCCGTACCCACACGCCGGTGCTCACCGAGTAGGCGCGCACGCCGACGCGGCGGCCTTCCAGGTCCCGTGGCACGCGGATGCCGGACCGGGCGGCGCACTGGACGTCGCCGTGGTGGAAGCGCCGGTTGAGGAAGACCGGCACCGCGGTCAGCGGTATGCCTTCCTGGCGTGCCATCAGGTAGGAGACCGGTGCCAGTTCGCACACGTCGAACTCCAGGTCCCGGATCATCCGCCGGTAGGCGCCGATGACCGGCTTGACCTCCACCGGCTCGACCAGGTAGCCGTCCATCGTGACGTCGCCGTCCAACAGCGGCTGCCCGTGCGGGAATTCACCGAGAACCGTCGTGAGCTTGTCCATGCTGTGCTTCACCATCTTCTGTGTCGCTGCTGTAAGGGGTCCGGCGGTGGGCGCCGCGGCCTCAGCCGCCGAGGCGGGCCGGCGGCACACCGAGTGCGGCGCAGGACCGCTCGACGAGTTCGTCGTAGTCCACGGCCCGCGGGATCACGCCCTGCTCCAGTGCGTAGGCGGCCGCCTTGGTGAAGGCGCCGCGCAGGGCGTCGAAGCCCACGGGGTGCAGGGGCACAGGACCGGGGTCGGCCTGGGCGGTGAGGACGGACCGCATCGCGTCGTACGCGGCGAGGATCGCGGCGGAGTGCTCCGCGGCGGCCTGCTCGGACACGCCGACCACATGGTTGACCGGGATGAACCCCTGGTCCTTCGCCCACTGTTCGGCGGTGTCGTGGGCGTGGTCGACGGCGGTGCGGATGCGGTCGTCGGAGGGCAGCCCGTTGCCCATGATCCCGAAGTCGATCCGGCCTTCGAGGAAGTCCGCCTGCAGCTTCGCCGCCTGAGGGGCCCGCCTCACCCAGGACGGGTCGTCGGCGCCGTCGACGTGGCTGCCCTCGTACGTCGTCCAGTCGGCCTTGCGCAGGTCGATGCCGTACTGCTCGGTGAGGAAGCCGCGCATCCACACCCCGGTGGTCTGACTCCAGGAGCGGACTCCGACGCTGTGTCCCTCGACGTCGGCGACCGACAGCTCGCCGAGGGTCACCAGGGTCTGGTGCTGGTGACGTCCCAGGGTGGTGACCGGCAGCAGCAGCACCGGCTTGCCGTGGGCGACGGCCTGCAGAACGGTGGCGATCGCCACCTCGCACAGGTCCGCGTCCGACGCGTTCACGAAACCGCGCGAGGCCTTGTGCACCGGGCTGATGTCGAGCCGCTCCGGCTGCGTGCCCGCCTCGCGGACGGCTGACACCGCGGCGGCCGCGAGATCGTCACGGCCGAGCACCAACTTCATTTCTCTCTCTCCTTGTGAGTGGGGGGTGGCCGGACAGGGGCCGATGGAGCGCTTCAGGCCTGCCGGTCGGGGTGCGCGGTCGGCGGCGTGTGGTGCCGCTCGTGGTGCCGGCGCAGCAGGTCGACGCCGTAGTCACCGGCGTTGGGGGTGCGGACGATGGTGTGGATGTGCCGACGCGACGGGTAGTCGTTACCGAAGATCACGCCGGGCATGTGCTCGAACTCGACGAGGATCACCGGGCTGTGGAACCGGTAGTAGAAGGTGCCGTCGGGGTCCCCGGCCCAGGCGAAGTGGGTGTCGCCCTCGTGGGCCAGCACCTCTTCCCTGCGCACCCGGGCGTGGTGGTCGCCGGCCCGGTTCACGTACACGTCGAGGAGTCGGCGCGCGGTGTCCCGCTGTCCGGGGGACATCCGGGTCAGCGGCAGCCCTTGGTAGTTGAGCTCGAAGTTGTCCCGGAAGGCCCCGACGAACAGCTCCGCGGGCAGCGTGTCCGCGATGACGGCCCGCTCTCGTTGCCGGGGATCGAGGTCGGTGAAGAGTTCGTGGCCGAGTGCCTCCTCCTGCCGGAAGGCGACGGTCCCGGCGTACTTCCCGGACCCGGCGATCACCGGTTCGGCACCGAGGAAGGAGGGGGTGAGGACCATCTGGTCCCCGACGAACACGCAGTTGACGTTGACGTGGTGCCCGTCGAGCTGCCAGCCCCACGGGCCGCCGTTCTCGGGCTCTCCATAGAGAGAGAACCAGTACAGCCACTCGTTGAGCCCGTCCTCGTTGCCGCTCAGCTCGCCGATGGTGCGGTTGAGGTGCATCAGGTCGACCATCTGGCCGTACCCGTCCGCGCTGAGGCTCTCCCGGATGACGGTCATGGCCTGCTGCCGCTGGGCGTCGTCGAGTTCCTCCAGGCAGATGCCGTGGCGCAGGAAGTAGCGGGCGCCGTTGTTCCAGTGCCGCCAGCTCACGTCGTCCATGGGGAACCGGCCCTCGGCAAGCTGCTCCTGCGTCAGACCCGCCAGGTAGTCCTCCGCGGCCCGGTACACCGGGCGCACGTCCGCGCCCGTGCTGCGCAGCGGGAACAGTCCTGGCTGGATGCCGCTTGACGTGCCCACTCCCTGGAAGGGTTCGTCCGCCGCCTTCACCCGCCAGGCGACCTTTTCGAGCAGGTCGGGCGTCCAGACCTCCGGCTTGCGCGTGGGCGCGTTGCCCCGCTTGCGCAGCGCTACCATCGCTGCTCCTCCCTTTCGATGTCCTTGTGCGCGCGTCGCCGGGCGGCACGCCTGGTCCGATCGCCTCTCACTTGTCGAAGAGGGCCGCCTTCTCCTCGATCGCCCCGACATCCACCGGTTCCCCGATGAGGCCCTGCTCCAGGGCGTACTGCCCGGCGATCTCCAGGCAGGCGGCGAGCGAGTCGCTCCAGCCGGCTGCCACCGCGCGTCCGGCCGGTGAGCCGCCGCGCTGGTCCGCGGTCGACGTGATCGCCTCCTTCAGCGCCCGGTACACGGCGAGTACGTCGTCGGGCCGGGTCCGCAGGACGTCGTCCCGCACCACCAGCAGGTGGTTCGCCGGGACCGTCCCATGTCGTTCGATCCACGCCTGCCCGGCGTCCTCCGCATCGGCCACGAGCGGGACGAGTCCCGCGCCCTGCCCGCCGATCGCCTTGGGGCCGAGCACCGCCGCCGACACGTCCCCGGCGCGCAGCAGGTCCGCGACCCGTCCGGTGTTCGACCGCTCCACGTACGCCGGGTTCCGGTACTGGGCGACATGGGGGTCCTCGGTGGTCACCCAGGTGACGTCCGAGGACTCGACGCCGTACTCCTCGCGCAGCCACCCCCTGACCCACAGGCCGGTGGTCTGGCCGTACGAGCGCACACCCACGCGCCGGCCGACGAGCCCGCGGGGGCTGAGCTCCTGCCCCTCGGGCAGCCGGGTCAGGGAGCGGTGGTGGGTGCTTCCCACCAGCACCACCGGCAGCAGTGTCACGGGCACCCCTACGTCCCGGGCCTGGAGGTACGTGGCCATCGGCATCTCGCAGATGTCATAGGCGAGTTCACGCACCATGCGGGCGAAGGCCGGCGGCAGCGGAGAGAACTCCGGGTAGTGGCAGTCCACCCCGTCGGCGGGGACGCTTCCGTCCTTCAGCGGCCGTGTGTGGGGGTGATCACCCAGCACCACACTCAGCGGTGTCGCCCCCCGTGCTCCGCTCATGCCGCTCACACGTCCTCCCCGTACTGGATGCGGCGGTACGGGGTGCTCAGCACCGCGCGGGTGATGCGGACGTCGATGACGGTCGGGCGGGGTTCGCGCACGTATTCCGCCAGTGCGTCGCGCAGTTCCTGTGCCGTACGGACCGTGGCCCCGCCGCCGCCGAGTGCCTGGGCGACCGAGCCCAGCTCGGGAGTGGAGATGGTCGCGAGGTCCGGGTCGAGGCCCTTCGCCTTCGCCTTGTGGTACTCGGCGCCGAGGCCCTGGTCGTTCATCACGACGACGAGGAGGGGCACGTCGTAGCGGCACGCCGTCTCGAACTCGGACAGGTGCATGAGGAAGCTGGCGTCGCCCTCCACCACGAAGCCGGGCCTGTTGCCCTGCGCGATCAGCTGGCCGAGGGCGATCAGCGGCGCCTGGCCGATCGCGCCGAACATTCCGTAGTTGGAGAGCACGTCACGGGAGCGCTGGAAGAGCATGGTGCCGAAGTCGGTCTGGTGCCCGCTGCCCAGCACCAGGCCCATCTCGCCCGGCAGTTCGTGGTCGAGGATCCAGATCGCCTCGCGCGGGTCGAGCCGTCCGGGCTCGCGCACGTACTCCGGCTGCTGGAGCCGGGCGGTCAGGTGCTCCTTGACCTGGTCGGTGTGGAAGCCCGCGAGACGGACGGACCGCTCTGTCAGCACCCGGGTCAGTTCGGTGAGGGCGGTGACCGCGTCCGCCTGCAGATAGCAGTCCGCGGTTTTGCCATTGCCCATCACCAGGTGCGGGGCGGTGTCGATCTGGATGTACTTCGCCTCGGGATAGAGGTAGCCGCTCTCGATGGTGTAGTGGTTCAGGCTGGCGCCCACCGCGATGACGCAGTCGGCTTCCTGGAGCAGCTCCATCGACGCCTTGTCGCCGAACAGGCCCGACAGGCCGACGTGGAAGTCGGTGCGGTCGCACAGCCAGTTCTTCGCCTGGAGCGTGGTGGCCAGCAGGGCGCCGGTGCGCTCCTGCAGGGCGAGGATCTCTTCGCCGGCGTCCGCGCCGCGCGCCCCCCGCCCCGCGATGATCACCACGCGCTTGGCGTCCTGGATCAGGTCGCAGGCGGCCCGCAGCCGGGCCGGATCGGGCAGCATCCGGGACTTCTCGATCAGGGCGGTGGACGGTACGTAGTCCTCGTCGTAGTCGTCGAGTTCGGCCACCTGCACATCGAACGGTGCGCTGATCATGACCGGCTTGGACTCGGTACGCGCCAGGTAGAAGGCGCGCCGCACGGCTTCCTGCGCGTTCTCCGGCCGGGTGACCTGGATGAACTCGCACTCGATCGCGGCGGCGAAGCGCCGCTGGTCGAGGTACTGGGTGGCGCCCTCGTCGCCCAGCGGGGTCTCCCCGCAGAAGGCGACCAGCGGCGTACGCGCCCGGCTCGCCACGATCATCGAGGTGGCCAGCTGCGAGACGCCGGGGCCGCTGGTCGTGGTGACCACGCCCGGCTGTCCGGCGCCGCGGGCCCAGCCGTCCGCCATGCCAAGGCCGGAGCCCTCGTGCCGCACCTCGTACAGGCGCACGCCGCGGTCGGCGAGCGCGGCCATCCAGTGCATGTTGGCGTCGCCCATCATGCCGAAGACATCGCTGGTGCCTTCGCGGACGAACGCCTCGGCCAGTGCTTCGTAGACCTTCACTTCCGGGTCTCCTTCACGTTCGCCGCGGCCGTCGCCCGCGCTTTCAGGACGCCGTCGAGGCGTGCGAAGACCCGCAGCGCGTTACCCCCGTAGACCGCCTGCCGGTCGGCGTCGCTCAGGCTGTCGATGGAGTCGAGGGTGTACTTGGTGTCGTCGAACCGCCGCCCGGTCTGAGGGTCCACGCTGCGGACGGCGCCGATCATCTCCGAGGCGAACAGGACGTTCTGCGCCGGGATGATGTCGAGCAGCAGCTCCATGCCCCGCTTGTGGTACACGCAGGTGTCGAAGGAGACGTTGCGCAGGACCGACTCCTCCAGCGGCGGCCGGCCGCGGTCCTGCATCATTCCGCGGTAGCGGCCCCAGTGGTACGGAACGGCGCCGCCGCCGTGCGGCAGGATCAGCTTCAGCGTCGGGAAGTCCTTGAACAGGTCCGACTCGCACAGCTGCATGAACGCCGCGGTGTCACCGGCGAGATAGTGGGCGCAGGTGCCCTGCATCGCCGGGTTCCTCGACATCGCGACGTGGACCATCGCGGGGACGTCGAGCTCGGCCATCTTCTCGTAGAGGGGGTAGTAGACCCGGTCCGTCAGTGGCGGGGCCTGGTAGTACCCGTCCGACGGGTCCGGGTTGAGCAGACAGCCGACGAAGCCCAACTCCTCTACGCAGCGCTCCAGTTCGGTGACGGAGTTGGCTACGGAGGCGGCCAGCGCGTCGCCCGGGGACTGCGGGAGCTGGCACACCCCGACGAACCGCTCGGGGAAGAGACCGCACACCCGGGCGATCAGGTCGTTGCTGACACGGGACCAGTCGAGGCTGGTCCGCTCGTCGCCGTAGTGGTGGGCCATCTTGCCCGCGCCCGGCGAGAAGAGCGTCAGGTCGGTGCCGCGCTCGATCTGCAGCTTCAGCTGGCCCTGCTCAATGGCGGTGCGGATCTCGCCGTCGGTGATGTGGAGTTCGGCGGGCGACACTCGGGTGCCCGATTCCTCGAACGCCCGGATCTGCCGCTGCCGCCACTCCCCCAGCGCGGGCGGCGCCGTGGTGAAGTGGCCATGACTGTCGATGATCACGAAGTGCTCCGAAGCTCGCGTTGCGGTGGCCGCGTGGTGTGCACCCGGCTCGGGGATGCGCCGTCAGGCGCGGCCGGTCAGCTCCCGGGCCTTGTCCAGGCCGGGGTAGGTACGCACCGGCGCCGGCATCAGGAACCGGTAGCCGTCGTCGAGGACCTGCTTGACGTTGTCGGCCGTCACATGGGGGTGGCCGACGGCGATCCCGCGCTCCCCGCAGATGTCGAGGATCCGCCGCTTGCATGCGAGGACGCGCGGGTGCTCGTACTGGCGGGGGAAGCCCAGCTCCTGGCTCATGTCGCCCTCGCCGATGAGGATCAGCCCGATCCCCGGCACCTGGTCGAGGATGTCCGGCAGGTTCTGGATGCCGAGCTGGTCCTCGATCATGAGGCCCACGAGAATCTCGCCGTCCGGGGCGAGCGGCCAGACGTCGGCCCGGGCGTAGTACTCGATGTTGGAGATGCCCCAGTAGCGTGTCGCCGCGTGCGGGCCGTCGCCGCGCAGACCCGCGGGCTCGTACAGCGGGGCCTCGGGCAGCCGCGGGTAGCGGCAGGCGGCCACGGCGTTACGGGCCTCCTCCACCGTGGAGATGTGCGGCCAGATGATGCCGAACGCGCCGAGGTCGAGGGCCTGCTTGGCGTGCCACTGCGCCTTCTCCGCGCCGTTGGCGGGGATGCGCACCAACGGGGTGACCGCCGGGGCGAGGCTGTCGGCGCTGAAGATCTGACGCCGGCTGAGCAGATACTGGAAGCTGTCCCGGAGCGCGTTGACGTCCCAGGGCTTGTGCTCCATCTCGAACACCACCGCGTCGTAGTGCGTGGTGCTGAGCTCGATCGCGGCCGCCGGATCGGCCGCCGAGAAGGTCGCGAAGACGTGCTGCCCCGCGTCCAGGGCGCCGATCACCTTGTTGAGCCTGGACGTTGTCACCGACGGCCTCCTCGTCCGAGTGCTTCAGCGGATGTGTTCGCGGAACCTGGTGCCACCTGCGGCGGCTGCACCTGGCGCCGGGCGCGTCGCCCTGCCCACCACGCACGCAGCCGGGCGAACAGGCCCCTCGGCCGGGGCGCGGCCGTGAGCGGCTCGGCGGGCGGGGCGCACTTGTGGACCAGCTGGGCGGAGAACTCCTCCGTCATCCGCGAGATCACCGCACCCGCGCCCGACTCGATCAACTTCGCCAGCTTGCCGTTGAGTTGGACCTCTCCGTCGACCGCGACCCGCGCCGTGTCCGGGGTCTCCCCCGCGACGACCCGGAAGGTGGCCTCGGCACGGAAGCGAGTGGCACCCTGCCCGTCCTTGCCCCGGGCCGTCAGTCGGCCCTCGTGTCCGGACTCGTCCAGGTCCAGGGCGACGCGGGCACCGAACTTGACTCTGATGCCGCCGAACCGGACGACGAGTGTTCCGTCGAAGGACCCGTCGTCGTGCGACGGGCCGAGTTCGGCCCCGCCGATGCACGACACGACGTCCTGGGGGTTGGAGATGACTTCCCAGACGCGTCCGGGCGGACTGGGTACGGCGATCTCTTCCGTGATCGATAGCAACGCTGTGAACCTCATTCGGCGGCAGCAGGACGGCATGCCGAAGCCGGGCATGGCGGCACACGCTGCGTGGCGGCTGGTGGCGCGGATGGAATGCACCGGGCGTCGGGCCCGGGAGCCCGCTCGCTCGGCGGGCTCGATGAGAGCGGCGGTACGGCCCGCTCAGGCGGCTTCCTCCTGCTCGGAGGCGAACAGGCCCCAGAGGTCGTTGTAGAGCTCGGAGAACTCGCGGGTCTCGACGAGGGAACCGATGCTGCGGGGGCGCGGGAAGGGGACCTGGATGACACGGCGGATCGTGCCCGGCCCACGCGACATCACGATGACCTCGTCGGCCAGGTAGATGGCCTCGTTGAGGTCGTGCGTGACGAAGATCAGGGTCCCGTTCTGCTCCTGCCAGAGGTTGAGCAGCTCCTGCTGGAGTTTGAGCCGGGTGATGGCGTCGAGCGGCCCGAACGGCTCGTCCATCAGCACGATGGACGGGTTGTAGATCAGCGCCCGCGCGATCGCGCAGCGCTTCTGCATACCGCCGGACAGCTCCCGGGGGAAGTGGTCCTCAAAGCCGGTCAGGCCGACCAACTTGACCCAGTGGGCGATGCGTTCCTCGCGCTCCTCCTTGGGAACCTTGCGGAACTTGAGCGCCAGGCCGATGTTGGCCCGGACACTCAGCCAGGGCAGCAGGTGGGACTGCTGAGTCACGTACGCCGCATCGGAGTTGACGGCGGTGACCAGTTCGCCGGCGTAGTGGACCTGCCCCTGCGTGGGCGTGAGCAGTCCGGCGGCCAGATTGAGAATGGTGCTCTTCCCGCACCCGCTGGGCCCGATCACGGCGACGACCTTGCCGCGATCGACCTTGAACGACACGTCCTCGATCGCCGGCCTGTGCGTAGCGGGGAACTGCAGAGTGACGCGCTCGAGACGCAGTGCCTCCGAGTGCTCCGAGTGGGAATTGCGCTGTGTGGTCGACATATCTGTCTCCTCGGCCTTCCTCTCACTACGAGATTCAGCGGGGGCCGTGCGCTCGCGCCTGTGGCGGCGTTCATGGATGGCGGTGCAGTGAACTGCTCACCTGCATGGCAGTGGTGCGACTGATCCTCTGGCTGATGCAACCTCCGGCGATACCCTCCACCGCCAAGATTGTCTGACAACCAGTGAGGGGAACGTAACACCGTCACCTGAGTGAAACAAGAAGCCTGCGGGAAGTACCTGCCTCTTACGGGTAGACCCGATAGGACCCGACGAGAAATTGTCAGACAAAGATGCGGGCATCGGTACAGCGTAGACCCGAAGTGGGCGGCTCGACGGGGCAGTTGGGGCGCGCCGGGACGGTGCGACACGAGGAGATGGCCGACGCCGCACTGAGCCGAAGCGCCGCCCGGGTCAGCGGCGCCGGGACGAGCGGCCGGCCACCGACAGGGCCAGCACGGCGAGGCCGCTACCGGCCGCTGCGAGTCCTCCGACGAACAGCGCGCTGCGGGCTCCCCACGCCGTGCCGACGAATCCGACGGCCGGCCCGCCGACGACGGTGCCGCCCAGCCAGCCGATCGACCAGATCGACAGCACCCGCCCGCGCATCTGCGGCGCGGCCGCCAGTTGCATCAAGGTCTTGGCGGATGAGTTGAATGTGATCGAGGCGGAGCCGACGAACGCGAGAACGACCAGCGCCACGGGGAGGGTCGGCGCCAGCGCCGCGGCGCAGATCAAGGCTCCCCAGACCACCGCCGACACCGACAGCGACCGCGTGCCATGGCGGCGGCGGCGCACCGCGGCCAGTCCGCCGAGCACCCCGCCCATGCTCATGACGGCCATCGCCGTGCCGTAACCCGCCGGCCCCGCCCGGAACGCCGACGTGGTCAGCAGCGGCAGGCTCACCGGGAACTCCCAGGTGAGGATGCCCGTCACGTACACCATGACCATCGGGTACAGCAGCTCGGGTGTGCGGCGTACGTAGGCGAGACCGGCACGGATCTGTCCCTTCGCGCGCACCTCGCGCTCGGCCGGATACATCTCCGCCGTCCGCAGCCTGAGCAGACTGACGATGACGGCCAGGAACGAGACGGTGTCCAGGGCGAAGCACGGGGCTACCCCCAGGGCTGCGATCACGGCCCCGGCGATGCCGGGGCCGGCCAGTTTGGCCGTGTTGATGAAGGTGGAGTTGATCGCGATGGCGTTGCTCAGGTGGTCCGCCTCGACAAGTTCGCTGATCAGTTTCTGACGCGCGGGGTTGTCGAAGACGTTCGTGAGGCCGAGCGCCACCATGAAGACGATGAGCAGCGGCAACGTCACGAGGTGGGTCCAGGACAGCACGGTGAGCAGGGCAGCTTGGACGGCGAAGCAGATTTGGGTGACCAGCAGCAGCCGACGGGTGTCGTGGCGGTCGACCACGAGGCCGCCCCAGGCCCCGAGGAGCAGAACCGGCAGGTACCGTGCGCCGGTCACGATGCCCAACACGGTTCCACTGTGGGTCAGTTCGAGGGTCAGCCAGCCGACGGCAACGTTCTGCATCCAGTTGCCGACCACGGAAGTGAACTGACCGACCGAGAAGCGCCGGTAGTTCCCGATCCTGAGCGAGGCAAAACTGCCCGGCCGCCCCGGCCCCTCGCCGGCGCACGGCACAAGGCGAGGCTCGTCGGATATCAACCGGCGTTCGCGCCAAGGACCTTCTCCGCTCCGGGGAGGAGGCTCAACAGGCTGTTGTAGTCATGGAGTGTCGAGACGAGAAGCCACTGCGATGTTCCCGGCTTCCCCTTCGTCACGTTCCAGGCGGTCTTCGAAGTTGTACAAGTCCTGCGACCGAACGGTCGACGGTGTCTTAACAACGTGCACCTCCGCACAGGGTGTTCTTCAGTACAGGGTCTTCTTCAGTGCTGTGGCATGGCTCGTGGCGGGCGCGTCTGGCGTCGATGCACCGGTCCCCTCGCTCGCCGATTTGAGACATCATTGTCGGACAAGCAATGGCGAGGAACGTAACAGCGCTCTTCCTGGATCTACAAGCCCCCTGCGTAGAGAGGTATTTGACGATCGCAAGCACTCAACTGCCACCACTTGTCCGACAATCCAGTTCGTGACCTGCGGCGAGGACACGCTCGGCATGGCCTGCCGTGCGGCCTAAGGATGACGCGAAGTCGTCACGGCGCCGGCCCAGTGAAACGGGAAGCCTTATGTTGCGCCGCGTGCCGCCTCGGAATACGTCCCCGCTCTGGACGCGCCGCCCCTCCTGCCCCAGACTGATGCCCCACGTGGCGAGTTGGCGTCTGGCGCACGCAGCACCTACCGGTCCCCCGACCTGTTCTCCTCCCGAGCAGCGAAGGGCCGCATCCACCATGCAGAATCCCGAGCACGCCCCCACGACAACCTCACGCACCACACCCCCTGCGCGGCCGTCCCGCAGACACGTGCTGGGCTCGATCGCCGCGTCCACCGCTGCCGCGGCCGTACCGGCACTGGGCTTCGCCCCGGCGGCGAAGGCCTCGACCGGTCGGGCTCCCGAGCTCGTCTACATCGGCACATGGCAGGGCACCCAGGTCAACGCGGCCTGGTTCGACCCCGACCACGGCACCCTGACACCGCTCGGCGTCGTGGCCCAGGTCAACTCCAGCTGGCAGACGCCGCACCCGACCGACCCGATCCTCTACGTCGGCAGCGGCGACGCGGGCGGCACCGTCTCCGCCTTCCGCAGTGACAGGGCCAGTGGCGCCCTGAGCTTGATCAACCGGGTGGCGACGGACAGCGCCGCCACACCCGGCGGGCTGTCCTACATCGGCATCGACCCGCCGTCCCGCACCCTCCTGGCAACAAACTTCGCCGCGGGCTTCACCGCGGCACTGCCGCTGCACCGCGACGGTTCGCTCGGCTCCCCGGCGTCCGCCGTGGCCGACACCGGATCCGGTCCCAGCCCACGCCAGAAGAGCCCGCACCCGCACCACGTGGCCGTCGACCCGAGCGGCCGTCACGCCCTGGTCGCGGACTTCGGCGCCGACCGCGTCTTCGTCCACCACTTCGACCGCGACACCCGCGAACTGTCCACGGACCCGAGCGCCGAACAACGCGCCTACGCCACACCCCCCGGCTCGGGCCCCCGCCGCATCCGGTTCCACCCCGACGGTCGCCACCTCTTCCTGCTCAACGAGCTGACCGCCGACCTCCACGTCCTCGACTGGAACCCCCGACGCGAGACACCCCTCGTGCTCCGCCAGAGCCTGTCGACAGACTCCCCCGACTTCACCGGCACCAAGAGCGGCGCCGAACTGGCCATGAGCGCGGACGGACGCTTCCTGTACACCTCCAACCGCGGCGAGAACACCCTCGTCGTCTTCGCCGCCGACCGGGCCACCGGCAGACTCACACTCGTTCAGCGCATCCCCTGCGGGGGCGTCTCCCCATGGAGCTTCTCCCTGCATCGCAGCGGGAAATGGCTCCTGGTCGCGAACCAGCTCAGCAACACGGTCGACGTCTTCGGCGTCGACCGGCACACCGGCAAGCTGACCGGCACCGGCGCGTCCCTCCCCGTGCCGAACCCTGACTGTGTGACGTTCCTCGCCGCGTCATCCCCCGCTCACTGACCGCCCACGAGCGGTCAAGGTTTCGCCCGTCCCCATACCCCCGGAACAAGCCAAGCGGTCGCCGCTCCCGACCCCACTCCCACTGGGAGCAACCCTGACCAGCAGCAAGAGCGCAAGCCCGTAACCAGAACCCCACCCGATCGAGGCCGGACCCCGGTCACAAAACGGGCACGCAAGGAATCGAATATGCGCGCAGCGTGACGAGTGGGAGCAAACAGGCAAGGGGTCGGTGGGAGCGGGCTCCCACCGACCCCCGCTCCCACCTTGGAGCGGGCGGAAAAACAGAAAAAGGCCGTTCGAAAACGGCCTTTCACCTGCGACGTCCGATAGTTCGAACAGTCGGGACGACAGGATTTGAACCTGCGACCCCTTGACCCCCAGTCAAGTGCGCTACCAAGCTGCGCCACGTCCCGTTGCCCATCTGACCTGGGGTTTCCCCTGGCCGAACGTGCACCGAAACAATACCGCACTCATACCTGTGGTCGCGCACTCGTTTATTCGGGGCTGACGGGCGGCGCGGGTCGGGGTTGACCTGAAGTTTGGTTGAGGTTGCACGATCGTCGGCATGACGATCACAGCGGAACAGAGCTATGAGTACGCGGATCTGCCCCGGCTGATGGGGCTGATGACGGGCGACGAGAAGCACGGACCGGCGGCGACGTCCACCTTGGACGCGCTGTGGGTGCTGTACGACCGGGTGCTGCGGGTCACGCCCGGGCGGATGGGCGATCCGGAGCGGGACCGGTTCCTGTTGTCCAAAGGGCACGGGCCGATGGCGTACTACGCGGTGCTGGCGGCCAAGGGCTTCGTGCCCGTCGCGTGGTTGCCCGGATTCGGCTCGTACGACTCGCCGCTGGGGCACCACCCGGACCGGGTGCTGGTACCGGGCGCCGAGATCGGCAGCGGGTCGCTCGGGCACGGGCTGCCGATCGCCGTCGGCACGGCGCTCGGGCTGCGGGCCCAGGGGCTCCACGAGCCGCGCGTGTGGGTGCTGATCGGCGACGCCGAGCTCGACGAGGGCAGCAACCACGAAGCGATCGCGTACGCCGGGCCGGCCGGTCTCGAACGGCTGCACACCGTCGTGATCGACAACTCCTCCGCGAGCCATGCCCGGCCGGGCGGGATCGCGGCCCGGTTCGAGGCGGCCGGCTGGTCCGCGGCGACCGCGGACGGCCGTGACCACGCAGCCCTGTACGCCGCCTTCACCGCCCCTCATCCGGGGCGCCCTCGCGTGGTCGTCGCCCAGGTCGAGCCGAAGTCCGCCTGAGCCCCCCTCCCTCCCCCGGAGCCGCCTGTCATGCCGTGCGGCGGCACGCGTCACCTCGCAGACACACAGCACCCGTCATCCGTACGCCCCTGGAAGGACACGACATCCCATGGACACCATGCGTGACCGATTCGCCCCTGTCGTCTCGCGGCTGCTCGACGAGGATCCGCGCGTCGCGGTCGTCCTCGCCGAGATCGGCAAGGACGGCTTCGCGGAGGCCCGGCGCAGGCATCCGGATCGTGTGATCAACGTCGGCATTCGCGAACAGCTCCTGATCGGGGCGGGCGCGGGCCTGGCACTGACCGGGCTGCGGCCCGTGGTGCACACCTTCGCCAGCTTTCTCGTCGAGCGGCCCTTCGAGCAGGTCAAGCTCGACCTCGGGCACCAGAACGCGGGCGCGGTGCTCGTCAGCGCGGCCGCGTCCTTCGACTGGCCCGCGGGCGGCTTCACGCACATGGCGCCCGGCGATGTGGCCCTGCTCGACACGCTGGACGGCTGGACCGTGCATGTCCCCGGCCACCCGGACGAGGCCGAGACGCTGCTGCGTCACGCGGTCGCCGCCGGGGACGACAAGGTGTACGTCCGGCTGTCCGCGCAGTCCAACGCGCAGGGGCTCGCGGTCGACGGGGCGCGCTTCCACACCGTCCGCGAGGGGCGCGCCGGTGTGCTCGTCGCCGTCGGGCCGATGCTCGACGCGGTGCTCGACGCGACGGAGGGGCTCGACGTCACCGTGCTGTACGCGACCACCGTCCGGCCCTTCGACTCGGCCGCGCTGCGCCGGGCCACGGAGACGGCGGGCGCCGATGTCGTCCTCGTCGAGCCGTACCTGGCCGGCACATCCACGGCCGCCGCGAACGACGCGCTCGCCGACGTACCCCATCGCGTCCTCGGTCTCGGCGTGGGCCGCCGTGAGCTGCGCCGGTACGGGGTCATCGACGAGCACGTGGCCGCGCACGGTCTCGACGCGGCGTCACTGCGGGAGCGGATCGGCGGCTTCCTGGGAGCGCGGGTCCGGGTGTGACCACGGGGCGGAGTCTGCGGGCACAGGTGACCGCAGACTGTCCCGCCCGCCCAGCGTCCGTCCGCGCGCAACCGCCGGCTTCCCGCACGTGGCCGCGTGCGCGCGTGACCTCACGACCGCTCCGGAGCGCGGCTCAGCGGAGCTGCCGTCGTGCCGGTTCGGGTATTGCCGCGGTCGTGCGCGGCCGCGGTACGGGTGCGGGGGCGGAGCCAGAGGACCACGTGGTCGGTGAAGAAGAGTGCGGCGGCGAGGGACTGGGTGACCAGCCGGACCAGGTCGGCGCCGATCATCAGCTTGCGTGTGCTGAACCGGTCGGCGATGACCCCGCCGAAGATCACCAGCCCCGCGAAGGAGGCCGCCGACGCGGCCATCGCCAGGCCGACCGCGCCCACCCCGTACCCGTACTGCAGCAGTCCCGCTGCGAGCGCCACCGGCAGCATGGTGTCGCCGAGCCGGGCGAGGGCTCGCGCGACGAAGAACAGGGCGAAGTCCCGCGACCAGACCGGCCGGGCCGTGTCCGCGGCAACGATGTCATGGCTGCCGGGAGCTTTGTGCCGGGGCCCGGATTCCTTGTGCCGGGTCTCGGTGTCCTTCGCGAGCCGGTCGGCGGCGCCCCGGGGCCCGTCACCCGAGTCGGCTGTGGCCCGCTTCCCGCCCCCGCCGGGGCTGCCCGACGGCTCGTCCCACGGCGTCTCCCCGGCCGATGACGTCCCTTCCATCCCGCTCGCGCCCCTCCACCGCCGATGCCCCCAGCTCCCCCGCGGAGCCGAGCCTCCCGCTCTCCACTCCTGTTTCCGGATCATGCCACGGCGCACTGACAACGCCGGAGGAATTTCAGTCGGCCGACGGGAGCCCCAACTCGGGGTAGGACTCCAGCAGTCGGGGCGGGGCCGCCTGGCGCCAGGAGTCGGCGAGGATGTCACGGAGTTCGTCGCTGTCCTCCAGGGCGGCGAGACGGACGCGGACCCAGGCGAAACCCGCCTCGTGGTCGGCGATCCAGAACTTCCCGGGCTCGGCCAGGGCGAGTTCGTCGCGCTCGTCCTTCGGGCAGCGGACTGCGATGGAGGTCTCCTCCTCCGGCAGCGTGGCGAACATCTTGCCCGCGACCCGGAACGTGGGCATGCTCCAGGCGATCTTCTCCGTGGTGTCCGGCAGGGAGAGGGCGATACGGCGTACATCTTCGGCATCCGGCATGAGACGCACCGTAGCCAATGGCACCGACAATCACCGGCGAGGACAGCGGCCGGCGCCGCCCTGCGGCCTCTCGACGAGGCCGGCGCCCGCCCTCACCGGCTCCCGGCGGCCGCTCCCACCTGCTTGTAGTAGATCGTCGTCGGACGCAGTTCGCCCGTCGGCGTCGCCGCGTAGTCGGGTATGGCCCCGAGCCGGGTCCAGCCCGCCGAGCGGTACAGGGACTCGGCGAGGCTGTCGGTCTCGGTGTCGAGGTGCAGGAGGGTCACTCCCGCCGCGGCCGCGGCCCGCTCGGCGGTCGTCAGGAGCGTACGGCCGAGGCCTCGTCCGCGGCCGTGCCGGTGCACCATCAGCTTCACGAGCTCGGCGCGGTGGCGGCTGTTGGGCTTGTCCGGGAAGGCGAGGCTGACGGTGCCGAGCACGCGGTCATCGCCGCGAGCCACCCACACGGCGAGGTGCCCGGCCGACACCGCGGCCGCGCGCTCCTCCCACCAGGCGACGGCCGCCGCGCGGTCGAGCGGAGCGAGGAACCCGATCGAGGCGCCGCCGTGCACGGTGTCGGTCAAGAGGTCGGCCAAGTCCTCGACGGAAGCGAGGAGTTCGGCTGCGTTCAGCCGGGAGACGGTGGTCATGGCAGCACCACCACCAGCGCGTAGCGCACGCCCTCGGGGCCGGGGCACCGGAACCGTGTCGGACCCCATACCCGCAGCCGGAGGCAGTCACCTGCGGCGAGGTGGTGCTCGACGTCCTGCGCCGTCACGTCGAGCGTTCCGTCGAGGACCCAGATGTGCTGCTCCAGGCCGGGCACGGGAGGCCGGTCGTACGCGATGTCGGCGCCGGCCGCGAGCCGTCCCTCGACGAGTTCGCCGCGCAGTCCGGCATGCGGCGGTGACACCGATCGTCGTACGAAGCCGGAGGGGCTGTCCTTCCAGACCGCCTGGTCGGCCGCCCGCACCAGCAGGGCGGGTTCCGTCTCGACCTCGCTGAGCAGGTGCGACATGGTCCGGCCGTACACCCCGCACAGGCGGTTCAGGAGCGAGGCCGTGGGGCTGATCTCCGCGCGCTCGGCCCGGGACAGGGTCGAGCGGCTGACCCCGCTGCGCCCCGCCAACTCCCCCAGGGACCAGCCACGTTCGGCCCGCAACTCGGCCAGCCTGGCACCGAGCCGGGCGTCGACGGGGTCCGGGCCGCCACCCTCGCCATCGCTTCTCATATTCGGGATGCTATCCCATATTCGAAACACGCCGGTCGGGTGCGGATCCAGAGCCCCTCCCCCCGAACGCCGCCAACGTCCGCTCCAGCATCGGCAGCGCCCGCACCACCCGCCGTGAGCGGATCAGCACATCCCACGCGGGCTCGAACTTCTTCCAGCCGCCCGCATACGCGAGGTGCCGCAGCCGCTCGTGCGGGCCCGGCTGGGCCGTCGATCCCCGCCAGATGTTGGAGCAGCGGTAGAAGTCGCGGTACGCGCGCCAGTAGCCGTCCTCCAGCTGACGCGGCGTCATACCCCTGGGCCGGTAGACGACATGACGGGTGTCGTACAGGTCCCAGTCGCGGTGGACTATCCGGTCCTCGGCCTCCAGTTGCTTCCACAGGCCGGTCGACGGATACGGCGTCATGATGTGGAAGGTCGCCGTCTCGATGCCCTGCTCGACCGCCCACTCCACCGTGCGGTCGAAGACGTCCGGGCCGTCCTGGTCCAGGCCGAAGACGAAACTGGCGTTGACCATGACGCCGGCGTCGTGCAGGCGTCGTACGGCGGCCGCGTAGTCCGTGCCGATGTTCTGGTTCTTCCTGCGCTCGGCGAGGTTGGCGTCGTTGACGGTCTCGAAGCCGACGAACAGGCTGCGCAGGCCCGCGTCCACGGCCCGCTCCAACAAGCCGGGCTGCAGTACGGACTTCACCGTGCCCGCCGCCTGCCACAGCCGCCCCATGCCGGACATGCCGTCGAACAGGGCTTCCGCGAAGCGCTGGTTGCCCAGCAGATGGTCGTCGAGGAAGTACAGGTGCCGCCCGGGCAGGCGATCGATCTCCGCCAGCGCTTCGTCGACCGCCTGTGTGTAGAAGGACTTGCCTCCTTCGAAGAAGGCGTCCTTGTAGCAGAAGTCGCAGTGGTGCGGGCAACCACGGGACACCACGATCGAGTTGGGCACCAGATAGAGGTGACGTTTGATCAAGTCCCGCCGCACGGGCGGAAGTCCGGCCAGAGTCCGCAGCGTGGAGTCGTAGCGGCGAGCCGGGGCGCCGTCACGGAAGTCCTTGAGGAACAGGGGCCAGATGTCCTCGCCGGGGCCCGTGAAGATCGTGTCGGCGTGGGCCGCCGCCTCCTCCGGGAGCGACGTCACGTGCAGGCCGCCCATGGCCACGTGGACACCGCGGGCGCGGAAGTGGTCGGCTATGTCGTAGCTGCGTCTGGCCGAGGTGATGTACGGCTGGACCACCAGCAGATCAGGGGTCTCCAGAGCCTCCAGGTCGATGCGCTCCACGTGCTCGTCGTAGAGCGTCACCTCGTCGTCCGGGTCCAGATACCCGGCGAGGGTCGCGAGGCCGAGGGGCGGGAAGAGCGAGTACTTGATGGGCCGGAAGAGCGGGCCGGTCGCCTCGGTCAGGGCCGGAAGGATCATCGTCACACGCATGACAACCCAGACTGCGCGCGCCCGGTGAGCGGTTCCGCAGGACGCGGGCGCTAAATCCGTGCCGCCTCTCCCAGTGCCTCCAGCACGGGGCGGATCAAGGGGTGTTCCTCGGCTCCGCGGCGTACGGCCGCGAAGACTCTCCGGGTGGGCGCGATCCCGTCGACGGGGCGTACGACCACGCCCGCGAGGTCCATGCCGCGCAGGGCCGAGCGAGGCACCAGGGCGACGCCCGCGTCGGCCGAGGCGAGGGCGACGACGGCGCGGAAGTCGTCCGAGGAGTGTTCGAGACGGGGCTGGAATCCGGCGTTCTCGCAGGCCAGGACGACCACGTCGTGGCAGGGGTTGCCGGGGTACGGACCGATCCACGGGTCCTTGGCCAGCTCCGCGAGCGGGACCTCGTCGGCGCCGGCCAGGCGGTGAGTGACCGGGACGACCGCGTCGAAGGGCTCGGCGTACAGCGAGACGTGCGTGAGACGCGGGTCGTCCGCGTCCGGGGCGCCCCGGTACTCCACGGCGACCGCGATGTCGACCTGCCGGTCCAGGACCATCGGCAGGCTGGCGTCGCCCTCGGCGTCCTGGACGCGGACATGGATGCCGGGCGCCGTGGCCGAGAGGCGGGCCAGCGCGGGCGCCACGACCAGGCCGATGCCGGTCGCGAAGGAGGCGACGCTGACGGTGCCCGCCGAGCCCGAGCTGTACGCGGCCAATTCCGCCTCGGCGCGCTCCAGTTGGGCGAGGACCGCGTTGGTGTGGCTCAGCAGGATCTCGCCCGCCGGAGTCAGCCGTACGCCGCGAGCACCGCGCTCGACGAGCCGGTGGCCGGTCTCCTGCTCCAGGGCGGTCAGCTGCTGGGAGACGGCCGAGGGCGTGAGATAGAGCGCGGCGGCAGCCGCCGTCACCGTGCGGTGGTCGGCCACCGCACGGAGGATGTGGAGCCGCCGCGCCTCGATCATGTGACCGATTCTCTCAGGTCAGGCACCCAGCTCCGCGCGGGCGGCAACAAAGGCGTCCACCGCCCGGTTCACGTCCTCCGTCGAGTGCCCCGCGGAGAGCTGCACCCGGATACGGGCCTGCCCCTGCGGGACCACCGGGTAGGAGAAGCCGATCACGTACACACCGCGCTCCAGGAGCAGCTCCGCCAGGCGTCCGGCGACGGTCGCGTCGCCGATCATGACGGGGGCGATCGCGTGGTCGCCGGGGAGGATGTCGAAGCCCTCCGCGGTCATCCGGGAGCGGAACAGCGCGGTGTTCTCGGCGAGCCGGACCCGCAGGTCGTCGGCCGACTCCAGCAGGTCGAGCACCTTCAGGGAAGCCGCCGCGATGACCGGGGCGAGGGTGTTCGAGAAGAGGTACGGGCGGGAGCGCTGGCGCAGCAGGGCGACGATCTCGGCGCGGGCGGCGACGTAACCGCCCGAGGCGCCGCCGAGCGCCTTGCCGAGGGTGCCCGTGATGATGTCGACACGGTCCATGACGCCGTGCAGCTCGGGGGTGCCGCGGCCGCCGGGGCCGACGAAGCCGACGGCGTGCGAGTCGTCGACCATGACCATGGCGTCGTAGCGGTCGGCGAGGTCGCAGATCTCCTTCAGGGGCGCGACATAGCCGTCCATCGAGAACACGCCGTCCGTGACGATCAGCCGGCGCCGGGCGTCGGAGGCGTCCTTGAGCTGGGTCTCCAGGTCGGCCATGTCGCGGTTGGCGTACCGGAAGCGGCGGGCCTTGGACAGCCGGATGCCGTCGATGATCGACGCGTGGTTGAGGGCGTCGGAGATGACCGCGTCCTCGGCGCCGAGCAGGGTCTCGAAGACGCCGCCGTTGGCGTCGAAGCAGGAGGAGTAGAGGATCGTGTCCTCCTGGCCGAGGAACGCGGACAGGCGCGCTTCCAGCTCCTTGTGCACCTCCTGCGTACCGCAGATGAAGCGCACGGACGCCATGCCATAGCCCCAGCGGTCGAGGGCCTCGTGGGCGGCGGCGACGACCTCGGGGTGGTCGGCGAGGCCGAGGTAGTTGTTGGCGCAGAAGTTGAGGACCTCGCCGGGGCGGCCGCCCGCGGTGACGTTCACGGTCGCGGACTGCGGGGTGCCGATGACGCGCTCGGGCTTGTGCAGGCCGGCGGCGCGGATCTCGTCGAGGGTGGTGCGAAGGTCGTCGCGTACGGAGTCGAACATCATCAGTTCCTTAGAGGTCTCAAGCGGTCCGGAGAGGTCTCAAGCAGTCCGGGAAGGTCTCAGGCAGTCCCGGGAGGTCTCAGGCAGACCAGTCGAGGATGACCTTGCCGCCGCGGCCGCTCGCCGCGTCGGCGAAGGCCGCCTCGTAGTCGCGGTAGCCGTAGCGGCCGGTGATCACGGGGGCGAGGTCGAGGCCGCCTTCGAGGAGGACCGACATCGCGTACCAGGTCTCGAACATCTCGCGGCCGTAGATGCCCTTGATCGTGATCATGGAGGTGACGATCCGGGACCAGTCGACCGGGAACTCCTGGGCGGGCAGGCCGAGCATCGCGATCCGGCCGCCGTGCGTCATGTTGGCGATCATGTCGCGCATGGCTTCGGGGCGGCCGGACATCTCCAGGCCGATGTCGAAGCCCTCGCGCAGGCCCAGCTCGCGCTGGCCGTCGGCGATCGTCGAGCCCGCGACATTGAGGGCGAGGCTCACGCCGATCTTGCGGGCCAGCTCCAGGCGCTCCTCGCTGACGTCCGTGATGACGACGTTGCGGGCGCCCGCGTGCCGGGCCACGGCGGCGGCCATCAGGCCGATCGGTCCCGCACCGGTGATCAGGACGTCCTCGCCGACCAGCGGGAAGGAGAGGGCCGTGTGCACGGCGTTGCCGAACGGGTCGAAGATCGCGGCGACGTCGAGGTCGACGGGGACGCGGTGCACCCACACATTGGCAGCGGGCAGCACTACGTACTCGGCGAACGCGCCGTCGCGGCCGACACCGAGTCCGACCGTGGCACGGCAGAGGTGGCGTCGCCCGGCCAGACAGTTGCGGCACTTGCCGCACACCAGGTGACCCTCGCCGCTGACGCGGTCGCCGATCTTGATGTCCGCGACGTCACGCCCGGTCTCGACGACCTCGCCGACGAACTCGTGGCCGAGCACGAGGGGCGTCCGGATGGCCTGCTGCGCCCAGCCGTCCCAGGACCGGATGTGCAGGTCGGTGCCGCAGATCCCGGTCCTGAGGACCTTGATCAGTACGTCGCCGGGGCCGGCCTGCGGCTCCGGTACGTCCGTGAGCCAGAGCCCGGGCTCCGCCTTCTCCTTGACCAGCGCCTTCACGCGACGGCTCCTGTGGGTGAGGTTCCCGGAGCAGGGCACGCCGAAGGGAGCCCGTACCGGGGAGAGGGGTGAATTCCCGTAGAAATCTGCCGTACGGCGGTGCCCTTGGTCCATCGAGGTTTTCTTAAGCGCGGCCCCAGCTTTCCTTCACGCCTCCCGGCGGACCTGCCCCCGCTCGAAGTGGGCGAGCAGTTCCGGGGCGAGCGGCGGCACCTCGCGCGGGGTGCCGCCGTCCCGCAGCGACTCCGTGGCACGGACCCCCGCGGCCACCGCCATGCGCGCGGCGACCGGAGAAGTGTCGGTGTGCCCTCCCTCCCGTACGAACCGAAGGAACTCGTCGATCAACAGCGGGTCAGCACCCCCGTGTTCGGTGTCCTCGTAGACGTCCGGCACCGGGTACTCGGCGTCGGCGTGCGAGCGGTGTCCCGAGCGGCGCGCGTTCCACACCTTCACCACTCCCCCGGGCCCGTCGCCGAAGTTCTCCAGTCGGCCCGCGTCACCGATGACGGTGTAGTTGCGCCAGTAGTCGGGGGTGAAGTGGCACTGCTGGTAGGCGGCCAACACCCCGTTGTCGAGGCGCAGGTTGACGAGGGACACGTCCTCGACGTCGATGACCGGATTCAGCGCCCGCTGCGTGTGCGGGGGCCAGTGGCCGTCCTCCGTGTACCAGTCGGCCGTCTTCGGCTCCCCCGGTGCCCGCCGGTGCGGCAGGTCCCCGTACACCATGAGGTCGCCGAGCGCCTGCACCTGCCGGGTGTAACCACCGGCCAGCCAGTGCAGTACGTCGATGTCGTGGGCGCCCTTCTGGAGCAACAGGCCGGTGGTGTACCGGCGTTCGGCATGCCAGTCCTTGAAGAACCAGTCCCCGCCGTGGCCGACGAAATGGCGCACCCACACCGTTTTGACCGTGCCGATGTCGCCGCGCCGGACGATGTCGCGCATCAGCCGGATCACCGGCATGTGGCGCATGTTGTAGCCGACGTACAGCCGGGTGCCCGTCTCGGGCACATCACATACGTCGGACAAACCCAGGGACCGGCTGCCCGGTGCACTGTCAGAACAGCCTGTCCTCCCGTTGTTCGATCTGCTCGACCAACTCGGCCGCCAACGACTTGATGGTCTCCAGACCTGTCTTCCCCCATGGCCGCGGCTCGACGTCGACGACGCAGACCGTGCCGAGGGCGATGCCCGTGCGGTCGATCAGCGGGGCGCCGAGGTAGGAGCGGACGCCGATCTCGTCGACGACGGGATTCCCGGCGAAGCGCGGGTAGTCACGGACGTCCTCCAGGACCAGCGCCCTGCGTCGGACCACCACATGGGGGCAGAAACCGTATTCGCGGGCCATATAGCGGCCCACACCATGCTCGGTGCCGTCCCCGGCATCGACGGCCGATGTCGGGGTGACCGAGCCGGTGCCGTCGGGTGTGTGCAGGCCCGCGAAGAACTGACGCTTCTCGTCGATGAAGTTGACCATCGAGTAGGGCACCGCGGCCACCTCCGCGAGCCGGTCCGCGAAGGCGTCCAAGGCGGGTTCCGGGCGCTCCCCCAGGCCCAGTCGGCGCAGTCGCCGCACCCGGGCCGGGGCGTCCTTGTCCTCAGGGGTCAGCAGCAGTCGACCGGCCGGACGCGGCGGGTCATAACTCATGTACCGGCTCCGTGACTTGGGGCGTACGTCATGTATGGGCTCCGTGGCTGGGGGCGTGGGCCGGCGCGTGGGCGAGGAGGTGGCGGATCAGGGTGAGCAGGGTCTGCACACCGGAGCTGGAGATCCGGGCGTCGCAGCGCACGACGGGGATCGCGGGGTCGAGATCGATGGCCGCGCGCACCTCCTCGGGGTCGTAGCGGTACGAGCCGTCGAACTCGTTGACCGCGACGATGAATCCCAGGCCGCGCTGCTCGAAGAAGTCGACGGCCGCGAAGCAGTCCTCCAGGCGGCGGGTGTCGGCGAGGATCACCGCGCCCAACGCGCCCTCGGAGAGCTCGTCCCACATGAACCAGAACCGTTCCTGTCCGGGCGTGCCGAACAGATAGAGGACGTGTTCCGGATCGAGGGTGATGCGGCCGAAGTCCATCGCCACGGTGGTTTCGACCTTGTTCTCGATGCCGTCGAGATTGTCGGTCGCGGCGCTGACCGTGGTGAGCAGCTCCTCCGTGCTGAGCGGCGCGATCTCGCTCACCGCGCCGACGAAGGTTGTCTTGCCCACCCCGAACCCTCCCGCCACCAGGATCTTCAGTGCGGTGGGGAAGGGGTCAGAGCTGTCGTCGTAGTCCATCGAGCACTGCCTCCAGAAGAGACCGGTCAGTGGGGTTGTGGTGGAAGGACGGGGACTTGGTGGTGAGCGCCCCGCAGTCGACGAGGTCGGACAGCAACACCTTGGTGACCGCCGCCGGCAACTTCAGGTGTGCGGCGATCTCCGCGACCGAGACGGGGGCCCGGCACAGTTCGATTGCCTGGGTGTGCTCGGGGCCGAGATAGCCGAGGGGGGTGGCGCCGGTGGCCATCACCTGCGACAGGAGGTCGAGCGCGGTGGTCGGCCGGGTCCGGCCGTTGCTGACCGTGTAGGGGCGTACAAGGCGTCCGGCCGCATCATCGAGCCAAGGCCCGTCGCCGGCCGCGGCCACGCTCAAGGCCTCAACGCCGAGGGTTCGACGGTGGCCTGCCGGGGCGCGGTCATGAGGTACGGCCGGACACTCTTCACCAGCATCGCCATCTCGTAGCCGAGCACCGCCGCGTCGGCCTCGCGGCCGGCGAGCACGGCGAGACAGGTGCCGGAGCCCGCGGTGGACACGAACAGCAGGGTCGAGTCGAGTTCGACGACGACCTGGCGCACGTCGCCGCCGTCCCCGAACCGGACGCCCGCGCTGCGGCCGAGGGAGTAGAGACCGGAGGCCAGCGCCGCCATGTGGTCGGCGCTGTCCGGGTCGAGGCCGTGGACCGACTTCACGAGCCCGTCGCAGGACAGGAGTACCGCGCTCGTGGTGTGCGGTACGCGCTGTACGAGGCCGCTCATCAGCCAGTCGAGATCGGATACATGGCCGGTCGGCGCATCGCTCGCCATGGTGGATCGACTCCTTGAAGTACGAAGGTCTGTGGGAGCGGAGGAGGTGGA
Source organism: Streptomyces sp. NPDC029292 (assembly GCF_055569295.1). Classification (NCBI taxonomy): domain Bacteria; kingdom Bacillati; phylum Actinomycetota; class Actinomycetes; order Kitasatosporales; family Streptomycetaceae; genus Streptomyces; species Streptomyces sp. NPDC029292. Next base: position 421,753 of record NZ_JBVHXR010000001.1, read on the forward strand.
GGTGGAGGTGGAGGTGGGGGTGGTGAGGGGGGTGGTGAGGGGGGTGGTGAGGGGGGTGGTGAGGGGGGTGGTCATCCGGCCGGTGCGCTCCCGTCGTGCCGAGCAGTGAGGTCGTGTCCGGGCGCGGGCGCGGCTTCGCGCGCCCCCTGCGCCTCATGGGGCGCCGGCGCATGCGCCGCGTGCGCGTCGGCTATGTGCGCCGCGCCCGTGGGCGCCCCTGGCGCCCCGGGCGCCCCGTCCCCGGGTGGTCCGTCGATCGGTGCCACGTCCCACGGCCGTACGTCCCTGGGGACGGCGCCGGTGGACGACGTCCCGTCGAGCTGGGCCACCCCATCCCTATGCGGCACATCCATGTGCGGCGCCTCCATGTGCGGTCGCTCCCTGTGCGAGGCCTCCGCGCGGACTGCGTCCATGTGCCCGGCATCCAGGTGATCCCCACCCATGGGATGGTCCGCACCCATGGGGTGGTCCGCACCCGCACGCGGCACGTCCACCCGGACCACCTCCAGGGGCGGCAGCGGATCCGTGTGCACCAGATCCAGCCGCGCCGCATCCATGAGCGATGCCTCCCCGGGGGACGCCTCCCTGGGCGACGCCTCCCTTCGCGCCGTCTCCGCGTGGGCCGCCTCCGCGAGTCCGATCCCCCGCTGGAACGCCGCCATGAGGCCCGGGTCGTGACCGGCGACGTACTCCGTGTCCTGGCGGGGCGAGGGCCCGTCGCGCAGTTGGGGTGCGATGTGTTCCTGGGCGCGTCGCCTGGGCAGTTGGGGCTTGCCCATGGTGCCGCGGACCGCGCCGCCCCGCGGCGTGGGCGGCACGGCCGTGTTCTCCATGGCGGTGCGCCGATCGTCCGGGCGGATGCCGGGCAGGGCCTCTGCGGGGTTGGGCCGCTCCTCATGGCTGCCGCGCACGGGCAGCGGCGCCGGACCACCGCCCGCGACCGGTGCGAGGGGCACACCCGGCGCGACGGGCGGTACCTGGCCCCGCTGCGGCCGGCGTGGCACGGAGGACACCGGACCGCCTCCCGACGACGCGGGTACCGAAACCGCTCGCGCGGCCTGCGGTCTCGCCGGTGGACGCCGCCCCTCGGTCGTCTCCTGGTGCTGCGCCACGTCCCCGGGGGCACCGGGCGTCATACCCAACAGCCCCTGCGGCACGACGAGTACGGCCTGGACACCGCCGTAGATATTGGTCTGCAGCTGGACTTGGATGCCGTGCCGCCGGGCGAGTTGCGAGACCACGAACAGGCCGATGCGCCCGTCCTGGAGCAGGCTGGCGACATTGACCTGGTCGGGGTCGGCGAGCAGGGCGTTCATCTTGTTCTGCTCGCCGAGGGGCATGCCCAGGCCTCGGTCCTCGACCTCGACGGCGAGCCCGGAGGTGACGAGGTTGGCCCGCAGCAGCACTTGGGTGTGCGGGGCCGAGAACACCGTGGCGTTCTCGACGAGTTCGGCCAGCAGGTGGATGACGTCGGCGACGGCGTGCCCGCGCAGGGTGCCGTCGATCGGGGGCACCAGCTTGACCCGCGAGTACTGCTCGACCTCGGCGATCGCGGACCGCAGTACCTCGGTCATGGAGACGGGGTTGCTCCACTGACGGCGCGAGACGGCGCCGCCGAGCACGGCGAGGTTCTCGGCGTGGCGTCGGATGCGGGTGGCGAGATGGTCGACGTGGAAGAGGCCCTTGAGCAGGTCGGGGTCCTCGATCTCGTTCTCCAGCTCGTCGAGGATGGAGATCTCGCGGTGCACCAGGGACTGAAGCCGCCGGGCCAGATTGACGAAGACCTCGACCTTCTGTTCGCTGCCCGCGTGGCTGGAGAGCTGCGCGGCCTGCACGACGGCGGTGACGGCACCGTCGTGGGCGCGGGAGAGGTCGGCAGCCAGCAGTTCGAAGTCGTCGGCGTCCGCGGCGGGTTGGCGGCGCGCCTTGCGTGCGGGCGGGCTCTCGCCACGGCGCAGCCCCTCGACGAGGGTGCGCAGGTCGGCTTCGGTGCGGGCGCTGGTGCGACGCAGGGCGCCGATGCGCTCCCGTACGGACTTGGCGGCTCGGTCGGCGGCCACGGCGGCGATCAGGATGCCCGCGAGGGCCACGCCCACGGCTCCGGCGAGTACGGCCCACAGGATGAGGCCGGGCCGGGCTCCGGTGGAGCGGACGGTGAACAGCACGGCCGCGCAGGCGCTGAGGGCCACCGCGATCGGCGGCAGCACCGCCAGCCGCAGCAGCTGCGGCCGCAGGTGGGTCTCGGGCAGCGAGGGGGCGGTGTGGGCGACCGGTCGCCCGTGCCGCCCGCCCTCACGGCGGTCTGCGCGTGCGGCCGGTGCGCGAAGGTGAGACATCGGAGTCCTCGTACTGGATGCGTCGGGAACGTGGGAGCTCCCGCGGGTCTGCGCGACTCGGGCATGCGCCATCGCGGTGCCGGTCGAGAGAGCCGAAAAATTCGGCCCTGCGTCGCCCGACGGCAACTGACAGTAGTCGCCAACGCATCATGTGCGGTGGGCAGTTGACAAAGTCCCACGGACAGCGTCCCGCTCTGGTATGAGGCGTCGCACGACAGACCGATAACCCTTTCGGACGCGCGTTCCCGTGCGACATCGATCCGATCAGAGCTGGTCAGAAGCGGTCGGGAACAAAACGGCGAGGGCCGGGGAGCGGTTCGCTCCCCGGCCCTCGCCGTCGATCGGAATGTCAGCCCGCGGGCACCGTCTCCGGCTCTCCGGTGTCCTCCGTGGCCCCATCGGCGACGTCACCCGGCGTGTCGGCGGTGACCGGCGCGACGGCGGGCCATCCGCCCTGCGGGGTGACGGCCACACCTCGCCACCAGGGCTCGGACGGGACCGTCTCGGCCGTGGGTTCGAAGGGCTCGCCGGGGTGGGGCAGCGCGATGCGCGCACCGGCCGCGCGCGCGGCGGAGATGGTCCCCTCGCCGGGCTCCGCCCAGGGGTGGGTCGCCAGATTGAACGTCGCCCAGTGGATCGGCAGCATCACTCCGGAGGGCTGCCCGCCCTGGAGGTCCAGGTGGGCGCGCATGCCCTCCTCGGGCGTCATGTGGATGTCGGGCCAGAATTCGCTGTAGGCGCCGATCTGGATCATCGTGGCGTCGAACGGGCCGTGCTCGGCGCCGATGTCCTTGAAGCCCTCGAAATAGCCGGTGTCGCCGCTGTGGTAGATCCGGTGCTCGTCGCCCGCGACGGCCCAGGAGGCCCAGAGCGTGTGCTGCGCGTTGCGCAGACCTCGGCCGCAGAAGTGACGCGCCGGTGTGGCCGTCAGGGAGAGTCCGCCGACCTTCGTCGACTCGTGCCAGTCCAGCTCGCGCACGCGGTCGGCCGAGACACCCCAGTGCTCCAGGTGGGCGCCGACGCCGAGCGGCACCGCGAACACCGTGTCCGTGCCGGCCAGGGCCTTGATGGTGGGCAGGTCGAGGTGGTCGTAGTGATCGTGGGAGATGACGACGACGTCGACCGGGCCGAGCGCGGCCAGCGGCAGGGGCACCGGGTGCAGTCGCTTGGGCCCGACGAAATTGAACGGGGAACAACGCTCGCCCCAGACCGGGTCGAAGAGCACGCGGTGCCCGTCGATCTCGGCGAGCACACTGGAGTGCCCCATCCAGGTGAGCCGCAGCCCGCTCGCCGCGGGCTTGGCGAGGTCGGCGAGCGTCGTGGCATGCACCGGCACCGTGCCCGCCGGGGCCCTGTGGACGCGCTCCTCCTTCTGGAAGTAGACCTTCGCGAACTCGTACATGGAGCCGTCGGGGCGGATCCGGGCACTCTCCGGGTTCTTGAAGACACCGTCCGCGAAGTTCGGCGACCTGCGAATGCGCTCCAGACGCTCACCATCCGGATCCGCGCCGAAGGCGGCGGGCCGCAGCGCGCGGAGCCCGGAGCTCAGGGTACGGAAACCGGTCACGGTGCCTCCAGGTGGCGTCAGTCAGGCTTTCCATTATGGTCGCCCCCTCTGACAGCGCCGGGTCGGCCCTGTCACAGCGGGATGTCAACGACCCCTCGGCCTGTCTCCCCCTCAACCCCACCGCGCACGCGCTTCTTCCGCGCCACGGACGCCCGGCACGGAGGCGCCGCACGGATGCGCACGCCCGCCGCGTGCGACGTGACATCTCCGCGACGGACCGCGATGGGTGCGACGTGCGTCACCGAGAAGGACCGCGCCGGCTGCGACGTGACATCACCAAGACGGCCCGCGCCGGGTGCAACGTCGACGTCACCGAGAAGGATCGCGCCGCTCCCTCAGCGCCTCCTCCACCGCCTCCCCCACCGCGCGCAGAAACTCCGCCCACCACTCGCGGAACCGCGGATCGTCCGGGTCGAGCCCGGTCACCATCCGCGTGATCTGCGGCAGCAGGCGCGGATAGCTGGCCGTGGCGAAGCTCAGCATGCGCAGGAGCTCGGGGTCGAGCCGCTCCCCGAGTACGCCGTCACGCTGGCGGCGTCTGATCTCGCCGACCTGCGCCTGGAGGACCTCGGTCCGCTGTTCCTCGTGCGGGACCGGACCCTTGCCGTAGGCGAGCGCCTCGCGCTGGAGATAGGCGAGCCAGCCGGCGTCCTCCTCTACGTGCCGGTCGAAGTGGTAGGCGAGGAAGTCGCCGTACGCCTCGGGCGCCTCCTGGACGCGCGCCAGCCGCCGCTCCCTGACGTGTCGCAGGACGTCGTCGAAGAGCCGGTCCCCGATCCGGCCGCCGGTCATCAGGAACATGGAGTACGCGAAGCCGCTCGCCCAGCCGGGCAGTCGTTCGATGAGCGCGTTGGACGCCTCTCCCACGGGCGCGGGCAGCTTCGACATCAGCACCGCCGCGACCAGCAGCAGCGCCGCGCACACCGGCAGGACGACGGCGTAGGCGTCCGCGGACGCGGCGGCCGTGCCCGCGTCGCCCAGCACGGTGAAGTAGAGCAGCCCGATCAGCGCGACGCCGAGGACGTTGCCGGTCTGCAGCGTGGTGGTGACCACGCCCGCACCGGACCCGGCTTCACTCGGCGGAACGCCCGCGATCATCGTGCCGACCAGCGGGCTCATGGCGAAGCCCTGCCCGAGCCCGGTGACCAGCAGGGTCGGGGCCAACTGCCAGGCCTCCAGGCCGGATCCGGCCGCCTCGACCGTGGCCGCCGCGCCGAACAGCCCCAGCGCCGCGGTGACCAGACCGAAGGTGAGCACATGCCTGCCCAGCAGGGGTACGAGCCGGGGCGCGGCCAGAGAGGTCAGGAAGAAGCCGACGGCGGCCGGGGTGTAGGTGAGGGCCGCGCGGAGGGGCGAGTAGCCGAGCCCGGACTGCAGGTGTACGGCCAACGTCAGCAGGAATCCGCCGTACGACATCATGAAGAGGGCCGCCACGGGCACGCCGAGCGCGAAGCCGCGGTTGCGGAACAGTTCGACGCGCACGAGGGGCTGCCCGCCGCGCCCGCCCAGGTTCTTCTCGTACGCGACGAAGAACGCGCCCACGGGGAGGGCGGCGACCAGGCAGACCAGGAGCCACGGCGGCCATCCCAGGTCCCGGCCCTCCAGCAGCGGGACGGAGAGCAGCAGCAGGAAGGCGGCGGCGAGTACGACACCGGTGCGGTCCAGCTGGGTGTCCTCGGCGGGCTCGTCGTCCGGCAGCACCCGCCAGGCGGCGAGGGCGGCGACGAGGCCTACGGGGATGTTCACGAGGAAGACCGAGCGCCAGCCCAGTCCGAACATGTCGGCGGCGAGCAGCCCGCCGCCGACGAGCTGTCCCGCGATGGACGCGATCCCGATGACGGCACCGAACGTGCCCAGGGCGCGCCCGCGCCGCTCGCCGGTGAAGGTGACCTGGATGATGGCGAGGACCTGGGGGTACAGCAGCGCACCGCCGGTGCCCTGGAGTGCGCGGGCCGTCACCAGTACCGCGACGCCGGGGGCCGCCCCGCACAGCGCGGAGGCCGCCGAGAAGACCAGCAGCCCGGTGATGAAGAGCCGCTTGCGCCCGTAGAGGTCGCCGAGGCGGCCGCCGGTCACCAGGAGCGCGGCGTACGTGATGGTGTAGGCGGAGATGACGAGCTCGACCCCGCCGTACGAGGTGTGCAGGTCGGAGCGGATCGCCGGGATCGCCACGTTGACGATGGCCACGTCGAGGATGGCCATGAAGCTGCCGAGCAGGACGATCGCGAGGACCAGGCCCTCACGCCCGGCGCCGCTGCGCACCGGGACCTCGGTTGCGGTCCGCGTGGTCACGGCTGCCTCCCCTGATGGCCGGGCCTGGAGCGAGCGCGTGCGGAGTGTAGGCAGCGGGGCGGCCTCGACCGGAAGGGGCTTGGCCCCGCCGTGGCACGGAATTGAGGCTTCCGTGGGGGCGCGTCCGACAGGTCGGACGGGCGGGCGCCCGGCAGCTCTCTACTGATCCATCGTTCAGTACGTTGACAGAGTGAAGGGCTGGTTCCGATACTGACTCAGGGTTCAGTAACAGTCCGATGGCCCGTCGGCCGCGCCCTTCCGTCCCTCCCTGGAGGCACCATGTCCGACCTCCCCACCGAGCTGGTCCCGCTCAGCCCGGAGCAACGCGACATCGTGGAGCTGACGCGCGCCTTCGCGCGGGAGGAGATTCGGCCACGCGCGCGCGAGGTCGACGAGGCGGACGTCGAGACACCGTGGGACCTGTGGCGCAAGGCGGCCAAGGTGGGGATCACCGGCTTCATGCTGCCCGAGGAGTACGGCGGGGGCGGCTTCACCGACGTGTTCACCCAGTGCCTGGTGCAGGAGGAGCTGTGCGTCGGCGACCTCGGCATCGGCAATCTGCTGTGCTCGAACGGCTTCTTCGCCGACCCGGTGCTGGAGCTCGGCAGCGAGGAGCAGAAGCGGGAGTGGCTGACGCCGCTCACGGGTCCCGACACGCCGATGACGGCCCTGGCGACCACCGAGCCGGGCGCGGGCTCCGACGCCGCGTCGATCGTCACCACGGCGCACCGCACCGACGGCGGCTACCGCCTGAACGGCCAGAAGGCGTGGATCTCGAACGCGGGCGAGGCCGGACAGTACGTCGTCTTCGCCAAGACCGACCCCACCCGGCGCTCTCGCGGGGTCACCGCGTTCCTGCTGCGCAAGGACACCGAAGGTGTCTCCTTCGGAGAGCCGATGCGCAAGATGGGGCAGCGCGCCATCGTCTGCCGGGAGGTCTTCCTCGAGAACGCGTACGTCCCCGAGGAGCACCGGCTCGGAGCGGAGGGCGAGGGTTTCCAGGGGCTGATGCGGACCTTCGACATCTCGCGCACGGTGCTGGGCGCGGCCGCGACGGGCGTGGCGCGGGCCGCGTACGAGTACGCGCGCGACTACGCCCGCCGGCGACACCAGTTCGGCAAGCCGATCATCGAGCACCAGGCGGTGGCGTTCCGCCTCGCCGACATGCGCACGCGCGTGGAGCAGGCCCGGCTGATGACCTGGCGGGCCGCGAAGCGCCTCGACGCCGGTCTGAACGCGACCACCGAGGCCGCGATGGCCAAGCTGACGGCCTCGGAGACCGCCGCGTACTGCACCTGGGCGGCCGTCCAGACGCTCGGCGGCTGGGGCTACTCGCGGGAGTTCCCGGTCGAGCGGTGGATGCGCGACGCCAAGCTGGAGGAGATCGAAGAGGGCACCTCGGACATCATGCGGCTCGTCATTTCCCGGGGACTGTGATGGACGAGGTGCTCACCGGCGGGGAAGCCCTCGTCCGCGCCCTGACCGGACATGGCGTGACCCGCGCCTTCGGTATTCCGGGCACCCACAACCTGGACATCTACCGGCACTTGGCGGCGTACGGCATCCGGCATGTGACACCGCGCCACGAACAGGGCGCCGGTTACGCGGCCGACGGGTACGCGCGCGTGACGGGCGATCCGGGTGTGGTGATCACGACGACGGGTCCCGCGCTGCTGAACGCGGCGGCCGCGGTCGGGCAGGCGTACTCGGACAGCGTGCCACTGCTGGTCGTCTCGCCGGGGATGCCACTGCGCCATCCCCGGCTGGCGACGGGGCTGTTGCACGAGATGCGCAGCCAGACCGAGGCCCTGCGGGGCATCGCCGCGTTCAGCCACCGGGTGTCCTCGGTGACTGAGATCGGCGCCGCCGTCGCGCGCGCCTTCACGCTCTTCCGTACGCGCCGCCCGCGCCCGGTGCACATCGAGGTGCCGCTCGATCTGCTGGCGGCGGCCGAGGCCGCTGGACCGATGCGCGTCACGCCGGCCGTCGCGCCCGGGGTGCCGGACGCCGAAGCCGTACGAGCGGCCGCGCGCGCCCTGGAGGGGGCTCGGCGGCCCGCGGTGGTGCTCGGCGGCGGAGCGCGCGGCGCCGCGGCCCCCTGTCTCGCACTCGCCGAGGCGCTGGGCGCGGCCGTCGTCACGACCGCCAACGGCAAGGGGATCGTCCCCGAGACGCATCCGCTGTCGCTCGGGGTCTCGCTGCACAGTGAGTCGGTGCGCAAGTGGCTCACCGGTCGCGATGTCGTCCTAGCCGTGGGTACGGAGCTGGCCGAGTCCGATCTCTGGTCGCGGCCGCCCGCGCTCGACGGCACGCTGATCAGGGTCGACATCGACGCGGACCAGATGTACGCGGGAGCGGCGACGGACATCGCGCTGGTGGGGGACGCGGATGCCTCCCTGAAGGCGCTGCTTTCGGAAATGCGGGACCACGCGCGCGTGGCGGCCGACACGGACGCCGTACGGGCGGCCCGCGACGCCGAGACCGCCGAACGCGACGCCCGCTGGATCCCGTACCTCCGGGCGATCCGCTCCGTCCTCGCCGACGACGCCGTCATCACCTCGGACAGCGCCCAGTGCTGCTACTACGGCGCGCTCCCCCACCTCCCGCTCGGTCCCGCGGGCCGCTATCTTCACCCGACCGGCTTCGGCACGCTCGGTTACGCGCTGCCCGCGGCGATCGGTGCCAAAGTGGCGTGTCCGGATCGTCAGGTGGTGGCGCTCAGCGGAGACGGTGGCCTCCAGTTCACGGTTCAGGAGCTGGCGACCGCGGCACAGCTGCGACTGCCGCTGCCCGTCGTGGTGTTCGACAACGGTGGCTACGCAGAGATCCGCGACGAGATGACGGCCCGCGGCGACAGCCCCACGGCGGTGGATCTCGCTCCGGTCGACCTGCCCGCCCTGGCCCGCGCCTACGGAGGACACGGCACGCGCGCGTGCCACCCGGACGAGCTGGCCGCCGCTCTCACCGAGGCGTTGCGCACGCCCGGCCCCACCCTGATCGTCGTCCCTGAGGAGACCCCATGACCGCCCCCCTGATGACGCTCACCTGGACGGACCATGTCACCGGTCGCCAGGGCTTTCTCGTGGTCGACCGGCTCGTGAGGGGCGTCTCCAGCGGCGGGCTGCGGATGCGGCCCGGCTGCACGCCGGAGGAGGTTGCGGGGCTCGCCCGCGGCATGACGATGAAGGAGGCCCTGCACTACAACCCCGAGGGCCGCTACATCCCGCTGGGTGGCGCCAAGGGCGGCATCGACTGCGATCCCCAGGACCCGGCGGCGTACGGCCTTCTGGTGCGCTATCTGCGCGCCATGCGCCCGTACATCGAGAGCTTCTGGACCACCGGCGAGGATCTCGGCCTCACCCAGGACCTGGTCGACCGGGCCGCCGAGGAGGCCGGGCTCGTCTCGTCCATCCAGGCCGTGTACCCGCTGCTCGACGACGAGGCGACGGCCCGGCGGCGGCTCGCGGACGCGTTCGCGGTCGAGGTGGACGGTATCGGGCTCGACGAACTGGTCGGCGGCTGCGGTGTCGCCGAGTCGGTGCTCGCGGCCCTGGACCGCGCCGGAATGCCGTATGCCGGGACGCGCGTGGCCGTGCAGGGTCTGGGCACCATGGGCGGGGCGACGGCGCGCTTCCTCGCGCGCGCGGGGCTCACGGTCGTGGCCGTCGCCGACATCAAGGGCACGGTCGTGAATCCCGAGGGCCTGGACGTGGAGGCGTTGCTCGCGGCTCGTGACGCGTACGGGACGGTCGACCGCTCGGTGCTGCGCCCGGCCGACCGTGAACTCCCCGGCGACGCCTGGCTGTCCGCCGATGCCGAGGTGCTGGTGCCCGCTGCGGTCTCGTACGCGATCGACACCGCGAACCAGGGACGGATCACAGCCCGTTGGATCGTCGAGGCGGCCAACATGCCCGTGCTGGCGGACGCGGAGGAGCTGCTCGCCGCGCGCGGCGTCACCGTTCTGCCGGATGTGGTGGTCAACTCCGGGACGAACGCCTGGTGGTGGTGGACGCTGTTCGGCGACATCGGCGCCGACGCGGACGAGGCGTTCGCGTACACGCGGCGCTCGATGCGCGCCCTGATCGACCAGATGCTGGCCCGCGCGGAGGCCGACGGGACGACGCCGCGTGCCGCCGCGCACGCCATCGTCGCCGACCGGCTGCCGGTGATCGCGGAACGGTTCGGGTGGTACAGATGACGACAGAGCGGATGACGGCCGAGGCGCCGCTGACCGCCCTGTTCGACCCACGCTCCGTGGCCGTGGTGGGCGCCTCCGACAACCCCGAGAAGTGGGGCTACTGGCTGGCCAAGGGCGCTCTTTCGGGGCGCGGCCGCCGGGCCGTCCATCTGGTGAACCGGCGCGGCGGCAGCGTCGACGGCGTGCCTTTCCGGTCCGGTCTGCATGACCTGCCGGACGCGCCCGAGCATGTCGTCGTCGCGGTGCCGTCCCCGTTCGTACGGCCCGTCGTCACGGAAGGGCTGGCCGCGGGCGCCCGTTGCTTCACGGTGATCACCTCGGGCAGCCGCACGGCCGACGAGCACGCGCTCGCCGAGCTGGTGACCGGCGGCGGGGCGCGGCTTCTCGGCCCCAACTGCATGGGCCTGGTCGACACGACGACGGAACTCCGGCTCAGCTGGGGCGAGTTCCCGGTGGGCGCCGTCGGTCTGGTCTCGCAGAGCGGCAACCTGGCCCTGGAGATAGGCCGCCTCCTCGCGCGCGCGGGACAGGGATTTTCACGCTTCGTCTCCCTGGGGAACCAGCGTGACATCGACGCGGCCGACGCCCTGGACTCCCTGGTCGCCCATGAGCCGACGCGCGTCATCGCCGCGTACATCGAGGACTTCCGCGACGGCCGCCGCCTCGCCCACACCCTCGCCGCCGCCCACGCGGCGGGCAAGCCGGTGCTCCTGCTGACGGTCGGCCGAAGCCCCGCCTCCACAGGCGCCGCCGCCTCCCACACCGGCGCCCTGGTCAGTCCGTACGCCACGGTCGCCGCCGTGTGCCGGGAGGCGGGGGCGCTGTTGCTGGACTCGGCGGGTGAACTGGTGGACACGGCTGTGTGTCTGCTGTCCGCCCCCGCTTCACGCTCAGGCGCGGGCTCCTACCGCGTCGCCGTGGTCGGTGACAGCGGCGGCCAGGGCGCCCTCGCCGCCGACGCGTTCGCTGTCCGCGGCCTCGACGTGCCGGAGCTGTCCTCCCGTACGGCGGACGAGGTCGCGGCGGTGCTGCCGCCCGGGGCCGGGTGCCACAACCCCGTCGGCCTCGCGGGCGCGGGCGAGGCCGATCTCGGCAACTACGCGCGCGTGGCCCGCACCCTGCTCCTCAGCGAGGAAGCCGACGCCGTCGTACTGACCGGGTACTTCGGGGACTACGCGAGCGCCAACCCGGCCCAGACCGTGCGGGAGTGCGAGGTCGCGGGTGAACTCGCCGACGCCTCGGCCGAGTCGGGCCGCGCTCTCCTCGTGCACACCATGGCCCGCGACACCCCCGCCCTCGCCGTACTGCGCCGGCGCGGCATCCCCGTGTACGAGCGCATCGATCAGGCGGCGACGGCACTCTCCCAAGTCGCACGCCTCGCCGCACCGTCTTTGGCCCCGGCGGCGCACAGGGCTCCGCGGTCGGCCTCGTACCGCATACCCGACGGCTCCTACGAGACCGTCCGCGAGCTGCTCTCCTCCTACGGACTCACCTTCCCGGCGGCCCGGTTCATCACGACCGTCGACGAGGCCGTGGACGCCGCTCACGCCGTCGGCTACCCCCTGGTGCTCAAGGCCATGGGCCTGGCCCACAAGACCGAGGCGGGCGGAGTGGCACTGCGCATCTCCGACGCGGACGCCCTGAGGGCCGCGTTCCGCCGTATGCGGGTCGCCACCGGCGCGGAGCGCTACGCGGTGGAGGCCATGGTGACGCCTCCGTACGCCCATGAGCTGATCGTCGGCGTACGCCGGGACCCTGCCTTCGGTCCGGTCGCCATGGTCGGCCTGGGTGGGGTCACCGCGGAGCTGCGCGCCGACACGGTGCTCGCCCTCGCGCCGTTGGACGAGGCACGCGCGCGTGCCCTGCTCTCCGAGCTCCGGCACGCGCCCCTGCTGACCGGCTGGCGCGGCGCGCCGCCCGTCCGGCTGGAAGCCGTGGCTCGCGCCGTGTGCGCCGTTGCGCGTGCCGCCGCCGAGCACCCCGAACTCGCCGAGCTGGAGGTCAACCCGCTGCTCGTGCACCCCGGCGGAGCGGTCGCCCTGGACGCGCACGGGGTGCCGGCCCAGCCCGGCCATTCCCTGCGGGGAATTGAGGCGCGAGGCGGGCCGCAGCAGAGTCGGTGGCGTCAGAAAACGCTCAGCCGACCCGCACGAGGAGCACCATGCCCGCCGACATCGACGCACAGGACTTGATCGAGCGCTACATAGGCGTCTGGAACGAGCCCGACCCCGAGATCCGCCGCAAGACCGTCCACGCACTGTGGGCGGAGGACGGCCTGCACATCCTGCGGCCTCCCCAGGAGATGCACGAGACGGCGGTGGGCCTCGGCTTCACCACCGCCGTCCTGGAGGCCCGGGGCCACGACGAGCTGCACGCGCGCGTGACACGCGCCTACGAGGAGTTCGTGACCCCGGGGACGTACGTGTTCAGGGTCCAGGAGGCTGCCCGGCAGCTGCGGGATGTGATCACGTTCCGCTGGGAGTCCTTCCACACGGAAGAGGGACGCGTGACGGGCGGCGGCCTGGAGTTCCTCGTCCTCGGTGAGGACGGCCGGATCGCGGCGGACTACCAGTTCGTCGACTGACCCACGCGCGCGGGGCGTGGCGGCCCGGCCAGCCCTTGTCCCGGCTAGCCCTTGTCCCGCCGGGTCCGCGCGCCCGCGGCGTAGAAGACGAGCCCGATGCCCACGAACAGCGCCAGCGGCACCACTTGGCTCAGTGTGTACTGCAGCCGCTGCCCGGCGAAGGACGCGGGCAGCGAGTCCGCGGCGCTGCCCGCCGTGCCGAACCAGCCGACGCCGAAGCCGGGCCAGATCAGCACCACCACCGTGAAGGCGACGAACACGGTGGCCAGCGCGCTCACCAGCCGTACGCCGAAGCGTCCGCCCGGCACGGAGTACGGCCGGGGCACGGACGGGTACGTGCGGCGCAGCACCGCGAGGCTCGGGAAGGTGATGACGTACGAGATGAAGGTGGTGCAGATGGTCAGGCCGAGGCCCGCCGCGAAGTACTTCTCACCGTCGCCGCCGCTGAGGTTGAGGGCGACCACGAAGAGGAGGGAGGCGAGGACGGCGGAGAGCAGGTTCACCCGGACCGGGGTGCCGTGTTTCTCGGAGATGTGCCCGAGCCAGGCCGGTCCGGCCCCGTCCGCGCAGGCCACCGCCTGGGCACGGTGGGCGCCCATCGCCCAGGTGACGCCGGACGTGAGCAGACCGACGATGAGCCCGGCCGCGGCGACGCCGCCGAAGACCGCGCCCGCCCCGGTGAGGGTGACCGTGCCGTCCGCGGCGATCGATCCTCCGTAGACGGTGAAGACGGCCTTGCAGGCGTCGATGAACCCGCCGAGGCTGCCGATCCGTTCACCCGGCAGCACGAAGAGGATGCCGAGGATGGGGCCGCCGTAGAGCAACAGGGCGGCGAGCCCCGAGCGCAGGATCGACAGCGGTATGTCGCGCCGCGGGTTCCTCATCTCCTCCGCCGCCGAGCTGGGCAGTTCGAAGCCGACGTAGTTGAAGATCAGGACGGGGACGAGCGCGACGAAGCCCGCGTACGTGGGTGCGAAGTCGCCGGCGGGCAGCGCGTGGACGCCGTGCCGGGCCGCGTACACGACGACCGAGACGAGGAAGAAGCCGAGCAGTACGATCCGGGCCACGGCTCCGGCGATCGGCACCCACTTGCCGATCCGCACCGACTGGACGACGGCGAGGGCCCCGCCCCAGATGAACAGCAGCCCGGCCGTGTACTTCCAGGCGCCCGGCAGCGGGGTGAAGAACTCCTCCCAGGTCGTCAGCGCGATGATGCACAGACTGCCGCCGACCCAGACCGGGTTGGAGATCCAGTACAGGAGCTGGTTGACGCCGGCCGTCAGCCGTCCGAAGGCGAGGCGCGTCCAGACGTACGGGCCGCCCTGGACCGGGAAGGCGGAGCCGAGCTCGGCGACGAGCAGGCCGTACGGCAGGAAGAAGACCAGCGCGAGGATCGCCATCCAGGTCAGGCCCTGCGGCCCCTGGGCGGCGACCGAGCCGATCGTGTCGAGGCCGACGAGGGTGCAGATCAGGAAGAACAGCACATCGAGCCGGCGCAGATCCCTGCGCAGCCGGGAGCGCTGCTCGCCCCAGCCCTCGGAGAGGTCGGGGGCGCCGGGCGGCTCGGGAAGGGGCTTCGGGGTGCTCGGTGCTTGGGTCACGGGCGGACTCCTGCGGCGGTACGGGGACGTACGGACGGGGCACACATCGCCTGGAACACACTCCTACTAACTGAATGAACAGTCAGTAGTGGCCGTACTGTGGTCCCTGGCTCGCGGCACTGTCAAGGGGGCGTCAACGCCTGTCGTGCCGGTGTCACAGCGGCTGTGTAGGGTTGCCGCGTGGCGAGAGTGCGGTTGAGCGTGGCGGAGCGGCGTGAGGAGTTGCTGCGGGCCGCCGTCGAGCAGATCGAGGCCCGGGGCGTGGCGGCGGTGCGGATCGCCGACGTGGCCTCGACCCTCGGGGTGAGCAACGCACTGGTGCTGTATCACTTCTCGACGAAGGAGAAGCTGGTCGCCGCCGCGTTCACCTACGCCGCCGAGGACGATCTCGCCCATCTGCGCAAGCTGCTCGGCCGTCGTACGTCGGCGGTGCGGCGACTGCGGACCGCCGTGCGCTGGTACGCGCCGACCGGGCAGGCCAAGGGATGGCGGCTGTGGATCGAGGGCTGGGCGGCCGCGCTGCGCGAGCCCGCGCTGCGGGAGGTCACGCGTGATCTCGACAAGCAGTGGAAGGCCGCGATCACCGAGGTGATCGCGGAGGGAGTGGCCGCGGGCGAGTTCCGCTGCCCGGATCCCACGGGCGCCGCCCTGCGGCTCACGGCACTGCTGGACGGGCTGGCCGTGCAGATGACGGCGTACGCCGGTGCGGTGTCGCGTGCGCGGACCCATGACTGGGTGGACGAGGCGCTCGCGCGGGAACTGGGGCTCGAGCGGGAGGCGTTGATGGCGGCGGTGCGCTGAGGAGCGTGCCGCGGGATGCGAATGCCGCGTTCCTCGACACCTTGGCCGGGTACGACGTCGGGCAGGGCGTCCGCTGCCATGGGGCACCGCGATTCTCCGCACGGCAAGAGCCGCCGCCCGCCAGCCCGTTGCACCCGTCACGCCCGGCGGGACGCCGGGGCGGTTCGCGGTCGCACCAGCACCGCCGTCCGCGCCCCGCCCCGCGCCACTCCGCGCCGTCACCTCACCGGTCGAGCCCAGCAGGCGTGGGATCTCGAGCGGGCTCAGGGCCGAATGCGGTGGCTCAGGCCACCGACTCGATCCGCATCTTGATGTCGTCCGGGGACAGGGCCCCCTTGGCCGCCACATGGTCTCCCGACGACTCCCCGCGCAACCGCCGCCCGATCCACGGGACGAGGTACTCGCGCGCCCAGTGGATGTCGTCGCGCCGGACCTCGAGCGTGCCGCGAGGCGGCAGTGGCGGCCAGGGCTGGTCCGGGTCGGCGGGTACTTCGAGGCCGAGGACCTGGCCGGCGCGGAGCGCGACCCGGGTGTGGCCCTCGGGCGACAGGTGCAGGCGGTCGCCGTCCCACGCGCGGCGGTCCTGGATCGTCTTCAGGGACCACAGGTCGAGGACGGGACAGCCGTACCGGTCGGCGATGGCCCGTACGTGTCCGTTGTACGTGGCGATCTTGCCGCGCAGATGCTTCAGCACGGGCATGCCACGGGTGTCGAAGCCGGTCGTCACCATGACGGTGCCGACAGCGGAGGTGAGTTCGGCCACCGCAAGCTCGAAGCGCTCGGCGACCTCGTCGGGGTCGGTACCCGGCCGGAGGATGTCATTGCCGCCCGCGCAGAAGGAGACCAGGTCCGGCGCGAGCTCCTTGGCCCGCTGGAGCTGGTCCTCGACGACCTGGTCGAGCAGTTTGCCGCGTACGGCGAGATTGGTGTAGTTGAAGTCGCCCTCGGGCCGCCGGTCCGCGAGAAGTACCGCGAACCGGTCGGCCCAGCCGACAAAGGCCCCGTCAGGACCGGCATCGCCGACGCCCTCGGTGAAGCTGTCCCCCACCGCCACGTACGACCCGATCACTGATCTGTTGTCACTCTTCGAATCGTCTGCCACATCGGCCCATGATTCACCTTTCGATGTGAGCTACGCGACCGTAGGAAGGGGTTGACGGATGGTGAGATAAGCCACTCGTCAAGTATTGGTCAACTCGGAATAAGCTCCTGATCAGGAGCGTTGACTCAGCCGCCACACCCGGAAGTCGTGGATCCGGAAGTGACTCCACGTCGTACGGAACGCGAAGTGCCCGCTGGTGTACGGCTCCGGGTCGCTGTAGTCGAAGACCAACTGCCCCTTGTTCCACCATTGCACGACGGAACCGTCCGAGACGATCCTGACGTGGTTCGGCTCGTTCGCGACGAGCAGCGGCTGCGTGTAGTCGTAGACCAGCGGACGGACGCCCGCCTCTCCCACGTACCGGCGCAGCCGTGTGGTGGTGTTGGAGTTGGCGCCGTATCCGACGTAGTACGTCTTGAGGTAGTCGTACTCCGCGAGGGCGCCGCCCCGTGCCGTGGCGAAGAGGTCGTCCGGGGAGCGGACGTCGACGGCGTTCCAGAAGTTGTTCAGGTCGGAGACCCGGTCGTTGGCGCCGCCCTCGGAGACGGGTGTGGCGGTGTACTCGATGACGTACGGCCCTTCGAGCTTCCGCTTGAACCAGACCGTCGCGCCGCTCGGTACGTCGATCTCCAGGACGCCGCGTGAGGCGGTGACCGTACCGCCGTCCTGGAGTTCGGTGACCCATTGGCCGAGTCCGTGCCGGAAGTCGTCGGCGGCGATCAGCCGTCCGCGGCGGTGGCGCGGCGAGGCGCTCGCGGCCCGCGCCGGCACGAGCGCGGCCAGCGCGGCACCGGCGGCCAGGGCGCCGAAGGTTCTACGACTGGTCGTCATGGGAGGTGTCTCCTTCGGTGGCGGTACGACGGGTCGTGGTGATCGCGGGCTTCGGGACGCGTCGGGTCTCGGTGCCGAGGTAGTAGTCCGCGTAGGTCGACTGGAGGTAGCCCCGCACGGTCCAGCCGAGGCGGTACTCGGGGTTCTGGGCGAGCGGCCGTTTCCGGAGGGGACGGCGACCAGACCGCGGTCCGGGTTCTCCACCACGCGGCGCGTGGGCGGTCCGACGGCCTGCGAGGGCGCGGCGGCGGTGACCGCGCCGAGTCTTCGGGGTCTCACGTTCGGTGTCGCCTCCGGCCGAGTCAGCGGCGGCGGCGCTGCGGGACAGCGCCCAGGAGAACTGGGCGGTGGCGGCCGCGGCTGCGGCGCCCTGATGACGGTGCGTCGGTCGACGCCGGGCACAGGGACCTCCGGAGGCATAGAAAGCGCTTACGGAGATCACTGTGGAGTCACTCTCGCACGCTGTCGATACCCCTTGCACCCCTGCCACAAGACCGCAATCTGCCCATCATGAATCGATCATGAAACACCAAAGGCCGAACCCCGGGGATCGTGGGGTCCGGCCTTTGGAGGCGGTGCTGCCTTCAGAGACAGGCAGTGCTGGCTTCAGAGACAGGGACAGCGTCAGGCGACGGCGACACCGTGGGAGCGCAGGTACGCGACCGGGTCCACGTCCGAGCCATAGTCCGGCGTGGTGCGGATCTCGAAGTGCAGGTGCGGTCCGGTGACGTTGCCGGTCGCGCCGGAGAGGCCGATCTGCTGACCCTCGGTCACGGTCTGGCCCGCCGAGACGGAGAGGGAGGACATGTGGGCGTACTGGGAGTACTTGCCGTCGGCGTGCTGGATGACGACCTGGTTGCCGTACGCGCCGCCCCAGCCGGCCGAGACGACGGTGCCCGCCGCGATGGACTTGATGGTGGTGCCGGTCGGGACCACGAAGTCGACGCCGGTGTGGTAGCCGCTGGACCACATGCTGCCCGCCACCTTGTAGCCGGTGCCGACGGTGGCGCCGTCGACCGGCAGGGTGTAGCCCAAGTTGCTGGTGGCGGCCGCGGCCTGGGTGGCCGTGCTCGCCTTCGGCGCGGTCGAAGTCGTCTTCGTCGACGTCGTCTTCGCGGAGGACTGGGTGGCGCTGCTCGACGCGGCCTTCTTGCCGATCGTCAGCTTCAGGCCCGGGTGGATCAGCGACGGGTCGCTGCCGACGGCCGTGCGGTTGTCGGAGTAGAGCTTCTTCCAGCCGCCGCTGACGTTCTGCTCGTCGGCGATCTTCGCGAGACAGTCGCCGGCCTTCACCGCATAGGTCTTCGTCGCGGCCTTCTTCGCGGCGGTGGCGGTCTTCTTCGCGACGGTGGTGGTCTTCTCGACATTCTGCGCGACGGACGCCGTCGGGGTCGCGGCATGCGCACCGGTGGCCCCCATCAGAGGCAGCGCGAGTGCGGCGCCACCGGTTCCGGCCACGGCGATCGAGCGGGTGAAACGCTGGGACTTGGGACGGCGGTGCTTACCCTTCGCGGGCATGACGAATTCCTCTCCGGCGCCTGCGAGGTGAGCTGTCGGGTGCGGGCTGGAGATGCCCGGCCACGCGAATGCGCGGCTATACCCCGAGCCGTTCCGGAGACCGGAACAGGCGTGGTACCTGCGGGTCCCCCGCTCCTGCCGTGTGCGGGTAAGTGTGCGGATTCCGGGCGGCGGCAGGATTGGGCGTCCGTCCGGATTGAGGCCGAACGTAAGCGAGATGAGAGCGCATCGACAAGCATGTGGCTTTTCTGTGCCGATGCCTTTCTTGATCCATGCCGGAATTCCCGTCACCCTCCGTGGATAGGTGATCTTTCCGGCTTCTCAACCCGTCCGTGAATTCGGGCAGGTTGATAAAAGGGGCCCGCCACACATCGTCACGAATATGACGCTGCTCACGCACGTCGACCCACGACGCTTTATTCCAGGGCCAGTTGGAACGAAGGCTCCAATTCGGACAGAACAGTCACATGCGACGCAGCCGGATAACTGTCGCATCGAGGTCCCCGCGCAGCCCCGTACGCAACCCGTGATGCAGCAGCACCGCACCGCGGTGCACTTCGCCCGTTTCGCGGCACTCGTACCGTTCTGTCGGGTCGAGTCCGCGCAGCCGGAGCGGGGCGACCGGCTCCCCGTGGTGCTGGGCCTGGAGCCAGGCGAGGACGACGGTCTCGCCGCCGTGGACGTACTGGACCGCGCTCAGTCCACCCTCCGGGGGCCGCAGCCGGTAGAGGTCGCCGCGCTGCACGACAGGCCGGATCTCCTTATAGAGATCCACCCATTCCCGCGCCTCGACCAGCTCCCGCTCGCTCCACTCGGTCACATCGCCGCCGACGCCGAGCACCCCGGCCATGGCGCTCACAAACCGAAAGCGCAAGGAGCTGACCCGGCCATTGAGCTGCGCGTTCGGGCTGTCCGTGACCCAGGCGGCCATGATCCGGGCCGGGTGGATCTGACTGAAGCCGTGCTGGATGGCGAGCCGGTCGAGCGGGTCGGTGTTGTCGGAGGTCCACACCTGGTCCGTACGCGCCATGATGCCGAGGTCGACGCGGCCGCCACCTCCCGAGCAGGACTCGAAGGCGACACCGGGGTGGGCGGCCCGCAGCCGGTCGAGAAGGGCGTACAGCGCCTCCACGTGCGCGACCCACAGCTTCTGCGGGTAGGGCTCGCCGGGCCAACCCGCATCCGTGAAGCAGCGGTTGAAGTCCCACTTCACATAGTCGATGGGGGCGCTGGAGAGCAGGCTGTCGAGCTGCTCCCAGAGGTACTCCTGAACGTCCTGGCGCGCGAGGTTCAGTACGAGCTGATTGCGGTATTCCGCCCTGGTTCGCCCCTGCTGGAACTGCACCCAGTCGGGGTGCGCGCGATACAGCTCGCTGTCCGGATTGACCATTTCGGGCTCGACCCAGATCCCGAACCGCATGCCGAGCGCGTGCACGTCGTCGGCGAGCGGCTTCAGCCCGGCGGGGAAGCGATCGGGGTTGGGCGTCCAGTCCCCGAGCCCCGCCTGATCGCTGGTGCGGGTCCCGAACCAGCCGTCGTCGACGACGAACAGTTCCACGCCCATGGTCGCGGCCCGCCGCGCGAGCGCCCGCTGCTGCTCCTCCGAGATGCCGAAGTTGGTGGCCTCCCAGGAGTTGTAGAGCACGGGACGGTCCTGGTCCGCTTCCGGGATGACATACGCGCGCTGGTACGCGTGCCAGGCCCGACTCGCCCCGCCGAAGCCGCCGTCGCTCCACAGCCCCGCGAAGACGGGTGTCGTGAACGACTCGCCCGGCTCCAGGCGCAGCAGCCCCGAGTCGTCGTACCCGGCGCCGCCGGTGATCTGCACGCGCGCGTCGGGGAGTTGGGCCACGGAGATCCGCCATGAGCCCGACCAGGCGAGCGCGCAGCCGTACACCTCGCCGCTCTCCTCGGTCGCCTCGCTGTCGAGCGCCACCCAGGGCAGATGCTGGTGCCCGGTGTGCCCGCGCCGGCTGCCGATGACCTTCTCACCGTAGGTGAGGGGGGCACGTACGAGCCGGGACTCGGCAGCCCACCGCCCATGCAGCTGGGACAGCCGCCAGCCCTCGCGCTCCGGCAGCGTCCAGGTCGCGGAGTCGGCGCGCAGCAGCTCCAGAGCGGGTCCCTCGTTGGCGAGCGTCACCCAGCGCTCGACGACGTCGCCGCGCATCCGGTAGTGCAGCGTGATGCCGAACCCGGAGTCCGAGAAGCGCAGCCGCAGCTCCTCACCGTCCGCCTCGAACTCCTCGAAGCGCCACTCGGTGCCGCGCCGCTCGTCCGTGCGCACGGAGAGGGCCGGGCGTACGAAGCGGGGGCCGCCCTCCACCGGGTACTCCTCGTGTCCGTCGAGCGGGGACTCGAAGGGCCAGTACTGGGGCGCGGACAGGGCGGCGAGGGCCTCGGCGTCGGGGAGCGTGATGCGCGGGCCCCAGTGCAGATGCAGCAGCTCGTCGAGTTCGGTGAGCCGCAGTGCGTAACTGCTCGTCGGCCCCGAAAGAAGCCAGGTCCGACCGTCCGCGCCGAGCTCCATCATCAATCCCCCACAGATCCGAACAGCTGCGATCAGGCACCAACATCATCATGGGCCCCGCACCTGGGAGGCAACGCCTGTGGACAACTCATTGCCCCAGGAACCCATGTCGTATCGTCGAGAGCGCAGTCCCGTTGGCGAGCGATGCCGAGCAGCGCCGACGGCCGAATGGGAGGAGCCCCCGTGACGCAGCAGATCCCGTCAACCGAGCCTGAGCTGACCGGAGTGCGCAATTTCCGGGACGTGGGCGGTCTGCCCACCGTGGACGGCCGGCGGGTGAAGTACGGGCAGCTGTTCCGCAGCGGTCATCTCGCGCACGCCACCGACGAGGACGCCGCGTTCCTCGCCTCCCTCGGCCTGCACACGATCTTCGACTTCCGCAACGCCTCGGACCAGAAGCTGGAGGGCCCGGACGTCGACCTGCCGGGCGTGCGCAACGTGAATCTTCCGCTGACCGACCCGGCCGACGGCGTCGAGTTCTGGAAGATGGTCCGGGACGGCGACATCGACCAGCTGCGCGCGCTCCTGTCGGACGGCAAGGCGGCGAACCGGATGATCGGGTCCTACCGCACGATCATCAAGGAGCGCACGGCCGAGCACTCCCAGGTGCTGCATTCCCTGGCCGAGGACAGCGTGCCCGCGCTGATGCACTGCGCGGCGGGCAAGGACCGTGCGGGGCTGTCGATAGCCGTGACGCTCCTCTCCCTCGGCGTCGATCGCGAGGCCATCGTCACCGACTACCTGGAGTCGAACGCGACGCACCGCCGCTACAAGGTGCACCGCTCCAGCACCTCCGCCTCCGCCTACTCCCCGGAGGTCATGGAGCTGCTCAGCCCGCTGTTCGACGCGCGCGCCGAATACCTGACGGCCGCCTTCGAGACCATCGACGGGACCTGGGGCGGGGTCGACACCTACTTGGAGCAGGCGCTGCGGATCACCCCCGAGCTGCGGGAGCGCCTGCGCGAGCGCCTGCTGGACTGAGCCTCGACAGGGCCTACTGGTTCTGCGCGCCCAGCGTGAAGAGCAGGTAGATGAAGGCCGCGAAGAGGTGGCCGACGGCGACATAGATGATCAGCCGCACCCACAGGGCGCGCGGGAACTTCTCCTCCATGGACCGCCGGGTGCCGGGTTCCGTGGGTTCGGTCATGACGTCTCTCCCATCGTCGGGTGCCCCGTCGCCGGGCCGAGGCACAGCGCGGCGGTGGGGCTCTGCAGCAGGGTGTGTACGAAGAGCAGCTCGGCCCCGCCGCGGTCGGCGGCGGCGATGCGGTGCGGGGTGAGCGAGTCGAAGTGCGCGCTGTCACCCGGCGCGAGCAGGTGCGCCGTGTCCCCGAGGCGCAGCCGCAGCCGCCCCTGGAGGACATAGAGCCACTCCTCGCCGGGGTGGACACGCACGATGTCGCCCTGCGAGCCGTACGGCACGTGCACCCGCAGGGCCTGCATGCCGCGGCCGGGGGCACCGGCCTGCCAGTACGTCCAGCCGCCCGCCCCGGTCGGCTCCATGTCGGCGGCGCGCACGACGGCGTCACGCTCGGCGACCGTCTCGCCGAGCAGCTCCGAGACGGTCGTACCGTAGATACGGGCGAGCGCGAGCAGCATCGGCAGCGAGGGCTGGCGCTGCCCCGTCTCCAGGCGTGAGAGGTGGGCGGGCGAGAGCCCGGCGGCGCGGGACGCGGCCTCCAGGGTCAGGGAGGCGCGGCGGCGCAGGGCACGCAGTTGGGGTGCGACGACCGGCAGCTCGTCGGCCGTCACCGGCTCGGAAGGGCTCGTATCCTCGACAGGGCTCATGTCTTCCATTGAGCCGCATGCTTGCCTCTCGGGCAAATTTCTTGCCTCTGAGGCAAAAGACCTCACGGCAGGCGGGTGGGGGGGGGGGGGGCCCCCCCCCCCCCCCCCCCCCTTTCCCCCCCCTCCCCCCCCCCCCCCCCCCCCCCCCCCCCCCCCCCCCCCCCCCCCCCCCCCCCCCCTACGNNNNGGAGCAGTTTTTTGCCTCGGGGGGAGCTTCTTTTGCTGAGGGAAAAAACCCCCGAGGGGGGGGGGGGGGGGGCCCCCCCCCCCCCCCCGCACCGCCTACCGGTTCGCCACCGCCTGCCTCACCAGCGTCTTCCCGAAGTCCCACATCAGCCCGCCGCCGCTGTGCGCGTCATCCATCACGGCGGTGAAGGCCTCGACGAACCGGTCCACGTCCTCCTCGCCGATGACCAGCGGCGGGATCAGCTTGATCACCTCCAGGTGATCGCCGGAGACCTGGGTGAGGATGCGGTGCCGTTGCAGCAGCGGCACGACCACCATCTGCGCGAACAGGCCCTTGCGCGCGGCCTGCAGCATCGTCCAGCGGCTGCGCAGCTTCAGCGACTTGGGCCGCCCGAACTCGATGCCGATCATCAGGCCCCGGCCGCGTACGTCACTCAGCAGCTCGTACTTGTCCACGAGCGCCGCGAGCCGGGACTTCAGTTGCTCTCCCGTGGCGCGGGCGTTCGCGACGATCTGTTCGCTCTCCATGACCGAGAGCACGGCAAGGCCCGCCGCCATGGCCTGCGCGTTCGCCCCGAAGCTCGCCGAGTGGACGAGGACCCGGTCCATCGAGGAGTAGACCTTCTTGAAGATCCAGTCCTTGCCGAGGGTGGCGCCGACCGGCACATAACCGCCGGAGAGGGCTTTGGCCACGCACACCAGGTCCGGCTCCACGCCCTCCTCGTGCTGGTAGGCGTAGAAGTCCCCGGTCCGCCCGAGCCCGGTCTGCACCTCGTCCGCGATGAGCAGCGCCTTGTGCTTGTGGAGCAGCTCCTGGGCGGCGCGCAGATATCCGGGCGGGGCCTCGTGCACGCCCTTGCCCTGGATGGGCTCGACGATGAGCGCGGCGACGTCCCCCTTCTTCAACTCCCTCGCCAGGACGTCGAGATCACCGAGCGGGACGGCCGTGTCGGGCAGCAGCGGGGCGAATCCGTCGCGGAAGCCGTCCTCGCCGTTCACGGACAGCGAGCCGGTGGTCAGCCCGTGAAAGGCGTGCGAGCAGTACAGGATCCGCGGCTTCCCGGTGGCGTACCGGGCGAACTTCAGTGCCGTCTCGACGGCCTCCGTACCGCTGTTGCCGAAGAACACCCGGTCCAGGTGCGGGCTGTGGCTGAGGAGCTTCTCCGCGAGCAGTCCGGGCAGCGGCTGACAGTCGAAGCGGGTGAGGTCGGCGAGCGAGGCGTCCAGGACGTCGTGCAGCGCCCCGCGGACGACGGGGTGGTGGCGGCCCAGGCCCATGACACCGAACCCGGCGAGCATGTCCAGGTAGTCGTTGCCGTCCGCGTCCCAGAAGTGCGCGCCCTCGGCCCGCTCGTACACCTTGTCGAAGCCGATGGTGTGCAGCATGCGCGGGAGCTGGTGGTTCAGGTACTTGGTGTGCAGCTCGTAGCGCTCGGCTCCGCGCTCGGCAAGCAGCGCGCCGAGGTCGAACTCCCGCTTCTGAGCAGGGTCGTTCATTCCTGTTTCTCCTTGGACAACTCATCCATGGACAGCTCGTCCTCGACCTTGGACAGCTCATCCTTGACAGCCAGGCCGGCGCTGATCCGCCCGGCGATCTCGACGGGCGTGAGACCTATGTCGGCCAGTACCTCACCGCGCTTGGCATGCGCGAGGAACTGCTCCGGGATGCCGAACCGCCGTACGGGCACGTCGACTTCGGCGTCTCCGAGCGCCAGCGCGACCGCCGCGCCGACCCCGGCCGCCCGGCTGTTGTCCTCGACGACCGCGACGAGCCGGTGCTCGGCGGCGAGGCCGGGCAGCGACGGGTCGACGGGCTTGACCCAGCGCGGGTCGACAACGGTGCAGCCGATGCCGCGGGCCTCGAGCAGCTCGGCGGCCTGGAGGCAGACGGGTGCCATGACGCCGACGGCGACCAGAAGCACCTCCGGCCGGTCCGCGCGATGCAGGACGTCCAGTCCGCCCACATGGTCGACCGCCGGGATCGCCGGCCCCACCGACTCCTTCGGGAACCGGATCAGCGTCGGCGCGTCGTCGACGGCGACCGCTTCCCGCAGCTGGGCTCGCAACTGGTCGGCGTCGCGCGGCGCCGCGATCCTGAGGCCGGGCACCACCTGGAGGATCGACATGTCCCACATGCCGTTGTGCGAGGCGCCGTCGACGCCGGTGACGCCCGCCCTGTCCAGTACGAAGGTGACACCGCAGCGGTGCAGTGCCACATCCATCAGAAGCTGGTCGAAGGCCCGGTTGAGGAAGGTGGCGTAGACCGCGACGACGGGATGGAGCCCGCCGGTGGCGAGCCCGGCCGCCGAGACCGTGGCGTGCTGCTCGGCGATCCCGACGTCCCACACCCGGTCGGGGAACTTCTCGGCGAACTTCGCCAGGCCCACCGGATGCAGCATGGCCGCCGTGATCGCCACGACGTCGTCCCGCTCCGCACCGATCCGGACGATCTCGTCACCGAACACCGAGGTCCAGGAAGGGCCGTTGGAGGGCGCCAGGGGCTCGCAGGTGAGCGGGTCCATCACGCCGACCGTGTGGAAGTGGTCCTCCTCGTGGGCGAGCGCGGGCTCGTAGCCGCGGCCCTTCTCCGTCAGACAGTGAATGAGCACGGGCCCGTGGAAGCGTTTCGCGCGCCGCAGCGCGGACTCCACGGCCCCCACGTCGTGCCCGTCGATCGGCCCGACGTACTTGAGCCCCAGGTCCTCGAACATGCCCTGCGGCGCGAACGCGTCCTTGAACCCCTTCTTCGCGCCGTGCAGCGACTCGTAGAGGGTGTGCCCGACGACGGGTGTGCGCAGCAGTACGTCCTTGCCCCAGGCGAGGACCTTCTCGTAACTGTCCGTCGTACGCAGGGTCGCGAGGTGGTTCGCGAGGCCCCCGATGGTCGGCGAGTACGACCGCTCGTTGTCGTTGACGACGATGATCAGCGGGCGGTCCTTGGCGGCGGCGATGTTGTTCAGGGCCTCCCACGCCATGCCGCCGGTCAGCGCGCCGTCGCCGATGACCGCGACGACATGCCCCTTCTCGCCCTGCACCTGACGGGCCTTGGCGAGCCCGTCCGCCCAGCCGAGCGCCGTGGAGGCATGGCTGTTCTCGATGATGTCGTGCTCGGACTCCTCGCGTGACGGGTAGCCGGACAGACCGCCCTTGCCGCGCAGCTTGGAGAAATCCTGACGCCCTGTCAGCAACTTGTGTACGTAGCTCTGGTGACCGGTGTCCCACAGGATCTTGTCGACGGGTGACTCGAAGACCCGGTGGAGCGCGATGGAGAGTTCCACCACGCCCAGATTGGGCCCGAGGTGACCGCCGGTCCTGGCGACCGCATGTACCAGGAACTCCCGTATTTCCTCGGCCAGTTCACCGAGTTCCGCCTCGGACAGCGCCTTCAGGTCACGTGGTCCCCGGATGCTCTCCAGAATCGTCACGCTCGGGCCCCCTCTCGGTCCGTGCCGATCAACTCACGGTGACGGCCGGTTCGCCTGACGCGACGCCGTCGTTCTCCATCTGCTCGGCGATCTTCATCGCCTCGTCGATGAGGGTCTCGACGATCTTCGACTCGGGTACGGTCTTGATGACCTCGCCCTTGACGAAGATCTGCCCCTTGCCGTTGCCGGAGGCGACCCCCAGGTCCGCCTCCCGCGCCTCTCCGGGGCCGTTGACGACGCAGCCCATGACCGCGACGCGCAACGGGACCTCCATCCCCTCCAGACCGGCCGTGACCTCGTCGGCCAGCTTGTAGACATCGACCTGGGCGCGCCCGCAGGACGGGCAGGAGACGATCTCCAGGCGCCGCTGCCGCAGCCCCAGCGACTCCAGGATCTGGATGCCGACCTTGCACTCCTCGGCGGGCGGCGCGCTCAGGGAGACCCGGATGGTGTCCCCGATGCCCTCGCTGAGCAACGCTCCGAAGGCGACGGCCGACTTGATGGTCCCCTGGAACGCCGGACCGGCCTCCGTCACACCGAGGTGCAGCGGGTAGTCGCACTGGGCGGCGAGCTGCCGGTACGCGTTGACCATCACCACCGGGTCGTTGTGCTTCACCGAGATCTTGATGTCCCTGAACCCGTGCTCCTCGAAGAGCGACGCCTCCCACAGCGCCGACTCGACGAGCGCCTCGGGCGTCGCCTTGCCGTACTTCTGGAGCAGCCGCCTGTCCAGCGACCCGGCGTTGACCCCGATCCGGATCGGGGTACCCGCGTCCCTGGCGGCCCGCGCGATCTCCTTCACCTTGTCGTCGAACTGCTTGATGTTGCCGGGGTTCACCCGCACCGCCGCGCAGCCCGCGTCGATCGCCGCGAACACGTACTTCGGCTGGAAGTGGATGTCCGCGATCACCGGGATCTGCGACTTGCGGGCGATGGTCGCCAGCGCGTCCGCGTCGTCCTGCGTGGGGCAGGCGACGCGCACGATCTGGCAGCCGGACGCGGTGAGTTCGGCGATCTGCTGCAAGGTGGCGCCGATGTCCGACGTACGCGTCGTCGTCATCGACTGCACCGACACGGGTGCGCCGCCCCCGACCGCCACCGGTCCGACCTGGATCTGCCGTGACACACGGCGCTCCGCGATCGGCCGGACCGGCACCTCGGGGAGGCCCAAGGAAACGGCGGTCATTTCGTCACCCGCGGCTTTCCGTGAACGTCTCGCGGGCGGCGCGCAGCGACTCCTTGAGCGAGCCCATGGTGGCGAGGACGGCGGTCGGCTCATAGCCGCAGTGCGCCATGCAGTTGGCGCACCGGTCGTCCTTGCCACGCCCGTAGGAGTCCCAGTCGGTCTCCTCCAGAAGCTGCTTGTACGTCTGCACGTACCCGTCGCTCATCAGATAGCAGGGCTTCTGCCAGCCGAAGAGCGAGTAGCTCGGGATCGCCCACGCGGTGCAGGGGAAGTCGACCTTGCCTTCCAGGAAGTCCAGGAAGAGCGGGCTCTGGTTGAGCCGCCAGCGGCGTCGGTTGCCGCCCGCGAAGGCCTTCTTGAACAGCTCCCGGGTCTGCTGGACGCCGAGGAAGTGCTCCTGGTCGGGCGCCTTCTCGTAGGCGTAGGCGGGCGACAGCATCATCTCGTCGACCTTCAGGTCGTCGTTGAGGTAGTTGAGAACCTCGATGATGGTCTGTGGGGTGTCGGTGTTGAAGAACGTCGAGTTGGTGGTGACCCGGAAGCCGCGCCGCTTGGCCTCCTTGATGGCCTCGACCGCCTCGTCGAAGACGCCTTCCTTGGCAACGGACTCGTCGTGCCGCTCACGCAGCCCGTCGATGTGCACAGCCCACGCGAAGTACGGCGAGGGCTTGAACTTGTCCATCTTCTTGCGCATCAGCATCGCGTTGGTGCACAGGAAGACGAACTTCTTCTTGGCCACCAACTGCCGTACGATCTCGTCGATCTGAGGGTGCATCAGCGGCTCGCCGCCGGCGATGGACACCATCGGCGCACCGGACTCGAGCACCGCGCCCACCGCCTGCGCCACGGGCATCCGCTGCTTGAGCACACCCGCCGGATGCTGGATCTTGCCGCAGCCCTCGCACGCGAGGTTGCACGCGAAGAGCGGTTCCAACTCGACCAGCAGCGCGAACTTGTCCCGCTTCCTGAGCTTCTGTTCAAACAGGTACGCAGCGACCTTCATGGTCTGCCGAAGGGGCATGGCCATCTGGCTCACCTCCGAGGGAGCAGCAAAGAACGGTGCCATTCAAAAAAAGCGGGAAGGACGGCACGAAGAACACGGAAAGCTGATATTCCACCGCGGACCGTACCGATACGGACGAGTTCATGTTCTGGAGCGTCCACGACCACCCGTACGGCCGCAACCGGGCGCACGCCCGTGCGCACGGCGCTGTGGAGCGTGGACGCCGACTCCATGTCGACCGCGATTGCGCCGGTCGCGAGCAGATCCGACCGTTCGTGACCGCGGACGACGTGATCGGAACCAGTGAGTGGTCCCGTGTGGACGGTGCGCCCGGGCACGGCGCGCACCAACTCCTTGACCAGCAGCTCGGTGCCCACGCACGGCGTGTTGCCGCGCGGGTCCCGGGTCTCCTCGGCGACGACCAGGTCACCGGGGTGCATGCCCGGGGCGAGCCCCGCGCAGAACCCCGTGGCCAGGACGGCGGCCTCGCGCAGCGCCGGGTCGGCGAGGGCCCGGGTGACCGCGCGCTCGGCGGCCTTGGGCCCCATGCCCGTACGCAGCACGGTGACGGGCCCGTCGGCCCCGGTCCGGTCGCCGCTGCGCAGGGCGAGGTGCTCGATGCCGAGCGCGCAGGCGATCAGCAGGGGGGCCGGGTCGGGCTTCGTGTTCATCACCCCCCCTTGACCTCGGCGAGGGACTCGCCGTGGACGAAGCTCGGCTCGCCGTGGACGTACCGGCCGAGTGCGGTGAGCGGGAAGACCTGCCGGTAGAGGTGGTAGTTGATCGAGAAGTCCCAGGGGAACCCGGTGCCGGTGAAGTACGGCTCGTCCCAGGAGCCGTCCGCCAGCTGGGTCTCCGCGAGCCATGCGACGCCGCGCTCGACGGCCTTGGAGTCGCGCTCCCCGGCGGCGAGGAGGGCGAGCAGCGCCCACCCGGTCTGGGAGGCGGTCGAGGCGCCGCGGCCGCTCCACTCGGCGACGTCGTGATAGGAACGCAGGTCCTCGCCCCAGCCGCCGTCGTCGTTCTGGACCGTCTCCAGCCAGGCCACGGCCCGCCGGATCGCCGGGTGCGAGCCGGGCAGTCCGGCGGCGACCAACGCGGGCACCACCGACCCCGTGCCGTATACGTAGTTGACGCCCCAGCGGCCGAACCAGGAGCCGTTCGCCTCCTGTTCGGCGAGCAGCCACTGGATGCCCCGGCGGGTGCGCGGGTCATGGGACAGCCCTTCGACCGCGAGCATCTCCACCACATGGGCGGTGACGTCCGCGGACGGCGGGTCGATGACCTCGCCGAAGTCGCAGAAGGGCAGCCGGTTGGGGAAGGCACTGGTGTTGTCGACGTCGAAGGCGCCCCAGCCGCCGTCCTTGGACTGCATACCGAGGTTCCAGCGCACCCCGCGCCCGATGGCGTTCTCGACGCGCTCCGGGTCGTGGTGCTTGACCCGGCGCAGCGCGAGGGCGACCTCGGCGGTGTCGTCGATGTCGGGATAGTTGTCGTTGTGGAACTCGAACGCCCAGCCGCCCGGCTGGAGTCGGGGCCGCTTCACCGCCCAGTCGCCGGGCCGGACGATTTCCTCGCCGAGCATCCAGTCCGCGGCCTTCACGAGCTGCGGATGGTCGGCGGGCAGGCCCGCGTCGGCGAGCGCGATGGTCGCCAGGCAGGTGTCCCACACCGGCGACTGACAGGCCTCGATCATCCGGGCCCCGTCCTCGCGCCACACCGCGAAACGGTCCAGCGACGCCAACCCCTCGCGCATCACCGGGTGTTTGAGGTCGTACCCAAGGAGATGAAGGGCGATAACGGAGTAGACGGCGGGCGGCTGGATGCCTCCCCAGCAGCCGTCGTTCTCCTGCCGCTCGATGATCCAGCGGGCGGCGGCGTTCATCGCGGCCCTGCGCAGCCTGCGCGGCGCCACCTTGCGGTACTGGTGCAGCGCCTTGTCCAGACGCTCGAAGACGCCGTCCCAACTCGCCGCCGGGGCAAGGGGCTTGAACGGATTGGGGTTGCGCGGGTCGGTGTGCAGCTCGTCGAGCGGGAACGGCGCGGGCCGCACCGGGCGCTTCGCCGAGACGATGGTGAGCGGCACGATGGTCTGCCGCGCCCAGCACCCGAAGTCGTAGATGTTGAGCGGCATCCACTTCGGGAAGTAGATGAGCTCCGGCGGGAGTTCGGGCAGGTCGTCCCACTTCCACCAGCCGAACAGGGCGAGCCAGATCCGGGTGAAGACACGGGCCGAGGCGACGCCGCCCCGCTCGCGGATCCACGCGGACGCCTTCGCCATGTGCGGCTCGTCCGGGCTGTCCCCGGCCAGGCGCAGGGCGACGTACGCCTCGATGGTGGTGGAGAGTTCGGCGGGTCCGCCGTAGAACGAGGCCCAGGTGCCGTCCTCGCGCTGTTCGCCGCGGATGAACAGCCCGGCGGCGCGCGTGGTCATCTCGTCCTGAATGCCCAGGAACTGACGGAGGAGCAGGTCCTCGGCGTCCATCGTGACATTCGTCTCGAGGTCGCCCTTCCACCAGCCCTCGGCGTCCTGCCGCGAGAGCAGGAAGTCGGTGGCGCGCTGTATCGCGTGCGCGGCGGCGTCTCGGGTCTCAACTGTCCCGGCCGCCACGGGAGTCGTCTGTGTTTGTGTTTCGCTGGCCGAGGCAGCGCGAGGCGGCAGGGCCCCGGTGCTTCCGTCGGTCGTCGCTGTCATGGCTTCCCCTTCGTGCAGTGATACGTCTGCTGTGGGTCCGCCGTCGGCCGGTGCGCGTTCTCCCGCGGCACCGGCCGGCGACTACGCGAGGTTCATTCGACCGATAGTGATCATCTCTTCCGTACGACGACGAAGTCGGCGAGCGCCACGAGCTGGGCCCGCACCTGCTGGGGCATCTGGATCGTGTCCAGGGCTTCGATGGCGATCGCGTGCTGGCGACGCGCCTCCTCGGCGGTCCACTCGCGGCCGCCCGCCTCCTCGATGAGCGCGGCGCGCGCGGCGAACTCCTCCTCGGAGAAGTTCTCGAAGTCGCTGGCCTTGGCGTCCTCGGCGAGCAGTTCACCGAGGCGCTCGGAGGCGGGGCCGCCCGCGGCGAGCGCGGCCACGACCGGCAGGGACTTCTTGCGCTGGCGCAGATCGCTCCAGGTCTGCTTTCCGGTGGCCTCCGGGTCGCCCCAGATGCCGAGGAGGTCGTCGACGGCCTGGAAGGCGAGGCCGAGGTGGTAGCCGTACTTCTCCAGCGTGTCGGCGGTGTGGTCGTCGGCGCCGCCGAGGACCGCGCCGATGGAGCAGGCACAGGCGAGCAGGGCGCCCGTCTTGTTGCCCTCCATCTCCAGGCACTCCTCGACGCTGACACGGTCGCGGTGCTCGTAGGAGATGTCCTGCGCCTGGCCGTCGATGAGGGCACGGGTGGCGGTGGTCAGGCGGCGCGTGGCGCGGCCCGCCTCGACGGTGCCGAGCTCCAGGAGGATCTCGTTGGCCAGCGCGAACAGAGCGTCGCCGACGAGGATGGCCTGGGCGGGGCCGTGCACCTTCCAGACGGTGTCGCGGTGGCGGCGCTGTTCGTCGCCGTCCATCAGGTCGTCGTGCAGCAGTGAGAAGTTGTGCACCAGTTCAACGGCGACCGCACCCGGCACCCCCACCTCGGGGGCGGCACCGGCGGCCTGCGCGGACAGGACGGCGAGCGCGGGGCGTACGGCCTTGCCGCCGTCGCCGTCCGC
Source organism: Streptomyces sp. NPDC029292 (assembly GCF_055569295.1). Lineage (NCBI taxonomy): Bacteria > Bacillati > Actinomycetota > Actinomycetes > Kitasatosporales > Streptomycetaceae > Streptomyces > Streptomyces sp. NPDC029292. Next base: position 454,397 of record NZ_JBVHXR010000001.1, read on the forward strand.
GGGGTTGCCCGCGGCGTCGATCCAGCCGAAGTGGTAGGCGGCGACGGTGTCCATGGGCGATGCCAGACGGTCGACAGCCGCCCGCAGCACCGGTGTGGCCAGGGTCCGGCCGCGCTCCAGGAGCGCGGTCACGTCCACCGCGTCGGCAGCCGTTTCGGCCGGGGGCACAGTGGGCACAGTCTCTCCTCTTGTTGCGATACCGGGGGTGCGGGGACCGGTCCCTTGCAGATCGAGCGTCACGCCGCCTCCTCGAAGAGTTCGAGGAGATGATCGCGGGGCCGGCCCAGGGCGCCCAGCGCGGCGCCCGCCGCACTGACACCACTGCGGACCGCACTCTCCATGGTCGCGGGCCACCCGGTGGCGGTCCACGCTCCGGCCAGATACAGGCCGGGGGCCTTGGTGCGGGCGCCGGGCCGCAGCCGCCCGACGCCTGGGGTGGGGGCGAACGTCGCCGTGCGCTCCCGGGTCACGAAGAAATCCTTCACTTCCGCGCCGCGCGCGCCGGGCAGCAGCCGCTCCAGCTCCGGCAGATAACGCTCGCGCAGTGCGGAGACGGGCTCGTCGATCTCATCCTGCGCGGCCGACTGAGACAGCGCGAGGTACTGGCCCTCGGTGAGCCCGGACGCCTCGGTCCGGTCGAAGACCCACTGCACCGGGGAGCCCAGCGCCGCGAAGAACGGCCTGCTGAGCACCTTCCGGTCGTAGACGACATGGACGTTGAGGATCGGCGCGGTGCCGATCCGAAGCAGCTGTTCAGGGGCGTCGAGTGCCCCCTCGGGCAGCAGATCGTGGGCCTCGCGCTGCGGTACGGCCAGGACGACCGTGTCGGCGTCGATGCTCTCGCCGGGAACCTGAACGGTCCAACGCCCGTTTTCGTTAAGGGAGATGGAGGTGACGCGTGTACGGATCTCGGTACGGACGCCCGCGGAGTCGAGCGCCTTGCGGGCCAGAGTGTCGTGCAGTTCGCCCAGCGGGACGCGTGCCCATCCGATGTCGGCCGCACCCGGGTCGGACAGCAGACCGGTCTTGAACACCATCGCGGCGAGCCCGAGCGACGAGTCGCCGGCCACCGCGTTGAGGGTGGCGACCCCCACCAGGTCCCACAGTGCCTCGACGGCACGCTCCGACTGACCGTGCGCGGCGAGCCAGTTGCCGAAGTTCTGATCGTCGAGCGCCGGATCGGCGAGATCCAGGCTCTTGAGCGCCAGTGCGGCACGCCCGACTTTGGCGCGCTCGGCGAGCGACAGGTGCTGATACGTCGCGAGGCTGCGCGCCAGATGCAGCGGTACGGGCAGTGCGCTGCGGCCGATTCTGCCGAGCCGCCGCCCGGGTTTGCCCTCGGCGTCGAGAACGGGCACGTCGAGACGATCCTGCAGCGGCGCCAGCGAGGCTCCGTCGACGCGATCGAGGAACCAGCGGTAGGCGGTGCAGCAGCGCAGGTACACATGCTGCCCGTTGTCGACCGTCAGGTCACCGCGCTGGAAGGAGAACGCCAGACCGCCGAGCCTCGGCCGCCCCTCGAGCAGGGTGACGCGCACCCCGGCGTCGGCGAGCGCGAGCGCCGCGGTGATGCCGGCGAGCCCGCCGCCGACCACCACGGCGGCTGCCCCGCCAGGGCTGCCCGCAGGCTGCGTGACCTCGCTCATCGTGCACCCTCCCCTGCGGCCGTGCCGCGGTGATTGAACGGTGCACGGCAGGCCATCGCAAGCAGGGACGCCATCCGGCTCCGGAGGGTTGCGTGCCGCTTTTCGCCGGTGGAATCACCTTGGCCCAAATTGTCCATCAGGCGCGCCTCCTGACGGTGCGGCGGGACACGTGCCGGGCGTCGAGGCCGGAGAGGCCGCGCACGGCGACGTACGCCTTCTCCCGTCCGGGCAGCGAGACCCGGCCGCGCAGCACGGCCTCCGGCTCGCGCTCGATGCGGTCGAGGAGACGGCGGTAGATGCCCGCCATGGCCGCGACACAGGCGCCGCTGCGCCGGTCCAGCATGGGCAGCAGCCGGTAGCCCTCGGCGAAAAGGGCGCGGGCCCGACGCACTTCGAAGTGCACGAGGCCCGCGAAGTCGGAGCCGGGCGGTGGTGTCGGCCCGTTGAAACCGGCCGAGCAGCCGAACTTGGCGAGGTCGTCGGCGGGCAGATAGGTGCGCCCGCCCTGGGCGTCCTCACGTACGTCCCGCAGGATGTTGGTGAGTTGCAGCGCGAGCCCGAGCGTGTCGGCATACTCCGGCGCGCGCTCGGCGCCGCGCGCCCCCGGTTCCGTACCGAACACGCCGAGCGAAAGCCGCCCGATCGCCCCGGCAACACACCGGCAGTAGACCTTCAGGTCGTCCCAGGTCTCGTACGTCTCGCCGCGTACGTCCATGAGGACGCCGTCGATGAGTTCGTCGAGGCCGCCGAGCGGCACCGGGAAGTACTCGGCGGTGTGGCTGAGGGCGACCGCGACCGGGTCGGTGTCGTCCTCGTCGACGGAGCCGTCGCGGACCCGGGCGAGCAGCGCCCGGGTGTCCTCGAGGCGAACCGCCTTCACGTCCGGTGCCAGCGCGCCGTCGCCGATGTCGTCGACACGCCGCGAGAACGCGTAGAGCGCCGACATCGCGCGGCGCTTGGGCGTCGGCAGCAGTCTGATGCCGTACGCGAAATTACGGGCCTGCTGACCGGTTACTGCCTCGCAGTAGCTGTAAGCGGCGAGTACCGGTGCGGACACGTGTTGTTCCGACTCCACGGTCCGGATCACCCCTCTCCTCGCAGAGTCACTCCCACCTCGCGCAGCAGCTGGAGCTTGCCGGGCTTGGGCGGGCCGGGAAGTACGTCGTATTCGGCGGCGGCAATCGCACGGATTGCCGCCCTTCCCCCCGCAACGAACCCCGCGAGCAGCAGCTTCAGCCTGCCGTGGACGCTACCCACGAGGGGGGTGCCTTCATTCAGGAGGTTCAGGGCGCGTTCTGCTTCGTATGCAACCAGTGCACGCACCGATGCGCTTGCTGTGGCCGTGGCGAGATCCGTCTCGTGGACATGAAAGCGCTTCATGTCCTCGGCGGGCAGGTAGATGCGGTCGCGGCCGAGGTCCTCGGCGACGTCCTGGAGGTGTTCGACGATCTGCAGTGCCGTGCACACCGCGTCGGAGAGGCGGACGCGCTCGGGAGTCGAGGTGCCGGTGACGGAGAGGACCAGGCGGCCGACGGGATTGGCGGACAGCTCGCAATAGGCGAGCAGGTCGTCGTAGGTCTCGTACCGCTTGACCAGCTGGTCCTGGCGGTTCGCCGCGATCAGGCCGAGGAAGGGCTCGGGGGTGAGGTCCGCGTGGCGCACCGTGGGCTGGAGCCGGCGCAGCAGGGGGTGGCGCGGAGTCGAGTCGAACACGCGGTGAAGATCGGCTTCAAAGGCGTCAAGCAGGAGGAGGCGGTCCTCGGCCTGCTCGGGCGACACGCCGAGGAGGCGGGCGTCCGCGCCGCCCGGGGCCAGGTCGCCGTCGCCGATGTCGTCGACGAGGCGGGCGAAGCCGTACACGGCCATCAGGTCGTCGCGCCAGGCCTTGGGCAGGAAGAAGGGAGCCACGGGGAAGTTCTCGTCCGCGGCCTTGTCGAGCGTGCCACGCTCCGGATTTCCGATGCGCGCCGTGCCGGCTTCGGTCACCGCTCGCCGCCCCGCGCGGGGACGGCACACGCGTCGCGGAGCTGGAGAGTTTCCGTAGCCATTGCCGTCACATCTCCCGTTCTACACTGCCGACCCAATAGTGCCCTTTTCGGACACGCCGCCCGGAGGTCCGCGCGGCGCGCCGGTGCCGGGTGTCGCGCATTATCGCCCCACTTGCCGCGAATCAGCACCGGTACAGCTTACGTTGTACAACGCGGCGCGCTCCGTCGGGGTGTCCTGCACATCACAACAACACACCGATTGGCGTCAAGATTCCTAAGGCCAGCCGGAGTTGGCGTTTCCTTTGCAGACGCAGGGCCCCGCCGAAGAGTTCCGGCAGGGCCCTGGGCGAAATGGGCTACTTGCCCGTGAACTTCTCGTACTCCTTGAGGACCTCTTCGGTCGGGCCGTCCATGCGCAGCTCACCGCGCTCCAGCCACAGCACGCGGTCGCAGGTGTCGCGGATCGACTTGTTGTTGTGACTGACCAGAAACACCGTGCCGGCCTCCTTGCGCAGCTCGCGGATGCGGGCCTCGGAGCGCTTCTGGAACTTGCGGTCGCCGGTGGCCAGGGCCTCGTCGATCATCAGGACGTCGTGGTCCTTGGCCGCGGCGATGGAGAAGCGCAGGCGGGCCGCCATGCCGGACGAGTAGGTGCGCATGGGGAGGGTGATGAAGTCCCCCTTCTCGTTGATGCCCGAGAAGTCGACGATCTCCTGGTAGCGCGCCTTGATCTCGTCACGGGTCATGCCCATCGCGAGCCCGCCCAATATGACGTTCCGCTCGCCCGTCAGATCGTTCATCAGGGCCGCGTTGACGCCGAGCAGCGAGGGCTGGCCGTCGGTGTAGACCTTGCCCTTCTCGGCGGGCAGCAGGCCCGCGATGGCGCGCAGGAGGGTGGACTTGCCGGAGCCGTTCGAACCGATCAGGCCGATGGCCTCGCCGCGGTACGCGGTGAAGGAGACGCCCCTGACCGCGTGCACCTTGCGGACGCCGCGCTCCTCGCCGCGCTTGAGGATGCGGCTGAGGGCGGAGGTGGCGCTGCCCTTGCCGGTCTTGGCGCCGTTGACGCGGTAGACGATGTGCAGCTCGTCCGCGATGACGGTGGGGATGTGGGATGTCTGCTCAGCCACGGCCGTACCTCTCTTCCGCCTTCCAGAAGTACACGAACCCGCCGACGGCCACGAGCACGGCCCAGAAGACGGCGATGCCCCAGACGTGCGGCGGCAGGTGGGCGGAGCCGTAGTCGTCGATGAGCGCGAAGCGCATCAGGTCCATGTAGATCGCGGCCGGGTTCACCTGCAGCGCGCGGACGATCCACTCCGGACGCCCGGCGAGCATGGTGCTGATGGAGAACATGACACCGGACGCGTACATCCACGTGCGCAGGATGAACGGCATCAGCTGGGCGAGGTCCGGAGTCTTGGAGCCCAGCCGGGCCACGATCAGCGCAAGGCCCGTGTTGAAGAGGAACTGAAGCACCAGCACCGGGAAGATCAGCAGCCACGACGGGCCCGGGTAGCTGCCGAAGGCGATCGCCACCACGAACAGCACGATCATCGAGAAGAGCAGTTGCTGGAGCTGCTGGAGCGCGAAGGAGATGGGCAGCGAGGCACGCGGGAAGTGCAGGGCGCGCACCAGCCCCAGGTTGCCGGAGATCGCGCGGACGCCGGCCATGATCGAGCTCTGCGTGAAGGTGAAGACGAAGACGCCCGTGACCAGGAACGGGATGTACACGTCCATCGACATGCCCCGGCTGGCCTTCAGGATCAGGCCGAAGATCAGGTAGTAGACGCCCGCGTTCAGCAGCGGGGTCGCGACCTGCCACAGCTGGCCCAGCTTGGCCTGGCTGTACTGGGCGGTGAGCTTCGCCTGCGAGAAGGCGAGGATGAAGTGCCGCCGCCCCCACAGCTGACGAACGTATGCGGCGAGTCCGGGCCGGGCGCCGCTCACCGCGAGCCCGTACTTGGCGGCCAGCTCGGCCGCGGAGAGCCCTTCGTCGGGCGACGGTCGGTCGCTCACCGCGACTCCGCCGTCATGCGTTGTCTCACTCACAAGTGGAAACTTTCGTCTTCAAGATGCGCACAGCCTGGTCGGGCTAGGCATGAGCCGGGGACCGGTGTACGGCCACGAATGCTCTCAGAACGAGCTTGTCAGATGACGGGAGGTCGGCCCAGTCGAGTCAGCCGCCACACCGTACGCCACTTCATGGGACGCCTGGGTCCGCACGAGCTGGACCACCCCTCCTTGAAGCCGCCGAACCACGCCTTCAGGGCCGGTCCCGAGGGGCGGCGGACCAGCGTCAGGAGCATCCAGACGCCGAGGTAGACGGGGACGAGCGGCGCCGGAAGGTTTCGGCGCGCGAGCCAGACGCGGTTGCGGGCCACCATGCGGTGGTAGACCGCGTGCCGCGAAGGGGTGGTCGTGGGGTGGTACAGCACCATGTCCGACCGGTAGTCGATCATCCAGCCCGCGTCGAGGGCCCGCCATGCCAGGTCGGTTTCCTCGTGGGCGTAGAAGAACGCGTCCGGGAGTCCGCCGACCTCGGCGAAGACCTTCGTACGGACCGCGTTGGCGCCGCCGAGGAAGGTCGTGACGCGCGAGGAGCGCATCGGGTCGGCGGCGCGCAGCCGCGGGACGTGGCGGCGCTGGGTCTCGCCGGTCTCGGGGTCGGCGATGCGGAAGCTGATGATGCCGAGTTCCGGGTCGGCCGCGAAGGCCTGGCGGCACAGCTCGGCGGTGTCGTGGGTCGCCAGGAGGCCGTCGTCGTCCAGGAAGAGGAGGACGTCCACGTCGGTGCCGCCGGTGCCGAAGGCCTCGATGCCGACGTTGCGGCCGCCGGGGATGCCGAGGTTCTCGGGCAGCTCGACGGTGCGGACGCCTTCGGGGACGTCCGGGACGGGCGAGCCGTTGCCGACCACGATCACCTCGACCCGGTCGCCGTCCTGCTTGGCGACGGAGTCCAGCAGGGCTCGGAGTTCCTCGGGTCGGTTGCCCATGGTGATGATCACCGCGCCGACCTTCATCGAGGCACTCACTTCAGCCTGCTGGAGGCGAGGATGGACACGAGGTGCAGCACGGTCTGCAGGAGCGCGATGCCGGCCAGCACCGCGACGCCGAGGCGGGTGAAGAACAGGTCGCCCCGCACCGCGTCCAGGATCGCCAGGACCAGGATCAGCAGGGACGCCTCGATCCCGAGCACCAGCCGGTGGAACTTCAGCGCCGCGGCGGCCCTACGGGCCAGCGCGACGCCGGACGAGCGCGGCTCGGACGCCGACTCCTTGACCGGCGGCAGCCCGCCCTGGTGGCGGGCGACGCCGACGAGGTCGGTCTCCGCCTTGATCAGGATGGCGCCGAGGGCCGCCAGGGTGCCGAGGAAGGCCCAGAGCCAGTCGATCTGCCCGGAACCCCACAGATCGGCGGCGCGCAGGCCGAAGCCGACGAGTACCGCGGCGTCGGTCAGATAGGCACCGACCCGGTCCAGGTAGACCCCGCCGAGCGAGAACTGCTTCTTCCAGCGCGCGATCTCGCCGTCGACACAGTCGAGCAGCAGATAGAGCTGGACCATCAGCACACCGAGTACGGCGCCCGCGATCCCCGGCACCAGCAGGGCCGGGGCCGCGAGAACGCCGAAGAGGGTCATCAGGTACGTGAGCTGGTTGGGCGTGACCCTGGTGTTCACCAGATAGCGGTCGACCCGCAGGGACACCTCACGCATGTAGAGGCGTCCCATCCAGTGCTCACCGCTGCGCCGGTCCTTGACCCCTGCGGGGTGCACGACCGGGCGGAGTTCAGCTACCGATGGCCTTGACATAGTCGGCGTAGATGTCCTTGATCTGGTCGGTCTTGAGGTCGAGGTGTTCGAGGATCGTGTAGCGGCCGGGGCGGGTCTGAGGAGCGAAGTCCACGGCCCGGACGAACTCGTCGACGGTGAAGCCGATCTCCTCCGGGAGCACCGGCAGCCCGTGCCGTCGCAGCACCTCAGCCATGTACGCCGACTCCTCGTGGGCTCCGCGCAGGAACATGGCGAAGGCCGCGCCCAGGCCGCACTGCTCGCCGTGGCTCGCGGCGCGCTTGGGGTACAGCAGGTCGAAGGCGTGGTTGATCTCGTGGCAGGACCCCGAGGCGGGGCGCGAGTCGCCCGAGATCGACATCGCGATGCCGGTGAGGACCAGCGCCTCGGCGAGCACCTGGAGGAAGCCGTTGTCCCCGACGCCGCCCGGGTGCCGGAGCACCGCCTCGCCGGCCTGGCGGGCCATGGCGGCGGCGAGCCCGTCGATCTTCTCCCCCTTGACGCGGTTGGCGAGCTCCCAGTCGGCGATCGCGTTGATGTTGGAGATCGCGTCGCCGATTCCCGCGCGCACGAAACGCACCGGGGCCTCGCGAATGACGTCGAGGTCGATGATGGCAGCTATCGGGTTCGGGACGCCGTAGGAACCGCGGCCCGCATCGTTGTCCAGCGTCGCCACCGGCGAGCACAGGCCGTCGTGCGCGAGGTTCGTCGGTACGGCGACCAGGGGCAGGCCGATGCGCGCCGCGGCGAACTTGGCGCAGTCGATGATCTTGCCGCCGCCGAGGCCGACGACCGCGTCGTAGTGACCGGCCTTCATCTCGCCGGCCAGCCGGATCGCGTCGTCCAGGGTGCCACCGCCGACCTCGTACCAGGTGGCGCCGGGCAGAGTCGGCTCGAGCCGCTCGCGCAGCTTGGCGCCGGAGCCGCCGCTGACCGCGACGGCCAGCTTGCCGGAGTGCGAGATGCGCTCGTCGGCGAGCACACAGGCCAGGTCGTCCAGGGCACCCGGACGGATGTCGACGACGACCGGCGAGGGGATGAGCCTCGTCAGTACTGGCACGCGATCTCCCGTCCCTTGGCGAGGTCGTCGTGATTGTCGATCTCGACCCACTTGACGTCGCCGATCGGGGCCACATCGATCTTGAAGCCGCGGTTGACGAGCTCCTGGTAGCCGTGCTCGTAGAACTGCTGCGGGTCCGTCTCCCACACCGTCTTCAGGGCGTCGGCCAGGTCGGCGGCGGCGTCGCCCTCGATGAGGGTGACCCCGATGTACTCGCCGGTGGCCTCGGCGGGCTCCATCAGCTTGGTGATCTTCTGGACGCCCTTGTCGGGGTGCACGACGACCTTCATCTCCTCGTCGGCGAGGTTCTTCACCGTGTCGAGGGCGAGGATGATCTTCTTGCCGTCACCGCGGGCGGCGAGCAGCGTGTGCTCCACGGAGACCGGGTGGACGGTGTCGCCGTTGGCGAGGATCACGCCGTCCTTGAGGGCGTCACGGCCGCACCACAGGGAGTAGGCGTTGTTCCACTCCTCGGCCTTGTCGTTGTCGATGAGCGTGATCTTGAGGCCGTACTTCTCCTCAAGGGCCGCCTTGCGGTCGTACACGGCTTCCTTGCGGTAGCCGACGATGATGCCGACCTCGGTCAGGCCGATCTCGGCGAAGTTGCCGAGGGTCAGGTCCAGGACCGTGATGCTGTCCTCTATGCCCGCGGGACCAACCGGCACGAGAGCCTTGGGGAGGCTGTCGGTGTAGGGGCGCAGACGCCGTCCGGCGCCGGCCGCCAGCACAAGGCCGATCATGCGGGTTCTCCTTCATCGTGTACGGCGGGCGCCCCGGAGGACACCCAGAAGCGGATGCTCTCGACGAGCACCAGCAGGGCTACGGCCACGGCGAGCGCCGTGAGCGCGACCTTGAACTGTGTGGCGGTCAGCAGCGCGGCCAGGACGGTGACCAGCAGCGTCCTGCCTTCGTGCCCGCCGATCGCCCGCACCAGCCAGTGCGGGGGCGCGCCGGCGTTGCCGCGGATGCGGTACACCGTGTCGTAGTGATGGTAGGCGACCGCGGCCACCAGGCCGAAAGCCGCAGGAAGCGCTCCGTTCACGTCGGCTTTGGCAGCCAGTACCAGAACGGTGAGGTATTCGGCGGCGCGGAAGAAGGGGGGGACCAGCCAGTCGAGAGCGCCCTTGAGGGGCCGCGCAAGCGCCACGGGCGACAGGAGTACGTAGATCACCGCGCCCAGGACGGGCCACCAGCTGCCGTACGGGGCGAGCGCCGCGCCGAGGACCACGAGGACGCCGGATATGAAGGCGACGTACGCGGGACCGCGGCTCACGACGCCACGCGTGGTGGGGGTCCCCCCGCGCGAGCGAAGCCGAGCGTGGGGGAGGGTGAGGAACTCGGCGAGCGGGCCGGAGTCGGTGAGGTCGGCGAGCGCCTGGGCGGCGCGGTCCGTGCGCCGCGCCTTGCGCGTCAGCGAACGCAGCACGCGGCCGGCCGTGGTGTACGTCGCCGCGAAGGCGCAGCCGATGAGCAGCGCGTAGAAGGTGATCCGCGGGGTCGTCAGCGCCGTGAGGACGGCGATCATCGCCCATCGTTCGCCGATGGGCAGGACTATCATCCGGCGCACCCAGACCGTCCAGCCGACGCTGTCGAGCTTGTCCGAGAGGGCCGCGGTGGGACTGGTGTTGGCGGTGGCGTCGTGGTTCGCCTCGTTGAAGGAGAAGTCGACGACGTGCCGGCAGGTCTGCAGGATCATCGCGCCGAGGGCGAGCGCCCATACGTCGTCGCCGCCGCGGGCCGCTCCGAGGGCGAGGCCCGCGTAGTAGGCGTACTCCTTGGCGCGGTCGAAGGTCGCGTCCAGCCAGGCGCCGAGCGTCGAGTACTGCAAGGAGTAGCGGGCCAGCTGCCCGTCCGTGCAGTCCAGGACGAAGGAGAACAGGAGCAGCAGGCCGGCCGCGACGAAGCCGGCGCGGGTGCCGGTGGCGGCGCAGCCCGCGGCGATCAGGGCGGTGAGCAGGGAGGCGGTGGTGACCTGGTTCGGGGTCAGGCCGCGGCGGGCGCACCAGCGGGCGATGTAGCGGGAGTACGGGCTGATGCAGTACGTGGTGAAGAAGCCGTCGCGGGCCTTCACGGCGCTGCGCAGTCGTACCGCCTCGTCGTCCACGGCCGAGACGGCCTGCCGGGCCTCGTTGCGTTCCTGCGGGTCGGTCGGGACCGCGGCGACGAGCGTGCCGAGTTCGGGGCGGTGCACGGCGACGCCGTCCGCGTCGAGGGCCGCGGTGATGCGCTCGGCGAGGTTGTCGGTGGCGACGGCGAGGCCGCCGGTGGCGGAGCTCTCGCGGGCCACGGCCCGGGTCAGCGCGCGGCGGGCCTCGGGCTGCACCGATACGGCGCCGGGCAGCGCGGAGGCCGGGAACCGGGGGTCCGTGAGGCCGAGGCGCAGTGCGTGCGGGTGCCCCACGAAGCGGGCGTCGACGACGGCGACCCGCTGGCTCGCCGGTATGGCGGCCAGGAGCGTCTCGGCGTCACCGGCGTCGGTGGCGAGCCGCACGTCGAAGCCGAGCGACCGCAGATCGCCTTCGAGCGACGATCCGGGGACCGGCTGGCCGGTGAGGATGGCGGTCGACAGCGAACTCACTCCCTGGGTGCCGACGCGGCCTCGCGCCGGACATGTGCGTGGTGGGATGGCCCTGGCCGGCGTCAGGGCCCGGCCGGGCGGCATGTCGGCAGAGGCTATCGGATGAATGGAAGCGGGCGTTCACCACCCGTTCATGGCCCGATCCAGCCGGTTTTGCATGGCCTCCGCCGCGATCATCATCAGGGATCCGGGGCCCGCGCCACAAACCGTGTTCCCAGACCGGCGCATTCTCGGCATGGCGCACGGCCCGCCGCACACCGGCCCGGAGCGGCACAACGGCGCCACCGGGACGGCATGGGAGCGCCCCGGAAGCGGCACAGGTCGGACCGGCAACCGGACCGGCATAGGGTGGGCGTCCATGACATGGCTGATCACAGGCGGAGCCGGATACATCGGGGCCCACGTGGCGCGGGCGATGGCGGAGGCCGGGGAGCGCGTCGTCGCCCTCGACGACCTCTCGTCAGGGGTGCCGAACCGGCTTCCGGAGAGCATTCCGCTGGTGCAGGGCTCGTCGCTGGACGGGGATCTGCTCAAGCGGATCTTCGCGGAGCACGCGGTGACGGGTGTGGTGCATCTCGCCGCGCGCAAGCAGGTCGGTGAGTCCGTGGCCCAGCCGACGCGCTACTACCAGGAGAACGTGGGCGGTCTCGCGACGCTCCTGGAGGCGGTGGCCGGAGCGGGCATCAAGCGGTTCCTCTTCTCCTCCTCCGCGGCCGTCTACGGCAACCCGGATGTGGACCTCATCACGGAGGACACCCCCTGTGTCCCGATGAGCCCGTACGGCGAGACGAAGCTCGCCGGGGAGTGGCTGGTGCGGGCGGCGGGCCGGGCGCACGGCATCGCGACCGTGTGCCTGCGCTACTTCAACGTGGCGGGCGCGGCCACACCGGAGCTGGCCGACACCGGGGTGTTCAACGTGATCCCGATGGTCTTCGACCGCCTCACCCGCGACGAGGCCCCGCGGATCTTCGGCGACGACTATCCGACGCCCGACGGCACCTGCGTCCGCGACTACATCCACGTCGCCGACCTCGCCGAGGCGCATCTCGCGGCGGCCCGGCGGCTGGCCGAGGGCGCGACGGGCGATCTGACGGTGAACATCGGCCGCGGCGAAGGGGTTTCGGTACGCGAGCTCCTGACGCTCATCGGCGAGGTCAGCGCAGACACCCGGCAACCGATCGTCGAGCCGCGCCGCCCCGGTGACGCGCCGCGCGCGGTCGCCTCGGCGGCGCTGGCCGGGCAGGAGCTGGGCTGGAGCGCGCGGCGCGGGGTGCGCGAGATGGTCGAGTCGGCGTGGCAGGGCTGGCTGCTGCACCACCCTCGAACACAGGATTAACGATCTTGATCACGCTCTGACCTGCGGATTGTTTCCGCAGGTCAGAGCATATGACAACGGTGTTCAATGCCGCGTTGCCCGATACCCCCCGCCCGTAGTTCACTGTGATCCCGAGCAGAGCACAGGAGGCGGCTTTTCATGGGGGCTGGGCACGATCACGGGCATGCGCACGGCGCACCCGCCACCGGTACGGCGGCAGCGGCGTACCGCGGCAGGCTGCGCGTCGCGCTGTCGATCACGCTCACCGTCATGGTGGTCGAGATCGTCGGCGGTCTCACCGCCGATTCGCTCGCGCTCATCGCGGACGCGGCGCACATGGCGACGGACGCGCTGGGCCTGGGCATGGCGCTGTTCGCGATCCACTTCGCGAACCGCCCGCCCAGCGAGACCCGCACGTTCGGGTACGCGCGCGCCGAGATCCTCGCCGCGCTCGCCAACTGCCTGCTGCTCCTCGGCGTCGGCGGCTATGTGCTGTACGAGGCGATCCAGCGCTTCGTGACACCCGCCGACACTCAGGGCGGTCTGACGATCGTGTTCGGTCTGATCGGTCTGGTCGCGAACACGATCTCGCTCACGCTGCTCATGCGCGGCCAGAAGGACAGCCTGAACGTGCGCGGCGCCTTCCTTGAGGTGGTGGCGGACGCGCTGGGTTCGACGGCGGTCATCATCGCCGCGGCGGTGATCATGATCACAGGCTGGCAGGCCGCGGACCCGATCGCCTCGATCCTGATCAGCCTGATGATCGTCCCGCGCACCTGGAAGCTGCTCCGGGAGACCCTCAACGTGCTGCTGGAGGCGGCTCCCAAGGGCGTCGACATGGCCGAGGTGCGCGCGCACATCCTGGCCCTCGAGGGCGTCGAGGACATGCACGACCTGCACGCCTGGACCATCACATCCGGGATGCCGGTCCTCTCCGCCCACGTGGTCGTCAGCTCCGACGTCCTGAACGCGATCGGCCACGAGAAGATGCTCCACGAACTCCAGGGCTGCCTCGGTGACCACTTCGACGTCGAGCACTGCACGTTCCAGCTGGAGCCGAGCGGGCACGCGGAGCACGAGGCGAAGCTCTGCCATTGACTCCGATGCGACTCCGTTGCGACTCCGATGCGGAGCGCGAGGGTCGCGTAATGCGGAGGCGGGGCCGTGGCGCCCGCTGTTACCGTGGCCGGCGAGTCGAGGAGGTGGGTTGATGACGGTCGCTTTCGGCGCTGCCGCGCGCAGCGACACAGTCGTCCCCATGTTCCGGGCCCGAGGCTGACCCGCAGCTCATCCATGCGTCGGCCGGGCCCCTCATCCAAGGGTTTCCACGTTGACCGACAACGCTGAACACATCACTGACTGGCGCACCCGCCGGGAGACCTCCGCCGACCGCGGCGAGGTGTACGCCCTGACGGCCGCCGCGTTCGAGAGGGCGGCGGAGGCCGATCTGGTCGACGCGCTGCGCGTCGACCCGGACGCGTGGCTGCCGGACCTGTCGTACGTCGCCGAGGCGCCGGACGGCACCGTGGCGTCGTACGCGCTGATCACCCGCTGCCATGTCGACGACGCGCCCGCGGCCGCGCTGGCGCCTGTCGCCGTACGTCCGGAGTATCAGCGCAGGGGCGCCGGATCGGCCGTCGTACGCGCGGTGCTGGAGGCGGCACGCGCACGCGCGGAGCGGCTCGTCCTGGTACTCGGGCATCCCCGGTACTACCCGAGGTTCGGCTTCTTGCCCGCTTCGCGGTACGGCATCCGGCCCGGATTCGACGTGCCGTCCGAACACCTGATGGCCCTTGTCCTGGACGGTTCCTCGTCCGTGGCACCGGGCACGATCAGGTATCCGGCCGCTTTCGGCGTCTGACGCATGTCGGCCGCATGTCCCGCTCCGGGCGCCCGGAGCGGGACATGCGGGGAGGCGCGAAGTGCCGGGAGTGCCGGTTTCGTACGGCAGACTTGGGGCTCGAAGACCGATGCGAAGGATGGGTATGCCGATCACACCTGCCACCGCGACGCACAGTTCGTCGAACGGCACCGTTGAAGCGATCTTGCTGGAGCTGGTCGACGAGGACGGCAATACGATCGGCACGGCGGAGAAGCTCGCCGCCCATCAGGCCCCCGGGCAGCTGCACCGCGCGTTCTCCGTGTTCCTCTTCGACGAGCGCGGCCGGCTGCTGCTCCAGCAGCGCGCGCTTGGCAAGTACCACTCCCCCGGTGTCTGGTCCAACACCTGCTGCGGCCACCCCTACCCCGGCGAGGCGCCCTTCGCGGCGGCGGCCCGGCGGACGTACGAGGAGCTCGGGATCTCCCCGTCGCTGCTCGCCGAGGCGGGCACGGTCCGCTACAACCACCCGGACCCGGACTCGGGCCTGGTGGAGCAGGAGTACAACCACCTCTTCGTCGGCATGGTGCAGTCGCCGCTGCGGCCCGACCCGGAGGAGGTCGGCTCGACGGCGTTCGTGACCGCCGCCGAGCTGGCGGAGCGGCACGCGAAGGACACCTTCTCGTCGTGGTTCATGACCGTGCTCGACGCGGCCCGTCCGGCGGTCAGGGAGCTGACGGGCCCGTCCGCGGGCTGGTGACAGCCCGTCCCGTCACACGACGCTGGGAGTGAGCGGCAGGGCGGCCCAGATCACCTTGCCGCCGCTCGCCGTGTGCTCGACGTCGCACACCCCGCCCGACTCCCTGGTGACTTCCCGCACCAGCAGCAGGCCCCGGCCACCGGTCTGCCCGTGGTCGGCCTCCAGGGCGGTCGGGCGGTAAGGGTGGTTGTCCTCCACGGAGACGCGCACCCACTCGGCGCCGACGGCGACCTCCACGGCGAGCATCGGCGACAGGAGAACCGCGTGTCTGACGGCGTTGGTGACCAGTTCGGAGACGATCAGCAGGAGCCCCTGGACGAGGTCGTCCGAGACGGGCACCCCCTGGCGGACCAGCAGATCACGGACGGCATGCCGCGCCTGCGGCACCGAGGCGTCGATGGCGGGAGCGGTGAACCGCCACACCCCCTCGTAGGGCAGCGGGCCCGGCGGTCTCCGGTCGGGAGGCACGTCGTTGCCGCTTTCAGGGCTCGGGTCGGAACCCCGCCCGAGGTTGTCCATCGTCCGGTCGCCACCCTTGCGCTCGATTGTCACCACACGTCGAGTGTTGGCAATGCGCGGTCCGTACCGAATGACTGAACAGAAGTCAGCGACTATCGACGCCTTCTGATCGTCGGCGTATGACACGGTCAGTTGTGAGACTGGTCCTGTCCCCGTTGTGCCGACTTCGCGAACTATTCGGGTTGTACGGGTTTGGTGCCGGGCTCGCCCGATGCGGTCCCGCCGGTCCCGTCCTCCGTGAGGCGCTCCGAGACCATGCCCACGACGCGCCACCCGCCGTACCCCGTGGCGATCAGGCCGAGCGCCGCGAGCCAGCCGGAACTGCGGGTGAGCTGAGCGGTTCCGTCCTTCGGCTTGGCCGTCCTCGACCTGGCCATCAGCGCCTCCTCGCGCCGGCCCCTTCTTGATCGTACGTTCGACGGGTGCGGATAGCATCCGGCGTATGGAGCCGCAGCTGCTGCACAGTGTCGGCGACGGAGTCGCCACCGTCGTCATCCACCACCCGGCCAAGCGCAACGCCATGACGGCGGGGATGTGGCGGGCGCTGCCACCCCTGCTCGACGCGTTGGCCGCCGACGCCGGCGTCCACGCGCTGGTGCTGACCGGTGAGGGCGAGACGTTCTGCGCCGGGGCCGACATCTCGACGCTGCGGGGGTCGCCCGACGAGGCGCAGGGCCTTGCCGTGCTCGCCGAGGAGGCCCTCGCCGCGTTCCCGAAGCCGACGCTCGCGGCGGTCCGCGGGTACTGCGTGGGCGGCGGGTCCCAGCTCGCGGCGGCCTGCGATCTGCGGTTCGCGGAGGAGGGGGCGCTGTTCGGGGTGACCCCGGCGAAGCTGGGGATCGTCTACCCGGCCTCCTCCACACGGCGGCTGGTGTCGCTGGTGGGACCCGCGACCGCCAAGTACCTGCTGTTTTCCGGCGAGTTGATCGACACGGAGCGGGCGCTGCGCACGGGCCTGGTGGACGAGGTGCTGCCCGAGGGCGGACTCGACAAGCGCGTCGGGGAGTTCACGCGCGTCCTGGCCACGCGATCGCTGCTGACACAGGCGGCGGCCAAGGAGTTCGCGAACGGGCGCACGGACCGGGACGCGTACTGGGCGGAGCAGGCGCGCGGCAGCGGCGACACCGCGGAGGGGGTCGCCGCTTTCCTGGAGCGCCGGCCGTCACGCTTTACCTGGACTACGTCAGGATGAAGCGGCTCTTGCCGCGGAACTCCTCGACGAGGTGCGCGGGCGCCTTCTGCGGGGATCCGGCGTCGTAGGGCGGTTGCGGGTCGTACTCCGTCAACAGCTGTATGGCCTGGGCGTGTTCGTCGCCCGCGATCCGGCCCAGCAGGGTGAGCCCCATGTCGATGCCGGACGAGACACCGGCCGCGGTGACGTACTTGCCGTCGAAGACGACCCGCTCCCCCGTCGGCTCGGCACCGTATTGCTTGAGGGCGTCGAGGGCCAGCCAGTGGGAGGTGGCCCGGCGGCCTTCGAGGAGCCCGGCGGCGGCCAGCAGCAGGGAACCGGTGCATACCGAGGTCGTCCAGACGCTGGTGGTGTCGGCGGCCCGCAGCCAGTCCAGGAGGACCTCGTTCTCCATCTGCGTGGACTGGCCCGGACCACCCGGGACCACCACGATGTCCGGGTGCGGCACCTCGGCCAGGGTCTTGTCGGCCATCAGCGCCAGATTGCCGGTGTCGGTGCGGACAGGACCGGTGCGCTCGGCGACGAAGACGGTCTCCGCGTCGGACAGACGGCCGAGGGTCTCGTACGGGCCCACGGCGTCCAGGGCGGTGAAGCGGTCAAAGAGGACGATGGCGATCTGCATGGCGTTCCCTTTCAGTGGGTGATCGCGGGCCGGAACCGGCGCCGGTATTCGGCCGGTGCCGAGCCGAGCGTCTTGACGAAGGCGCGGCGCATCGCCTCCGGGGTGCCGTAGCCGCAGGCGCGGGAGATCTCCTCGATGCCGTCGGCGGTGTCCTCCAGGAGGCGCCGGGCGTGTTCGAGGCGGACCCGCTCGACAAAGCGGCCGGGCGTCATGCCGGTCTCGGTCTGGAAGGCGCGGGCGAAGTGGCGGGGCGAGAGGCGGGCGCGGGCGGCGAGGGATTCGACGGACAGGTCGTCCGCGGGGTGCTCGGTGATCCATTGCTGGACCTCGCGCAGGGGCTCACGCTGGGCGGTCTGTGCGGCGAGCTGGGCGCTGAACTGGGCCTGGTTGCCGGGGCGTCGGAGGAAGACGACCAGGTACCGGGCGACGGTGAGCGCGACCTCGCGGCCCAGGTCCTCCTCGACGAGGGCGAGGGCCAGGTCGATTCCGGCGGTGACACCGGCCGAGGTGGAGACACGGCCGTCGCGTACGTAGATGGGGTCCGGGTCGATCTCGGCCGCCGGATGGTCGCGGGCGAGCCTGTCGCAGTATGCCCAGTGGGTCGTGGCGAGGCGCCCGTCCAGGAGGCCCGCCGCCGCGAGCAGGAAGGCGCCGGTGCAGACGGAGACCAGGCGCTCGGTGCGCGGGCCGTGCTCGCGCAGCCAGTCGGTCAGCCGGGGGTCCGGGCGCCGGGTGCCCGGACCGCCGGGGACGAGCAGGGTGTGCGGGGTGGGTACGTCGGCGAGCGCGTGGTCCGGGACGAGGGTCAGGCCGCTGGAGGTGCGCACCGGCGCGCCGTCCAGGGAGGCGGTGCGGATCCGGTACGAGCCGCCGCGGTGGACCTCGGCGCCCGCGAAGACCTCCACGGGGCCGGTGACGTCGAGGCTCTGCACATCGTCGAAGAGGACGACCAGGACGGTTCGCATACCCACGATTCTTCGCGGCCTGGGTGATGGCCGCAACGACGAGTACCCCACCTTTCCTGCCATCCGAGGTTCCCCGGTTCCCGACGTACCGACCAGTCGGTAATGTGCCGTGCATGACCACTCCACTGCCTCCGCTGCCGGAGCGCGCCGGGCGGCGCTGCCACAACGTCCTCAACCCGCTGCACTCGACGCACTACTTCTCGCCCGACCTGGGGCGGGAGCTGTCCGCGGAGGGGATCGAGGACAGCAGGGCCGCGTACTTCGCGGTGCGGGCCGCGGCGATGGGAGCGGTGGGCGCGGGCACGGTGACAGCGACGTTCTACAACTTCCGCCACGAGCTGGTGGCGCAGCACGTGCCCGAGGTGTGGCGGACCGCCTCTCCCGAGACCGTGCTCGCGGCACGCGCGCGGGCCGTGGACGCGACGCTGCGGCGGCTGCTCGGCGAGGACGTCATCGCCTCCAAGGAAGTGGCCGAGGCGGCGGAGCTCGCCCTGCGGGCGACCGAGGCCTGCGGCAGGACCGCGCGCCCGCTGTACGCCGCCCACGCCGACCTCCCGGTGCCCGACGCGCCGCACCTCGCGCTCTGGCACGCGGCCACCCTGCTGCGCGAGCACCGCGGCGACGGCCATCTGGCGGTGCTGCTCGACGCGGAACTCGACCCGGTCGAGGCCCTGGTGAGCCACACCGCGACCGGCAAGGGCATGGCCCCGAAGTGGGCGCTGGGGACGCGCGGCTGGGCGCGTGCGGACTGGGAGGCGGCCGTCGGGCGACTGCGGGAGCGTGGACTGCTCGACGCGGAGGGCGAGTTGACCGAGGCCGGTGTGGCCCTGCGCCAGGAGATCGAGGCGGCGACGGACCGGCTGGACCGCGCACCGTACGAGCATCTGGGCGCCGCGGGCGTGGAGCGGCTCACGGAGCTGGCGAAGGGGCTACTGATGACGGCGTTCGCCGCCGGGGCCTTCCCGGAGGGCATGGTCGGCAAGAGCTGACACCGCCGAGCGGTGCCCTGGTCCCCCGTTGTCGGTGCCACCTGCCACAATTGCCGCGCAACCTCAGTGGAGAAGGCGGTACGGGATCGTGACGACACCCCTCGTAGGGTCCATCGAAGGCAGGATCGCCGAGGAGCTCGGCGTACGGGAGCGGCAGGTCAAGGCCGCCGTCGACTTGCTCGACGGCGGTTCGACGGTGCCCTTCATCGCCCGCTACCGCAAGGAAGCGACCGAGATGCTCGACGATGCGCAGCTGCGCACCCTCGAGGAGCGGCTGCGCTATCTGCGGGAGCTGGAGGAGCGGCGCACGGCGATCCTCGAATCGGTGCGTGAGCAGGGCAAGCTCACCGCCGAGGTCGAGGCGCAGATCAGGGGCGCCGAGACGAAGGCGCGCCTTGAGGACATCTATCTGCCGTTCAAGCCGAAGCGGCGCACCAAGGCGCAGATCGCGCGCGAGGCGGGTCTGGAGCCGCTGGCCGAGGGGCTGCTGGGCGACCCGTCGGTCGATCCGCTCGCCGCGGCGGCGGCCTTCGTCGACGCCGACAAGGGCGTCGCCGATCCGCAGGCCGCGCTGGACGGCGCCCGGTCGATCCTCACCGAGCGGTTCTCGGAGGACGCCGACCTGATCGGCGAGCTGCGCGAGCGCATGTGGGTGCGGGGGCGGCTCGCCGCCAAGGTGCGGGACGGCAAGGAGGAGGCGGGCGCCAAGTTCTCCGACTACTTCGACTTCGCCGAGCCCTTCAAGGAGTTGCCCTCGCACCGCGTCCTCGCCCTGCTGCGCGGCGAGAAGGAGGAGGTCCTCGACCTCGTCCTGGAGCCGGAGGAGCCCTCCGAGCAGCCCGGCCCGTCCTCGTACGAGGGGATCGTCGCCCACCGCTTCCAGATCGCCGACCGCGGCCGTCCCGCCGACAAGTGGCTCACGGACACGGTCCGTTGGGCCTGGCGGACCCGCATCCTCGTGCACCTCGGCATCGACCTGCGCCTCAGGCTGCGGACAGCCGCCGAGGACGAGGCGGTCAACGTGTTCGCGGCGAACCTGCGGGACCTGCTGCTCGCCGCCCCGGCGGGCACCCGCGCGACGCTGGGCCTCGACCCCGGTTTCCGTACGGGTGTGAAGGTCGCCGTGGTCGACGCGACCGGCAAGGTCGTCGCGACGGACGTCATCTACCCGCACGTCCCGGCCAACAAGTGGGACGAAGCGATCGCCAAGCTCGCGCGGCTCGCCAAGGAGCACGCGGTCGAGCTGATCGCGATCGGCAACGGCACGGCGTCCCGCGAGACCGACAAGCTCGCCGGTGAACTCATCACCAAGCACCCGGAGTTGAAGCTCACCCCGGTGATGGTGTCCGAGGCGGGGGCGTCCGTGTATTCGGCGTCCGCGTTCGCCTCGCAGGAGCTGCCCGACATGGACGTGTCGCTGCGCGGCGCCGTCTCCATCGCGCGCCGGCTCCAGGACCCCCTCGCCGAGCTGGTGAAGATCGACCCGAAGTCCATCGGCGTCGGCCAGTACCAGCACGACTTGTCCGAGGTGAAGCTCTCCCGCTCCCTCGACGCGGTCGTCGAGGACTGTGTGAACGGCGTGGGCGTGGACGTGAACACGGCGTCGGCGCCACTGCTCTCCCGCGTCTCCGGCATCACCTCCGGGCTCGCCGAGAACATCGTGTCCCACCGCGACGCCAACGGGCCCTTCCGGTCCCGTACCGCCCTCAAGGCCGTGGCCCGGCTCGGCCCGAAGGCGTACGAACAGTGTGCGGGCTTCCTGCGGATCCGGGGCGGGGACGACCCGCTGGACGCGTCCAGCGTGCACCCCGAGGCGTACCCCGTGGTGCGGCGCATGGTGAAGACGGCGGGCAGCGCGGTCGCCTCCCTGATCGGCAACACCGGTGTGCTGCGCTCGCTGAAGCCGACTGAATTCGTCGACGAGACATTCGGTCTGCCGACCGTCACGGACATCCTGAAGGAGCTGGAGAAGCCCGGGCGCGACCCCCGGCCCGCCTTCAAGACGGCCACCTTCAAGGAGGGTGTCGAGAAGATCGCCGACCTGGCGTCCGGGATGGTGCTGGAGGGCGTCGTGACGAACGTGGCCGCCTTCGGCGCCTTCGTGGACGTCGGCGTCCACCAGGACGGGCTCGTGCACGTCTCCGCGATGTCCAAGACCTTCGTCAAGGACCCGCGGGACGTCGTCAAGCCCGGTGACATCGTCAAGGTGAAGGTCCTGGACATCGACATCCCGCGGAAGCGGATCTCGCTGACGCTGCGGCTTGACGACGAGGCGGCAGCCCCGGCTCCGGAGGGTGGCGGGCGCCCCCAGCGCGGGGGACGGCCGCCGCAGCAGCGGGGGCAGCAGCAGCGCCAGGGCCGCGGGGGCGGTGGGGGTGGTGGCGGTGCCGGTGGCGGTTCGCGTCAGGCGCCGCCGCCCGCCAACAGTGCGATGGCGGATGCGCTGCGGCGTGCGGGGCTGGTCGACCCCAAGCGGGGTCGGAGCTGACGTTCGGCGTCCGGTGCCGGGGCCTTGGTGACAGGGCACCCGGCCCCGGGGGCGCCTGGCGCCCCCGGCTAGGGCAGCTCCGTCACCTTGCCGTCCGCCACCTCCAGGCGGCGGGTCGTGTGGACCGCGTCCAGCATCCGGCGGTCGTGGGTGACCAGGAGCAGCGTGCCCTCGTAGGAATCGAGCGCCGATTCCAGTTGCTCGATCGCCGGAAGGTCGAGGTGGTTCGTCGGCTCGTCCAGAACGAGGAGATTGACGCCTCGGCCCTGCAACAGGGCCAACGCGGACCGGGTGCGCTCGCCCGGTGAGAGGGTCGCCGCAGGGCGCAGCACATGTTCCGACTTGAGGCCGAACTTGGCGAGGAGGGTGCGGACCTCGACCGGCTCGGTGTCGGGGACGGCCGCGCAGAAGGCGTCCAGCAGGGCCTCGGAGCCGTGGAAGAGCTTGCGGGCCTGGTCGACCTCGCCGACGACCACGCCGGAGCCGAGGGCGGCATGGCCGGCGTCCAGGGGGACGCGGCCGAGCAGCGCGCCCAGGAGGGTCGACTTGCCCGCGCCGTTCGCGCCGGTGACGGCCACCCGGTCCGCCCAGTCGATCTGCAGCGTCGCCGGGCCGAAGGTGTAGTCGCCGCGCCGCACCTCCGCGTCCCGGAGGGTGGCGACGACCGCGCCCGACCGCGGCGCCGCCGCGATCTCCATGTGCAGCTCCCACTCCTTGCGCGGCTCGTCGACGACGTCCAGCCGTTCGATCATGCGCTGGGTCTGCCGGGCCTTCGCGGCCTGCTTCTCACTGGCCTCGCTGCGGAACTTGCGGCCGATCTTGTCGTTGTCGTTGTTCGCCTTGCGCCGGGCGTTCTTCACGCCCTTGTCCATCCAGGAGCGCTGCATCTGGGCCCGGCCTTCGAGCGCGGACCGCTTGTCGGCGTACTCCTCGTAGTCTTCGCGGGCGTGCCGGCGCGCGGTGTCGCGCTCCTCCAGGTACGCCTCGTACCCGCCGCCGTACAGGGTGATCTGCTGCTGCGCAAGATCGAGTTCGAGCACCTTGGTGACGGTGCGGGTGAGGAACTCGCGGTCGTGGCTGACGACGACCGTGCCCGCGCGCAGGCCGGAAACAAAGCGCTCGAGGCGCTCCAGGCCGTCCAGGTCCAGGTCATTGGTGGGCTCGTCGAGCAGGAACACGTCGTAGCGGGAGAGGAGGAGCGAGGCGAGTCCCGCGCGGGCCGCCTGGCCGCCGGACAGCGCCGTCATCGGCTGATCGAGGTCGACCGCGAGCCCGAGCGAGTCGGCGACCTCCTCGGCGCGCTCGTCGAGGTCGGCGCCGCCGAGGTCGAGCCAGCGCTCCAGGCTCTCCGCGTACGCGTCGTCCGCGCCCGGCGCCCCGTCGACCAGCGCCTGCGTCGCCTCGTCCATCACCCGCTGGGCCTCGGCCACACCCGTGCGGCGCGCGAGGAATTCCCGTACGGTCTCGCCCTCCCTGCGCTCCGGCTCCTGCGGCAGATGCCCGACGGTCGCGGACGGCGGGGACAGCCGCAGCTCCCCCTCCTCGGGCGTGAGGAGACCGGCGAGCAGCCGCAGCAGCGTGGACTTGCCCGCGCCATTGGCACCGACGAGCCCGATCACATCGCCGGGCGCGACGACGAGGTCGAGCCCGGAGAAGAGCGAGCGGTCGCCGTGTCCGGCGGCGAGATTCTTGGCGACGAGAGTGGCAGTCATCAGGAGGCCGATCCTAACGGCCCGGCCTCCCGGACAGCGCCTCGGTTTTCAGTGGGCTCTGTTCAGTGGGCCATCGCCTCCACCAGCACACTCCCCGACGTCCGCGCCACGATGAAGGACTCCCCCTTCACGGCCTTGGCGTCCAGCGCGACCCGGTGGCGGCCCGCCTCCAGGATCCCGTCGAAGACCTCGTGCTCGTGGGTGCGGAAGAGGCGGTCGAGGCGGTACGCGGTCAGCTGGACCCGGCACGTGGAGGTGACCTCGACGCCCGCCTCGCCGTCGGCGGCGACCAGGCGTGTGATTCGGCGCAGCTCCTGGGGGCTGCGGTCGAGGGCGTGCTCGATCTGGGCGACGAGGAGCGGAATGATCGGGGCGAGCCCTTCGATGTACGCGACGTCGACTCCGGCGCGCTCGAAGGACTGCCGTACGGCGGCACGTTCCTCCTCACCGACGGCCCGCCCGAACGCCACCGCGCCGTACGTGCGCAGTTCGTCGGCCGGGACGTCCGTGGCGTCGTGCGCGATGTCGGCGCCGATGCCGATGGTGCGCAGGGCGGCGGCCAGCTTGGCGAGCAGGGCGACGCGGGCGCCGATGAGCAGGACCCGGCGGCGGGGTTCGGAATCGCCGCTGAGCAGGGAGTTCAGCGCACTGCGGTACTCGGCGCCGTGGAAGCGGAAGGGGCCGATGCCGTGGTAGCCGTTGAGCTCCAGATCGACCCGTTCGTCGGTCTGCCAGGCGAAGTCGCGCCACACATAGTCGTCGCCGGCCTTCTCGATGACCGCGGTGACGGCACCGCATTCGAGGCCCTCGCACTCGGGGCAGCCGTAGATGACGTACCGGCCGCCGTCGAGCGGAGCGTCGGCTTCCAGAAGGAGGCTGCGTACCTGGGCGGTGAAGATCGCGGGCGGTACGTCGGAGGCGAGCGGGGACACCGCGTCGAGGTCGGAGAGCTGGAACAGCAGCGGGCGCCCGTCGACGATGAAGTCCACGAAATCCCGGTGCACTTGGTAGTCACCGTTGGCGAGGACTCCACCGGCACGCATCGCCGGTGCCAGGCCGAAGGTCGCGTACTCGGCAGACATGCTGTGAGTATCCCCAGAGTGGGAGTGATGTGACCACGGCATGACACATTCCGCTAACGTCCCCGCGTGAAGAGTGCTCGCAGCGGTGATGTGATCGTGGTCGGCAGCGGTGTCATCGGCCTGACGACGGCCGTTGTCCTGGCCGAGAGCGGCAGGCGCGTACGGGTGTGGACGCGGGAGCCCGCCGAGCGGACCACCTCGGCGGTTGCCGGCGCGCTGTGGTGGCCGTACCGCATCGAGCCGGAGGCGCTCGCCGGCGAATGGGCCCTGGAATCACTCTCCGTGTACGAGGAGTTGGCGGCGCGGCCCGAGGAGACGGGCGTACGCGTGGTCGAGGGCGTAATGGGCGAGTCCCGGCTGGACGAGCAGGGTCCCTGGGCCGCCCGGGTGCCGGGGCTGCGGGTGGCGACGGCCGCGGAGTACCCGGGGACGGCGGGGCTGTGGGCGCGGCTGCCGCTGATCGACATGCCGGTGTATCTGCGGTGGCTGCGCGAACGGTTCCTGCGGGCGGGGGGAACGATCGAGGCGCGTACGGTGACGGACCTCGCGGAGGCCGCGGCGCCGGTCGTCGTCAACTGCACGGGGCTCGGCGCCCGCGAGCTGGTACCCGATCCGGCCGTACGGCCCGTGCGCGGGCAGCTGGTGATCGTGGAGAACCCGGGCGTCCGCGGCTGGATCGTGTCGACCGACTCGGTCGCCGGCACGACGACGTACGTCTTCCCGCATCCGGACCGGCTGATCCTGGGCGGCACGACGGATGACGACGACTGGTCGCCGACGCCCGACCCGGTGGTGGCGGCGGAGATCGTCGAGCGGTGCACCGCACTGCGCCCGCAGATCGCCGGGGCGCGTGTGCTCGACCACCTCGTCGGACTGCGGCCGGTGCGTGACAGGGTCCGGCTGGAGCGCGAAGTGCTGCCGGACGGGCGGGTGTTGGTGCACCACTACGGTCATGGCGGTGCGGGCGTCACGGTCGCCTGGGGATGCGCGCGGGAGGGGGGGGGGGGGGGGGGGGGGGGGGGGGGGGGGCGGAGGGGGGGGGGGGGGGGGGGGGGGGGGGGGGGGGGGGGGGGGGGGGGGGGGGGACACCATCAGGGTCGTGGTGGTGGGGACTAAGCGTCTTCGGGGGGGGTCGCGGGGGGCTCGGCCGGCCGGACCCACCAGCCCGCCTCCGCCTGAGTACCGGCCTCAGCAGGAGGTCAAAGGCTCGCCCCCGGGACCCGGAGGGCGCTGCGCGGTTCCTGTACGCCGTCGAGGACGGACGTGTGCGGCGTCGCGGTGGCACCCGCCGTCGCCCGGGTGAAGGCGTCGTCGCCGCCGACCAGCGGGACGCGGGCCGATGTACGGGACAGGTCGAGCGTCAGGGTCGGCGTGCTCGACGGCGGGTCGATGAGGTCCTTGTCGGTGCCGGCGACGATCAGCGCGAGCCGGTGGCCCTTGGGGACGACGTGGTCGGTGGCCGCCAGGTCGAGCGTGATGGTGTACGCCTTGCCGGGGGTGAGCGGGACGCCCTGGTCCGAGGCGTAGTTGCCGAGGTCGGCCCAGCCGCGGCTGAAGACGGTGTAGTCGACGTCGGTCTTGTTCGCCTGTGTGGCCTTGAAGCAGGAGCTGTCGCCGGTCGTGCTCGGGCCCCAGCAGGTGCGGTCGGTGAGCGTGGTGATGCCCTCACCGGCGGCGGCGTAGTTGCGGATGGTGTCCGGGCCCAGATCGACAAGTACCGCGGAAAGATGGGCCGTTGAGGTCGTCGGGGTGGCGGTGACGGTCACCTTGGAGGAGCCGGACAGCCGGAGGTCGTGCGTGAGCGGCTTGGTGACGAAGCCCGCTTTGTCGGGGGTCGACCGGTCGATCTGCGCGGCCCAGTCGGTCTCGCTGAGCTGCGGGTTGTCGGTGAACGTCTCGGTGCCGGAGCCGGTACGCAGTCCGAGGGTGCCGACGCCCGTCTGGGTGCCCTCGCCCGGACGGAGGGTCGTGGTCTCGGTGGCGCTGGGCGGCCAGACGCTGGAGGTCACCCACGCGTCGGGGTGACGCTCGATGTCGGCCATGGGCTCGTCGTCGATGCCGTTGTCGTAGCCGAGGAGTTCGTGGTCGAACCAGCGGTGCAGGGTGTCGACCCAGGCGCCGCGGCGGAAGTCGAAGGGGTCGACGTGACCGGTCTGGGAGAGCCAGATCTTTCGCTCGACGCCGTTCTTGGCGAGGGCGCTCCACCACTGGCCGAAGTGCTTGGTGCGCACATTGAGGTCCTGCATGCCGTGGACGAGGAAGACGCTCGCCTTGACCTTGCTCGCGTCCTTCACGTAGTCGCGCTCGGTCCACAGCGAGGTCCAGTCGCCGGTGCGCGGGGCCTCGTCGACGAGCTTCTGCTGCACGGCGGCGCACTTGGTGCGGGCGTCGGGGCTGTCGACGTAGTCGGAGAGCCAGTCGGGGCCCGAGTCGTAGAGCGGGGCGCCCTTGGCGAAGTAGTAGTCGTACCAGGAGGAGATGGCGCTGATCGGCACGATCGTCTTGAGGCCCTTGACCCCGGTGGCCGCGACGCCGTTGGCGATGGTGCCGTCCCAGCTCTTGCCGATCATGCCGGTCTTGCCGTTGGTCCAGGTCGCCTTGGCGGACACCGCGCCGGTGCGCGAGGTGTAGCCCTTGGCGCGGCCGTTCAGCCAGTCGACGACCGCCTTCGCCGACTGGACGTCGGAGCGTCCGCCGACGTCCACACAGCCGTCGGAGCGGTTGGTGCCGGCGAGGTCGACGCCGACGAAGGCGTAACCGCGCGGTACGAAGTAGTTGTCGTAGAACAGCGGCATCTGGACGACGTTGCCGTTCGCGTCGTACGTCTTCTTCTGGCTCTCGTTGCCGCGTCCGCAGCAGGAGTAGTACGGGCTGGCGTCCATGATCACGGGTATCTTGCGGCCCTGCTGGGCGAGTTCGCGGGGCCGGACGATGTCGACGGCGACGCGGTCGGTCTTTCCGTGACTGTCGCCGTCGAGGCCGGTGTCCACCCAGACGGATTCGCGGATCGCGTGGTCGTACGAGTAGACGGGGGCGCTCTCCCGTGGGGCGCTGTGCGCGGCCGCGGGGGTCAGGAAGGTGGCCATCAGGGCGGCGGTGGCCGCCGTCGCGAATAATCTCCAGGTCGTGAAGCGCATACGGCGCGCGCGTATCGGCATGCGCGGAACGTACCCCGGTCAACTCCCGTACAAAAGAGGGTCTGTGAAAGGTCTGTGGGGCGGAATGACTCATGTCGGCCGAATGGCGATCGTGTGACAGGGGCGGCCGTGGACATGACCGGGGCCACAGGGACTGAATAGGCTCCGGACAGACTTCATGCCTCTACGACTTGGAGCTTGACGTGCACCGCAGACTCATCGCCCCGGGCGCGCTCGCGGCCTCCCTGTTGCTGGCGATCCCGGCATCGGCGGCCAGTTACTCGCCCGGGGCGCCGGGCATCGGCGACCCCTACTACCCGGCCTACGGCAACGGCGGATACGACGTCTCGCACTATGACCTGCGGCTCAAGTACCAGCCGCAGACCGATGAGTTGGAGGGCACGGCGACCCTCCTGGCGACCACCACACAGGATCTGTCGCGGTTCGATCTGGACTTCCTGCTCGATGTGAGCGAGGTGCGGGTCAACGGCGCGAAGGCATCGTTCGCGACCTCGGGCCAGCACGAGCTGGAGATCACTCCGGCGAACCCACTGCCCAAGGGCACGCCGATCACGGTCGTCGTCCGCTACAGCGGGGTGCCGTCCACGAAGAGCGCGTACGGCTTCTCGACCTGGCACCGCACTCCGGACGGGGCGGTCGCCGCGGACGAGCCCGAGGCGGCCTGGTGGTGGTACCCGAGCAATGACCATCCGCTCGACAAGGCCACGTACGACGTGTCGGTGGCCGTCCCCGACGGCACGCAGGCGATCTCCAACGGCACGCTCCAGTCGACGAGTTCACGGCTCGGCTGGACCCGCTACAACTGGCGCTCCAACAAGCCGCAGGCCACGTATCTGACCACGCTCGCGGTCGGCAGGTTCGACATCACGACCGGTACGTCGGACGGCGGCGTCCCGGTCATCAACGCCTACAGCAAGGACCTCGGCGACAACGACGGCGCGGCACGCGCCAGCGTGGAGCGGACCGGGGAGCTCGTCGACTGGCTGAGCGGCTACTTCGGGCCGTATCCCTTCAGCTCCGTCGGCGGATATGTCCCCAACACCACCACCGGGTACGCGCTGGAGACCCAGACCCGCGTGTACTACAGCCCCCGGCAGTTCGCGAACGGCTCCAACACCTCTGTCGTCGTGCACGAGTTGGCGCACCAGTGGTACGGCGACGACGTGTCACTGAAGGGCTGGAAGGACATCTGGATCAACGAGGGATTCGCGCGGTACGCGCAGTGGCTGTGGTCGGAGCACGAGGGTGAGGGGACGACCCAGGAGCTCGCGGACTACGTGTACGCGTCGCATCCGGCGGACGACGCGTTCTGGACGGTCGAGCCCGGCGATCCCGGTCCGGACAACCAGTTCGACATCGCGGTCTACGACCGGGGCGCGCTGGCCGTGCAGGCACTGCGCAACGAGGTCGGAGACGATGCGTTCTTCGCCATCCTGAAGGGGTGGCCGAAGGAGCACGCGTACGGGAACGCGTCGGTCGGCGACTTCCAGAAGTACGCCGAGCAGGTGTCCGGCAAGCCGCTCGCCTCGCTCTTCGACACATGGCTGTTCCAGCCGTCCAAGCCGGGGGCGCCTGCGGCGCAGGGCGCGGGGGTGTCGTTGGCCTCGGGTGCCAAGGGGGCCGTTTCTCAGCCCAAGTCCTGGAAGAAGATCGCTGCCACCGACTCCGTTCACGTCGGCTGAGGTTTTGAAACCCCCGGCCTCCGGCCGGGGGTTTCCCCCACCCACCCGCCCTTTTCAAGGGCGGGTGGGCTGCGTAGGCGGGTGGGCTGCGTAGGCGGGCGCCCTTCGCGGGAGGGCGGGCTTCGTGGAGGGCAGCCGTCTCCGGCCGGTCGGCCCACGGCTGATTTCGGGCCGACCGGCGTTTCGGCTGCCGTGGACCGGTCGGCCCGGGAGGGACTCACCCGGGCCGACCGGTGTCTCAAGAACCGGCCGTCGGTGCGCTGTCGGCCCGGCGGAGCCGGAGCTCCGCCCCACGTCGGCGGATCAGGTGCGGGGCGCGCAGTTCGTGGGTGAGAAGGGCGGCGGTCAGTTCGGTGCGGCGTGGCTCGGGGACCTGGGGGCCCAGGGAGTCGACGAGGCGTACGGCGGTGGTCTGGTCGAGGGTGGTCTCGGCCTGGAGGAGCCGGGTGAGCTCGGGGTCGTGCTGCTCGGGCTCGGCGGAGGGTGCCGCGGGCTGCTGGGCGACGCGGCGCAGCGGCTCGGCGGCCGCGTCCGGGAGCAGGTCCGCGTACCCGGGCAGGTCGGCGTCGGAGGCGATGAGCAGCAGGTGCTTGGCGAGCAACTCCGCCTCGGGGAACGGGGCGTGGGCGGTCAGCGGGCCGAGGGTGTCCGGTGCGAGGCCGAGCACGCATCCGGCGTGCAGCAGAATCTCCCGGACGCGGACGGAGTGCGGGGCGTCGGGCAGCAGGTCGGCTGTGCGTCGTAGGAAGGTCGCGATCGTCTCGTCGGACTCCGTCGTGTCGAGCGTCTCTCCGCCACGGAAGTAGCGGGCCGCGTACCCCTGCCACCAGGCAAGTTGAACCTCGTACAGGCTCGCCACCGTCGTCTCGTAGTCGCTCTGGGCGAGCAGACCGTCGTCGACGAGTGCGCTGAGCGCGGGGACGAGGTCGCGGTAGACCAGGCGCATCCAGGTGTGCGGGGAGCGCTGGATGCCCCAGCACTCGCCGTGGGCGTGGTCGCTGAGGAGTTCGGGGAGGCCGATCTCGCCGGCGAGCAGCTCGGTGCGGATGCCGGTCGGGGTGACGTCGAAGCGGTAGAAGTGGTCAGCGGACGAAGGGGGTTGGGGCGTGGGCAGCCGGTGGTCGATGAACTGTTCCAGCTGCGCGTAGCGGTGGTGCAGCCGGTCATGGGGGAGGTCCAGGCGGGGGTGGAGGGGGTTGGCGAAACGGGTCTTGATCTTGGCTATCTCCTCGGAGAGCGCCTGGTAGAGGAAGATCTTGTCGAAGCGGTAGCTGAAGGAGAGCCCGATGTAGGGGAAGACGGTGCAGCTGCGGCACTCCGAGCGGTGGCCGACCTCCTCGTCGCGGACCCGCAGGAACTCCTCGTCCTGGACCAGCTCGGTGAGGCTGCGGTCCCACTCCAGCGAGTTGTCGAAGGCGTGGTAGCAGGGGAGGACGAGGCGCCCGTCGGGGCCGACCGTGAGGATGCGTTTGTTGGCGAAGCAGTCGGTCGGCGCGGTGGGGTCGAGGGTCTCCATGTACTTGCGGAAGTGCAGGTTGATCAGGGCGAACGGCTGGTAGAGCAGGCCGAGGAGCTGCGCGGCGATGCCCTCGCCGGTCGGCTCCGACTCGTCCATCCGGTCGGCCCGTCGCTGCGGATCGCCGACGAGCGGTTGGCCGTTCTGCTCGATCAGCTTGAGCTTGCGTGCCGTCCGGTTGGTGTCGCGGACGGTGTCCTGCTCGTCGAAGTACTCGAACATCCCCGAGAAGTAGATGGTGATCCGGTTCTCGTGGGCGAAGCGCAGCAGGTCGTCCACCTCGTCGCGGTTCTCCCGGGTGACCACGCAGATCAGCTTGAGGTTGCCGGAACCGGTGGCGGCGATCTTGGTGATCACGTCCAGGGCCCGGTCCAGGGTGGGCACACCGCGGATCTCCCGGTAGCGGTCGGGGCGCAGGGTGTCCAGGGACACGTTCATGGTGTCGACGTACGGCACGATCGCGTCGATGTGCTTGGCGAAGCGGATGCCGTTGCTGGTGATCTCCACCGCCATGCCGAGCGACTTGGCGTACTGGACGATTCCGTCGATGTGCGGGTGCAGGACCGGTTCGCCGCCGGTGAAGTCGACGTAGCGCACGCCGAGCGCGTACATCTCGTCGAGGATCTGGCGGGCCCGCTCCAGGGTGAGTTCCTCGTACCCCTTGAACTTGTCGTCCTGCCAGACGTTGCAGTAGCCGCAGAGCGAGTTGCAGCGGAACGTGATGTAGAAGCGGGCCGACTGCAACAGGCCCTGCTGGGTCGCGGTCGTGAGGGCGGTGCTCGCGGTCACTCTGTCTCTCCGTCCAATGGGCTTACGAATGAGGGGATTGGGAGACGTCAGGGCAGGGGGGCTCCGCGGGCGCTGATCCACAGCTCGTACCACTCCTCGTGGGAGAGGTCGGGTTCACGCACCACGGCGTCGCGGCAGGCCCGGATGCGTGCGGGGTGGCTGGTGCCCACGACCGGGGCGATGCCGGCCGGATGGCGCTGAAGCCACCACAAGAGGACCGTCTCCGGGGTCGTGCCCTTGCGCTGTGCGAGATCGCGGAGCAGCTCGCCGGTCTCGGTCGGTTCGGGTCCGGTGTAGCGGCCCTGGGCGAGCGGTCCCCAGGCCTGCAGGGCCACGCCGTTGGCCGAGCAGTACTCGAGGGTCCCGTGCGGGAAGCCGTTCGCCGCGG
This sequence comes from Streptomyces sp. NPDC029292, assembly GCF_055569295.1. Lineage (NCBI taxonomy): Bacteria > Bacillati > Actinomycetota > Actinomycetes > Kitasatosporales > Streptomycetaceae > Streptomyces > Streptomyces sp. NPDC029292. The sequence continues at coordinate 486,455 of NZ_JBVHXR010000001.1, forward strand.
CGGCCGGTGTGTTCACCAGCACGCCGGCTTCCACCCAGTCGCGTCGGCCCAGGCTCATCTCCAGCTGGTTGGCGACCAGTGGTACGTCGAGACGGTCCTGGAGGTGGGCGATCTGCGCGCCGCTCATGTTGGACACGCCGAAGTGCCGTACGAGGCCCTGCTCGTGCAGCGAGGTGAGCGCCTTCGCGATCTCCTCCGGGGCGGCCAGTGGATCGGGGCGGTGCAGCAGGAGTACGTCGATCGTGTCCGTACGCAGCCGGCCGAGGCTCTCCTCGACGCGCCGGGTGATGCTCGCCGCCCGCAGGTCGTAGCGGCCCACCCGGTCGCCGTCGGGAAGTCTGATGCCGCACTTGGTCTGCACGACGATCCGCTCCCGCAGCTCCGGCGCGCGGGACAGTACCTCGCCGAAGACCGCCTCGGACTTGCCGTGCCGGTAGATGTCGGCGAGGTCGAACGCCGTGAATCCGGCCTCCAGCGCGGCCTCGATCGCGGCTTCGGCGTGCACGATGTCGTCGGTGGTGTACGGCGCGCGGTCCCAGCCGCCGCCGAGGCCCATGCAGCCGTACAGGGCTCGGAGGCCGCGCGGCCCGGCCTCTGCTGACATGCCGCTTCCCTTTCTCTCCATGCGTGTGATCGGCTTCTCTCCATGCCTGTGATCGGGCCCGGTCATCGGCCGTCGGCCCGTATCGCGTCCGCGAGCATTTCGGCGGCGACGAGCACCGGGAGCTGGGTATTGGCGGCCGGGACGGTCGGCAGGACGGAGGCGTCGACGACCCGCAGGTTCGACACCCCACGCACCCGGGCTTCCTGATCGACCACGGCTCGGGGGTCGTCGTCGGGGCCCATGGCGCAGGTGCCCACGGGATGCCAGTACGTGCCGAGGCGGGACCGGATCTCGTCGTCCGACAGGTCCCGTGACGGATGTCCCGGCACGGCGCCGGCCAGGGGCCGCAACGCCTTCGACGCGGCCAGGTCCTCGACGATCTCCAGGCCCGACCGGAGTACGGCGAGGTCGTGGCCGTCCGGGTCCGTCAGGAACGCCGGGTCGATCTCCGGGGGCACGGTGTGGTCGGCGGAGCGCAGCCGGACGCGACCGCGTGCGGCGGGCTTCATGAGGAAGGCGGAGATTCCCGCCTCGTACTGCCCCTCCGGCAGGGCGCCGAACAGGGGGTCGCCCGCGGACGGCAGGATGTGCAGGTCCCAGGAGTCCTCCGGGCACAGCTCACTGGCGGCTCTGATCAGCATCCGGCTGACATAGAGGTTCTCGGACACCTCCTTCGCGGCCAGCGCCGCGTTCAGCTCGGCCGTCGGCGCCAGGGGGACGAAGACGCCGGGCTGGTCGCTGAGGTTCGCCCCGACGCCGGGCAGGTCGACCTCGGCGCGGATGCCGATCTCGCGCAGGTGGTCCGCGGGTCCGATGCCGCTGCGCATCAGCAGCGCGGGCGATCCGAAGGTGCCGCAGGCCACCACGTACGTGTCGGCGGCCAGGGTCTCGCGGCGGCCGTCGAGGTCCAGGTCGACGCCGTGCACCCGCCCGGCGCGGACGGTCAGCCGGTCCACCGTGGCCCCGGCGAGGATCGTGAGGTTGGGCCGCTGCCGTGCTCCGCCGAGGTAGCCGAAGGCGGCGTTCCAGCGCAGCCCGTCCACCGCGTTGATCAGCGGCGTCCCGTATCCGGGACGGCCGGGGGCGGCCATGTCGACTTCCCGGTAGCCGAGTTCCGCGGCGGCTTCGAGGGCGGCGCGGGCCCAGAGCGAGAACTCGTGCTCCGGCACCTCGCGCAGCCCCATCTGGGCCACCGCCCGCTGTCGATGGTGCTCCATGGCCGCGGCGGACCAGCGCGGCCCGCCCGCGCGCACCCACTCCTCGTGGTCGGCGGCGGATCCCCAGGTGTTCCAGCAGCCGTTGACGCAGGACGAGCCGCCGAGGATCCGCGCCCGGATGCGGTGCACGGCGGTGTGCCGTTCCCATACGTCGTCGCGGGGCAGCGCACGGGCGTTGAGCACCTTCTGCGGCCACGCGTGCGGCTGCGCACCGTAGTCCGGCCCGGCCTCCACCAGGCATACGGACCTGTCGGGGTCCTCGCTCAGCCGGGCGGCCAGCACACAGCCGGCCACTCCCCCGCCGAGCACGACGACGTCGTAACCGCTCATTCCCGAAGGGGCGTTCACTCGCGCCCTCCCACTGCGGGGACGCCCACCGACTCCAACTCCTCGATCTGAGCGAGGAGTTCGGTGCGGTCGATGGCATCGGCCCGCGTCGACGGGACGGTGCAGGCGTAGGCTCCGGCCACCGCGCCGTACAGGCCGCAGCGCAGCGGCGGCTCCCCGGCGAGCCAGCCGAGGAGGAAGCCGGAGGCGAAGGCGTCGCCGGCGCCGTTGGAGTCCACCACGGGCGCGGCGGGCGTGACCGCCGGGATGTGGGTCATCTCGCCGTCGGTCAGCAGATACGCGCCGTCCGCCCCGGCCGTGGCGACGACCACCTCGGCCCGGCCCCGCTGCTTGATCCGGCGCATCGTCCGCTCCGGATCGGCCAGCGCGGTGGTGGACACGAACACCACGTCGGCGGCGTAGGCGAACGGCTCGTGGTAGGGATTCACGCCGTCCCAGTTGTGCAGGTCGGTCGAGAGGGTCACCCCGGCCTCCCGCAGGGTGGGCAGCGCGTCGGAGCAGGGGTAGGTGATGACGACATGGGCGTGGCGGCTCGCCCCCGCCAGTGCCCGGACCGTCTCCTCGGGCAGACGGTCCGCCTCCCGTGAGCGGCTCTCGTCGTACAGCGACAACCGCCGCCCCTGCGGGTCGACGAGGTTGACCGCGCGCTTGGTGCCGGCGGGCTGGAGGACGCCGGTGAGCGGGATGCCCCGGTCGCGGTGCAGTGCGCGGATCAGCTCGCCCTCGTGGTCGTCGCCGATCATGTCGAGGTGGTGCGTGCGCAGGCCCAGGGCGTGCACGCCGAGCGCGACGAAGTCCCCGCTCTGGCCCGCCCGGGTCTCGATGCCGGGCCGGATCATGTAGCTGTCGGCGAACGGGAGCGGCAGTTCTGGGACGTACACGATCGTGTCCACGCCCGCGCCTCCCAGGACGAGGACGTCGATCTCGCGGCTGCTCATGGGTGTTCCTCTCGGCTCGGCGCTGCGTCAACTGCGCCTGTCGGCAGGTGAGTCAAGCAGGGCGTTCTCTCCCTGGCAATGACTTGCAGAATCTTTCTGCAAGTCATTTCGGTTGTTCTATCCGGCTGTTCGGGACGGCCGTCTTCAAGTCGCTGTAGACCTCGGCCACCGCACGGGGGCCGGGGTGCTCGCCAAGGTCGTCGAGGGTGACGGGGCGACCGGCCGGATCGGCCATCGGGAGCCGCCAGTTGGGGTATTCGTCGGAGGTTCCGGGAAGGTTCTGCGGGCGCCGGTCGCCCACGGTGTCGGGGAGCCAGACGCCGAGGAGTTTCGCGGGGGTGCGGGCGAGGAAGCGGTGCAGGGCCAGGGTCTCCCGGTTCGGAACCGGGTCCGCCGAGGCCGGATCCGACGGCGCCGCAGCGGGCCGGTGTCCCGTGTCCCATGCTCCGACTCGGTCCAACTCGGCCAGCCAGCCCTTGCGTTCGGCCTCCGCCGCCGCCGTCGCCTCCTCCACCGGCTGAGCCAGCAGGCCGAGGTGCTCGTGCAGGTGTACGTGCGCGCCGTCGAGCCACGCGGCCGTGCTGGGCAGGTCGTGGGTCGTGAGGGTGGCCAGGCAGTCGGCGCGCCACCGCTCGGGCGGCAGCGGGCCCGACCGCTCCTCCGGTCCGCCGAGGTATTCGAAGCGCAGCACGGACGTGCCGAGGATGCCCCGGTCGGCCAACTCCTCGCGCACGCCCCGCTCAACGGTGCCCAGATCCTCGCCGATCACCATGCTGCCGGCCCGGTACGCCTCCAGGGCCAGCACGCCGAGCAGCGCTTCGTGGTCGTAGCGGACGTACGTGCCCTCCCCCGCCCCGGCTCCGGCGGGCACCCACCAGAGCCGGAACAGCCCCATGATGTGGTCGACACGCAGTGCGCCGGAACGGCGCAGCGTGCCGCGCAGTACCTCGGCGAAGGGCGCATATCCGGCCTCGGCGAGGGTGTCCGGGCGCCAGGGCGGCAGCCCCCACTCCTGTCCGTGCGGATTGAAGTCGTCGGGCGGGCAGCCCACCGTCATCCCCTCGGCGAGAAAGCGCTGCTGATGCCACGCGTCCGCGCCCTCGGGGTCGACGCCGACCGCCAGGTCGTGCATCAGGCCGACGGCCATGCCCGCCCGCATCGCCGCGTGCTGCGCCTCGGCGAGTTGCTCGTCGACCAGCCAGGCGAGCCGGCGATGGAAGTCGATCCGGTCCGCCAACTGGACTTCCGCCGCGGCGATTCCGGCACCGTCGGGGCTACGCAGTCCAGCGGGCCAGGAGCGCCAGTGGGGGCCGTGGACCTCGGCGACCGCGCACCACAGCGCGTGGTCCCGCAGCCCCGGGCCCTCCGTGTCGACGTACCTTCGATAGGCGGCCCGCCGCTCGGGGGCGAGCGGCACACAGTGCATCAACGCCAGTGCTTTCAGCTTGAGTTCGCGCACGGCCGCGCGGTCGATGAGGCCGCCCGCGAGTACGTCGGCGCGCAGGCGGTCGGCCCGGGCGGTCAGGCGTGCAGCGGTCTCCCGGTCGGCCGGGGACAGTGCGGCATACTCGGGAACGGAATCGATCCGCAGGTTCATCGGGTCGGGATAGCGGCGGCTGCTCGGGCGGTACGGGGACGGATCGGGCAGCGGACCGGGGACGTAGGCGTGCAGCGGGTTGAGCTGGATGAAGTCGGCCCCGAGAGCACCGGCCCAGGCCGCCAGGTCCGCGAGGTCGCCGAGGTCGCCCATGCCCCATGAGCGACGGGAGAGCACCGAGTAGAGCTGAACCAGGAAGCCCCAGCCCCGGTGCGCCGGGCCGGGCAGCCGCTCGGGGGCGATCAACAGCGGTACGGACGCGGCACGGCCGCGGTGGGTCGCGTGCAGCGTGTGGCGGCCGATGGGGAAGTCGGCCAGGTCCTTGCCCGGGGAGTCGACGCGGTGGCCGCGGCCGTCCTCGGTCTCGACCCACAGCTCGGCGCCGGACTCGACGAGCGGGTCCGCGGGCGGGCGTCCGGCCCGGACCACGACGGTGGGCGGCAGCAGCCGCTCGGCCAGGGTGTGACGGCGTTCGGCCAGGGCCGCCCGTACGGCGCGGGGTCCCGCCGCGTCGACGCCGAGGGCGGCGAGCACCGCGCGCAGGGTCTCGGGGGACGTGTCGATCCGGCGGCCGAGGTCGGTGGTGTAGTGCGTGGCGACGCCGTGCAGGCGCGCCAGGTCCAGCAGTTCGCGGGTGGGCGGCATCGTTGCTGCTCTCCGGTTTGGGAGGGGGATGGGGGCGCTCGATCAGGAGCGGTCGCGCGGCAGGGCTCCACCCGGGGGTGGGACGGGGCCAGGCCTGTCGGGCCGGCCGAGCACGTCGGGGCAGGGCCAAGCCCATAGGGCTGCGACCAACCCCGTCGGGGCCGGGGTCTTGCGCTCAGGAAGTCGGTGTCTGCGTCGGCGTCGGCGTGGGCGTCGGGAAGAGGCGTTCGAGGACCGCCGCGACACCGTCCTCCTCGTTGGTGGGGGCGATCTCGTCCGCGCGGCGGCGGAGTTCGGCGTGGGCGTTGCCCATGGCGACGCCGTGGGCGGCCCATTCGAGCATCGGGATGTCGTTGGGCATGTCGCCGAAAGCGATGGTGTCGGCCGCGGTGAAGCCGAGTCGGCGTGCCGCGGCGGCCAGGCCGCTCGCCTTGCTGACACCGGCCGGGAGCAACTCGACCATGTCCTCGCCCGAGTGGGTGACGGCGATCTCGTCCGCGCACAACCGCTGAGCCAGCGCGGCGAGTGCGTCGTCGTCCAGCCGCCGGCTGCGGATCAGCACCTTCTCCACCGGCCGCGCCCAGAGCTCGTCCGGTCGCTCCACCAGGCGCCAGCCGTGCCGGACGCGCTCCCCGAAGCCGGGCGTGACCAGGAACTCGCCGGTCAGACCCGCCGTGACGACGCCGAGTTCCAGCCCTCCCGCGGCCTCCGCGATCCGCGCGACCAGCATGCGCACGGTGGCGCGGTCCAGGGTCGCCGAAGACAGCAGCCGGTCGGCGCCGACGTCGTACAACTGGGCACCCTGACCGCAGACCGCGATCCCCTGGTAGCCCAACGGCGCGAGCAGGCTGCGGCAGCCCGCCGCCGGGCGACCGGTGACCACCAGATGCCGTGCCCCGGACGCGGCGGCCCGGGTGAGTACGGCCCTGGTGCGCGCGGAGACGCTCAGATCGCGGCGGAGCAGCGTGCCGTCGAGGTCGGTGGCGATGACGGCGAAACGGGGCGGGTTGTCCACGTCGGAGCAGGGCGGGCGGCCATGGACACGGGAGGACCGGTAGTCACGGTCACGGGAGGGCGGGGCGCTCATGGCCGGACCTCCACGTGCGGCTCGCCACGCACATGCGCGCCCGACTCCGCGGGCGCGTCCCCGCTCCACTCCGAGTGCGGCCTCTCGTACGACTCGGCACGCGGCCCGTCGTACGACTCGCCGCGCGCCCCCTCGTACGGCTCCTCGTGCAGCCCCAGCAACGCGTGTGCCGCCAGGGTCGCGGCGTCAGTGATGCGGCCGGAGCGGACGAGCGCGCGCCATTCGTGGGGTGCGGCCCATCGCTGGCGCATGTCCGCCTCGGTGGCCTCGCGTTCCGGCTCGCCCTGGGTCAGGTCTTCGGCGAGGAAGACGTGGCAGCCCTGGCTGGAGTAGCCGTAGGCGACATGCAGTCGGCCCAGGTAGGTCATACGCTCGGCCGACAGGCCGGTCTCCTCGCGCAGTTCGGCGCGGGCGAGGTCGAGCGGTGCCTCGCCCTGGTGTCCCTCGGGCCAGGACCCCTGGGGGAACTCCCAGTACCGGCCGCCGACGGGATACCGGTACTGCTCGACGAGGTGGACCCTGCCGTCCTGACGGGGGATCACCAGGGCGTAGTCGGGCTTGTCGACCACCCCGTACAGGCCGGGGCTCCCGTCGGGTCGCTGGATGTCGTCCTCGCGGACGGTCATCCACGGGTTGCGGTACACCTCGCGGGAGTGGACGGTACGGATCACGCGGGGGCCTCCAGAAGCGTCCGGGCGCCCTCGGCGACACCGCGGACCCGCAGGCCGCGCGCGGCGAGGAAGCCGTCCAGCAGATGGCTGGTCAGGCAGGTGTTGGTGGGGCGGCTGGCGTACCGGCCCGCCGCCTTCGGCACCGGCACCACTTGGGTGCGCGGTACGCCGAGGCCGTCGGCGACGACCTCGGCCCAGGCCGCGCGCGAGATCCGGTCGGGGCCGCCGAGGTGGAGCAGCGGGGGCGCCCCCGGGGGCAGTACGGCGGCGGTCACCGCGGCGACGTCCTCGACCAGTACGGGGGTGGTCCACTGGTCGTGCGGCGCCTCGACCCGCTCCCCGCCGCGCAGCCGGTGGGCGCAGGCGGAGAAGAAGTTGAGCCACTTGTCGGCCCCGGGCGGCTCCCAGCCGTAGATCAGGCTCACCCGCAGCACGGTGCCGTCGACCGACTCCCGCACGATGCGCTCGGCGCGCAGCTTCGCCCGGCCGTAGGCGTTGGCGGGGGCCGTGGGAGCGGACTCGCCGTTCGCGGGGGACGTGCCGTCGAAGACGTTGTCGGTCGAGATCAGCACCGTACGGCAACCAGGCGCCGCGGCCGTGAGGTTGGCCGCCGCCGCGGTGTGCAGCGCGGCGGCCCGCTCGGGATGGGCCTCGCACCACGTCACGTCGGACGGGCCGTGCACCAGGACCAGCCGGTCGGGCCGGACGCGGTCGACGACACGGGCGCAGGCCTCGGCGTCGGCCGCGTCGAGGCGGACCCATGGAGCGGCCGAGCCTCCGACGGTCGTCTCCAGGGACACCCAGGCGTCGACCACGCCCGGGGACGGCGAGGCGGTGCCCCCGCCCGGGGACTCCAAGGTCGCGGCGCCGGGCGCGTTCCGCGACGCCAGCACGGCGTCCTCCCCCGCGGCGATCAACCGCCCGGCGACAGCGCGCCCCACGAACCCGCTGCCCACGATCAAGGTGCGCGTCACGACACCGTCACCGCCTGCCGGGCCGTGCTGCGGGCGGCGAGCAGGCGTCCCGCGCCGATGAGGCCGTGGTCGTCGTCCGGCTCGCCGAGGACGACCATGCGGCGGATCTCCTCGGTGCCGAGGCCGAAGCAGCCGAGCCGCTCCAGCTCCTCGGTGAGCAGTTCGGCGAAGCGCGGGCCGACGGCCAGCGCGAATCCACCCATGATGACGAAGCGTCGTACGCCGATGGAGGTGAACACCGAGGTGATCGCGGAGGCGAGGTGGGCGAGCCCGCCGCGCAGTACGGCGGTGGCGAACGCGTCCCCACGGCGTACGGCGGCGACCAGCGCCGGGTTGTCGAGCCGCTCCGGGTCCGGCGCGGCGGACGCGAGGGCCGAGCGAGCATAGCCGGCCGGGTCGGCGAGCGCGGCACGGCGCGCCGCGGCCAGCATCCCGCGGCCCGAGGCGATCCCGCCGAGGTGACCGCGGCCGCCGCAGTCGCACAGCGGCGCCTGCGGGGAGGTGTCACACCGCCAGTGCCCGAGTTCACCGCCGTGGCCTTCCGGGTCGAGCAGCACCTCGCCCGCCCGGTAGACCTTGCTGCCGATCCCGGAACTCACCGTGATGAGGCAGAACGGCTGGTCGGACGCGTGGTCGACATAACGCCAGACGGCCGCCGTCAGGTCGTTGACGACGACTACGGGGAGGCCGAGGCGCTCCTCCAGGAGGAGGCGCAGCGGGAGCGGTTCGCCTCGGGTGCCCCAGACGGTGGGTGCGGTCACGATCCGGCCGTCGGCGGTGACGGGCCCGGCGAAGGCGACGGCCAGGGCGCTGCTGCGATGCCGGGCGACGGCCTCGACGGCCAGCTCGGCCAGTTGTTCGCTCACCCTGGTCTGCAGCTCGGGCACGGGCGCGCCGGGATGCCGGTCCATACCCTCGGTCGGGGTGCGCCGGATGTCGTCGACGGTGCCCGACCCCACGTCGTAACGGGCGATCCGCAGTGTGGTGCCGCCGAGGTCGGCGACGGTGAAGGCCCTTTCAGGCACTGGTTCCTCCCGGGAAGATCTGGGGGTAGGTCGCCGACTGCTGTACGTGTCCGTCCTCGAGGACGATGGCGGAGTCGATGTCGGCCCCGGCGGTGACGGTCGCACCCGGCAGCAGCACACTGCGGCGGACGAGGGCCCCGGCACCGATCCGGACCCCGGGGAACACCACGCTGCGCTCGACGCGGCCCTCGTTGACGAGATCGGCGGGCACCACGCTGCGCTCGATGCCGGGTGCGGCGACGATAAGCTCCCTCGCCACGTCCGGCCGTACGGTGCGAGGAAGTTGATGGAGCATCAGCCCCGACTCTCCGCTCGCCAGGGCCACATGGGCCCGGTGGTAGCGGTCGACGGTGCCGATGTCCTCCCAGTGGCCGGGCACCTCGTGGCCCAGGATGCGTTCGCCGCCGGCCAGCATGGCGGGGATGACGTCCCGGCTGATGTCGTGCTGCCAGTCGGTGCCGTCGAGCTTCTCCAGATAGCGGTGCAGCACGGCCGCGTCGAACACGCAGAACGCGGCGAAGACCAGGTCGCTGGTCGGTTCGGCGGGTTTCTCGACGAAGCTCGTCAGCTGCCCGGCGGCGTCGAACTCGACCATCCCGAAGAGCGGGACATAACGCCGCTCGATCCGCTGGTAGGCCACGGTCAGCGCCGCGCCCTGGCTGCGGTGTCGTTCGATCAGCGGCCCGTAGTCGAAGCGGTACACGTGATCGGCGTGCAGCACCAGCACCTCCGAGGTGGTGGGTCCGAAGACGTACGGTGCCTTGCGGATCAGCGCGTCGGCGGTGCCACGCTCCGGGGGCCCGGCGGAGGGCAGCGGGCGGTACCCGGCGCCTTCGCGGTAAGCACGGTCGTACGGGCCGAAGTGCACCCGGAAACCGGGGCGCCACCAGGTGTCGTGCAGGTCGTCCATCAACTGCCGCTCCTCGTACTGGGAGAGCAGCAGCACCTCGTCCAGGCCGGAGGCCGCGGCGTTGGCGAGGGAGAAGTCGATCAGGCGGCAGGAGCCGCCGAAGGGCACCAGCGGTTTGAGTCTGCCGTGGCCGAGCCGGCCCATGCGACGGCCCTCGCCGCCCGCCAGCAGCACGGCGCGCACTCCGTCAGCCATGGCGCACCACGTCCCAGGCGCAGCGACCGGAGGCCAGGGTGAGCAGCAGGCTCAACTGACCGTCGCAAGGCTGGAGTTCACCGGAGAACTCGGCACCGGAGCGGAGGAGCCGCTGGACGCTCACCCGGCGTCTCCGCCCGGGCTCGTCCCGGTCGAGCCGGACCAGCTCCACGCGCTCGGCGTGCGGCAGCCGGAAGACGATCCGGCCGTCCTCGACCGAGCTGCGGCCGTCGAGGCGGGCCCGCAGCGTCGGGTCGCTGTCGGCGGTCTGCTCGCAGCGGGCGAAGTCGCCGCGGTCCCAGGCGGCTTCGAACAGGGCGCGGGCCGCGGGGGCGTCCAGCGGTCGGCAGCGCCGGTAGGCGGCGGCGTCTCCGAGCCGGAGGGCGGCTTCCGCGATCGCGGTGCGGTGGGTGTCGTACGCCTCGTCGGGCAGCAGGTCGAACCAGCCGTGCCGGAGGATCCGGTCGATGCCGAGCCCTGGGCTGTCTCCCTCCCGGTTGAGCTCTGGGCTGTCCCCCTCCCAGAGCCGGGTGAAGGCGGTCAGATGCTGGTCGGCGGCGTGCTTCCAGGTGAACCGGCGTGCTGTGGCGATGGAGTTGGCGCGCAGCCTGCGGTACTGCTCGGGCTGTTCGCGCAGGAGTGCCGCGGCCTGGTGGATGCGGCGGACCAAGGCGTCGACGAGCAGGGTGTCGTCCTCCGCGAAGGAGCGGTTGACGGCGAACCCGGTGGCGCGCTCTGCGTCGGGGCCGTGCAGCGGATCGGCGACATGGCCGAAGTGCGCCATGCCGAGCTGGGCGGTGGCGATCGGCACCGCGCCCACGGCCATCGCCTCGCCCTGGGCGATCAGGAAGGTGTCCATCTCGAACTTGGAGGGGAAGAGGCAGAAGTCCGAGGAGGCCGCGTACTCGACGATCCGCCGCTCCTCCACCCGCTCCCACTCCAGGTGGACGCGTCCTTTGTGCCGTTCGACCACCTCCTGGACATAGGGATCCTCGATGCCGCCGTCGCTGATGCAGCGCAGCACGAAGTTGGCCGCCAGGCCCTCGGTCAGCACCCGGTCGACGGCTCGGAAGAGTTCGGTCTGCCCCTTGTGGTTGACGGCGTAGCGTGCGTTGTGGAAGAAGGTCGGCAGCTCGTGGTCGAGTCCGAGACCGCGCAGGACGGCCGCCCGGTCGATGGCGGGTGGTGCGCCGGCCGTCCAGGTGTCCCCGACGGCGCAGCCGCCGACGAAGCTCTTGTGGGCGTTGCGGCGCACGGTGTCGTGGACCGGCAGTCGGGTGAAGAGCTCCTCGAACGGCGTGTCGGCGAAGTCGGTGTAGAAGTCGAGGTGGCCGGGCGAGAGGAAGTCGACGAGGTCCGCGTGATCGGCCACGAGGTCGTAGACGCGGACGTGGTCCGGGCCGTACTCGTAGTGCAGATGGGTGAGTTGCTGGTAGCCGCTCATCACCTTCTCGTGCTCGGTGAGCGGGCGAGCGGTGTCCTCTGCGGGGAGCGCGGCACCCGCGTCCAGGAACTCCAGCAGTCGTCGCACCTTCGGCCGGTAGACCTGCTTCGTGATCGGCATGTTGCTCTGCACGGTCCCGACGACGAGCTTGCTCGGGTCGTCCCGGAAGGCCGCCGGTATCAGATAGTGGTAGTACGGCTCGTGGGCGTGCACCAGGGCCTTCCGGTCGGCGAACCGGTGGCGGATGAAGCGGACGCTGTCCACCTGGTAGGCGAGCGGTTTGAAGAAGACCAGGTCCTGGCCCTTGCTCCCGTAGGGCGGGTAGAAGCGGTCGGGCAGTTGGTCGAGCAGGTCGTTGGACAGGAAGTAGAGGTCGATGCCGTCCAGTCGCAGCCGGTGCGCGGTGGTGGTCAGCGGGACGCGGACCTCGGACGGGAAGCGGTCGCCCCAGGTCTCCGGGTCGAGGACGAGGGGCAGTTCGTACGTGTCCCGGTAGTCGAGTGTCTCCAGGTCGTACGAGGCGCGCAGGTCGTCGAGGCGGCCGTGCGCCGGGGTGACGACGGAGACGTGGTGGCCCTTCTCGGCGAAGGCCTTGGAGAGGTTCCACAGGTAGACGGAGATGCCGCCCTGGAGGAAGCGGTGGTCGAAGCCGCCGCACTCGAAGTAGGTCTCGATGATGTGCACGGGCGTCAGTCCCTCACCGTGGTGTCCGGCAGGCTGACTGCCGTGGTGTCCTGCGGGCCGCCCACCGTCGTGTTCGGCAGGCCTCCGGCCTCCACGGCGTGCCGCAGGTTGATCGCCGCGTGGTAGGCGCGGTCGTGGGCGTAGGCGTAGTCGAGTTCGTGGACGAGGCGGCGCAGCCGGAACAGGCGCCAGGCGGGGTGGCCGGGCATCGGCCGGCTCGTCCGTACGGCTCCGGTGATGTCGCCGCCCGCCGTGTCACCGATGAGCAGCTGGCTCACCCGGGCCGCCCACAGCCGGGCGGCGGCGCGCAGCCGGTCGAGTTCGGCGAGGCGGTGCGGGGTCCAGCCGGGGGTGTCGGGTGCCTCGCCGGAGGCGAGCAGCAGCGCCATGCGGCAGGTGTCGTCCGGGTCCATGCCGAGGGTGAGCGCGGCATGGTCGGAGAACTCGTCGGCGGTGAAGATCTCCATGCCGCGCTGCAGGGCGGCCAGGTCCTGCCAGGGCGACTGGGCGGTGGCCGGGTCGGCCGGGTCCGACCGTGGGGTGGAGAGGTCGATGACGCACAACTCCCAGCTGCCGTCGGGGTGTTCGCGGCGCAGCAGATGGGAGAGGTGCAGGTCGCCGTGGCAGGGGCCGGTGGGCCAGGGCTGCGGAGGCAGGGTGGCTGTCGCGGAGAGCTCGCGGTCCAGGCCGGATACGGCGGCTCGGCGGACGGGGAGCGGGATGCGGGGGTCGGCGAGGATCAGCGGACGCAGTGCGTCGATGCGCGCGGTGGCCTCGGCGAGGAAGCCCTCGGCCGGGAACTCCGGTTGCGGACCGAGCCGTTCGGCCATGTCCCGGTGGAAGTCGCGCAGAAAGCGGCCGGTCTCGCGCAAGGGTGCCGTGAGGCCGCGCTGCGACTCGGTGACGGCGGCCTCGACGTCGACGCCCGCGGTCAGCAGCGGCCACAGGGCCCGGATGCTTTCCCGCAGCGGGACGTTCAGACCGTCCCCTTCGGCGTAGCGGTAGAGCACGCCGAGCGGTTCGCGCCGGCCGGTGGTGGAGTCCACGTAGGTGTAGTCGCCGACGGGTTGCTGGGTCCGGCCGCCTCCCGCCATCAGCCTGAGCAGTTCGGGTTCCCGGGTGCCGACGCCGATGCGCCGGTAGGTCTTGTGAGCGTGGGCGCTGCCGCCGAGGTCGAGCAGGGACAGGGCGTTGGAGGACCAGCCGAAGTCGTACGGCAGTTGTGCCAGGTACGCGGCGGGCGCGCCGCGGAACTCGATCAGGTTGCCGCACTGGGTGGGCAGGCGCAGTCCCTCGCGCAGGGCTTCCACGACCAACCGGTCGTACTCCGCGGTGCGGTCGGCGGTGCGACCGGGGTCGGTGTGCGGCACGGGTACGAACCAGCGGGCGGAGGGGTCCTCGGCCGAGGCGACGATCAGCAGTTGGACGGTGCCGAGGGCGGCCTGGTCGACGAGGTCGAAGTGTCCGGTGCGGCGGCCCGTCTCGTCCATCCAGGGGGCCTCGCGCAGGAGGCGGACCGTGGCGGGCGGGGTGCTGCCGAGCAGCAGGGTGTCCAAATTCAGCTCCCGGTCATCTCGTAGCGGTCGACGCCCCGGTGCCAGACCACCAGGGCGAGCGTCACCAGCCCGACGGTCACGACGAACAGCCACGGCAGCATGGCGGCGTGCCCGAAGAGGAGGTAGGACGCGGGGACATAGGCGGTGAAGGCGTACGGCAGTAGCCAGGTGAGCAGCCACCGCAGGGACGGGTGGTAGAGGTCCAGGGGGTAGCCGGAGAAGTCGCCGAGCTGGTTGGCCGCGTACAGGGCCGGGAAGCTGCTGGTGGTCCAGAACGCGAGGGACGCGAAGAGCGTCTTGATCGAGGCGAGGATCAGGGTGCCGCACAGCACCAGCAGCGGGGCGAGCAGGAGCTGTCCGGCACTGAGGTCCAGGTCGACGCGGTCTGCGGCGTACCAGGTGAGGGCCACTCCGGTGAGCAGTTCACCGAAGCCGTCCGGGTACAGAAAGCGCTCGGAGAGCAACGAGAACAGCGGGTGGACCGGCCGGATCAGATAGCGGAAGAACTCGCCGTTCTGCACCAACTTCCTGGCGAGGATCCACAGTTGGTCGGTGAACAGCCGGTCGAGGCCGCGCGGCAGGAGCGAGAAGCCCAGCAGGAAGAGCACTTGGGAGTAGTTCCAGCCCGCGATGACGGGGACCTGCCGGAAGACCATGCCGATCACGGCGACCTGGCACACCACGCGCAGCAGCAGTCCCCCTGCGCCGAGCAGGAAGTCCATCCGGTACTCGGTCAGCCGGTGCAGGCTGACGCCGCTCAGATACCAGGTGAGCCGGGTGTAGCGGACGACGGTGGACCGTACACCGGTGGGGCGGACGAGGGTGGAACGTACAGCCTCGGAACGTACGGTCTCAGAACTTACGGCCTCGGAACGTACGGCGTCGGAGCGTACGGCCTCGGGTCGGGGGCTCATCCGCCGAGCACCTCCACCCGGCGTACGGCCCCGCGCCACGCCACGGCGGCGAGGCCGGTCAGCAGCCCTGCCCAGGCGACCTGGCCCGCCAGGATCCCGGCGGCGTCGGCGGCCCCGTCGTAGCGGCCCAGGAGCAGCCGCAGCGGTCCGTCGATCATGCCCTGGAAGGGCAGCGCGTGGGCGACGGCGGCCAGCGGCCCCGGCATCAGGGCGAGCGGGACGACCTGACCGGCGAAGAACGCGACCAGGCTGTCCTTGACCACCCGTACGCCCCAGATGTTCGTGGTGACAAAACCGGCGAGGCCGACCAGCAGGTTCACGCCGAAGCCGATCACCAGGGAGAGGCCGGTGGACAGCGCGAACAGCAGCACGCCCGTCCAGGCCGGCGCGGCGAGCGGCAGCAGCAGCGCGTACAGCAGCACCACGGGTACGGCGACCAGGACGGCATTGGAGAGCGAGACCGGGAGGCCGGCGGCGAACCGGGCCAGCGGGTAGCTGACGGGGCGCAGCAGCGAGACGGCGATGTCACCGCGCTGTACCTCCCCGGCCACCTCCTCGTCGACGCGGCTGGCCTGGAGCAGCCC
This sequence comes from Streptomyces sp. NPDC029292, assembly GCF_055569295.1. Taxonomy (NCBI): domain Bacteria; kingdom Bacillati; phylum Actinomycetota; class Actinomycetes; order Kitasatosporales; family Streptomycetaceae; genus Streptomyces; species Streptomyces sp. NPDC029292. Next base: position 501,848 of record NZ_JBVHXR010000001.1, read on the forward strand.
CAGCACCTGGGCCAGCAGGACATACGTGGTGAGCTGCGGCAGGTCGAAGCCGCCGGGCGGGCCACCGGCGCGGCCGGCGTACACCGCGCGCCACAGGAAGATCTGCACGCCGACCGCCGCGGTCGCGGTGACCGCGTTGATCAGGAAGGTCGAGCGGTACTGGAGCAGGCTCTGCAGGCTGGAGGCGGCGAACGGGGTGTAGCGGCGCAGGGCGGACGCCGCCCTCGGTACGCGGGAGGCCTCGGCCGTCATACGGCGACCTCCCGGTTCCCGGCCCGGCCGGTGTAGATACGGCGGAGCACCATCTCCAGGTCGGGTTCCGGGGCGACGCAGTCAGTGAGGTCGAAGTGCTCCAGCAGGAACCCCATCACCTGCCGGGCGGACCAGCGGTCGGCCGGGTACTCCGCCTTGAGGCGCCCGCCCTCGACCTGCGTGGCTGATACACCGTCAAGTTCCCGCTCTATCAGGGCGATCGCCTGCTCCGGGCCCGGACCGCCCTGGTGCTCGAAGACGACGGCACGGGTGTCGGCGGTGCGGAGCAGCTCGTGCATGGTGCTCTGGTGGACCACCTCTCCGTGGTTGACCACCAGCACCTGATCGCAGATGGCGGTGATGTCGCCCATGTCGTGGCTGGTGAGCATGACGGTGGTGCCGAGCTCCGCGTTGACGTGGTTGACCAGCGCGCGGACGGCCTCCTTGAGCACCAGGTCGAGCCCGACGGTCGGCTCGTCCAGGAACACCACGGTCGGGTCGTGCAGCAGACTGGCGGCCACCTCGGCGCGCATCCGCTGGCCGAGGCTCAACTGCCGTACAGGCGTGTTGCCAAGGCCGTCGAGGTCGAGCAGGTCGCGGTAGAGCGCCATGTTGCGCCGGTACACCGCGTCCGGGATCTCGTGGATGCGGCGCAGGATCCGGAAGGAGTCCGGCACCGGCAGGTCCCACCAGAGCTGGCTGCGCTGGCCGAACACGACGCCGATGTTGGCGGCGTTGCGCCGCCGCTCCCGGTACGGCTCCAGGCCCGCCACCAGACAGCGGCCGGAGGTCGGGCTCATGATGCCGGTGAGCATCTTGACGGTGGTGGACTTCCCGGCGCCGTTGGCCCCGATGTACGCGACCTTCGTGGCGGCCGGGATCTCGAAGGAGACACCGGAGACGGCTCGGACGATGCGGTGCTCGCGGCTGAACAGCGTGCCGAGGCTGCCGAGCAGGCCGGGCCTCCGCTCGTAGACCTTGAACTCCTTGACGAGGTTCTCCGCGACGATCAACGGACACCCTCCGCGACACGGTCGACGCTCACCGGTGGGCCCCCGTGACCCGTTCCAGGGCGCGGCCGAGCAGGGTGACGCCCTCTTCCAGGAGTCCCCGGTCGATGGTGAACGGCGGGGCGAGGCGGATGATGTGGCCGCCGAGCGAGGTGCGCAGACCGAGGTCGAGTGCGGCGAGGTAGACCTCGCGGGCGACGTCGGGCGCGGGCTCCCGGGTCGTACGACTGCGGACGAACTCCAGCCCGTACAGTAGGCCGATGCCCCGCACGTCGCCCAACACCTCGTACTTGCGGTGCAGTTCGGCAAGCCGCTCGTCCAGCAGCTCGCCAAGGACGTGGACCTGCTCGATCAGGGTGTCGCGGGCCACCACTTCGAGCGTGGCCCGGGCGGCGGCGATGCCCAGCGGGTTGTTGGAGTAGGTGGAGGCGGTGGACCCGGCCCGGCCCGCCTGCGGGTGGCGCAGCACCGAGGAGCGCCCGGCCAGCACGGCGAAGGGGAATCCGGAGGCCATGCCCTTGGAGAGCGCCACCAGGTCCGGTTCGATGCCGAACCGCTCACTGGCCAGGAAGGTTCCGGTGCGCCCGCCGCCGGTCAGTACCTCGTCGGCGACCAGCAGCACCCCGTGCTCACGGCAGCTGTCGGCGATCTGCTCCCAGTAACCGGGCGGCGGCACGATGACTCCGGCCGCGCCGAGCACGGGCTCGAAGACCAGCGCCGAGACGTTGGGCTTCTCGGCGATGTGCTTGCGGACCAGCGAGGCGCAGCGCACCCCGCAGGAGGGGTACTGGAGTTCGAGTGGACAGCGGTAGCAGTACGGGGAGTAGCCGAGGACGCTGTTGCCGGCGAAGGCCTGGTTCCCGATGTCCCAGTGCACGAGCATTCGGGCGCCCTGGGTCTTGCCGTGGAAACCGTGGCGCAGCGCGCCGATACGGTTACGGCCCGGCTCGGCGACGGCCTGCACGGCGCGCAGCGCGGCCTCGACGACCTCGGCGCCGGTGGAGAAGAAGGAGTACGTGTCCAGTTCCGGCGGCAGCAGGCCGGCCAGCAGCTCACACAGCTCCGCGCGGTCGACGGTGGCGAAGTCGTGGACGTTCCACAGCCGGGTGGCCTGTTCGGTCAGCGCGGCGACGACCTCGGGGTGGCAGTGGCCGAGGGACTGGGTGAGGGTGCCGGCCGCGAGGTCGATGTACTGGTTACCGTCCAGGTCGGTGAGGACGGCTCCGCTGCCCGACACGAAGACGCGGCGGCCCAGCTCGGCCTCCTCCGACGCGCCCGGCGCCAGATGGGCGGACTCCTGGGCCAGCAGGGCGAGTTGGCGGGGACCGGTCATCGGCCGCCCTCCAGCGGGCCGACCTCGAAGACCAGCAGGCGCAGGTCGCCGTCCGAGTCGTTGGCCAGGCCGTGCTCACCATACGGGCGGTTGGGGACGACGTCGCCGGTGCGGACCTCGAACTCCTCACCGTCCAGGGTCATCCGACCCCGGCCATCGAGGATCACGTACGTCTCCTGGTCGTCGGCGTGCCGGTGGAGTCCGATGGAGGTGTGCGGCGGCAGGACCACCAGGTCGATGAAGGCGATGCCGGCCGGTGCGTCCTCTCGGCGGTAGGCCCGGTGGGCCAGGATCGTGCCGACTCCGCCGTGGTCGGCCGTCACCCCGCGCAGCAGGCCCTCGTGCAGGTTGGAGATCCTGGTGCGGGTCGGGCCGGGGGCCGGGGGCGGTTCTGTGGGACTCATCTCGGGCGGCTCCTGTCGCGATGTGCGGGATCGTTCTTGGGCGCGGGGGTTGATCGTGCGGTGGTGCATGCGGCGGTGCGTGGACTCGTGCGTGCGCTCCGTGCGTGCGTTGGTGCGTGCGCACGTGATGCGCCGACGCATGGCGGCCTGGCGTCCCCCGGTGGGTGAGGGTGACGGCCGGGGGCCGTGCAGTGAGGTGGCCCCCGGCCTCAGCGAGCGGCTGCCACCGAGCGCGGCGCGTCAGCGGCGAGGGCGGCGAGCGCCTCTGTCAGGGCGGCGGCGGGGATGTCCTCCAGGTCGTCCACGAACACCGCCGAGCCGATTCCGTCGGGCACGACGAGGTGCAGACGGCGGCCGCGCCGCTCCCAGGAGGCTCTGAGCGCTCGCTCCATCAGCTCGGGCGTGCAGGTTTCGGGGTCGTGGATCGGCAGGCCGAGTCCGCTGATCAGACTGATGATCCGCGCGCAGTCCTCATCGTCGATCAGGCCGAGCACACGGGCGAGTTGGGTGGACAGGGCCATGTCGACGGCGACCGACTCGCCGTGCGCGACCCGGTACTCGCTGGCCGTCTCGATCACCGGCCCGAAGGTGTGCCCGAAGTCGACCAGCCGGGCCAGGTCGCGCTCACGGAGGTTGGGGCAGAGCTCCTCCAGCATGAGCGCCATGGCGGTGCGCAGCACGTAGTCCTCGACGTCGTCGATGGCGAGGACGTTCATGACGTCCCGCGCGTCGTGTGCCGCCCTCCGGCCGAAGTGCCGGAAGACGTCCGGACGCTCCTCCAGCACGCGGAAGAGCCGTGCGTCCTTGATGATCGCCATCTTGGCTATCTCACCGAGCCCGCAACGGATCTGACGCGACGGCAGCGTATGGAGGAAGCCGGGGTCGTTGATCGACGCATGCGCGGGGTGGTACGCGCCGAGCATGTTCTTGGTGCCGAGGGCGTTGACGCCCGTTTTGACGCCGACACCGACGTCGACCTGGCCGACCAGTGTCGTGTTGACCTTGATGTAGCGCACGCCCCGGCAGTAGATCGCGGCGGCGAAGCCCACCAGATCGCAGGTGACGCCGCCCCCGACGGCCAGCATCACGCCACGCCGGTCGAGGCCCGCGAGCTTGGCCTGGGCGCAGATCTCCTCGACCGATTCCATGGTCTTGCGGTCCTCACCACCGCCGGTCACGACCACGCTCCAACTGCCCGGGGCGAGTCGGGCGGCCAGGTACCTCCGGAGCCGTTCGCCGTAGAGCCGTTCGACGGTCGGGCCGAGGAAGGCGACGACCCGGCGGCCCTCGCAGTAGTCGGCCAGCAGTGGGTTGTCAGGGGCGAGCACGTCCTTGGTCAGGTCTACGCGGTACGAAATCCCTTCGGGTGCATGGAGCGTGAAGCCACTGTCGTCGCCTCGGACCCCGGGCTCGACAACGGATGTCTGCGCCGTCACGACACTCCTCGGATCGGCCGGCCCTCGGACCGGTCTCCGTCAACTGCGGTCACCGAGCGCCGAGTTAAACAGCTGATCGACATCGCCTGCAAGGAGTTGACGAAACTTTCTGCAAGAACTGTCAGCCGCGGCCAACGCGAAACCCGCGTGCCTGTCCTTGGAGGTCAGGAGCGGGGGCGAGTTCGGCCGCCACGGCCGTGAACAGCTGGATCACGGCGAGTCCGCGTGCCGTGAACATCGGGAGCGCGCCGAGTCCGCGTGGCGGTAAGCAGCCGGAGCGCGCCAAGTGCGCGTGGCCGTGAACATCCGGAGGGCGTCGAGTACGCGTCGCCATAAATGACCGAAACGCGCTCAGTCCCCGTGGTCGTACACGGTCACGGCTATCCCCCGTTTCACCAACCGCTCGATGACGAGCGGCTCCACGCGGGACCACCTGCCGCCCGCAAGCCCGCAGCCGATCCGCGGCATGTGGACGGACGCGCCGAGCTCGGCGGCCTTGTCCCCCAGCGATCCGAGCGCCGTGTCAATGGCCTCGTAGCGCACGGGCACCCCCTTGCTGCCCGTGCGGATCCCCCGCTGTCCCACCAGGTTCGCCACCCACACATACCGGTCGACCTGGACGAACTGGGCCGCTCCCAGGCCGAAGTCGTTGTGCGCGCGGTCCCGGTGCCAGGCGCGGTACGCCGCCTCCGGCTCCGGCCAGCGGCGCGAGAGCGCCAGCACGAAGCCCTTCCCCCATCCCCCTATGTCATTGCAGACATGGGCGATCACCTTGACGCCCTTGACCGACGGAACGGTGGCGTCACCCCGGACATACATGATCCCCGACATGACGCCACCGTAGGCGCTGCCACTGACAGTCGCCCGTGACCTGCTACTTCGTGAGCTTGCTCAGCTCCTGGTCCTCGGCCTTCGAGATCCGGCGGCGGAGCGCGAACCAGCCGCCGACCAGCAGGACCGCGATCACCGGGATGAGGAGCAGCGTCTTGCGGCCGACCTCGGGGTCGTTCCACATCAGGCCGAGCACGGCGAGCAAGAAGGCGATCGTGACGATCTCGGTGACCGGGCTGCCGGGAAGGCGGAACGACGGGCGGGTCACCAGCCCCTCCTTGGCGCGGCGAACGAACACCAGGTGGCAGATCATGATGATCACCCAGGTGCTGATGATGCCGAGGGACGCCACGTTCAGGACGATCTCGAAGGCCTGGCTCGGCATGAGGTAGTTGAGGCCGACGCCGAGCACGCACACCGCGCAGGTGAGCAGGATCCCGCCGTACGGGACCTGGCTGCGGTTCATCCTGGCGGTGAACTTGGGGGCCGAGCCCGCCATGGCCATGGAGCGCAGGATGCGGCCGGTGGAGTACAGACCGGAGTTCAGCGACGACATGGCGGCCGTCAGGACGACCAGGTTCATGACGTCGCCGGCCGCGGGGACGCCGATCTTCGACAGGACCGTGACGAAGGGGCTCTGGTCGGCGGAGTAGACGGACCCCGGCAGCAGCAGCGCGAGGAGCACGACCGAGCCGACGTAGAAGAGGCCCACGCGCCACATGATCGAGTTCACCGCGCGCGGAACGACCTTCTCCGGCTCGGCGGTCTCGCCCGCGGCGACGCCGACCAGTTCCAGGGCGGCGTACGCGAAGATCACGCCCTGCATGACCAGGACGACCGGCATCATGCCGTGCGGCAAGATCCCGCCGTTGTCCGTGATGACGCTCAGGCCGGGCGTGGTCCCGCCGACCTCGTGCTGCGTGGCCAGCAGGAAGATGCCGATCAGCATGAAGGCGACGAGAGTGGCGACCTTGATGATCGCGAACCAGAACTCCATCTCGCCGAAGATCTTCACCGAGATCAGGTTCACCGCCAGGACCACCGCAAGGGCGATCAGGGCCAGCACCCACTGCGGGATGTCGGTGAAGAAGCTCCAGTAGTGCGTGTAGAGCGCGATCGCGGTGATGTCCGCGATGCCGGTCGTCGACCAGTTGAGGAAGTACATCCACCCGGCGACGTACGCGCCCTTCTCGCCGAGGAACTCGCGCGCGTACGACACGAACGACCCGGAGGAGGGCCGGTAGAGGACCAGCTCGCCCAGGGCGCGTACGACGAAGAAGGCGAAGATGCCGCAGACGAGGTAGGCGATCGCCAGGGCGGGGCCCGCGTTGTGGAGGCGGCCGCCGGCTCCGAGGAAGAGTCCGGTGCCGATCGCGCCGCCGATCGCGATCATGTTGACGTGACGGGCCTTGAGGTCCTTGCTGTAACCGGCGTCGCCCGCGTCCGCGGGCGACGGGGACGTCTGCATCGCATCGGTGCGGGATGCGGCCTTGGCCGTGTCTACGGCGTCCTTGCTCACGGGTGGATCTACTCTCTGGTGCGCCCGACGCACGGCGTACGCGGGTGTCCGGATGTGCCTTGGTCCGCACCGCCCCTGACGCGGCACAGGCCCAGGCGCCACCTTCCCCCAGAGATCACCCCGTATGCGGTGGCACACGTCACATAGCAGTACATCTCACATGGTGATCAGGGGCTGTACAACTCCTCGATGACGTGTCCATAGCGCTCGTGGATCGCCCTGCGGCGCAGTTTCAGGGAGGGGGTCAGCTCGCCCGTCTCGGGGCTCCACTCCGCGTCGAGCACCCGGTAGCGCTTGATCTGCTCGGTGCGGCTGAGGCGCGCGTTCGCCTCTTCCACGGCGCGGGCGATCCCTTCGCGCAGCGCGGCCGGGTCGGCGCCCGCCGCGGGATCCGGGACGAGCAGCGCCACCAGGTACGAGCGGCCGTCGCCGTGTACATAGGCCTGGTCGACGAAGGGGTTCTCCTTGAGCGCGTTCTCGACGAGCGCCGGGGAGACGTTCTTGCCCGTCGAGGTGATGATCATGTCCTTCTTGCGGTCGGTGAGCCAGAGGAAGCCGTCCTCGTCGATCCGCCCGATGTCACCGGTGGCGAACCAGCCGTCGGCGTCCCGGGCGTCCTCGACCGAGCCGTCCGCGCGCAGATAGCCGTCGAAGACGGTCCCGCCGCGCACCAGGATCTCGCCGTCCTCGGCGACGCGGATCTCCAGGCCGTCCAGGGGCTTGCCGACCGAGCCGAGACGGAACGCGCCGGGGCTGTTGGTGGTGGCGACACCGATCGTCTCCGTCAGGCCCCACGCGTCCATGATCGCGAAGCCGAAGCCCGCCCAGAAGGCGACGACATCCGGCGGCATCGGGGCCGAGGCGCTCGCCGTCCACACCAGGCGATCGAATCCGGCGAGCGCGAGGATCGGGTTGAGCACCTGTTCCTTCGCCGTGCGGTACGCCTGTTCCAGCTCCGCGGACGGCTCCTCGCCGCGTTCGCGACAGGCCACGCGCGCGCGTGCCGTCTCCCGCGCGGCCTCCACCGCCGCGCGCCGCTCCTCGGGGAGTCCGGCCAGCGCGGCCCGTACGGCGGAGGCGAGCTTCTCCCACACGCGCGGGACCCCGAAGAACTGCGCGGGGTGCAACTCCCGTGCGATCGCGCCCACCTCCGCGGGGTCCGCGCACAGGTACACGTGCGACGCGCGGAACACCGGCAGATAGATCCCGAGCATCCGCTCGGCGATGTGCGCGAAGGGGAGGTAGCAGATGTGCTCCACGTGGTCGGGGAGTTCGACGAGGCGGTCGAGGGCGAGTGCGTTGAGGACGACGTTGCGGTGGGTGATGCGTACGCCCTTGGGGTCGCCCGTGGTGCCCGAGGTGTAGACGACGGTGAGGGGGTCGGTGGAGCGGGTCTCGCGCCAGGCCTTGTCGACGGTGTCGTGCCCCTTGAGGAAGTGCTCTTTGGCGGAGTGCTCTGTGAGGGGGCGCTCTGTGAGGGCCTGCTCTGTGAGGGCGTGCTCTGTGAGGGCGTGCTCTGTGAAAGCGTGCCCTTTGAGCGACTCATACGTCCGATGGGGTCCCGCCGCGGACGCCTCCGCCACGACCAGCCGCTCCAAAGGCGCGCCGGGATCCCTCAGCAGTGGCTCCCAGCGCGCCAGTTCACGCGCGCCCTCCACCAGCGCGAGGCGGGCGCGGCTGTGCCGGGCGATGTGGGCGACCTGTTCGGGGGCCGCGGTGCCGTAGACGGTGACCGGGACGGCGCCCAGGTGCGTCAGGGCCAGGTCGCTGAGCCAGTGCTCGGGTCGGTTGCTCAGCATCATGAGGACGTGGTCGCCACGTCCGACGCCGAGCGCCGCGTATCCGGCGGCGAGGGCGGCGGTCTCCTGGCGCACCTCGCTCCAGGTGAGCGTGGTCCAGCCGTCCCCCGTACGCCAGGAGAGCGCCGGCAGATCTCCGTGGTCCTCGGCGTTGCGCAGCAGCAGGGCGGGGAGGGTGAGTTCGGCGGGCTCCCCGGGAAGTCGCAGGATCGTGGTCATGACCGCCTCCTGGCGCCGTGGGCTGGGCGTGCCTCGTCGGACGCTTTCACAACACTGGTGAGACAGCAATACTGTTGCACCGCGTCGCCGCCGGCCCCGGAGGGCGAACGCCGCACGACCCGAAAGGCGAGGACCTGCCATGACGACGGACACCGAGGAGCCGACGCTCACGGTCGACGAGTTGGCCGCGCGTGCGGGCGTCACGGTCCGTACGGTCCGCTTCTACAGCACCAAGGGCCTGCTGCCGCCGCCCGTGATCGGCCCCCGGCGCGTGGGTCACTACAGCCAGGAGCATCTCGCCCGGCTCGCGCTCATCGAGGAGTTGCAGCGCCAGGGCATGACGCTGGCCGCGATCGAGCGCTATCTCCAGCAGCTGCCGCCCGGCCTGAGCGCCCAGGATCTCGCCATCCACCGTGCCGTGGTGGCCTCCTGGGCGCCCGACGCGGCGGAGGACGTGACGCGCGAGGAACTCGAGCGGCGCGCCGGACGCTTGCTGGGCGAGGAGGATCTGGACCGGCTCGCCGCGATGAACGTCATAGAGCGGGCCGCGGACTCGTTCCGCGTGGACCCGGCGCTGCTGCGGCTCGGCGTACAGCTCCTCGACGTGCCGCTCGCGCACGAGACGATCCTCGCCGCCCGGACCGTCCTGCTGGAGCACTCGCGCGCGGCGGCCCACGAGCTGTCCACGCTGCTGCGTGACGCGGTGGGCGAGCGCGAGTCCGTGGCGGCGGTGAAGTCGCTGTCGGCGCACATGCAGCCGCTGGTGGTGCAGGCGTTGCTCACCACGTTCCAGCGCTCGCTGAAGGAGGAACTGCGGGAGTGGCTCAAGGACTCCTGAGCCACTCCCCACGGCCTAGGAGACCTTGAGCCCCGCCGCCGACGCGGTGGGCGTCTCGTCGGCCGCGATCTGCCGCAGCCGCTCGGCGTACATCTGCGCGAGACCGGTCAGCGTGCCGGCGGCGCCCGGCTTCGCCAAGTTGGCGTCGTCGCGGTAGTCCAGGGTGCCGATGAACTTCCCCTGGAGGATCACCGTCTCCTGGACATTCGCATCGGACCCGGACTTGAACTGGAACGTGACGCTTCCGGCGTCGTACGTCGCCGTGTTGAGGACCTGATATTTGCTCGCGCTGTTGCGGACGTAGCTGTCCCAGGAGCGGAAGGCCTTCTTCGCGGCCCGCGCGTTGCTGTACACGATGACCTCGAAGCCGGCGAGGGCGGTGCCGCGGTAGCCGACGTCACCGTGCGCGACGGCGTTCTTGCACTTCGAGGACGGTTCCTTGCAGCTCGTCGGTGCCTTGGCGCGGCTGGAGAGCGCCTCGCTGACCGTGCGCAGGGCGGTGGGCATGCTGTCGGCGGGCGGCAGCACGGACTGCGCCTGCTGGGCGCCGCTCAGCGACCCGCCGCCCTTGTTGCTCGATCCGCCGCTCGTCCCGCCGATGGTGCGGCTGCGGGATGTGGATGACTTCCCCCGGCTCTTCTTCTTGCTCTTCTTGCCCTGGCATCCCGTGAGCGCGAGCGACAGGACGAGAACGCCGACTCCGGCTCCTCGCAGCACTCGCTTGGTGGTGCACCGCACGTACGGCCCCTCCGTTGACGTGATCATGATCTACGGCAGCCTAGGACGCCGGAGGGACACGTCCGGTTGCGTCCCCGCCGTCCCTACAGGAAACCCTCACAAGTAGGCGGATCCACCCGCCACATTGAGGGTCTGGCCGGTCAGGAACCCGCTGCCCTCGTCGACCACGTAGAGGAGGGTGGAGACGAGGTCGGAGGGCACTTGGGTCTTCGGGACGGCCTGCTGGGCGCGGACGTTCTCGAAGCCGCCGTCCGCGCCGACGGTCCGCTCGGCGGTGGCGGTGCGCACCATGCTCGGCGCGATCGCGTTGACGGTGATGCCGTGCGGCCCGAGCGCGGACGCCAGCGCGCGCGTGAAGCCGATCAGGCCCGCCTTGGAGGAGACGTACGCGACCATCGTCGGCGGCGCGGTGAGGACGGCCGCCGAGGTGATGTTCACGATCCGGCCCCAGCCCGCCGCCTTCAGATACGGCAGCGCGGCGCGGGTCACGAGGAACGGCGCCTCCAGGTTGACGCGCATGACCCGCCGCCACTCCTCGGGCGTGGTGTCCTCGAAGGCCGACTCCGGGTACACGCCCGCGTTGTTGACGAGTACGTGCAGTGTCCCGAACTGGTCGATGACACGCTCCAGCGCCGCCCCGATCTGGTCCTCGTCGGTGACGTCGGCGATCAACTCCACGTAGTCCAGCACCCGTTCGGCCGTCTCGGGCTGCGGAACGAGATCGATCCCCGCGACCCGGAATCCGCGCCCCGAGAGCGCGACGGCGAACGCCTGCCCGAGGCCCTGTGCCGCTCCGGTCACCAGGGCGGTACGTGTCTCCATGCGCCGAGTGTGATGAGCCGTCAGGCGCTCGGCAAGAGCGCATTCCACTCGCCGGAACGGCCCTGTTGCCGCGGGCGTTCGCGGGGCCCACGCTGCGGGGCGACCGCCCAGCGTCAGCCGTACGGGAGCCGTGCCCGATGACCGAGACCGAGCGTGCCGTGGACGACGCCGAGCGCGCCCGCGAACAGGGCGGCGGACGACGGCAGTTCGGGGCCCTCCCCCGGCGGCTGATCCGTGACGAGCTGGGTGTGCTCATCGTCCTCGGGCTGCTGATCGCCGGAATCGGCATCCCTTACCCGGACTTCCTCGACAGCGACAACCTGCTCACCACCGCCCACAACTCCGTCTACATCTCGCTGATGGCGTGCGGGATGGTCTTCGCGCTGGCCATGCGCGAGGTCGATCTGTCCGTGGGCGGAACCTACGCGATGTGCCTGGTCGTCGGGGCCCTGCTGGTGCGGGACGGCACGGCGCCCTGGCTGGCGGTTCCGGTGATGCTGGTCACCGGGATCGTTCTGGGCGTCTTCAACGCGCTGGTCACGACGCTGCTCGCGCTGCCCTCGTTCATCGTGACGCTGGGGACTCTGATGCTGTACCGGGGCGTCGGGCTCGCGCTCGCCGACGGCAAGCAGATCACCGACCTGCCGCTCGACGACTCGTTCTTCACGCTCGCGGGCGGCGACGCGGCGGGGGTTCCGTTCGCGCTGTGGGTGCTGCTCGCCGCGGTCGTGGTGCTGGCGGTCGTGCTGGCCCGGACGCGTTTCGGCGCGCGGGTGCGGGCGATCGGGTCCAACCCCGACGCCGCCGCGTTCAGCGGCATCCCCGTCGTCCGCACCCGGATCCAGGCGCTCGCGGTGTCCGGACTGACCACGGCCTGCGCGGCGGCGCTCGCGCTCGCCTTCTACGGGGCCGGTGACCCGACGCTGGGCCAGGGCTACGAGTTGCAGGCCATCGCCGCGTGCATCATCGGCGGCACCCCGCTCGCGGGCGGACGCGGATCGGTGGTCGGGGCGGTGGCCGGAGCGATGATCCTGTCCGTCGTCGCCTCAGGGCTCGTCTTCTTCGAAGTACCCATCAACTGGACGTCGTTCGCCACGGGCGGGGTGATCCTCGTCGCCGTCGCGGCGGACAGCGCACTGCGCCGTACGGGACGCCGACGCCGCTGAAGTCCCCCTGTACAGAGCCTGTTTGGAGGCCGTGATGCACCCCCGACTGCGTACGCTGTCCGCCGCGTTCGGCGCGCTGGCCCTGCTCGCCGCCGCCGGCTGCGGCAGCGGGAACGGCTCCGGCGGCAAGAACGGCAAGCTCAATATGGGTATCGCCGTGGCCAACATCAGCCTCAACTTCGCCCATGAGATGGTCCTCGGCGCCGAGAGCGCGGCGAGCCACGAGGGGAACGTGAACTTCAAGGCGGTCGGGCCGCCCAACACGGACGGGCCCGCCGAGGTGCAGCTCTTCCAGAATCTGACCGCCCGTGCCAAGGACGGCATCGTCCTGGAGAACCTCGACCCGCCGATCTTCACCCGGCCCGCCGCGCGCGCCGTCGACCAGGGCATTCCGATCGTCGCCCTGGACACCTCGCCGACCGACGGCAGCAAGGTCGACTTCTATGTGGGCAACGACAACTACGCGCTCGGCGAGCTGATGGCGAAGGAGGCGTTGAAGCGGCTGGGCAAGGATCCGCAGGGGCAGATCGTCATCGGCGTGCCCAACCCCGGGACGCCCGTGCTCGACAACCGGGCCAAGGGCATCGCCGACACCTTCAAGAAGGAAGCCCCTGGTGTGAAGGTGCTCGGCCCCTTCCAGACGTACAGCGATCCCGGGCAGAACTACAGCTCCTGGTCGGCGCAGGTGAACGCGCACCCCAAGGCGCTCGCCTTCCTCGGCGTCGGTGACGCGGACAGCTACAACCTCGCGAAGATCAAGAAGGCCGAGAACGGCACCTGGCTCACGGCGGGTTTCGACGTCGACCCGAAGACCCTCGACGCGGTCAAGGACGGCTCGAACTTCGTCACCATCGACCCGCAGCACTTCCTCAAGGGCTATCTGTCGACCGCGATGCTGATCCAGGCGGTGCGCGACAACGACGGCAAGCTGCTCAAGGGCTGGTTCCTGTCCCCCGGCGGGGTCGTCGACCAGTCCAACATCGACGAGATCATCACACGGCAGAAGTCCGCGAAGGCGGCGTACGACTGGTACAAGCCCACGATCGACAAGCTGCTCGGCGACCAGAAAGCCCAGCTCAAGCCCCTGAAGGACGCGCGCTGAGATGAGTGAAGGCGACATGCTCGTGGCCCGGGACCTGGTCAAGTCGTACGGCGGGGTCAGGGCGCTCGACGGAGCGGGCATCAGGCTGCGGAGCGGCGAAGTGCACGCGCTGGTGGGCGAGAACGGCGCGGGCAAATCGACGCTGGTGCAGATCCTTTCGGGCACGGTGGCGCCTGACGACGGGACGGTGCGGCTCGCGAAGGAGGCGCGGGCGGGCGGAATCGCCGTGGTGTCCCAGGAGTTGAGCCTCTTCCCCGACCTGACCGTCCGCGAGAACCTCTACCCCTACCGCCCGCCGCGCCGCTTCGGCCTGCTGGACCGGGGCGCCATGGACCGCGCCGCCCGCCCGGTCCTCGCCGAGCTCGGGCTCGACGCCGAACCAGGCACGATCCTCGGGGAACTGCCGCTGGCCGACCAGCAGTTGACCGAAATCGCCCGGGCGCTGCTGCGGCGCCCCAAGGTGCTGGTCCTCGACGAGCCGACCTCCGCACTGCCTGCCACCGCCGTGGACCGCCTCGAACAGGTGCTGCGCACCCTCACGGGGCGGGGCATCGCGGTCCTGTACGTCACCCACTTCCTGGAGGAGGTGATGCGTTTCGCGCAGCGCGTGACCGTGCTGCGCGACGGGCGGGTCGCGCTGGCCGGGACGCGGCGGGAGGACGTCGACGTGCCGGAACTGGTGACGGCGATGCTGGGCGGTCAGCCGCCTCCGGCCGTACGCCGCACGCGCTCCGTCGCCGAGGGGCCACCGCCGGTCGTACTGTCCGAGGTGAGCGTGCCGGGGCGGCTCGCCGACGTCACCTTCACCGTGCGCGCGGGCGAGGTGGTGGGGGTCGCCGGGCTCCAAGGGGCGGGCCATCTCGACGCGTTGGAAGTGGTGTGCGGGCGTACGGCGATCTCGGCGGGGCGCGTCGACGTGGGCGGCCGGGGCCTGCCGCACTCGCTGCGTGCCGCGGTGCGCGCGGGCGTCGCGTTCGTCCCCAGCGACCGCAAACGGTTCGGGCTGATGGCGGAGCGCATGGTGTGGGAGAACGCGACCGCGGTGAGCTGGCTGGCCCTGGGGCGCGGCGGCATGCTTCCGTCGCGCGCCGAACTGGTCCGCCGCACCGGCGACTTGACCGAACGGCTCCGGCTGCGCGGCGGCCCGTACGACATCGTGGCCCGCCTCTCCGGCGGCAACCAGCAGAAGGTCGTCTTCGCCAAGTGGCTCGCCACCGAGCCCCGCATCGTCGTCCTCGACGATCCGACCCGGGGCGTCGACGTCGGCGTACGCGCCGAAATGCACCGTATCGTCGGCGAGTTGGCGGCGGGCGGCGCGGCCGTCCTGATCGCCTCGACCGACCTGGCGGAACTGACCGAGGTGTGCGACCGGGTGCTGGTGTTCGTGCGCGGGCGGGTCGTGGGCGAGGTGCATGGGGAGCGGCTCACGGAGCACGCACTGGCGGTGGCGATGCAGTCGGGGGTGACGCGGCCGGGCTGATTGCAGCGGAGGGTAGGGCTGGCGGGGTCGAAAACCCTCTGTCACGCCGACAGCGTGCGAGTCAGGGCTCGCGCCGCCGCGCACACCCTCGCTCCGATGCGGTCGACGTCGAGTCGGCGGGTGCCTCCGGTGACCGAGATCGCGGCGATCGGGTGCGGGCCACGGCCGTGTTCGTAGACAGGGGCCGCGACGGCCGAGATGCCGACCTCGGCCTCCTCCAGGTTGACGCCGTAGCCGCGGGCGCGTGTGGCGGCCAGGTCACGGGCCAGTTGCCCCGGCAGGACGAGGGTGCGCGGGGTGAGGCGGGGCAGGGAGGGGTGCGGTGGCCGGGGGTCGTGGGCGAGGAAGACCTTGCCGGTGGCCGTGCAGTGCGCCGGCAGCCGGCCCCCGGTGCGCGAGACGATCGGGGTGGCGCGGCGGCCGGTGATCTTCTCCAGGAAGAGGGTGTCGGAGCCGTCGGGGACGGCGAGGTGCACGTTCTCGCGGGTCTCCTCGTGCAGGTCGCAGAGGTACGGCAGCGCGGCGTCCCGCAGCTCCCGGGCGGACGGCGCCGACTGGCCGAGCACGAAGAGGGCGAGCCCGATCCGGTAGAGGCCGTCGGTGGTGCGCTCGACGAGCCCGAGCCGGACCAGCTCGCCGATCAGGCGGTGCGCGCTAGGTTTGGGCAGCCCGGTGCGCAGCGCCAGCTCGGCGAGGCTCAGCGCGCCCTCGGCGTCCCCGCAGGCACGCAGCAGGGCCGCCCCGCGCGCGAGCACCGACTTCGGCGCCGGACCGTCCGTCATGGACCGATGGTCGGGCGCCCGGGGCCGGTTGACAAGGTGCGGGTCACTGTGAGTCGGCGGCCGCCTACCGTAGGGGTACGTCGACCAGCATCGGGCGGGTCAACTCACCCGCCCCGGAAACGAGTTCGCGCACATGGTCCGCACTCGACGCTCGCACCGCGTCGATCCCGAAGAAACGCGCCGCCTGCGTGAAGTCCAGTGCGCCCAACTCGGTCCCGGGACAGGGCCCGTGGCCTCCCATCGCCTCGTAGGTGTCCTGAAGTGTGCGGTACGCGCCGTTGCTCATCACCACGAACAGCACCGGCGCCGCACTGCGCGCCGCGCTCCACAGTCCCTGGAGTCCGAACAGCGCACACCCGTCACCGAGGACGGCGACCACCGGCCGCCCCGGCTCGGCGAGCGCACGGCCGACGGCGGCCCCGATCCCCCAGCCGAGGCCGCCCCCGACGGTGTGCGTATAGCTGCCGGGCCGGTCCAGGCGGACGAGCCGCCGCAGCAACAGGCCCACGGTGATGGCCTCTTCGACGACCGCGGCGTCCGGTGGCAGTCCGCGCGCCACGGCGTGGGCCGCCGCCCAGGGCGCGAGCGGCGCCGGGGAGTACGCCGCACGGGCGGCGGCCTCGGCGCGGTTGCGCTCGGCCGTGTGCCGCTCGCCCGCGCGCAGCATCCTGGCCTTCGCGGTGTGCGCGGGCACCCGCTCGCGCAGCAGCTCGGCGAGCCGGTCGAGCGACGGGGCGATCCCGCCGACCAGCCCGAGTCCGGCGGGGAAGTTGCGGCCGATCTCGTCCGGGTCGGAGTCGAGCTGGACGACGGTGATACCGGGCGGCAGGGCGGGACCCGGGCTGTAGTGGTGCGGGGTGAAGGCATGCGCCCCGGCGATCAGGACGGTGTCGTACGGCGTCAGCGCGTCGCGGATCGCCTCGTGGCGCGGCGGCAGCATGCCCGCGTACAGGGGGTGCGTGGTCGGGAAGTTCAGGCAATCGCTCATCGGTTGGTGATGGACGGGCGCGCCGCAGGTCTCGGCGGCGCGCACGAGTGCGGGGACAGCGTTGTCGCGGCCCACGCCGTCCCCGGCGACGATCACGGGACGGGCGGCGGCACCGAGCAGGACGGCTGCGCGTTCCAGGCCAAGGGCCGCTCCTGTGCGCGGTGTTGGCGTGCGTGCCGGGACGTCGACCTCGGTGTCCTCGGTGAGCAGGTCCATGGGGACGGAGAGGAACACCGGCCCCGCGGGCGGACGTACGGCGAGGGCGAAGGCGCGCCGCACGGCCAGGGGCAGGTCACGGGCGTGCTGGACGTCGAACGTGGCTTTCACGGCGGGCGCGGCGAGTCCGATCAGGTCACCCGACAGCATGGGGTCCTGCTGGAGATGGCGGCGGTCCTGCTGGCCCGCCATCACCACCAACGGGGTGCGTGAGCGGCGGGCGTTGAGGAGGCCGATGAGCCCGTTGGCGAGCCCGGCCGCGATGTGCAGGCTGACGAAGGCGGGGCGGCCGGTGGCGCGGGCGTATCCGTCGGCCATGGAGACGACGGCACCCTCGTGGATGCCGAGGACGTACTCGGGTGCGTCCTCGGCATCCATGAGGGCGGCCAGGAACGGCAGTTCGGTGGTGCCGGGGTTGCCGAAGACGCGGTCCACGCCCTCGCCGCACAGGATGTCCAGCAGGGCGAGGGCGGGGCGGCGACCCATGGGAGCTCCTCGGTGGGGGCGAGTACCGGTTCGCGGGTCAGCGTCCGGTGCCCGCCCCCGCGGAGCAAGCCCCGCATACCACTCAGCGACACGTGGCGCGAGGATGCACCCCTCGCCCTACTTGTCGCTGAACTTCTCGCCCTTCTCCGCCTTTTCGACGAGCAGCGCCGGCGGCGTGAACCGCTCCCCGTAGCGCTCGGCGAGCTCACGCGCGCGCGCCACGAATCCGGGCAGCCCACCGTCGTACCCATTGATGTACTGCAGGACGCCACCGGTCCAGCCCGGGAAGCCGATCCCGAAGATGGACCCGATGTTGGCGTCGGCGACCGACGTCAGCACGCCTTCCTCCACGAGCCGGACGGTGTCCAGCGCCTCGGAGAAGAGCATCCGCTCCTGCATGTCCTTGAAGGGGATCTCGTAGCCCGGCTTGGTGAAGTGCTCGCGCAGCCCCGGCCACAGCTTGGCGCGCTTGCCGTCCTCGCCGTACTCGTAGAAGCCCGCGCCGCCGCTGCGGCCCGTACGGCCGAACTCGTCGACCATGCGGTCGATGACCGCCTCGGCCGGGTGCGTCTGCCAGGTGCCGCCCGCGTCCTCGACGGCCTGCTTCGACTCCTTGCGGATCTTGCGCGGCAGGGTGAGCGTCAGCTCGTCCATGAGGGACAGGACCTTGGCCGGGTAGCCCGCCTGGGCGGCGGCCTGCTCGACCGAGGCGGGCTCGATGCCCTCGCCGACCATCGCGACGCCCTCGTTGATGAAGTGCCCGATGACACGGGAGGTGAAGAAGCCGCGCGAGTCGTTGACGACGATCGGGGTCTTCTTGATCTGGCGTACGAGGTCGAAGGCGCGCGCCAGCGCCTCGTCGCCGGTGCGCTCGCCCTTGATGATCTCGACGAGCGGCATCTTGTCGACCGGCGAGAAGAAGTGCAGCCCGATGAAGTCGTTCTGCCGCTCCACGCCCTCGGCGAGGACGGTGATCGGCAGGGTCGAGGTGTTGGAGCACAGCAGCGCGTCCGGCTCGACGACGTTCTGGATCTCCTGGAACACCTTGTGCTTGAGCGAGGTGTCCTCGAAGACGGCCTCGATCACGGCGTCGCAGCCGGCGAGTTCGTTCGGGTCGGCGGTCGGCGTGATGCGGGCCAGCAGGGCGTCCGCCTTCTCCTGGGTCGTACGGCCCCTGGAGACGGCCTTCGCGCAGAGCTTCTCGGAGTAGGCCTTGCCCTTGGCCGCCGCCTCCGCCGACACGTCCTTGAGGACGACGTCGATGCCCGCGCGGGCGCACGAGTAGGCGATGCCCGCGCCCATCATCCCGGCGCCGAGGACGGCGACCTTGCGGACCGGGCGCGGTTCGATGCCCTTGGGGCGGTTGGCGCCGGAGTTGACGGCCTGGAGGTCGAAGAAGAACGCCTGGATCATGTTCTTGGCGGTCTGCCCGGTGACCAGCTCGGTGAAGTAGCGCGCCTCGATGATCAGCGCGGTCTCGAAGTCGACCTGGGAGCCCTCGACGGCGGCCGCCATGATGTTGCGCGGGGCCGGGTAGGGCGCTCCGTTGAGCTGCTTCCGCAGGTTGGCCGGGAAGGCGGGCAGGTTGGCGGCGAACTTCGGGTTCGACGGCGTACCGCCCGGGATCTTGTAGCCGGGCTTGTCCCAGGGCTGCTGGGACTCGGGGTTGGCGTCGATGAAGGCGCGGGCCTTGGCGAGCATCTCCTCGGGCGTGGCGGCCACTTCGTGGACCAGGCCGTTCTCCAGGGCGCGCTGCGGCGCGTACTGGGTGCCCTGGAGCAGCACCTTCAGGAGGGCGTCCGTGATGCCCATGAGGCGGACCGTGCGGGTGACGCCACCGCCCGCCGGGAGCAGGCCGAGGGTGACCTCGGGCAGGCCGATCTTGGAGCCGGGCGCGTCGAGCGCGATCCGGTGGTGGGAGGCGAGGGCGATCTCGTAACCGCCGCCGAGCGCCGCGCCGTTGATGGCGGCGACGACCGGCTTGCCCAGCGTCTCGATGCGGCGCAGCGAGGACTTGATGGCCGTGCCGGTGTCGAAGGCCTGCTGGGCGTTCTCCGGACCGGCCTGGATCATGTCCTTGAGGTCGCCGCCCGCGAAGAAGGTCTTCTTGGCGGAGGTGTAGATGATGCCGCGGATGGAGTCCTTCTCGGCCTCGGCGCGCTCGGCGATCGCCGCGATCGAGTCCTTGAAGGCCTGGTTCATGGTGTTGGCGGACTGGTTGGGGTCGTCGAGGACGAGGGTGACGACGCCGGTCTCGTCCTGTTCCCAGCGGATGGTGGTGCTCTCGGTCATGAGGAGGGTCTCCGTAGAAGCCGTTTAAGCCGTGGAAGTCTGGGGTCCGCTGGGGAGTTACAGGCGCTCGATGATGGTCGCGATGCCCATGCCGCCGCCCACGCACAGCGTGGCGAGGCCGTAGCGCTTGTCCTGGCGCTCCAGTTCGTCGATGAGGGAGCCGAGGATCATCGCGCCGGTGGCGCCGAGCGGGTGGCCCAGCGCGATGGCGCCGCCGTTGACGTTGACCTTGTCCAGGGACAGGCCCATGTCCTTCACGAAGCGCAGGACGACGGCCGCGAAGGCCTCGTTGATCTCGACGAGGTCGATGTCGTCGATGGTCAGCCCGGCCTTGGCGAGCGCCTTGCGGGTCGCGGGCGCGGGCCCGGTGAGCATGATGGTGGGCTCGGATCCGGAGACGGCGGCGGAGACGATCCGCGCGCGCGGGGTGAGGCCGTAGCGTTCGCCGACCTCCTTCGAGCCGATCGCCACCAGCGACGCGCCGTCCACGATGCCGGAGGAGTTGCCCGCGTGGTGGACGTGGTCGATCTCCTCGACCCAGTGGTACTTCTGCAGGGCCACGGCGTCGAAGCCGCCGAGTTCGCCGATGTCGGCGAACGACGGCTTCAGCTTGCCGAGCGAGTCGGCGGTGGTGCCGGGGCGGATGTGCTCGTCGTGGTCGAGGACGACGAGGCCGCTGCGGTCCTTCACGGGGACGACGGACTTCTCGAAACGCCCGTCCTTCCAGGCGGCGGCAGCGCGCTCCTGGGACAGCGCCGCGTACTCGTCCACGTCACGCCGCGAGAAGCCCTCGATCGTGGCGATGAGGTCGGCGCCGATGCCCTGCGGTACGAAATTGGTGTCCAGGTTGGTCATCGGGTCGGCGAACCAGGCGCCGCCGTCCGAGGCCATCGGCACGCGCGACATCGACTCGACGCCGCCCGCGAGCACCAGGTCCTCCCAGCCCGAACGGACCTTCATCGCCGCCATGTTGACGGCTTCCAGACCCGAGGCACAGAAGCGGTTCTCCTGGACGCCGGCCACCGTGTCCGGGAGGCCGGCGGCGATCGCGGCGATGCGGGCGATGTCGGAGCCCTGGTCGCCGACCGGACCCACGACGCCGAGCACGATGTCGTCGATCGCGGCCGGGTCGAGGCCCGGGAAGCGGCGCCGGACCTCGTGGATGAGCCCGACGACCAGGTCGATGGGCTTGGTGCCGTGCAGGGCGCCGTTCGCCTTGCCGCGGCCGCGCGGGGTGCGGATCGCGTCGTACACGTACGCTTCGGTGCTCACTGGTAAGCCTTTCAAGAGGGCTGGGAGGGCTGTGCGGGGCTGGGAGGGTCAGCCGAGCAGGGAACGGCCGATGATCTCCTTCATGATCTCGGTGGTCCCGCCGTAGATGGTCTGGATACGTCCGTCGGTGAAGGCCCTGGCGACGCGGTACTCCGTCATGTAGCCGTAGCCGCCGTGCAGTTGGAGGCAGCGGTCCGCGACCCGTTTCTGCAGTTCGGTGGCCCACCACTTGGCCATCGAGGCGTGCACCGCGTCGAGTCCCCCGTTCGAGTGATCGACGATGCAGCGGTCGAGGAACGTGCGGGTGACGGCGCACTCGGTGGCCATCTCGGCTATCTCGAAGCGGATGTGCTGGAGCTTGGAGAGCGGCCGTCCGAAGGCCTCGCGCTCCTTGACGTACTCGGTGGTGATCTCCAGCAGGTACTCGGCGGCCGCGATCCCGGCGACGGCGATGCCCATGCGCTCCTGAGCGAGGTTCGTCATCAGGTGGACGAAGGCGCCGTTCAGCTCGCCGAGCAGGTTCTCCTTGGGGACGCGTACGTCGTTGAAGAACAACTCGGCCGTGTCCTGGGCCTTCTGGCCGATCTTGTCGAGGTTGCGGCCTCGCTCGAAGCCCGCCATGCCCCGCTCGACGACGAGCAGGGAGAGCCCGTGAGCACCGCCTTCAGGAGTCGTCTTCGCCACGACGATCACGAGGTCGGCGAGGATGCCGTTCGAGATGAAGGTCTTGGAGCCGTTGAGCAGCCAGTGGTCGCCCTGGTCCTCGGCGTGCGTCTTGATGCCCTGGAGGTCGGATCCGGCGCCGGGTTCGGTCATCGCGATCGCCGTGATCAGCGAACCGTCGCAGAAGCCGGGCAGCCAGCGCCGCTTCTGCTCCTCGGTGCCCAGGCCGGTCAGATACGGCCCGATGATGTCGTTGTGCAGCCCCAGCGCGAGTCCGGCGGCCCCCGCACGCGTGAACTCCTCGGCGAGTACGGCGCTGTAGCGGAAGTCGGTGTCGCCTCCGCCTCCGTACGCCTCGGGCACGGCGAGCCCGAGCAGCCCCTGCTTCCCGGCCGCCCGCCAGGCGTCGCGGGAGACGATGCCGTCCTTCTCCCACTGCTCGTAGTGGGGCAGCACCTCCTTGGCGAGGAAGGTGCGCACGGTCTCGCGGAACGCGTCGTGCTCGGCGGTGAAGATCTGCCGCTTCATGCGGGAAACGCCCTCCTGCAGTTCATGCGGAAACGCCTTTCTAGAGCCAGCCCTTGACGGTTTCGATCAGCCTGGCCGGTTCCGGGCCGACGGGAATGACGTTGAGCATCGTGACCCCGGCCTCCCGGAAGGCCTCGACGCGCTCGCGGACGTAGCTCTCCGGCCCGCACAGCGACATGAGCTCGCAGAACTCGTCCGGTACGGCGGCCTCGGCCTCCTTCTTCCTCCCGGAGAGGTACAGCTCCTGGATGAGCCGGGCTTCCTTCTCGTAGCCGTACGCCACCGCGAGGTCGTTGTAGAAGTTCTTGCCGGGCGCGCCCATGCCGCCTACGTAGAGGGCGATTTTGGGGCGGGCGAGGTCCCGTACCGCCGCCGCGTCCTCGCCGATGGCGAGCAGCCCGCCCGCGACGGTCCGGAGCGGGCCGAGGGCCGGGTCCCGGCGTGCGGCGCCCTCCGCCAGGGGCGTGCCCCACACCTGGTGGGCCTTCTCCGGGATGAAGAGGGTGGGCAGCCAGCCGTCGGCGAGTTCGGCGGTCATGCGGACGTTGGCGGGGCCGAGCGAGGCGACGTACAGGGGCACTTCGGGGCGTACGGGTTTGGTGAGGATCTTCAGGGGCTTGCCCAGGCCGCCGGGGCGGGGCATGTCCGTGATGCCGTGGTGGTCGATGACCTCGCGGCGCAGGATACGGCGGGTCAGCTCGATGGCCTCGCGGGTCCGGCCCAGCGGCTTGTCGTACGGCTTCCCGTGCCAGCCCTCGACGACCTGCGGGCCGGAGGCGCCGAGGCCGATGATGGCGCGGCCTCCGGAGATCGCGTCGAGCCCGGCGGCCGTCTGCGCGATCAGCGCGGGCGTGCGCGAGTAGACGTTGAGGATCGCGGCGCCGATCTTCATGCGCTCGGTGCGGGCGGACAAGTAGCCCATGATCGTGGGCGAGTCGAAGCCGTAGGCCTCGGCGACCCAGACGGCGTCCAGGCCCGCGGACTCCAGGGCGGCCACGTCGTCGGCGGCCTGCCGGGGGTCGCCCGCGTAGTCGAGCGGGAGGGAGAGCTCCATCAGTCGTCGTCCTTCATCAGTCGGGGTACGCCCCAGTCGCGGGCCACGGCCTCGGTGTCGGCGCCCGGCTGGGCGGGACCGCCGCGGACGGTGGTGTGGGTGGCGGAGAAGCGGGGCGCGGGGGCCGGCTGGGTGATGCCGCCGTGGTCGACGAAGGTGCCGCGGGCGGCGAGATGCGGGTGAGCGGGGGCCTCGCGGAGCGACAGGACCGGTGCCACGCACGCGTCGGAGCCCTCGAAGACCGCGGTCCACTCGTCTCTCGTACGGGTCTTGAAGCGGGCGGCGACGGTCTCGCGCAGCTCGCCCCATCGGGCCAGGTCCTTGCGGGCGGAAGACAGTTCCTCGATGCCGAGCAGCTCGCAGAACTCTTCGTAGAACTGCCGCTCCAGGGCGCCCACCGCCATGTACTGCCCGTCGGCCGTCTCATAGGTCCCGTAGTACGGGCAGCCGCCGTCCAGAAGGTTGGCGCCGCGCCGGTCCTGCCAGCCGCCGGCGGCGAGCATGCCGTGGATCATCGCGGCGAGGTGCGCGGCGCCGTCGACGATGGCCGCGTCCACGACCTGTCCGGCGCCGGTCGCGCGCGCGTGGTGGAGCGCGGCGAGGACGCCGACGACGAGATACAGCGAGCCGCCCGCGTAGTCCCCGACGAGGTTGGCGGGGACGGTCGGCGGCTCGTCCGGCCTGCCGATCATGCCGAGGGTGCCGGTCAGGGCGATGTAGGCGATGTCGTGCCCGGCGCGCTGGGCGAGCGGGCCTTCCTGGCCCCAGCCGGTCATCCGCCCGTAGACCAGCTTGGGGTTGCGGGCGTGACAGGTCTCGGGGCCGACGCCGAGGCGCTCGGCGACACCGGGTCGGTAGCCCTCGATGAGGATGTCCGCGCGCTCGACCAGGTCGAGGACGCGGGACGGCCCGTCCTCGGCCTTCAGGTCGATCACCACCGACCGCTTGTTGCGGTTGGTGATGTCGTACTCCGGGTTGATCGCGAGCCCGGCGCCGCCGGGCCGGTCCACGCGGACGACGTCCGCGCCCAGGTCGGCGAGGAGCATGGCGGCGAACGGGCCGGGGCCGATGCCCGCCAGCTCGACCACGCGCACCCCGGACAGCGGGCCGTGCCCTGGCGTCCCTGCCACTGCCATCAAGCCCCCAGCACTGTGACACTACTGATGTGACATCAGCGATGTTAAGAACGTGTTCCACGTCGGGCAAGCCCTGAACGAGCAAGCGCTTAGTTAAATTCCGGTCGACAGAGTAGGGCGAAACGGTCCAGAACGGGCCGTTTCAGCGCTCGTCCAGCTCCGCGATCAGCTTCTTCGGCGCGATCGTCCGGTAGCTCTCCTCGACCCAGTCGCACAGCAGCTCCGCGGCCGGAGCGCCCCGCTCCGCCAGGGGTATGCGCACCCAGCCGGACGTGCCGAGGCGGTATCCGGCGGGCTCGGCGCCCGGTGAGGTGAGGGCGTGCGCGTGCGCGGCCTCGTCCTTGAGCTTCAGGGTGACGCCGAGCGGATGGCTGCCGTCGTCCATACCGAGGAAGACGAACACCTTCTTGTTGACCTTGGCGACAGCCTCGCCCCAGGGGAACTCCTCGGCCGCGCCCGGCAGGCCGAGGGCGAACTCGCGCACCTTCTCCCACTTTTTCAGGGCGTTCTTCGGCACGGCCACGGCTACCTCCGACCTCTTCGTCCGACCTCATCGTTCGCCTGCTCGTACCTCACGCTAGCCTCAGCCACCGACAACGGCGCTTCGCGCACGGCAGTGGGGCCCCACCCGCTCGAGCGCAGCCGAGAGTGGGGGAGTGTCATGAGCAGGATGAACGGGACGGATCGCAGGTACGACATCGTGCTCTTCGGAGCCACCGGCTTCGTCGGGGCACTCACCGCGGAGTATCTCGCCGCGCACGCGCCCGAGGGGCTGCGGTGGGCGATCGCGGGGCGCAGCGCGGAGAAGCTGGAGCGGCTGAGGGAGCGGCTTGCCGGTGACCCCGGCGTGCTCCACGCGGACGTGTCCGATCCGGACTCCTTGCGCGAACTCGCCCGGCACGCGCGCGTGGTGGCCACGACCGTCGGGCCGTACATCACGTACGGCGAAGAGCTGGTGGCCGCCTGCGCGGACGCCGGGACCGACTATGTGGATCTCACCGGTGAGCCCGAGTTCGTGGACCTGATGTACGTACGGCACGACGCACGCGCGCGGGAGACCGGGGCACGGCTCGTGCACGCCTGCGGTTTCGACTCGGTTCCGCACGACCTGGGCGCGTACTTCACGGTGCGGCAGCTGCCCGAGGGCGTGCCGCTCAGGGTCGACGGATTCGTGCGCTCCCAGGCGATGTTCTCGGGCGGTACGTTCGCCTCGGCGCTCAACCAGTTCGCGCGCGGGCGGCACATGCTGGCCGCGGCGCGGGACCGCAAGCGGCACGAGCCGCGGCTGGTGGGACGGCGGGCCGAGGCGCCGCTGAGCGCGCCGCGGTTCGCCAAGGAGGTCGGGGCGTGGGCGCTGCCGCTGCCCACCATCGACGCTCAGGTGGTGCAGCGGTCCGCGCGGGTCCTGGAGCGGTACGGGCCCGACTTCCGCTACCGCCACTACGCCGCCGTCGAGCGACTGCCCGTCGCCCTCGGTGGGGTCGCCGCGGTGAGCGCGGTCTTCGCGGCGGCCCAACTGCCGCCCGCGCGCCGCTGGCTGTCCGACCGGGTCAAGCCCGGGGACGGGCCGAGCGCCGCACGGCGGGCGAAGAGCTGGTTCTCGGTGCGGTTCGTGGGCGAGGGCGGCGGACGCCGCGTCTTCACGGAGGTCGCGGGCGGTGACCCGGGCTACGACGAGACCGCC
Source organism: Streptomyces sp. NPDC029292 (assembly GCF_055569295.1). Taxonomy (NCBI): domain Bacteria; kingdom Bacillati; phylum Actinomycetota; class Actinomycetes; order Kitasatosporales; family Streptomycetaceae; genus Streptomyces; species Streptomyces sp. NPDC029292. Next base: position 527,898 of record NZ_JBVHXR010000001.1, read on the forward strand.
AAGATACTCGCGGAGTCTGCGCTCGCCCTCGCTTTCGACGACCTGCCGAAGACGTCCGGGCAGGTCACAACGGCGGTGGCGATGGGTGACGCACTCACGCAGCGCCTCCAGAAGGCGGGGATCACGTTCCGGGTGGCGGCCTCCCGCTGAGAGCTCGGGCCTCTGAACTCTCAGACCTCTGAGAGTTCAGACCTCTGAGAGTTCAGATCGACCACCCGGTGACTGTGTAGATCATCCCGCCTATCCAGGCGAGCCCGGCGATCACGGCGAGGACCAGGGCGGCCGTCACCGCGCGCTCGACGGGCTGGGTGGACTGGGCGGGGGTGGCGGCGGGCTTCGGGGCACGGTGCGTCGTCATGCGGCACAGCCTGCCGATCACGGCGGTGCCGCCACATCCGTACGGGTACTCAGACCGCGTACTCAGTCAACGCGTCCGGCCCCTCGGGGAGTTGCCTCCTGAAGGGCGCGTCGGCAGAGGGAGTCCGCCCTTCGGGTGGACTCCGGGAGGCGGTACTTCGGGGTGAGCGCGAGCGTGTGCGCGCAGGCGTTGTCGAGGCTCACCCGGTGGCCGACCGACACGAACACCGGCTTGACGCCGTCCTGGGTGCGCAGCGCGCGGCCGACCTCCTCAGCGCCTGTGGACTCGCCCGCGAGCAACGGGGACGCGCTGCCGCGCCGGGTGCCGGGCTCCTCGTACGAGAAGGTGAACGGGTTCTTGGCGACCCCGATCGTGGGGAGCCCGGTGAGGACGCCGAGGTGGCTGGCGAGGCCGAAGCGGCGCGGGTGGGCCAGTCCGTAGCCGTCGCAGACGACGAGGCCGGGTGCGCAGGGCAGGGCGTCGAGCGCGGCCAGGACGGTCGGGATCTCGCGGAAGGCGAGCAGCCCGGGAACGTACGGGAAGGAGACCTGGCCGACCGCGGTGGCCTCCGCCACGACGTCGAGGGTCGCCGCGTCGAGCACCACGGCCGCGGCCACGACCACGTCGCGCTCGTCGTCGTAGGCGACGTCGACCCCCGTCACCCGGCCGGTGCCGGGCCGCGGCCCCGGCTCGTCGAGCACCACCCGCCCCCGCAACTCGTCCTGCACGGCGCGGGCTTGCTCTTCGGTGGCGGGCCAGCCCGCCGGGATCCTTACGGTCGTCATGGTGGTGACGAGCCTAAGGGCCCAGGGCGCGGGCCCGACGGCCAGGGGCAGGTCTCGTGATCATGATCGAGCGGTGCCGGGACGCTCGGGTCGGCGTCTGTGCTCACTTGCCGCCGAGTGCGCGCTGGAGCTGCTGCTTGTTCATCTCCGAACGGCCGTGGATGTTGCGCCGCCTGGCCTCCTCGTACAGCTGGTCGTAAGTGGGCCCCTGGGAGCCCTGGTGCGAGCGCTGACCGCCTCGCTTGCCGGACGACATGTCCTCGATGGACGTACGGCTGGCCGTCTTCGACTCACCGGACCGGGCGCGCTCCTTGTTCACCGTGCGCGCGGCGATCTCCTCGGCGCGCTGCCTGCTCTCGCCCCTGTCGAGTGCGCTCTCCTTGATGTGTTCGTACTGGCGTTCCCGCTTGGGGCTCGCACCGCGTGGCATGGCTGATCACTCCCTTTCGCGGATCACTGCCTTGCGCGAAACGAGTACCCCGCTGCAGGGCATACACAGCACGCGTCATCCCTCCAGGCGCGCCACGCGACCCTTCTCACCGGAGGCCCAGCAGGCCAGGTCGGGGGTGCAGTCCACGGTGTCGTACGAGCCGGTGTCCACGGTCCGCCAGGTGCGGCCGCCGTCCGTCGTCAGGTCGGTGCCGGTCGGGCCGACCGCGAGCGCGGCGGTGCGGCTGTGCGGCAGCCAGGTGACGCCGGAACGGTAGGCGGGCGGGGGCTGGTCGGCGGGCGTCCAGGTGCGGCCGCCGTCGGGGGTGAGCGCCGCGGCCTGGGGTGAGGCCTGGTCGGCGCGGTAGTCGCCGCCGACGGCGAGGCCGTGGGTGCGGTCGCGGAAGGCGAGGGCGAAGACGCCGCGCGCCGGGTCGCCGGCCGGGATCGGTGTGTCGGCGGCCGTCCAGGTCAGTCCCCGGTCCGCGGAGTGCAGCACGCGCGCGTGGGCCCCTCCGCCGGTGGCCAGCCACACATCACGCGGCCCCGAGCCGACCAGGCACTGCCCGCTCGCCGCGAAGCCCGCCTCGCCGTCCTGCGCCGCTGGCATTCCGTCGCTGGGCAGCACCTTCCAGGACCGCCCGCCGTCACTGGTCGACAGGATGCGGAACTTGCCGTCCACCGGGTCGCTCATCGCCAGGCCGTGGCGCCGGTCGAAGAAGGTGAGGCAGTCGTAGAAGGCCTTCGCGTCGGAGTTGCGGAAGGACTCGGTCCAGGTCGCGCCGCCGTCCTCGGTCCTGAAGACGCGGGAGGCCTCGCCCTCGCCGATGGCCAGGACCACGGCGCGCCGCGCGTCGAAGGCCTCGATGTCGCGGAACTCCAACTCCGCACCGCCGGGCGGCGAGACGTTCCGCCAGTGCGCGCCGCCGTCGGTGGTGCGCAGCACGGTGCCCTTGGAACCGGCCACCCAGGCGGTGTCCCGGCTGACGGCCGACAGCCCGCGGAACCGTCCGTCCGTGCCGCTGTCCTTCAGCTCCCAGTGGGGCGACCCGCCCGCCTCCTGTGCCTGCGCGGGTGCCGTCAGCGCGGCGGCGAGCGCGGCCGCGCACAGTCCCACGGTGACCATCCGACTCGTACGTCTCGACTTCCCCAAGCCCCTCATGGCGGGCGAAGCTAGCCCACTCCCCCGGTGCCGTCCAGATGGCGTTCTCCGGGAACCCGGAGACGGTGGTTGGTGTCCTCTCCGGTATCCCCGGCACGACGGGACGTGAAATCGATCACCACAGTGAATGGTCTCGGTGACAGAGGTCACTCGGATCTCAGGTGCACGGATTGGCTCATTTTCTCGTCTCTTCAATTGACCGGCCTCATCCGCCCGGAGTTCGTTCAGCCGTCACAAGGGAGCAAGGCGTTGTCCACCGTCATCGAGCAGCCCGTAGAGGCCCGCCTCGTCGCCGCCGCGCCGCGGATGCCGAGCATTCCCGCAACGCTCCACTACGACCGAAGCGATCCCTTCGCCGTCCGTATGACCTTCCCCGCCCCGGCCACCCTGGAGGGCGTGGAGGTCTGCTGGACGTTCGCGCGCGACCTGCTCGCGTCCGGGTTGGAGGAGTCGGTGGGCTGGGGCGACGTACGGGTGCGGCCGTACGGCTTCGACCGCACCGTTCTGGAGTTCCACGCCCCTGAGGGCACCGCCGTGGTGCATGTGCGCTCGGGCGAGGTGCGGCGCTTCTTGCAGCGCACCACGGAGCTGGTGCCCGTCGGCCTTGAGCACCTCCAGGTGGACCTGGACCACGATCTGGCCGAGCTCATGCGGGGCACCTGCTGAACGGTGCCCCCGCTCTCAGCGGCTGTTGTCCATCAGGGTGTTGAGCTCGGTGTAGTCGAGCCCGTCGGTCAGTGAGTCGTAGGTCCCCGCGCCCAGCAGCTCCCGCGCGGCGCGACGGACCACGGCGTGCGCGGCCTGCGCGATGCTCGAACCCGCGCTGATCCGGGCCACTCCGAGCGCGGCCAGCTCGGCGACGGCCGGCGCGCCAGGGCCCACCAGCACGTTCAGCGGGCCATCGACGCCCGCGACGAGAGTCTTGACGGTCACCGGATCGACGGCTCCGGGGACGAAGACACCGTCGGCCCCGGCGGCGAGGAAGGCGGCCGCCCGCTCCAGGGTCTCCTCGATCCCGCCCGCGCGCCGCAGGTAGGTGTCGACGCGGGCGTTGACGTACAGCGGCACCCCGGCCGCGTCCGCTGCCGCGCGGGCCGCCGCGATGCGCTCGGCCTGCTCGGCGACCGGACGCAACGGCGCGGCGCCGTCGTACCGCACGTCCTCGATGTTCACGCCGACCGCGCCCGCCGCGATCACCGCCCGGATCGTGTCCGCGACGCCCCGCGCGTCCTCGGCGTAACCGCCCTCGAGGTCCGCGCTGACCGGGACCCGCACCGCGGCGGCGATCCGCCCCACGGCACCGAGCGCCCGCTCCCTGTCGAGCCGGTCCCCGTCCGCCGTACCCAGATCCCAGGCGAGCCCCGCACTGGTGGTCGCCACGGCGGCCGCCCCCGCCTCCTCGACGATCCGCGCGCTCGCCGTGTCCCAGGCGTTCGGCAGGACAAGCGGACGGCCTGGCACGTGCAGGGCACGGAAGGCGAGGGCGGTTTCCTGGAGGTGGCTCGGGTTCGTCATGGGGACGAGCCAAGCAGTGGGCGGGAGTTGAGTCTGGCGAAAAATCGACGTTCACGTGAGGTACATGGGAGGGGCGGGCGACGGTTCGAGGAGAAGGGGGTACGAGCATGCTCGCGGTTGGTGGGGGGCCGCGCACGCCCGCGGCGAGACGTGAGGCGAGGGACCGTCGGGGAGGGCCCAGGTACTCCCGCGGTGAAGCGTCGAGGTGTGGTCGCCTCCTCAGCTCCCCGTCGCCGCCCCCGCCGATGCTGTGGTCACCGTCGCGATCACCGCCGTGCGCACCTCATGGATGACCTTCTTCAGGGCCGGAGCCGCCGCGCCGCCGCGCTCGGTCAGCTCTTCGATGCGGTCCTTGTGGAGCTTGCGGTCCTTGGCCCCTGCGAGGGTGCGCAGCTCGGCCGCGGCGGCGAGGGCGACGAGGGCCGCGTCGCGGTCGGAGACCTCCGCGACGGGCAGCGGCCCCTCCAGCACCCGTCGGGCCTCGGCGCGCAGTCCGTCGACGACGGGCACCCCCTCCAGCTCGTACTCCACGGACGGGAAGAGCCCGAGGACCCGCTTCTTCTCCGCCCGCAGATATCCCTCCGCCGCGAGCTGCGCGCGTACGGCGTCCAGGGTGACGCGCGCCCGCAATGTCACCCATGCCTTCCACTTCCGCGGCCGGGACTCCTCGACGAGTTCCAGGAGCCCGTCCAGGACGACATCCCCCGTGCGGGCGTCGATGTCGACGGGGGTGGCGATGCCCTCCACGTCCGTCAGGAGGCCGCGCTGCGCGAGTTCGGTGAGCGCGCCGGCGCGCACCAAGTGGTGGAGATGGGGCGCTCCGGTGACCTTCAGCTCGGCGGTGTCCCAGGCCAGGAGGTAGAGCCGGGCGGGCAGCGAGAGCGAGCCGTTCGGCACGGGGTCTCCTTCGCGTCGTCGGGGGCCACGTTAATCCTTTGACAGCGTTCAGGGCCGTCCCTACGGTGTATAGCGGTCCTGTTGCCGTCGATTGGAGAAGGACGTTGCTCGTCTGAGGTCTGAGACACCGCGTCACACACAGCCAGTTCTTCCTGGCCTTTGTGTGCGCAGCGTGCGACCTCGGCGTACGAGCCGTCCTCCGGTGCGGGGCTTTTCCGCTCCTCCCGGACCTGGATCCGCCTCGGACCCTGGATTGTCGTCACCTCGCGGTGTCCCGAACGCGTGCCCCTGACCGCACCCAGCAACCGCGAGGCCTTTATGACTACCTTCCCCACCTCCATCACCTGTACCTCCCTCTCCTTCGCCTGGCCGGACGGCACCGTCGTCTTCGACGACCTCCAGGTCGCCTTCGGCCCCGGCAGGACCGGGCTCGTCGGCGTCAACGGATCAGGGAAATCAACCCTGTTGAAACTGATCGCCGGGGAACTCACCCCTGCTGACGGCACGGTCCGCGTCGCGGGCGAGGTCGGTTACCTGCCGCAGAACGTCACGCTCGACACCGGTCTGCGGGTCGACGAGGCGCTCGGCATCGCCGCCACCCGCGCCGCGCTGCACGCCATCGAGGCGGGCGACGCGGCCGAGGAGCACTTCGACGTGGTCGGCGACGACTGGGACGTCGAGGAGCGGGCGCTCGCGACGCTCGCCGAACTCGGACTCGGCCACATCGAGTTGGACCGCACCATCGGTGAGGTGTCGGGCGGCGAGTCGGTGCTGCTGCGGCTCGCCGCGCTCCTGCTGCGCCGACCCGACGTACTCCTGCTGGACGAACCGACCAACAACCTCGACCTGTACGCGCGGCGACGGCTGTACGCGGCCGTCGAGGCCTGGTCCGGGGTCATGGTCGTGGTCAGCCACGACCGCGAACTCCTCGACCTGGTCGACCAGATCGCGGATCTGCATTCCGGCGAGGTCACCTGGTACGGCGGGAACTTCTCCGCGTACGAGGAGACCCTCGCCGGTGAACAGGAGGCGGCGGAGCGCATGGTGCGCGTCGCCGAGGCCGACCTGAAGAAGCAGAAGCGCGAACTGGTCGACGCCCAGGTGAAGTTGGCCCGCCGCAAGCGGTACGGCCAGAAGATGTTCGAGCAGAAGCGCGAGCCGAAGATCGTCATGGGTGCCCGCAAACGGGCGGCGCAGGAGTCCGCGGGCAAGCACCGCATCATGCACGAGGAGAAGCTCGCCGAGGCCAAGGAGCGGCTCGACGACGCGGTGGAGGCCGTACGGGACGACGACGAGATCCGCGTCGACCTGCCGTACACGGCCGTGCCGCCGGGCCGCGACGTACTCACCCTCGACAGCCTGGAGTTGAAGTACGGCGCGCGTGTGCGCGGCGTGTTCGACCTGCGCGGACCCGAACGGGTCGCGCTGATCGGGCGCAACGGATCGGGCAAGACCACGCTGCTGCGGACGATCGCCGGAGAGCTGGACGCCGTGTCCGGCGACGCGCGGGTCCATGTGCCGCTGCGCTTCCTGCCGCAGCGGCTCGATGTCCTCGACGACGAGCTCACGGTCGCCGAGAACGTGGCCCGGTTCGCGCCGGCCGCCACCAACAACCGGATCCGGGCGCGCCTGGCCCGCTTCCTGTTCAAGGGGGCGCGCGCCGATCAGCGCGCGGCGACCCTCTCCGGCGGCGAACGCTTCCGGGCCGCGCTCGCGGCACTGATGCTGGCAGAGCCCGCGCCGCAGCTCCTGATGCTCGACGAGCCGACGAACAACCTCGACATGGCGAGCGTCCGGCAGCTCACCACGGCGCTGGAGTCCTACGAGGGCGCCCTGATCGTCGCCAGCCACGACGTGCCGTTCCTGGAGTCGATCGGCATCACACGCTGGCTGCAGCTGGAGGGAGGCGAGCTGAAGGCAGTCACGCCAGAGGCTGTCCGGTATCCGGCCTAGCGGCGGCGGTGGCGGGGCTCGGCGAGGGGCTGTCGAAGGACCTCGGGACTGTCACTGTCGGGCGGAGGTGCCGGGGGCGTCGGGCCTCGGGCCTCGGGGCCGACACCTCGCCGGGCCGGGGCCGCCTGGCGCGGGGCGTGGGGCCGCTCGGCGCCGGGCCCGGGCGCGCCTGACACAGGGCGTGGGGCCGCCTGCCGCAGGGCATGGGGCCGCTCAGCGCCAGGCCCGGGTGCGCCTGACACAAAACACGGAGCCCCTCAGCGCCAGGCCCCGGTGCGCCTCACGCGAGATACGGAGCCGCTCTCGGCGCCAGACCGGGTGCGTCTGGCGCGGGACACGGAGGCTCGCCCGGCGCTGGGGGCCAGGACGGCCTGGCGCCGCGCCCGGAGGCTGCCCCGCGTGAGGCCCGGGCCCGCCCCGCGCAGGACCTGGGAGCCCGCTCAGCACCTGCGGCCGGGGCCACCCGGCATCGCGCCCGCAGGCCGCCGGGAGCGAGACCCGGGCCCGCCCGACGCGAGACCCCCTCTCGCCGGCACGAGACCCCAGGCCACCTGCCATCGCGCCCAGAAGCCACCCAACGTCTGACCGAAGGCCGCCGGGCCACGACACACAAACCCGCCCGACACCACGCCAAAGACCCCGCCGGGGCCACCCGGCGTCGCACCCTCAGGCCACCCGGCAACGCCCCTCGGGCCACCCGGCACAGCCACGGGCGCCGCCCGGCTCCCCGACGGGGGCTTTCGTGCGTGTGGACCCGCGCTGCATGATGTCCGCCGACACACCCTGCCGATTCGGAGACCCGCACGTGCCCAGCCAGAAGGCCCTCATCCGACGACCCAGCCCCCGTCTAGCCGAGGGGCTGGTGACGCACGTCGAGCGCGTGAAGGTGGACGTCGACCTGGCGGTCGAGCAGTGGGAGGCGTACGCGGAGGCGCTGCGCACGCACGGCTGGGAGACCGTCGAGGTGGACCCGGCCGACGACTGTCCGGACTCGGTGTTCGTCGAGGACACGGTGGTCGTCTTCCGCAATGTCGCGTTGATCTCCCGCCCGGGCGCCGAGTCCCGGCGCGGCGAGATCGCCGGGGTCGAGGAGGCCGTGGCACGCCTGGGCTGCTCGGTGAACTGGATCTGGGATCCCGGCACCCTGGACGGCGGCGACGTCCTGAAGGTCGGCGACACGGTGTACGTGGGCCGCGGCGGGCGCACCAACGCGGCCGGGGTCCAGCAGCTGCGGGCGGCCTTCGAACCGCTCGGGGCGCGCGTCGTCGCCGTACCCGTGAGCAAGGTGCTGCACCTGAAGTCGGCGGTCACCGCGCTGCCGGACGGGACTGTGCTCGGACACATTCCCCAGGTGGACACGCCGTCGTTGTTCCCGCGTTTCCTGCCGGTGCCGGAGGAGTCCGGCGCGCACGTGGTGCTCCTGGGCGGTGGAAAACTGCTGATGGCGGCGAGCGCCCCGAAGACGGCGGAGCTGCTCGCGGACCTCGGCCACGAGCCGGTCATCGTCGACATCAGCGAATTCGAGAAACTCGAAGGCTGTGTGACATGCCTCTCAGTCCGGCTTCGGGAGCTGTACGTCTGAACGAGTGGCCGAGACGCTCGTTCGGCGCTGGGACCTGGGGGTCCGGGGCGACCCCGGCCGAGCGCGGCACGGGTGCGCGGATCCCCTGGGAGACCCCCGCTGATCAGGGGGTCTTTACAGCACACTTAACCTACGGTTTCGTAACCTACGGATACGTAGCCTACGATGCCGTAGGTTTCTCCCCCGCTCGGCATTCACGTCCCCCCTGGAGCACCTGTGACGATCACTTCTCCGCACCTCGGCAGCCCGTCCGCCGCCTGGACCGACGCTCGGCTGCTGTACGCGCTGGAAGAAGTGGTCGAGACGGAACTCAACCGTCACTTGAAGGTGGCCAAGGACTGGATGCCGCACGAGTACGTGCCGTGGAGCGACGCCCGTAACTTCCCCGGCCTCTTCGAGGACGGCGAGGCCTGGGGCAAGGAGCAGTCCAAGGTTACCGAGATCGGCCGGATCGCTCTGGTCGTCAATCTTCTCACCGAGGACAACCTGCCCAGCTACCACCACGAGATCGCCTCGCTCTTCGGCCGTGACGGCGCCTGGGGCACCTGGGTGCACCGCTGGACGGCGGAAGAGGGCCGACACGGCATCGTGATGCGCGACTACCTGCTCGCCTCGCGCGCCGTGGACCCCGACCAGCTCGAGGCGTTCCGTATGCAGCACATGAGCGAGGGCTTCGAGTCGGACAACCGCCACTCGATGCTGCACTCGGTCGCGTACGTCGCCTTCCAGGAGCTCGCCACCCGCATCTCGCACCGCAACACCGGTCACCAGTCGGGCGACCCGGTCTGCGACCGCATGCTGGCGCGCATCGCGACGGACGAGAACCTGCACATGGTCTTCTACCGCAACCTCCTGAAGGCCGCGTTCGAGCTCGCCCCCGACCTGACCATGCAGGCCGTGCGCGATGTCGTCGTCAACTTCCGGATGCCCGGTCACGGCATGCCCGGCTTCGAGCGCGCCGCCGCGCAGATGGCCATCGGCGAGGTCTACAACATGCGCATCCACCACGACGACGTGCTCCAGCCGGTGCTGCGCCACCTCAAGGTCCTGGAGATGGACGGCCTCGGCCCCGAGGGCCTCCAGGCCCAGGAGGAGCTGGGCTTCTTCATGGGCGGCCTGGACGCGGAGGCCTCGAAGTTCGACGAGAAGCTCGCCGCGCGCAAGGCGCGGATGGCGGCGCGCGCAAGCGCGTAGTTCCTCAGAAGGGCGCCCTCAGACGGGCGCCCCTCCGACACGCGCCTCTCAGACAGGCGCCCCGCAGACAGAGACAGGCGCTCGTCTCACTCGTACGCCGTCACCTGGTCCAACGCCGCGTCCCGCACGTCGGCCACCGGGTGGCGGCGCAGTGCTCTCAGCCGCTCCCGCCAGGGCGCGGCCCAGCCCGTACGGGCACCGATCGCCTCGGTGACGGCCACGGCGAGCAGCCCCTCGCCGTGCCCGCCGTGCGCGGTCAGCCGCCGGACCGCTTCGAGCAGGACCTGCGGATCGCCCTCGTGCGCCTGCCGTTCCAGCCGGGCCCCGAGCTCCGCGGCCGTCCGGGCGGCGAGCGCCGGGCGGCCTTCGGTGAGAGTCGCCAGGCGATCCAGCCGCCCCGGCTCCGCGTCCAGGTCCAGGTGGAACGCCGTGATCTCGGCGGCCTGCGGTACGAAGGCGTCGTACCCGGCGAGCAACTCGCCGGCGGCGAGGGCCGCGGGGCGGATGGGTCCCGGCGCCGTCCTGGCCTGCTGGGCGAGGCGGGCGACGAGGTATCCGACACGCTGCCGGGCCGGACGGTCGCGACGCTCCTCGGCGTCGGCGTCGGCGTCGGCGTCGGCGTCGCGGTCGGCGTCGGCGCGGCCGACCGTTTCCGCTGCGGCGACGGTCTCGGTCCGCTCCGGGAAGGCACCCGCCTCGACGGGCCCGGACCCGGTGTCCACGCCCCTTGCACCGGCCTCGTGCCGTGCCTCACCGCCGAACTCGGCGGCAGGATCCCCGCACCGGGCCCCCGCCTCCGCTTCCGCCAGCGTCCGCAGCGCCCGTTGAAGCCCAGCGGCGCCTCGTGGCGATCCCGCCGCCGCGGTCACCAGGCCGTTGGCCGCCGCTCGCCAGCTCGTGCGTTCCGACAGGTCGGTGGTGGCGTCGGCGAGGACCGTCGGGGCGTCCGGGGACCAGGGCGCCCAGCGGGCCAGCGCGTCGAAGGCGAGGGTGGCGGTCTCCGGGTCGTCGGTGGAGCACACGTCGCGGACCAGGCGGGCGTATCGCTCGCGGTGGGGCTCGGGCAGGTCCAGCGGGGATGCGCGCAGGACCGCGGTGCGGAGTACCGGCTCGGCGCCGGCGGCGTCGCGCAGCAGGCCCCAGACCGCTTCCTCGGCGAGCAGGCCGCCCGCGAAGGCCACGCAGGCGGCGCGCACGTCGACGTGGGCGCCCGGCGCCGCGTACGCCTCCGTCAGCAGCGCCGCCGCTCGCGGGACCGGGAGCCGCACGGCGCCGAGCCGGGCGGCCTCCTTGCGGCTGGTCACCTTGGCACGCGGCGCGAGCAGCACCGCGCGCAGCTGCTCGGCAAGGCGTGACGGCGCCGCGTAGCGGGACGCCTGCGTGGCCGCGTACACGGCGACCCGTGCCCGGTCGCCGCCCGCGTGCGCCAGCAGCTCGGGCAGCGCGTCGGCGGGCCGGTCGGTGCGGGCGAGCGCGGCGAGGGCCGCCTCGGCGAGCACCACGTCCGGGGATCCCGCCCAGCGGAGCACCAGACCGGCACCTGTGCCCGGGACGAGCGCGCCGCGGGCCACGGCCGCGGCCCGCCGGTACAGCGGCAACCCGGCGTCCTCGGCCTGCCTCGCCAACTGCCGTGTCACGGCGAGCTGTTGGCGCGGTACCCAGCGTCGTACGTCACGGTCCACGGGTACGGCCCAGGGCGTGCCCTTGGTCAGAAAACGGCCGTACGGCGGGGCCTCGGACAGCAGCGGGTCGAGCAGATCGGTGCGGCGCCGGGTGACGACCTGGCGGACGGGCCACAGCGCACCCGCGGACGGTTCGAGCGCGAGGATCCGCGCCACCCGCTCGTCCCGTGTCGCGGGCGGCTCCAGCCACAGCTCCACCGCGGCGCGCACGGTCACGTCACTGCCGTACCGGATGGCCTGCCACAGCAGTTCCTGCAGCTCGGGCATGCCCGAAGCACGGCGCCCCACGGCGCGGGCGAGCGCGAAGGCGAGGCTGTAGTCGGCCTTCTCGGCGCCCGCCTCGATCCAGGGGCGCAGGGCCTCGTACACCTGGTGCTCCTGGCCGCGGCGCAGCCTCGCGTCGAGCCGGCCGAGGTCGGCGCCGCCGGTGTTGCCGGATATCCGGACCAGGGTGCGCAGTGCCCAGTTCACCAACTCCCGTCGCCCGCCCGCCGCGTGCTCACGCAGGACGGAGAGGGCGAGTCGGCTGAGGTTCTGCCGGGTGGCGGGCGAGGAGTCGCGGGCCTCGACGGCGTCCACCGCGATCCGGTCGAGGTGCGGCTCGGCGTCCTCGGTGAACAGCGCGGGCCGGACCCCGGACAGGGCGCCGAGCGCGGCCGAGCGCACCGGGTCCTGTTCATTGCGCAGCCGTTCCATCTCCTCCAGTACGGAGGTGACGGCCGCGGGATCGCCGGATCGGGCGGCGTTGCGGATGAGCAACGGCCAGGCCTCGGCGCGGTCTTCGGCGGCCGGGCGCCGGGTGGCCTCGACGATCCGTGCGCGCACCTCGGCGACGGGCAGGAAGGATTCGGCGAGCAGCAGGGAGTTCCACAAGGCGCCGCGTTCGCGCGCCGCGGCGGCCATCCGTCGGGCCTCCTCGGCGACACAACTGCGGGGCAGTACGTCGAGGATGACCGCATCGATGGTCACATGGCCCGCTCCCCGGCCTTCCTGAACAGCCCGGTAGAAGGAGTGCCGCCGCGCGGGCGGCAGCGCCTTCACCAGCGGCGCGAGATCACCCCACTCGGACAAGGTCCGTCCGTACTCGGTGAGTTCGGGCGCCCCGGAGCGGGCCAGCCTGCGCAGCACGCCAGGGCTGAGGGCCCGGCTGCGACGCGCGGCGAATCCGGCCTGGGTGAGCAGCAGCCTCAGGAACCGACCGGCGTCGGCCGCGGCGAACTCGCCGAATCGGTCGTGGAGTTGGTGCGGAAGGCTCGTGGGCCCGAAGCGTTCGAGCAGGTCGAGCACGCGCAGCGGTTCCGCTCCGACGGTGGCGGTCACGCCCGGCGCGTACCGGCCCCACCAGGTGCCGCGCAGGGCCTCGGGCAGCGCGGCCAACTCCCCTTCCGCCACGTCGAGAAGGATGCCGGGATGCCGCTTGGCGAGCGTCTTCCAGCCGGTGACGGCGTGGAAAAGCCCGGGAAGCAGCCCGGCGACCGTCTCCGGCGCGCAGCCGGGCAGCAGACGCGCCGCCTCCGCGTCGCCCCAGTCGCGCCGCAGCCCGTCCACCAGCCGGTCGGCGAGCGCGGTGCGCCGTCCCGCGACGATCGCGCGCAGCAACTCTCTGCGGATCGCCTCCGGCGCGTCGTCGAGCGCCGACTCATAGACGGAATCGGGTACTTGGAGGCTGTCGGCGACGCGCAGCGCGTGCCCTCGTACGAAGCTGTCCGGGTCGGCGATGCGGTCCGCGATCCACTCGGCGTCGCGCCCGACGGCAGCCGCGACGACGGCGATCCCCCGTTCGTAGGGACCACGGGCTTCAAGCACTTCCAGCACCGGCCGCAGGGGCGTCATCTCTCCCACTCGCAGGGCGAGTTCGCGCATACGCTGCGGGAACGGAAGCGGATCGAGCGCGTTCAGCAGACTCTCGGCGTACTGCTGGGGGGTGCGGGCCATGCGGGGATTGTGCCTGCTGACAGCCGTTCCGCGTACCGATTTCTCGGTGCGGGCCGACGCGGCGATTTGCCGGTGCGGGCCGCCGGTTCCCTGCGGCATCATGCCGCCATGCATGACAACAGCATGTCAGCAGGGGCGGTCGGCTTCCTGCTGGGCCTGATCGAGACCGACGACGCCGAGCGGGCGCGTCGACGGATCGGGCTGCAACCGCTCCCGGCCGAGGAGTCGTTGGACACGCGGCGCAAGCTGTTCTCCTGGTGGACGCAGACCGCCGTGCCGTCCTCCGTGCTGCTGTGGGTTCTGCAGGAGGACGATCCGGAACTGAACGCCGTCGTGTGGCGGCACAAGTCGACGGACGACGCGATGCGCCGCGCCATCGTGCGCGGTGTCCCCTACGGCCCCGGCCGCACCGGTGCCGTACGGGTGGCGACGCCGCTGGGCCCAGACCAGGAGCCGCCGGTGCCCGAGCACTTCTCCCGGTACGGACTCATCGGCGCGCTGCGGGCCGCCACGTCCATGGAGCTGGCCAAGAAGGCCTCGTCCATGGTCCTGGGACGCCCCGGCTGGCAGTCCGTCGCCCGAGCGGACGAGGAACGTCCGCTGCCTGGCTATATGCGGTGGGCACTGGCCGTGCGCCCCGACTGCCCGCCCGCGCTGCGCGCCCAGTTCGGCTCGCACACGAAGTTCACGCACCGGGTGCGGCAGGCGGGCGTCATCGACGGGCCCGCACCGTACGCGACGGGATGGAGCCCCGCGAGCCGGGTGCTCCAGGTGCTGTCCCTGGGCCGGACCATGTTCCCGGCCCGTGTCCGGGAGGCCGAGGACGCGCTCCGGCCGCTTGTACGGGAGCACTTGGGCGGCCGCGAGGAGGCCTGGGCAGTGCTCGCCCAGCTGCTCGGGACGTACCACGGTACGGTTCCGGAGCTGGTGATCACCGCGGGAGCGATCGCCTGAGAGACTTCTCCCCCAAAGCGGCAGGGAAAAGGCGCAGGGGAAAGGCGGGCGGGGCGGCTGGATTCGAACCAGCGTGTTCTGGTTTTGGAGACCGGTGCGCCTGCCTCTGCGCTACGGCCCCGCCCTGTGGCCGAGCGTAATGCCTTGGGCCGATGTCAGTGGGGCCTGGTACCAAAGAGGCAATGGGGGAGACGCGACACGGGGGGCGGGACATGGGGTACGGAGAGCGGGGGCGGCGGCCCGTGGTCGCGTCGGCGGACCGCAGGGCGCTGGAGCGGTTCCGCCCGGCCGACCCCGAGGTGATCGAGCGGGCGCGGCGGCTCAAGGAGGCAGCGCTGCTGGACTTCGGACTGACGGAGTCGGCGGTGGCCTCCTGGCTGTACGCGAAGTGCCACCACCAGATGGCGACGACAGCGGTGGACACGGCCGCCGTGGTGGCCTCCGGTGACGGCTCCTGCCTGCTGCTCTACAACCCGGACTTTTTCGTACGACTCGGCCTGGACGGCGTGAAGTTCGTCCTGTTCCACGAGGCCCGGCACCTGGTGCAGCGGCATCTGTTCGCCGACCCCGAGCTGCGCGCCGACCCGGTCTTCGAGGTGGCCACCGAGGTGTCCATCAACCATGTCGCGCTGGTGCGCCTCGGCAGGAAGGAACTGCCCCTGCTGGACGGCCGTCCCACCGGCGTCGATCCGCGCAAGGTGCACGAGATGTACCGGCAGGACCTGCTCGCGCAGGGGCTGGAGCCGGTCGCGTACGACGAGTTCACCGACACCGACATGACGGTGTACGGCGAGCTGAAGAGAATGCGCCGACCGCCGGTCCCCGCACGGCCGTTGTGCGTGCATCTGACGTCCGACGTGCCCGCCGACCAGGAGACCGTCGACGAGGTGGCCTCCTCCGCGCTGCTCAACGCGCTGCTCGCGGCCCGTCGCGGGCATGCCGGGGCCGAGCAGGAACTGCTGGACCTGATGGGCCGTACCGAAGACGCCTCGGCGCGGGCCGCGAAGGTCTGGGGGCGGCTGGGCGCCGGCGTGCTGCGCGGCGAGACCGCGCGGACCCGGACGGTCGGCTGGTGGCAGCGCTGGCTGGTGGATGTGCTCGGTTCGAAGCTGCGCGACGGTGAGCGCCTGGTGTACCCGAAGAAGCGGGGTGCGCTGCTCGCCGCGCTCGGCCAGGACCCGATGCTCGCGCGGCGCGGCCCGGTGCGGGACAAGGCGCTCGTCATCGCCTACGACACCTCGGGCTCCATGCCCAGCCGGGTGATCGACTGGCTCACCGAACTCGTCGGTCGGATCGACGGGGTCGAGGCGCACTGGCTGTCCTTCGACGCCGAGGTGATGCCCTTCGAACAGGGCGGCCGGGTCTACGGCGGAGGCGGCACGAGCTTCCAGGCGGTCGCGGACTATGTGGAGGGGCGCACCGAGGTGAACGGCCGCCGCTGCGAGGTGACTCCGGACGCGGTGGTGATGCTCACCGACGGATACGCCCCACCCATCACGCCCGCCGAGCCCGACAAGTGGATCTGGCTGATCACGGAGGGCGGCCACGAGTGGCCCGAAACGCACATACCGGCGATGGACTGCCATCGCGTGACCACGGGATCGCGATAGATGACCGCCCGCAGCACCGCGGGACCACCACCGACGCCCCTCACGTCACCGCGGGACCACCACTGATGCGTCTCACGTCACCGCACGATCGCGCCGGACAACCGCCCACGCCACCCCAGGACCAGGACAGATGACCACCGCGACCGACCCCAGCCGCACCGACCGGCCCCTCCCCGAGCCCTCCCGCCTCGAGTCGTTCATCGACGCGATGATCGACATGGGGCAGACGGGCCAGATCTTCGGCGAGCACGGCATCGGCAAGACGGCGACGTTCTTCTCGCACATGGCGCGCGCCCACCCCGACGCCGCGCTGGTCTATGTGCCCGCCGCGAATCTCACCCCGGACGACCTGCTCGTCAACGCGCCGGTACGGGACCCGCACACCGGCGAACTCGTGCTGCGCCAGCTCGTGATGAGCCAGCTCAAGCCGGGAACGCCGTTCGTGCTGCTCATCGACGACTCGCTCCAGGCGGGCGAGACGATCCAGTCGCAGCTGATGCAGATCGCCTGCAACTGGACGCTGGGCGAACACGATCTGCGCCCCCTGGGCTGCATCGGCGTCTTCCTCACCGACAACGAGTCGCTCTCCGAGACCTCGGCGCGGCGCAGCGACCTCGCCCTCCTGGACCGCATGGTCACGATGCGGATCACGGCGAACGACACCTCGTGGCGTCGGCACCTGGCGGCCAAGTACCGTGCATGGGACCTGAGTCCGGTCTTCTCCCTGTGGGCGTCCCTCTCCCCCACCCTGCGCGAGCTGCTGTCGCCGCGCACGCTGGACCACGTCCTGGCCAACGCCCGGGAGGGGTTCCCGCTGCGCTGGGGCCTGCCGCTGGTGGGCGGCGAGCGGCTGCGGCTCGTCGAGCCCCGCCCGGACGGCAAGCCCGGACAGGACCGCACGGCCGAGATCCTGAACCGGATCGCCGAGTACGTGGGCGTGTCCAATCCGTCGACGCTTCCCGATCCGGTGCGCCAGGTCGTACGGGCCGCCCTGCGCAATCGCTGGACGGTGCTGCTCCAGGGCCCGCCCGGCTGCGGCAAGACGGAGCTCGTACGGGAGACGGTGCGCGAGGGTCTCGGCCGGGAGCCGCTGTACTTCTCGCTGCCGGTGACCAATGTCGAGGACCTGTGCGCGCCGATCCCGTCCGCCGACGGCACACTGGACAACCTGCTCGCGGCGAACTTCACCGGTCCCGAGCCGAAGGTGATCGTCTGGGACGAGTACAACCGGCCCAAGGACAAGGCCGCGTTCGCCAAGCTGATGGAGATCACCCAGGAGTGGTCACTGGCGGGTCGGCGCATCGAGAACCTGCGGGCGCAGATAGCCGTACAGAATCCGCCGTACCACCTGGGCCGCAAGCTCCTGGTCTCGCGGAACAACATCGCGCAGGCGACCCGCTTCACGGCCTCGCTGACGGTGGAGCCCGAGGACATCCCGGCCAATGAGTGGCTGCTCGCGCAGTACGGGGCGGACGCCGAGACCGTCCTCGAGTGGTGGAAGCACGACATCGACGACGACGGCCGCGCCTGGATCACCAAGCGGACCCTGGAGCGGCTCATCAAGCTGCACCGGCGCGGGCTTCCGCTGGAGATGGCGACGGTCTACCTCGGCGACGGCGAGTACGCCCCGGTGCCGCTCACCGCACTCGTCGACCGGCTGAGTGATCGCCCGGTGACCGGCCTGCGCGAGCTCGCCCGCGAGGCGGACGCCTGGGAGGCCCGGCTGCGGCGCGCCGCGGAGCACTCCGACGAGGGCGCCGACGACAGCGACGTGGTCCACCAGATCCTCGCCAACGCCGAGCTGTCCCAGCTCAAGAAGCACCGGGCGGTGGTGGCCCGCCTGGTACCCCTGCTGCCGCCGAAGCTGCGGGCGACGTATCTGGTGGGGGCATCGGAGGACCAGCAGCGGTTCTGGACGGAGATATTCGTGGGGATGCGGCGCTGAGTACGGCCTGCCGGGCGGTCAGCCGTCCTCGGGCGGCGCCGTGCCCGCCGCGAAGCCGGACTCGCTCACCACTCCGCCTCCTGGTAGTCCTTGAGGAACACCCCGGAGACGGGCGCGCCGGCCTCACCCCGCACGATCGGGTCGTACACCCGGGCCGCCCCGTCGACGATGTCCAGCGGCGTACGGAATCCGGCACCCGCCATGCGCTCCTTCTTCGGAGCGGGGTTCTCGTCGGTGATCCAGCCGGTGTCGACGGCGCACATGTGCACGCCCTGCTCGGCCAGTTCGGCGGCGCTGGTGCGGGTGAGCATGTTGAGGGCGGCCTTGGCCATGTTGGTGTGCGGATGGCCCGCCGTCTTGTTGCGGACGGCGAAACGGCCCTCGACGGCCGTCACGTTGACGACATAGCGGCGGGGATGGGGCGAGGCGAGCAGCAGCGGCAGCAGCCGGTCGCAGAGCAGCGCCGGGGCGAGCGCGTTGACCAACTGCGTCTCCAGGACCTCGGCGGGGTCGAGTGCGCCGAGGCGGGCCGACCAGGAGTTGTCCGGAGAAGGGTCGGGGAGCAGCCCGGCCTCGTCGGCCTCGCGCAGCAGCGCGGGCAGCGCCGGGGGGCCGCCCTCCAGTGCCCGCATCGGCGTGAACCCCGGTGCCTGCCGGGCACCTTCGGGAAGCTCGCCGTACTCCCCCGCGGCCAGCAACGCGTAGGACTCCACAGGGCGCCGCACCGTCTGCGCGGCATTGTTCACCAGGATGTCGAGCGGCTCGCCCTCCTGCGTCAGCTGTCGGCACAGTCCCAGGACTTGGCGCGGGTCGCGCAGATCCACGACCAGGACGGTCAGCCGGTCGAGCCACTTCCCGCTCCCCGGTTCGGCGCGGAAGCGGCGCACGGTGTCGTGCGGAAACCGGCTGGTGACCAGGAGTTCGGCGCCGTCGCGCAACATCATCAGCGCCAGCTGGAAGCCGATCTTGACCCTGCCACCGGTGAGCAGCGCGCGGCGGCCGCTCAGGTCGGTACTGAGCGCGCGCCGGGCGGTGTTGTCGGCGGCGCAGTCCGGGCACAGCCGGTGATAGAAGGAGTCGACCTGTCGATAGGGCGTCTTGCAGACATAGCAGCTGCGGGGCTTCGCGAAGACGCCCCTCGCTCCGGGGTGGGCCAGCGGCGCGTCCTCCCGCCGGTCGAGCGCGCCGGTCGCGGTCGCGGCCATCGCGGCCGCGTCGGCGGCGGATACTTCGGAGCCGCGCGCCTTGCGCCTGCGCAGCCGCCCGTCACGCGCGAAGGACGCGGCGACCTGCTCGGCCCGCAGCCGCACCGGGTCGTCCACGGGCAGCGCCCGCAGCTTTCCGACCGTACGGTGGAAGGCCGCCAGTTCGCCCTCCGTGATCCCGCCACCCTCACCCATGTCCCCGCCCCGCGTGTGCACCGCTGTGGCCCCGGCCGGATTCGAACCGGCGTATCCGCCTTGGCAAGGCGGCGAGTCTGCCTCTGCTCTACAGGACCCTGTTTCCCGGCCCCCGAACGGGGCTCAACGCCCGGGTGCGCCACCGGATCTTAATCACACGCCCACCGAACCGCCGTACCGAATTACGGGCACGAAGGACGGGCCCGCCGTGCGGCATGCGCCCCAGCACGGAGGACTGTCTCTCGTTCTTCCTCCACGACCCGGCGACGGGTGCGCTGCGGCTGCCTCAGCTGCCCGACGCGGGAAGCGTCGAACAGCGTATGGAGGCACCGCATCTGCCGGTCGTGCTGACGACCTTCCGTACGCCGGAAGACGTGGAATTCGTGCAGCGCACCTTCGCCACGACGGTCGGCCCGCGTGAACGCGACCTGGTCGTCACCCGGGTGACGGTGGGCAGTCCGACCGGGCAGCCGCGCGAGGGGCTGCTGTGTGCGGCGCTGATGCCGGCCGGGCCGAGCGGCTTCCAGCGGCACGACCGCAACGGCCGCGAGATCACCGACCGAAGGCTCACCTATCTGCGCCATCTGCCGGACGAGCAGCGCGTGGAGACCAACTCGGGCTGGGGGCCGGTCTTCGACACCGCGCCCGACCAGTACGGGGTGTACGGCAATCCGGACTTCTCGTTCGACCCGGACGCGTATGTCTCGCACAGTCCGTTCCACGACCTGGTCATGGGCGGGAAGCTGAACGGCGCGGCGGAGGCGCAGGACCAAGTGGCGGGCCTGTGCAGCGCGGTGTTCGCCTGGCCGTTCCGGGTGGCGGAGGACGAGGTCTTCGAGATCGATGTACGCCTGCCGGTGGACCTGTACAGCGGACCGGCCGACCTGGCGGAGCTGCGGGCGACTCCGGCGGGCGAACTGGAGGCGGCCAACCGGGACTTCTGGACGGCGAAGCTGATGAGGCAGGGGCTGCAACCCCAACTCCCGCGCCCGGTGGGGCATCTGACCGACCTCTTCCGGCAGGCCCGCTCGCAGCTGCTGATCCTCTCCGACCAGGGGGAGATCCACCCGGGCCCCACCGTGTACGACTCGTTCTGGATCCGCGACTCGTCGGTGGAGGCGACCGCGTGCTCGCTGGTCGGTGACTCGGCCCTGGCGGAGCGGCAGTTGGGCACGCACTACCCAATGAAGTTCAACCGGGGCGGCGGACGGATCGGGCCGTGCGCCGAGTACGGCTTCTACGGCGGGCCGCACGAGAAGGACGACCGCGAGTGGGACAGCAACGGCCAGGCGCTGTGGGCGATCGGCCGCTTCGACCGTACGAGCGGGGCCGCCACGTCCTTCGGGGCGAAGCTGTACGTGCCCTACGTACGCGACGCCGCGCGCTGGATCCGCGACAACCGTGACGGATACGGTCTGCTGCACCAGGGCTGGAGCGCCGAACACCTCGGCGAACGCGACAAGCGCCATTTCTGGGACGACTTCTGGGCGCTGGCCGGGCTGTACGAGGCGGCCCGCCTCGCCGAGCGGATCGGGGCACCCGAGATCCCCGAGCTCTGGGGCGCCTTCGACGACTTGAAGCAGGCCACCGTCGACGCCGTCCGCTGGGTGCTGGGCGAGCAGCGCTCGCGCGGCGCGTGGGAGACGTACATCCCGACCGGCCCCGACGACGTCGGGCGGCTCGACTCGACGCTGATCGGCGCGGCGGCGTACTTCCATCCGCTGCGGCTGCACATGGGCAGCAAGCTCGGCGAGGACGTGGACCGCGCGGCACGCTTCACGCTCGACACGATGTACGCGCACTTCGTGACCGGCGGCTACCGGCACGAGGCGGCGTGGAACGCGTACGGGCCTTATCTGACCATGCAGTTGGCGCACGCCTATCTCCTCGCCGGTGATCCGGAGCGGATGGACGCGCTGCTCGGCTGGGTGGTCGGCGCGGGCTTCCCGGTGACGGCGGGGCGGCCCGCCGCGCTGGGCGCGTGGAACGAACAGCACGCGTTCCCCATCGCCTCGGACTTCGCCGAAGTCCCGTACCGGCACTGGTACATGGGTGACATGCCGCACGGCTGGGCGGCCGCCGAGTATCTGCTGCTGATCCGCGACATCCTCTTCTTCGAGGCCGACGAGGACCGCGATCCGCATGTGTACATCGCGCCGGGCGTGCGTCCGCATTGGGTGCCGGAAGGCGAAAGGGTCGCGGTGGACGCGGCGCCCACGCTCTTCGGGGAACCGTTCGGGTACCGGCTCACGCACGATCCGGTCGGGCGCATGGTGACGGTGGACATCACACAGGCGCCCGAGCGGGTGCGGTTCGTCTATCCGTGCCGGTTCGGCGCGGTGCGGTCGGCGTCCGCCGATGGGCGGCAGCTGGCGGTGACGGGGAACGACGTGCAGGTACCGGCCGGGACGTGGCAGTTCACCGTGTCGTACGCGTGAGGCTCAGTCTCTCCTTCTCGGAGAGACCGCCCCAGACCCCGAAGCGCTCGTCGTTGTTCAGGGCGTACTCGAGGCAGGCGGAGCGCATCTCGCACATGCCGCAGATGCGCTTCGCCTCCCGCACCGAGCTGCCCGGCTCGGGAAAGAAGAAGTCAGCCCCTGTCTGCGCGCACAGCGCCTGCTCCTGCCAGCTGATGTCGGCCGGAGTGATCGTTTCGATGTGCATGGGCGAGATCGTGCCCTGCGGCGAAAAACGTTCGATCAACGCGCGATCAACGCCACGTTCCGAGACCTCGGGCGGCCACTGATGATGACCCCGGCACACACGGAAGCGCACGGCGGCGCGCGGGAAAGTTGACGACAAGGAGGACTCTCCTGGTCACCCCGGGTAACCGCGACGGTCGCTCAGGCCGACGGCAGCGCTCCGGCAGCGATTGTCAGTGGGCGGTGCAAGACTCGGCAGTGCAGACAACGGGACCCCTCAAAGGAGGGCAATGATGCTCACCACCCGCTTTGTCACCGGCGCCCCGAACTGGCTGGATGTCGGCACATCCGACATCGACGGCGCCATCTCCTTCTACGGAGGCCTCTTCGGCTGGCAGTTCCAGTCGGCGGGGCCCGACGCCGGCGGCTACGGCTTCTTCCAGCTCGACGGAAAGACCGTCGCAGGCGGCATGCAGACCACTGCGGAGCAGGGCCCGCCCTCCTGGACCGTGTACTTCCAGAGCGCTGACGCGGAGGCCACGGCCAAGGCGGTCGAGCAGGCCAGGGGCACCGTGCTCATGCAGCCCATGGACGTGATGGGCGAGGGCCACATGGCGATCCTCGGCGACGAGGCGGGCGTGCCCTTCGGCATCTGGCAGCCGGGCCGCACCAAGGGCCTGGACGTGGCCGGGGACCCGGGCTCACTGTGCTGGGTCGAGCTCTACACCCCGGACATCGCGGCGGCCGCGGCGTTCTACAACTCCGTGTTCGGCTGGGAGACCTCGGCCGTGCCGTTCCCCGGCGGCACCTACACCTGCATCAACCCCGCAGGGGCCGAGCAGCAGGACATGTTCGGCGGAGTCGTCCCGCTGGCCGACGACCCGACCGAGGCCGAGTCCGGCGCGTACTGGCTGCCGTACTTCGAGG
The DNA here is from genome assembly GCF_055569295.1 of Streptomyces sp. NPDC029292. Classification (NCBI taxonomy): domain Bacteria; kingdom Bacillati; phylum Actinomycetota; class Actinomycetes; order Kitasatosporales; family Streptomycetaceae; genus Streptomyces; species Streptomyces sp. NPDC029292. Next base: position 550,868 of record NZ_JBVHXR010000001.1, read on the forward strand.
TCACCGACACGGACGCCGTGGTCGGCAAGGCCCAGGAGCTGGGCGGCAAGGTCCGTATGCCCGCGACGGACCTGGAGGGCGTGGGCCGTATGGCGAAGCTCGCCGACCCGTACGGGGCACGCTTCGCGGTGATCAAGAGCGCGCCGCAGCAGAGCTGAGACGCGGCGGGCCGAGGCCCCGATCGGTAGGGCCCCGGGCGCGCGGGGCCCTACCGATCCATCGCCCACTGCCGATCCGGCACCCCATACCGGCCCGTCACCCGCTACCGGTCCCTCACCCACCACCGGCCCATCACCCACTACCGATCCATCGCCAGCTCTCGCCCATCGCCAACTCTTGAACGCAACAACATTTCGAGAGCGCTCTCAGTCATAACCCTTGACGCTTCAACTCCCCCTGGGAACAGTGGTGCACCGCAGGAGCCGACCCCCCACAGGCAACGGCTTCCTCCTGCGTCCCCCACACCCCAGGAGTCCTTCTGTGATATCCCGCCGAACGTTCCTGACCGGAGCCGCCGCCGCGGCCACCGCCGCGACCTATCCCGTCTGGGGAAGCGCCCTCAGCCCCGGCGCCAAGGCGGCACCGGCGACCTGTCAACTCGCCCTGCAAAATGCCTCGTTGCCCGGAACAGTCCGCGCCTACGTCACCGGGCACGAGCAGTCGACCGGCAACTGGGTCCTGCTGCGCCCCGACGGCACCGTCTACCGCCCCGACTCCCCCTCGGCCCCGGGGACCCCGCTGCCCGTCGACTGCGCCATCCCGCTCGGCCCGGCCGGCTCCGCGGCCACCGTGTTGACGCTCCCTCAGATGTACGGCGCCCGGGTCTACTTCGTGCGCGACGACACCCTGGACTTCCTCCTCAACCCCGGCCCGTCACTGGTCGAGCCCGCGTTCGCCACGGCCGCCGACCCGAACTACGGCAAGACGTGGTCGTTCTGCGAGTTCACCTTCAACTCCGACCAGCTGTACGCCAATATCAGCTACGTCGACCTGGTGACGGCCCTGCCGATCGGGCTGACCCTGGAGGGCGACGCCACCCACACCGTCGCTCCGCTGCCCGACGGCGCCGTGGACAAGATCGCCTCGGACCTCACGGCGCAGGCCGCCAAGGACGGTCAGCCGTGGGACAAGCTGGTGATCCGCGGCGACGGGGGCGAGGTGCTCCGCGTGATCTCCCCGCAGAACCTGATGGCCCCGTACTTCGACCGGCCCGACCAGATGCCGTTCCGCACCGTCTGGGACAGCTACATCGACCAGGTGTGGGAGAAGTACCGGGGCACCGATCTGCGAATCGACCTCCAGGGCGGCCGGGGCGTGTTCACCGGCCGGGTGAGCGGCGACACCCTCACCTTCACCGGCGGCCACACCTTCGCCAAGCCGGCCTCGAAGGACGTCTTCACCTGCAACCACGGCCCGTTCGCCAACAACCCGGGCGACCCCGACGACAAGAAGGGTCTCCTCGCCCGCCTCGCCGCCGGCTTCAACCGCTCGATCATGCTCACCCACCCCGACCAGCCCAATGGCACGACCACAGCCGACTACTACCAGGGCGACACCACCAACCACTGGGCACGCGTCGTGCACGCCAACTCCCCCATCGGGTACGCCTTCCCGTACGACGACGTACGCCCCGACGACCAGCCGGACGTGTCCGGCGCGGCGCACGACGGCAACCCACGACGGTTCACGGTGACCGTCGGCTCGTAAAGCCTCGCATCCGCTCGTACGGTCCGTACGGGCGTCAGCCGTGCCACACCTGGGCAACGGACTCCGCGAGTGCGGTGGCCTGGGCGTGGCCGGCGCGGGCGGCGGCCGGACGGCGGGTGTCGTCCAGCATGTTGCGGCCCATCGCGCGGCGGGCGGCGCCATCCGGGGCGAGGAGGCTGACGCGGGCCCCGGCCGCCGCCAGTTCGGCGGCCTGCCGCGGGGCACTCGGGTGCGGGCCGACGGCCTTGGGGATCGGTGAGATCGCCACGATGCGACGGTGCCCGCGGGCGAGGTGGATGTTGGTGGTCGAGCGGCTGCCGCCGTCCATCCAGCGGCGGCCGCCGGCGGTGACGGGCGGCCAGACCACGGGCACCGCACAGCTCGCCGCGACCGCTTCGAGGAGGGTCAGGCCCGAGGTCGCGTCGAACGCCTCGAGGCTCCCGGTCCGGGCGTCGACCGCCGTGATCCGCACCTCCCGTTCGGGCCACTGCCGTACGTCGCCCAGCAGGGTGCCGACCGCGTCGAAGACCTCCGACTCGGGGCCGGTACGGGCCGCGAGCGCGGCTCGGCCAAGGCGTTCGACGGAGCGCCGCGGGTTCCGGGAGCCCAATGCCGCCCACAGGAAGCGGGCCGTCTGCCCCAGGGTGACGGCGACGTCGAGGGCGTCGGCTCGGGCGAGCTGGCGCTCGTACAGCTCGGCCGCGGTGACCCCGGAGGCAAGTCGGGAGCCGAGGATCGCCCCGGCCGAGGTGCCGATGACGACGTCGGCGCGGGCCACATCGATTCCGGCCTCGGCGAGTCCGGCGAGCACCCCGGCCATCCACGCTCCGCCGACCGCCGCGCCGCCGCCCAGCACCAGTGCCGTGTCCGCCATCGTCCGCCCTCCCCGTTCAAATGGGGAGTACTCCCCGTTTCGGGCTCCGACGATAGCATCGGTACTGGGGAGTGGTCCCCGGTACTACGGAAGGGTGAGGTCGTGACGATCGGCGAGGGCGGCCCGGATCCGGTACGGCGGCGGCGCGACGCCCGGCGCAACCGCGAGCGGCTCGCCGCGGCGGCCCGTGAGGTGTTCGCCGAGCAGGGTCTTGACGCGCCGCTCGATGTGATCGCCCGCCGCGCCGGGGTGGGAAACGCCACGCTGTACCGGCACTTCCCGACCCGTGCCGCACTCGTCGACGAAGTCTTCCGGGACGCACTGGCGGAGACCATGGCGGCCGGGGAGCGGGCTCGGACCGCGGAGGACGCCTGGACGGGCCTGGTGGGCTACATGGAGGCGGTCTTCGCGGGGCTGGTCGCCGACCGCGGCGCGATCGACCTGATGACCACGCGCCTGGAGGGCGTCGCCTCACTGGAGGCCGTCCACGCCCACAACAGGGAGACGGTGGACGTGCTGCTGCGCCGTGGCCGCGAACAGGGCGCCGTGCGCGGCGATCTCACCACCGAGGACCTCCTCTTCGCGCTGGCCGCGCTCTGCCGCGCCGTCCCCGCGCTCACGGCCACGGCGCCGGACGCCTGGCGCCGTGCGCTCGCGCTCCTCCTGGACGGCCTGCGCGCCTCGCCCGCCGCCGCGCGGCTGCCCGAGCCCTCTCTCACCCCGGCCCAACTCGGCGACGTGCTGGGGAACTTGGGCCCGCACCGAGGCTGAGGGGAGCCCTGTGACCTAGGCGGAGACCCGTCGCACGAGCGTCGTCGGCAGCACCACACTGGAAGGTGCGCCTCCCAGGTCGTCCTCGCCGGCCCCTCGGTCGAGGCGACGCAGCAGCAGTCGGGCCATCAAACGGCCCATCTCCTCTATGTCCTGACGGACCGTCGTGAGGGGCGGGTCGGTCTGCTCGGCGACCGGCAGCATGTCGTCGAAGCCGATCACGGCGACGTCGTCGGGCACCCGCCGCCCCTGTTCGCGCAGCACGCGCAGGGCTCCCGCGGCCGTCAGGTCGTTCGCGGCGAACACCGCGTCGACGTCGGGGCAGCGCGCCAGGAGTTCCCGCATCGCGCGCTCGCCGCCCGCGGGCGTGAAGTCGCCCTCGGCGATGAGCCCCGGGTCGACGTCGACCATCACGTCCCGGAACCCGTCGAGCCGGTCGACGGCGGAGGTCTGGTCCCGGGCGCCCGTGATGTGGGCGATCCGCGTACGGCCGAGTCCGACGAGGTGACGTACCGCCTCGCGGGCCCCGCCCCGATTGTCGCAGTCGACGTACACCGTGGGTACGGAGTTGCGGGCGCCGTCGCCCCAGCCGGGCCGGCCGCCGAACACGGTCGGCACGCCCGCACCGTGGATCAGGCCGGGCAGCGGGTCGTCGAGGTGCAGCGAGAAGACGAGCGCGCCGTCCACGTGACCGCCGGCGAGATAGCGGCCGACCCGGACGTGGTCGTCGCGGCCCTCCGTGAGCAGCAGTACGAGCTGCGAGTCGTGAGCCGTCAACTCCTTGCTGATGCCGCGGAGTTGGAGCGCGAAGAACGGGTCGGCGAAGACCCTGGTCTCCGGTTCGGCGATCACCACGGCCACCGCGTCATGGCGCCGGGTGACGAGGCTGCGCGCGGCCTGGTTCGGCACGTATCCGAGCTCTTCGACGGCCCGCCTCACCCGCTCGACGAGGGGTTCCCGCACCCCGTCCCCGCCGTTCACGACGCGCGACACGGTGGCCCGGGAGACCCCGGCCCGCGCGGCCACGGCCTCCAACGTGGGGCGCGACGCTGTCTCGGTCACCTCTGGGCTCCTCATCGGCGGTTGCGGATCAGGATAACCGCGCGGTCGCTCGGGCCGTGAGAGCGCTCCCGACGCACCGAAATCCGCTTGCGCCGCGGCGTGGGGGCGAGCCGAAGACCGCCCATGACCATGAGAAAGACACATGACTCCTGACCGCCTCACGGCGTACGCCGCTGGAGCAGCATGGGAACGCCACTGTGGGAGTACGACCCCGCACCCGGAGCCGACTCGATCCTGGACTGCCAAGCCCTCAACGTGGAGCGAGGGGCCGCCCGGGTGTACCCGTACACGGAGTTCCCGCTCCTGGAAGTGCGGGACGGCCGAGCGAAGCAGGTGCGCACGACACCGGTCGAGGGCGGTTCCGGTGTCGCCCTGCACGGCGACCGTGCCCGCTAGTGCTCGTGCGGCTCATACCCCGGAATCGTCCCGTCCGCCTTCTTCACCAGGAACAACCCCACCATGCCCATGTCGGAGTGGCTCTGGACGTGGCAGTGGTACATCCACGCCCCGGCCCCGACGCCCTCCCCCGCGATCACCTGGAAGCCGAAGGAGTCCGCGGGTCCGACGATCTTGTTGTCGATGACCTGGCTCGGGTCGTCGGGGCCGGTCAGCAGGCCCGTGCGGTTGTCGGCCCAGCGGTGACCGTGCAGGTGGAACGTGTGGTAGTACTCGCCGTGCGTGATCATCGCGATCTCGACGCGATCGCCCACCGTGGCCTCGAAGTCGGGGCCGGAGTGGGCGGCCCTGTTGTTGATCGTCATGTCGTTGAAGACGATGGTGAAGGTCCGGTCGGGGAGGATGTCGCCCTTGCGGCGGACGATCACCGGGCCGTAGAGGCCCTTGCGGATGCCGCCGGTTCCGTGCTCGGTACCGACCACATGGTCGTGGTAGTGCCAGTACCCCGCACTGCCCGCGCGCCACGTGCCGTCCTTGCGGCGGCCGGGCGCGTGGGTGCGCCAGGTGTACGTGCGGGTGCCGCCCGGCTCGACGTCGCCCTTGTTCAACTTCGTGCCGTCGCTGGAGATTTCGTAGTCGAGCCCGTGGACATGCAGACTCGCCGCCACATCCATCGTGTTCTCGAACTCGATGTGCAGGGTGTCGCCCTCGTTGAGCTCGATCAGCGGCCCGGGAATCGACGCCTTGCCCTGCTCGAAGCCATAGCCCATCTGCCCGTCGGCGAGCTTCTCCGCGTACAGCTTGATGTGCCGGACCTCGCCGCCGGCCGGGGCGGTCCGTACCGGGGTGTCGGCGCTCACCGCCTGAGAGGCCGACGACAACGATGTCGCACCGGTCGCGACGGCCGCACCACCCAGCAGCATCCGCCGATTGAAGCCACGTCTGTCCATGCCGAACTCCCCACCCTGGTACGGAATTTACGGAGATGAACCGGTGAGACGGTAGCGGCACGACTCCCGTTTATCCACACCCAGGACAAAGTTTGTTCCATCGCGGTCATACCTATTGGCGAGCCGCGAAAAGTGGTCTAGCTTCCGTGGCGCTGTTGCTGTGACCGACGAGGAGTGGATGACCACATGCGGCTCACATCGCATCAAAATCCGTCATTCCTACGAGGGTTGAGCGCGAGAAGACGCAGAAGCAGGCGCCGCGCCTGGGCGGCCGCCCTGGCCGCCGGAGCCGTCACCGCCGGGGCGCTCGCGGCGCCGTCCGCGAGCGCGCGCCCGGCTCCGGACCCTGCTCTGACAACGATGTCCGTCAAGTCGCCGCCGGGCGGCGCGAATGTAAGGGTGCTGATCTTCTACGGCTCCGCGGCGGCCGGGGACGAGTCGCCGGTCGTGAACGCCGGGATCGAGGCGATCGAGAAGATCGGTCTGTCGGGTCCGGCCGCCCAGCGCTTCAAGGTCGAGGCGACGGACGACGCCTCGGTCTTCACGAATGAGACCAGGCTCGGCCGCTTCAACGCCGTCGTCTTCCTGACGGGTGGCGGAGACGTCCTCGATCCGGAGCAAGAGGCCGGGCTCGAGGCGTACATGGAGGCGGGCGGCGGTTTCGTCGGCGTTCATGACGCGGCCCGCGCCGAACCGTACTCAGACTGGTTCACCGGGCTGATCGGTGCCCGTCCGGCTCCGTCGAGCCCAACCGCTGCACAGCGAGCCACCGTTGAGGTGGGAGACCGACAGCACCCCGCCACCAAGGATCTGCCGACCCAGTGGAAGCGCCCCGACCAGTGGCTCAACTGGGTGAAGAACCCGTCGGGCGAGGTGCACACCGTGGCAAGGGTGCGCGAGTCGACATATCAGCCGGGCGCGAGCAAGAACGGCTGGGACCACCCGGTGAGTTGGTGCCGCGACTACGACGGCGGCCGCTCCTTCTACACCGGCATGGGCGGCACGGCCTCCTCCTACGACGAGACCGACTTCCGTACGCATCTGCGCGGCGCCCTGCTCTGGACGACCCGGCTCGTACAGGCCGACTGCAAGGCCACGATCAACGCCAACTACCAGGCGAAGCGCCTGACTCAGCCCAACCAGCCGGGCCAGAACGACCAGATCGGTGAGCCGCACGGCCTGGTGACCGCGCCCGACGGACGAGTGCTCTACATCGGTCGCGGCGGCGCGGACTCCTCCCAGCCCGTGGTCACCGACTGGAACAACCCGGACGTCGGCAAGGGCAAGGGTGAGATCCACGTCTACGACCCGAAGACGGGCACGGTCACCCTGGCCGGCGCGCTCACCGTGTTCGGCAACAAGGGCGGCGGCGACGAGCTGATCAAGGTCGAGGAGGGGCTGCTCGGCATCGAGATCGACCCGCACTTCGAGCAGAACGGCTGGGTGTATCTGCACTACACACCCCACTCGCAGATCAACCGCGACACCCAGATGGCCGAGCGCCGCGTCTCCCGCTTCACCCTCGATCCCGCCACGAACAAGCTGGACCTGAGCAGCGAGAGGGTGCTGCTCAAGTGGCCGGTGCAGATCCACAGTTGCTGCCACGCGGGCGGCGGGATGGCCTGGGACTCCAAGGGCAACCTCTACATCGCGACCGGTGACAACAACTCCAGCCGCTTCAGCGACGGTTACTCGGGCAACAACCCCGAACCCAACTACAAGGGCGTGTCGTTCGCGGACGCGCGCCGCACCGCGGGCAACACCAACAACCTCAACGGCAAGATCCTGCGCATCCACCCGGAGCCCGACGGCACATACACGCTGCCGGAAGGCAACCTGTTCACCGGCGAGGAGACCGCCGAGGGCGGCGGCAAGACGCGCGGCGAGATCTATGTGATGGGCGTCAGGAACCCCGCCAGGATCTCCGTCGACAAGAAGACCGACACCCTGTACGCCGGATGGGTCGGCCCGGACGCGAGCGCGCCGTCGACGACCTGGGGCCCGGCCAAGTACGACACCTTCGCCGTCATCACCAAGGCAGGCAACCGGGGTTGGCCGTACTGCATGGGCAACAAGCAGCCCTACCGGGACCGCAATCTGCCCGACCCGAGCAAGCCGCTCGGCTGGTACGACTGCGACCACCCGAAGAACGAGTCGCCGAACAACGACGGTCTCGTCAACCTCCCGCCCATCACCGGCAACAACATCTGGTACTCGCCCCAGGGCGGCGCCCCGGACTATCCGCGCGACGCGAACGGCATCCCGTCGTACAAGCAGGAGGAGGCCACGTACCTGCTGCCGTGGCTGAAGGGCGGCGGCCAAGCGGCGATGAACGGGCCGGTCTACCGGTACGACGCGTCGATCACCAACACCACGAAATGGCCCGCGTATTGGGACGGCAAGTGGTTCGTCGGTGACTTCTACGACTCCGACCAGCCGCGCAACGCCGTACTCACCGACCCGAAGACGGCCGGAGACGGCGGACTGCCGATCCACTCGGAGTCCCTGAAGAAGATCGTGCCGATCGGCAACGACGGCATCAAGAACCTCATGGACTGGAAGTTCGGACCGGACGGCGCGCTGTACGTCCTCGACTACGGCCGAGGCTTCTTCACCTCGGACTCCAAGTCGGCTCTGTGGAGGGTCACTTACACGGGCGGTGGGCCGACACCGGCCGCCGATCAGCTGGCCAGGAAGGCGGAGTGATGTTCGAACGGCGAAGAACGGCACGCCTGGGGACGGCCGTGCTGGCGTCCTTGCTGATGATGCTCGGACTGACGTCGACGTCCGCGTTCGGAAGGACCGAATCCCCGCTGAAAGCGGCTGCTCAGGTACTCACCTGGACCGCCGGGGACGACATCACCAAGTACGCGTCCGTGCCGCAGACAGCGGTCGCGGGGCCGACCACGATCGTCTTCGAGAACAGCGCGGCCACCGGCAACACCACAGGAATGCCGCACACGTTGACGTTCGACGTCTCCGACCCGGAGTACAACAACGACGTCCCGCTCAACATCCTGGCCAACCCGAACGACGACCAGGGCGGCAAGCACTCGGTCGACGTCACCCTCACTCCCGGCCGCTACCGCTTCTACTGCACGATGCCGGGCCATGAGCAGATGCAGGGCACCCTCGTGGTGACGGAGGGCGGCGGCTCGGACACGACGGCACCCGAGACATCGGCATCGGTGAGCGGTGCGCGGAACTCGCAGGGCGCGTACGTCGGTTCGGCGACCGTCACGGTCAGCGCGACGGACGCGGGCTCGGGCGTCGACCGGATCGAGTACGCCATCGGGGACGCGGGCGCCTGGCAGCCGTACACCACGCCCGTCGTGATCGACCAGGTAGGCGATCACACACTCCGCTATCGGGCGATCGACAAGGCGGGCAACACGGCCGCCGAGAAGAACGTCGCGTTCACCGTGGTCGCGCCGCCGACGGACGACACGGCTCCACCGGAGACCTCGGCGACGGTGAGCGGTGAGCGCACCGCCGACGGGGCCTACATCGACATGGCGACGGTCACCGTCTCCGCCTCCGACACCGGTTCCGGCGTCAACACCATCGAGTACGCGGTCGACTCCGGCGCCTGGCAGCCGTACACGGCGCCCGTGATGGTGCACGCGCTCGGCGCGCACCAGGTGCGCTATCGCGCGACCGACAAGGCGGGCAACACGGCCGCCGAGAAGAATGTCGCCTTCACCGTGGTCGCGCCGCCCGCTTCCGACACGACACCGCCGGTCACCGGGGTGACCGTCGAGGGGACGAAGAACTCCGACGGCGCGTATGTGAACAGCGCCAAGGTGACCGTGAGCGCGACGGACGAGGGCGGTTCGGGGGTCGCCGCGATCGAGTACTCGCTGGATGCCGGGCCCTATCTGGCGTACACCACACCGGTGTTGGTCGACCGTGTCGGCGCGCACAGCGTGGCGTACCGGGCGAGCGACAAGGCGGGCAACACCTCCGAGCCGCGGACGGTGAGTTTCACGGTCGCGTCGGGTGGCGGGGTGCCCGCGCCCGACTGCCCCGAGTTCGACGAACGGTTGACGGTGATCGTCGGCACGGTCGACTCGGGTGTGCCCAACCGGGTGACCAACAACCGGTGCAGGGTCAACGAGTTGATCGAGGACGAGAAGGAGTGGACCTCCCAGGCGCTGTTCCTCAAGCACGTGAAGACCGTCCTGGACGAGCTCCTCGAGGAAGGCGTCATCGACCAGCGCGAGTACAACAAGATCAACCGGGCGGCCCGGCAGTCCGGCATCGGCAAGCCGGGCCAGACCGACGGCTACCGGAAGATCTTCGACGGCTCGCAGGGTTCCTTCGCCAAGTGGGAGCACGTGGGCGGTGGTTCGTTCGGGCTGAACACGGACGGATCGATCACGTCCGGCACGTCGCAGGGCGGGCTCGGCATGCTGTGGTTCCCGGAGCGCAAGTACGGCGACTTCTCGCTGAAGCTCCAGTGGTGTGACGACGCTCCCGGCACCGGGAACGCCAACTCCGGTGTGTTCGTACGGTTCCCGTGGGTCCACGACCACCCCGAGGAGTCGCGCCCCGAGTGGGTCGCCATCAAGTACGGACACGAGGTGCAGGTGCTCGACCGGCCCGACGGCGACATGTACAAGACGGGCTCGATCTACGGTTTCGACCGGGTGGGCCTCGCCGGTGCGGGCGTCACCCAGAAGGGCACCTGGAACGACTACGAGATCCGTGTGGTCGACCAGCACTACTCGGTGTACCGCAACGGCGTGCTGATCAACGAGTTCGACAACATCGGCGGCCAGGACTTCTACCCGCCGCGCTCGGACGACCCGGGCACGGACGGGCGGCGGTTCGCCTCCGGCTACGTCGGGCTTCAGGTGCACGGCACGACGGATGTGATCTCCTACCGGGACATCCGGATCAAGGAGCTGTAGGGGTCGGGTAGGCGCCGGTCCTGCGGGACCCGTTGTCAGTGGCGTGCGGCATGCTGTGATCAGTGGCAGCCGTACACCACTGACGACGGGGAGGTCTGGGACTGCCGGAGGATCCTCGCCGCCCACGGCGACTATTGGTCGTCGTGTTTGGCCCGGCTCGGCTGCACCCGCTTCGGCTCGCCCGGCATCTTCGGGTACTCGGGCGGGTACGGCAGGTCGCCCAGACCGTGGTCGTGTTCGTCGCGGCTGGCGAGTTCCAGCAGGGCCTCCAGGGAGAAGGCATGGTCGTCCATGTCGGCGTGCACATCGCCGAGTTCGGCGAAGCGCCTCGGCATGGTGGCCAGGTCGAAGTCCTGGGGCTGGGCGTCGTCCACCTCGTCCCAGCGCAGGGGCGCGGAGACGGGGGCGTGCGGGCGGGGGCGGACCGAGTAGGCGGAGGCGATGGTGCGGTCTCTCGCGGTCTGGTTGTAGTCCACGAAGATCTTTTCGCCCCGTTCCTCCTTCCACCAGGCGGTGGTGACCTGGTCGGGCATCCGGCGTTCCAGTTCGCGCCCGACGGCGATGGCGGCCCGGCGTACCTGCGTGAAGGTCCAGCGCGGCTGGATCGGCACGAAGACGTGCAGGCCGCGGCCGCCGGAGGTCTTCGGCCAGCCGCGCAGGTCGCCGTACTCGTGGAGGACCTCGCGCAGTTCATGGGCGGCGCGCACGGCGTCGGCGTAATCGGTGCCGGGCTGCGGGTCGAGGTCGATACGCAGTTCGTCGGGGCGGTCGACGTCGTCGCGGCGCACCGGCCACGGGTGGAAGGTGAGCGTGCCGAACTGGGCGGCCCACAGGACGGCGGCGGGCTCGGTGGGGCACATCTCGTCGGCGCTGCGGCCGCTGGGGAAGGTGATGTGCGCGGTCGGGATCCAGTCGGGCATGTTCTTGGGCGCCCGCTTCTGGAAGAAGGACTCGCCCGCCACGCCGTCCGGGTACCGCTCCAGGGTGGTGGGGCGGTTGCGGAGCGCGCGGAGGATGCCGTCGCCGACGGCGAGGTAGTACTGGGCGAGGTCCAGCTTCGTGAAGCCGCGCTCCGGGAAGAAGACCTTGTCCGGGCTGGACAGCCGTACGGTCCTCCCGGCTGCCTCCAGTTCCACCGCATCGCCCATGCGAGCCACGGTAGGCGTACCGCGCACACGTCGCACACCGGGCGAAGGGCTTCGTCACCGCGCAGAATCGAAGCATGGATCTGCGAGGTTTCCGATAGGCGCAGGTCAGATGCCATATTGGCCGCCCATCTCACGCTGTTCTCTCACAATCTCTCACCCCAGCCTGTGCAGACCGTCGAGCGCGGCGGCCGCCGAACGAAGATCCTCGGCGTCCGGAGCGACGTACTTGGCCTTGGTGAAGGCCGCGTTGGTGTGCCCAGCCCATGCCGCCAGGACGACATCCGCGACTCCGTTCACGGCTGACGGGCGGCTGCCGCAGGCTCGCAACCGGGCAGCCGCCCCATCCCGCTGCTGCTGACCAGACCAGGAAGCAGCAGCGGGGGCTTTGAGCGGCCGCCCCATCGGCGTAAGGGCGGCCGCCCCCTTCCCGCCGCCGGCCACGGGGCCGACGGCGAGAGCTCAGATCCGCGTGCCCACCGCGATCGTGTCGCAGCCAGACAGCTGGATCATGGCCCGCAGGATGATGGCCAGGCGCCGGTCATCCAGCTCGAAAACACGGGCGAGGCTCGTCTGGTGCGGGCCTGCGATCGACAGGACGAGATCCATGAACGCGCGCTCGGCGTCGTCGAGGCCGAGTGTGTAGAGGCGGGTGCCGAAGCGCTCCCACGCGCAGCCCATCGCGCCGTCGTCGGTCTTCACGACCAGTGCAGTGCGGATGTTGTCGCGGGCGAGGATGCGCTCCTCGTCGACGAGGGCCTGCACAGCCGCCCGATCGCGCGGCGTGGGCGCCGATCGCAGGAGCAGCGTCCCGGTTGCGGGTGTGTCCACCTCGTCGTCGGTGAGCGTCTCGGTCTCTCTGGTCGTGGTCATCCGAATGCCTCCGCGGGAAGTCGTGGTCCGCCGCCGGGGCCGAGCGCGGCGCCGAGGAATGTGGGGTCAGTCAGTCGCCCGCTGCCGTTGGGCGGCTCCAGCCACACACGGCCGCGCGCCGGATACAGCACGGGCGGGCAGCGCAGGAACCAGCCGTGGGAGCGGACCGTGAGTTGACGGATGTCGTCCAACTCGTCTCCGGTCCAGAGCGGGAGGAGCCACCACGCGCGCCCCGCGGTGACGTCCGCGAGGACCGGGCCGCGGTGTCCGGGGCCGATCCGCTTGATGGCTTCCATGGACTCGTCGAGGGGTGCTTCGACGGCAATCCAGTGCACTCCGGCAGGGACTGCGCCGAGTTCATCCGCGTCCCAGGCCTGCTGTATGGCGGCGGGGTCATCGGCGCAGGAGAGGAGCCAGTCCTGTCCTGCCTGCCGTGTGGAGGGGGCGGGCTTTGTGGCCATGACCAGGACCGTAGGAACCCGCGACGCGAACGCGCGTGTCGATTGCGCGCGATTGCGGACCTGCTACCGGGGTTGGGGCGGATTGCTCACGCTAGGTCCAGAGCGGCCCGCGCGCGGCCGATGAGCCTGTGCGCCTGGGGCCCGTAGACCGCGCCCTCGTCGAGGCGATCCCACACCCGTCCGTACAGGGCGACATCCTCGGCGGACTCGAGAGTGAACTCCGTGTTGATGGTCTCGACGATGACGCGTTCCTCGTCGAAGATCCAAAAGCCGTGCTTGGGGGTGAGCTTCAGCTGCACACCGAACGGCACGATGCCGAGCGTCACGGTGTTCAGGCCGATCAGCCCGACGAGCCGGTCAAGCTGGCCCGCCATCGTCTCGTGTGGGCATACAAGGGCGTGGAGGGCGCCCTCCCAGATCAGGACACGGAAGGCTCTGTGCGCCTCGTACAGCACCCCTTGGCGCTTCATGCGCGCGCGTACGGCGTCCTCGGTATCGCGCGGCGACTGCATCAACTCCGCGTTGTGGAGCAGCAGATGTTGGGCGTAGTCCGGGGTCTGGAACAACCCGGGGATGACGGTGGCCTCATAGCCGCGCACGGTGGACGTGCGCCGGTACTCGGCGACGTACCGCTCCTGCACGCCACGGTGTCCGGTGGCGAGCTGTCGGCGCCACGACCGGGCTTGGGACTCCAGGCCCCGCAACCGACTCTTCAGGTCCCCGGCTTCGCCCGGGACCTCGAGCGCCTGCGCCCACGCGTCAAGGTCCTCGGCCGTCGCGGTCTGCTTCCCCAGCTCCAGCCGCGACACCTTCGACCGCTGCCAGCCCAACCGCTCCGCAAGGTCCTTGCCCTGAAGGCCGGCCTCGGTGCGCAGCTCGCGCAGCCGCACACCGAGGGCCTCACGCCCGGACTGGAAATCGGTGCTCACCTGGCAGACGGTACCTGCGCCTGGAACTGCCCGGTAGGTACCGCGAAATGCAAGGCAGCGTCCCGGGCCTGGCAGGCGCGTACGACGCTCTCAGCGTCCTCGAGAACCTGTACGCCGAGCGTTACGCCCTCGTCGTCGATGACGAACTTCACCAGCGTGCGGGAGTCGAAGAGCCAGAAGTCGTAGTCCGGCAGTCCGATCCGTACGGCGTCTGCCCGGTAGAGGTTGCGGATGTCTTCGCCGGCGGCCACGTTGCCGAGGCCGGTCGCGAGGAGGAACCGCTGGCCCTCGGTCGGCGGATCGTCGACGAGGCGCACACGGCCGTACCGCTTCCCGGCCTCGGTCTGCTTGCGCACGCCTGCGTGCCAGGGACTGGCCGGGTCGTAGCCGAAGGTCTTGCCTCGTTGGAAGCGAGGCCAGTTGGGGCTGACACGGTCGGTTGCGTAGCCGCGCTGGGTCTCCAGCCTCCACGCGGTGTGCTCGAAGTCCGTGAATAGGTGGGTGATCTCGTCGAACGGGATCAGGTCCGGCACTCGTTCTACTCCTTGGTCTGCTGCTCGGCGGTCGGCTCAGTGTCCCGTGGGGCGAAGCGGGTGAGCAGCTCGCGCGGGATGCGGACGAACGTCTCCGAGTCCTTCACGTCCTGCAGTTGGGCGAGGTGCTCGGGGTCGATCTCGCGCTCGCCCTGGACGAGGATCTCGCCGGTCTCGACGACCTCGTACAGGGTGGGGCAGTTGCCGTGCTCCGATGTGGTGCCGATGAACCTGAGCGTCATGTCGCCCTCCATCTGCGCTGGTTGGAGGACCAGCATGCTGCGCCCTGGGTCTGCTCGCTGGGAGATTGCGCGACATTGTGATTGCAGCCGAGGTGCTGGCCGGTTGCGCGCAACGCCGCGTGTCCGGTGCCGGGCACACGGAAGCCCCCAGACGGACCGTCACAGCCGCGTTGGGGGCCGTGTCGCTCGGTAGTGGCCAACGCTGACAAGCGGGCCGCTATTTGGATGACGCCTTGATCGGATCGAGTAGCAGGATGTGGACGGTCGCCGTGATGATGAACGCCCACAGCGCCACCCTGAGCAGCTCGTGATAGTTCGGCTTCACGATGGCCAGCGTCCACCAGGCCGCACTGCCGAACGTGTACGCGCCGGCCACCCGCGCGCTGACGATCCTGCGGCGCCAGGCGACGACGAACGGTACGAACGCGAAAACGGAGATGCTGGCGAGGGGCAGCGCCGCCCATGCCCAGCGCTGCCAGGGTGCGCGGAACATCCTTGGCCGTGGCGTGTACGTCAGATGGGTGTTCGATGCAGGGTCTCCGTGTACGGCCACGTTGTTCCCCCCGGGGTGATGCGTGCTGGAGGAGCATCATCCGCGGGGGCACGTCCGCTTCGGGGGCATGTGCCCAAGCTGTGACCCGCCCGGGTGGTCCCACAGCATCAACGACCAACCGCTACTGCCGCCGGGCCCGTCGCGGAGTAGCCCCACGTGCGCTCGCGCGCCTCGGCGCGAGGATGGGGCCATGCCCGTACCCGTGATCGTCTACCCACCGACGCCGACAGGCGGTCGCCGGGTGCTGGTCGATGGAGAGATCCTCGGTACCGCGTACTCACTGCATGACCTGACGGTGTTCCTCCAGAACGCTGGGCTGGAGGGATGCGATGAGGTCGACGTGGCGAACTCGGCGTTGATCGAGTGGCATGGGGGCGGGCCCGAGGTGTGGTCGGCGCCGTGACGCACGAACGCCCGGCCAGTCGCGTACCGGCCGGGCGTAAGCGGGACACCCCCGTCGTCACTTCCCGATGTTGACCTTGTCGTTGTCGAGAAGAGCGGTGTGCGTCGCCGCCGTAATGATCAGCAGCGTCAGCAGCAGTCCCGCGAACGGGCTCCCCGCGTCGCCCTTGTCAGGGCTGATCGCCAATGCGAGCAGAAAGATGGCGATCTCCCCAACCACGTAGGTGACCGCCAGCCACGGCTTCACCACCCCCTTCACCGCAGCCACAACGAACGGGACCGCCGCGCACAGGCCGACGGTCACGATGGGCACCAACGTCCAAATGACCTTGGCGGCAGTCGTGTTGAACATGCGCGGCCGGGCTGGGCTGAGCGGCGCGTTGAAGTACGGGTTGCTGGCCATACAGGTGCTCCTCTTACGTCAGTGGCGTGAGGGCAGTGTGGTGGCGATGGCCGTTCTCGTCACGGGTTTCGGTGGGATTGATTCCTGTGAGTGATCGTCTGGCCAGTTTTTGGTACGCGAGTTCGTCTTCGAGCAGCCCCGTGTCTAGGTCGCGGGGAGACCTCCCCGGTCCCTTCGCCAGGCGGCGGACGTTGTGAGATCCGCCGTCGGCGCATCGAGTCGAGAGGCTTACTGGCCATGCCCGTTTGCGGTTGAATGGCTCATTCGCCTACATCCGGGGGGACCGTATGTTGATGGCCGCTTCTTTCCCACTTGCCCTACCTGATGACGCCGGGTCGTGGTCCATTGGTCAGTGGATTGGCGTGATCGCACTAGCCATCATCGGAGTAGTGATGCTCACGGGAGTGCTGCTGGCGGCCCTCTTCGGCGGGGTCGGAGGACTCGTGTTGGCTGTAGTCGCGTTCTTCGTGGTGTGGATGGCGGGCCAATACGTCTGGACAGCGTGGCTGGCCCCGCTATTCGGCGTCTCGTGACTGCACGACGAAGCCCCAGCCGGGGGGATGTGGCCGAGGCTTCGTCGTGCGTCTGTGGTGTTTAGCGCGGCGCAGGGGTAGGTCACTAGGGGAGTGGCCACATGGCTGACGATAGTGATGTTCTTCTGGAGATCTGGCGCGACCAACGGCAGGCAGCAGTCCAGTCGGAGAACCAGCGAGCGACGCTTTCCAACATCGTCATTCTGGTTGTCGCTGCGGGGTTGGGCCTCGTCTCGCAAAGAGGCATCCACGCGTCGACGTTGGTGATCTCAGTGCCGATGACCTTCTTGGGCTTGTACGGCGTACTGGCGTGCCTCAAGTTCCGGGAACGTTTCGAGTATCACAACACCGTGGCGCGGCAGTTGAGGGACCAGCTGACTGCCCTGCATCCTGAGCTGAATGTCCAATCGGCCTGGCCAGCTGCCTTCGGGACGCATCTGGCCAGGTATCCGAGGCTCTTCAGGGTTCGCCTCTATGTGCTTTGGGCACTTCTGCATGCTGGGGTTGCGCTGGCGGGAGGCATTCTCTCCGGCTACGCGTTGGCGAAATAGGACGTCGGCACGCCCCTGACCTGCGGGCTACGGCGCTTGGCGTCCAGCGCGGCCACGTCCTGGACTGCGTACCAGGGCTGCCGGGGGCTGCCGCCGGAACGCTTCAGCTGGCCGCGTCGGACGAGCTGGCGGACGCCGTCGAGGGTGATGCCGAGCTGCCTGGCGACCTGGTGGGCGGTGAGGTGGCCGGGGCGGATGTTCTGCGACTCCATGGCCTCCATGATGCCGCCTGGGGCGCCTGTTGGGGGGTGGGCCCGTACCCCCTCTAGGCCCACTACTTGCCTGCTCAGGGGCCTCTACCCGGGGGTCTATGGCCGTAGAGACCCCCCTCTAGATCCACTCGCCTGGTAGGGCGGGGTCAGAGGGGGTCTCGTAGCGGGGGTTGTAGAGCCCTCCCCCTCTACCGGGCGTTGAGGAGCTCGGCGGGGACGGCGGCTTCGAGGTCTTCGCGGCGGTATCCGGCGAGGTTCTTGCCGCCGATGTTGACCTGCTTGGTGGTGCGCTTCACGCCGGCGTCGTCGAGCTCCTTGGCGAGGCGTTCGGCGTCCCAGTCGCCGTAGTCCTCGTCGAGGTTCTCCAGGCGGTCAAGGATGTCGACGGTGTGCATCTTGACGCTGTGACGCATGACGGCGAGGCAGTCGGACAGGACGGGGCTGACGGTGATGCCTGCGGCGCTGGCGATGGCTCCGGGGTCGTTGGCGGCCTCGCCGGTGAGCTGTCCGGCCTGCTCGCGCAGGGTGCGGCCCTTGGCGCACATGGCGTT
The DNA here is from genome assembly GCF_055569295.1 of Streptomyces sp. NPDC029292. NCBI lineage: Bacteria > Bacillati > Actinomycetota > Actinomycetes > Kitasatosporales > Streptomycetaceae > Streptomyces > Streptomyces sp. NPDC029292. The sequence goes on from NZ_JBVHXR010000001.1 coordinate 568,929, forward strand.
GAAGGCGGCGGTCTCCAGCTTGTCGGCCTTGACGGTGACGAAGCTGGCGGGGCCGGTGACGAGGACGCCGACGCCGAGGTGGTCTTCGGACAGGACGGACGCGTCCGCGCCCTGGGCGGCCTTGCCCTTGCCGAGGACCATGTCGGAGCTGGTCTGGTCGGTGACCTGGGTCGAGTAGCGGATGGTGATGATCTCGCGGAGCTTCGTGGGCACGGACTTCGCGTCGGGGCGCTGTGAGGCGTAGTTGGAGACGAACCCGGCTGCGGGGCCGCGGCGGGCGATGCGCGCCATGTCGTTGATGATCTCTTCGCGCTCCTGGTCGTCCACGGCAAGGAACGCTTCCTGCAGCTCATCGACGGTGAACAGGATGAACGGCATGTTGTAGCGCTTGACGATCTCGGGCGTGAGCTTGCCCTCGGGGCAGATGGACGTAGGCTGGCCGCGGAGGATCGCGAAGCGGCGCTCCATCTCGGCGAGGAGCTCCTTGAGCATCGCCTTGAAGGCTTCGATGGCGTCCTCTTCGGCGCCGAGGACGAGCCGGTGGGCAACCTGCTGCATCTGGATCCAGTCCTGGCCGCCCTTGAAGTCGGCGACGTAGTGCCGCACGTAGGCGTCCAGTAGCCCGGCCGCGGTGAGCAGGCGCTGGCTGAAGGTCTTGCCGCGGCGGGGCAGGTCGCCGAAGAACATGGACTGCCAGACGATGGGGATGGAGACGCGGTTGCCGCGGGCGTCCTGGCCGAACGGGACGGCGTCCCAGATGGAGAAGGCGTCCAGGTTCTCCAGCGGCGAGACGGTCGGCGCGGCGTGGTAGGGGTCGTCGTCGGCGACCCACATGGAGACGCGTCCTGCGTTGCCGCCGTGGGCGGCCCGGACGCGGCTCATGATGACCTGGATCTCATCGACGCCCAACTCGGCTGCGATCGCGGTGCGCTTGGCGAGGACGTCGGCCGCGGTCTTGCCGCCGCCGCGGGGCAGGTCGAAGACGACCGCCCAGCCGTTGCCGTCGCGGAGCGGGCCCATGACGCAGTCGTCTCACAGTCCGGCGCTGAAACACCGGCAAAAGCCCAGGAACGCCGGACTCTGACGGTCGAATCGCGCAGCGAGCGGACGCCATGGACGACTCGTAGAGTCGAAGCATGGATCTGCCGGTGATGCCGCCCGTGAAGCCGATGCTCGCCAAGTCCGTGGCGAAGATCCCGCCGGACATGCACTACGAGGCGAAGTGGGACGGTTTCCGCGCCATCGTGTTCCGCGACGGCGCCGAGGTCGAGATCGGCAGTCGCACCGGGAAGACCCTGACCCGGTACTTTCCCGAGCTGGTGGAGGCGTTGCGGGAGCGGCTGCCGGAGCGCTGTGTGATGGACGGCGAGATCGTGATCGCCAGCGGCGGACGGCTCGACTTCGACGCGCTCACCGAGCGGATCCACCCGGCGGACTCGCGGGTGCGGATGCTGGCCGAGAAGACTCCGGCTTCCTTCGTGGCCTTCGATCTGCTGGCGCTGGCCGACGAGTCGCTGCTCGACGTCCCGTTGGGCGACCGGCGTGCCCTGCTGGTGATGGCGCTGTCCGGGGTGACGGCCCCGGTCCATGTGGCGCCGGCGACCACGGACCGCGAAGTGGCCGAGCGGTGGTTCGAGCAGTACGAGGGCGCGGGCCTCGACGGGGTGATCGCCAAGCCGCTCACGCTGCGCTATCTGCAGGACGAGCGTGCCATGTTCAAGATCAAGCACGAGCGGACGGCGGACGTCGTCGTCGCCGGTTACCGCTTCCACAAGAGCGGGCCGATCGTCGGTTCCCTGCTGCTGGGCCTGTACGACGACAGGGGCACCCTCCAGCACGTGGGCGTGAGCGCCGCGTTCCCGATGAAGCGCCGCGCGGAGCTGGTGGAGGAGCTGGAACCGCTGCGGCTGGAGGATGTCACGGAGCATCCCTGGGCGGCCTGGGCGGACGAGTCGGCGCACGAGACGGCGCGGTTGCCGGGCGCGCCCAGCCGGTGGTCGTCGAAGAAGGACCTGTCCTGGGTGCCGCTGCGGCCCGAGCGGGTGGCCGAGGTGGCCTACGACCACATGGAGAACGGTGTGCGGTTCCGTCACACGGCCCGCTTCCGCCGCTGGCGCCCCGACCGCACCGCCGAGAGCTGCACCTACAGCCAGCTGGAGGAGCCGGTGGGGTACGACCTCGCGGAGATCTTCGGACCGCAGGGCTGACGGCAGGGCTGACCGCAGGGCTGACTGTCTCTCAAGACCCCGTTGCCCCTTCCCTGATCGTCCCGTCGCACCGATCGATTGAGCCGTGCGCGCAATCAGAATCGAACGGGCATAGCCACCGATGAACCTATAAGCGCACAATCGATGGCACGGAACGGGGGCGCACGGTGGGCATGCGACAGATGGCGTGGATGCGGCGCGGCGCGATGACGGCGGCGCTACTGGCCGCCGCGACGACGGGCTCCCTGCTGGCGGGCTGCACCGCCGGAAGCGGTGCGGGCGGTGGCACGAGCGGCGGCGCGACGGACGACGGGCGCGGGCCGACACAGGGACCCACCGAAAGCCACGAGGGCACGAGCACAAGTAGGGGATCGGTGCTCGCCGTGAAGATCGACAATGTGAGCGCGGCCCGCCCGCAGACAGGTCTGGATGCGGCCGACATCGTATACGCGGAGCAGGTCGAGGGCGGGCTGAGCCGGCTGATGGCGGTGTACGCGAGCAAGTTCCCAAAGGTCGTCGGCCCGGTGCGCAGTGCGCGTGAGTCGGATCTGGAGCTGCTGCGTCAGTTCGACGAGCCGACACTCGCCTTCTCGGGGGCGCAGCACAAGCTGCTGCCGCTGATCGACACGGCCCCGCTGCGCGCGGTACCGCCCGAGAAGGATTCCGGCGCCTATTTCCGCGGCACCGGCAAGTCCGCACCGCACAACCTGTATCTGCGCCCCCAGCGGCTGGCGGGATCCGCCCCGGGCAGCGGCGCCCTCACCACGGGGTTCCACTTCGGTACGGCGCCCGCGGGCGGCAGCCCGGAGACCTCCCGCACGGTGCGCTTCCCTTCGGCCCGCTTCACCTTCACCTGGTCCACCACCCGGCAGCGCTGGCTGGTGGCCATGGACGGGACGCCGACGGTGACGACGGACGGCACAACAGTGGCTCCGGCGACGGTCGTCGTGCAGTACGTGAAGGTGCACAAGTCCAAGTACCACGACGTCCTCGGCAACAACTCGCCGTACACGGAGACCGTGGGCTCGGGGACGGCGAAGGTGCTGCGCGACGGCCGCGTCTTCACTGTGAACTGGACGCGCCCCAGCGCCACGGACGGCACGGACTTCACGACGGCGGACGGTGCGCCGATGAACTTCGCGCAGGGTCAGGTGTGGGTGGTCTTCGCGCGAGCGTGACAGGGAAGGCCGGTCAGGAGCGGTGTCCGAGGCGGCGCTCGATCGCGGCCTCAGCTTCCTGGCGGGCGGCGGCGAGCGCGTGACGCGCAGCGTCGGCCGAGTCGACGCCCACGGCGGCGGCGATGTCCTCCCAGCGGGCGCCCGCGGTGAGCAGCGCCTCGACCGCGGCACCGACGGCGGCCGCCGACTCGCGACGGGCCCGGTCGAGTTCGGCGAGCGTCCGCAGCAGATCGGGCGCCGTCGCGGCGGCGGTGAGACCGTCCTGCGCCGCGTGGCGCGCCTGGTCGGCGGTGACCCACCAGTCCGCGGGGGTGTGCGGGGAACGGGTGACGAGGGTCTGGCTCACGCTGGGGCCGCCTTCCTTCCCGGGGCGCCGCATGCGGGGTGATGCGGGGGCTTCAGTGTAGCCCTCGATCCGTTGAGCGGTACACCTGGTCCACCTGTCGGACCAGCCGTCGAAACCCGGAGCGGCCCGCCCGCGAGCCCCTCCCTCCGAGCTCACCCTTCGAACGGCAGCCCCGCCTTCGCCAGCTCCCCCGCCGCCGCCGTCAGCCCCTCCGCGAACCGCGCCACGCGCTCCCCCGTGAACCGCGTACTCGGCCCGCCGAAGGACAGCGCGGCCACCACCGCGCCACCCCGTCCCCGCACCGGAACGGCCACCGCCGACAGCCCCTCCTCGCGTTCCCCATGGCTCGTGGCGAACCCGTGCTCGCGCGCCTCCGCGATCCAGGAGTGCAGGGTGTCCAGATGGGCGGTCCCGTACGGCGAGGCCTCCGCGACCTTCCGCAGCAGCGCGTCCGGCGCGTCGACCAGCAGGGCCTTGGCCACGCCGCCCGCCCACAACGGGAGTTCGTCCCCCACGCGGACCACCTGCCGGAGCGTCTGCGGCCCTTCCTCCTGAGCGATGCAGACACGGTGGATGTCACGGCGTACGTACAGGTGCACCGTCTCCTTGTACTCGGCGGCGAGGTCCCGCAGGAGCACGGCGGCCGCGGGCGGCAGCCGCCAGGCCTGTTCGGCGAGGCGGGACCAGCGCAGCAGTGCGGGGCCCGCGATGTAGCGGCCGTGTTCGTCGACCCACAGGAGGCCGTTCATCCGCAGGGTTCCCAGCAGCCGCAGGACCGTGGTCTTGGGCAGCCCCGAGACGGCGACGATCTCGCGGAGGGACATCGCGGGGCGGCTCTCGTCGAAGAGCCCCAGGATGTCGATCGCCCGCTGGACGGTCCGCATCCCCGCGGGTTCGGACTCGGCTGCCATCTGTTCCTCCTCGCCCCGGGACCGCCGTACGGCCCCCGCACTGACCTTTTACGAGCACGCTACTCCCGACAGGTCCGCTGAGCGGACCTCACCTGGGCTCCCGAAATCCCCCGCAAGCCCTTGCCGATCGTCAGTGCACGTCGTATCGTCACCACGGCTCGGACCGGGAGGTCCGCACAGCGGACCTGAGGCATGACACATACTGGAACTGGCCGCAAAGGAGCAGCCAATGAGCACTGCCGTCACGTCCCCGTCCGCTTCGGCGGATCCGACGGCCCGCCCGGCGAGCAGCAGGGCCCGCTACGGCCTGCTGGTCTCGCTGTTCATGATCACCGCGATCAACTACCTCGACCGTACGAACATGGCGGTCGCCCTCCCCCACATCACCGACGAGTTCAAGCTGTCCGCCACCGAAGCGGGCCTGATCCTCTCGGCGTTCTCGTGGGTGTACGCGGCGCTTCAGGTGCCCGGCGGCTGGCTCGTCGACAGGATCGGGCCGAAGCTGGCCTTCGGCTACGCGATGGTCGGCTGGTCCCTGTGCACCATCGCGTTCTTCTTCGCCCGCTCCTTCGGCGTGGTGATCGGGCTGCGGGTCGGCCTCGGCTTCTTCGAGACGCCCGCGTTCCCGGCCAACAACCGGCTGGTCAGCAGCTGGTTCCCGAGCAAGGAGCGGGGCCGGGCCACCGCCTGGTACACGGCCGGCGAGTACGTCGGCCTCGCCGTCGCCGTACCGCTGCTCTCCCTGCTGGTCGTGCACTTCGGCTGGCCGTCGATCTTCCTGGCGACCGGCGTCGTCGGCCTCGTCTTCTCCGCCGTCTGGTTCAAAAGGGTCTACGACACCCCGGAGCAGAGCCCGCGGGTGAGCGCCACGGAACTCGCCCACATCCGGCAGGACGGCGAGGGCACGCCCGACGAGCAGGCGGCCGAGCGCACCGAGTCGACCTGGCAGGGACTTGCGATCCTGGCGAGGAGCCGCCGCATGTGGGGCCTGTACATCGCACAGTTCGCCAATACCTCGGTGCTCTTCTTCTTCCTGACCTGGTTCCCCAGCTATCTCGTCGACGAGAAGCACATGGACACCATCAAGGCGGGCTTCTGGGGCTCCCTGCCCTACATCTCCGCCATGGTGGGCGTACTGGTCGCGGGCTGGGGCTCGGACCGGCTGCTGCACAGCGGCATCTCCCGCACCTGGGCGCGCAAGCTCCCGGTGATGACGGGCCTGTGCCTGGCGCCGATCATCGTGGCCGCCAACTTCACCGACTCCGTGCCGCTGGTCATCTTCTTCATGTCGACGGCGTTCTTCGCGCAGGGCTTCATGCAGCTCGGCTGGGCGGCGCTCTCCGACGTCGCGCCGGTTCGCCTGATGGGCCTGGCGGGCGGCACGTTCAGCTTCGCGGCCAACCTGGGCGGCGCGCTCGCCCCGATCGTCATCGGCGTGATCATCGACCGTACGGGCTCGATGGCGGGCGGTCTGGTCTACGTCGCCGCGCTCTCGGTGGCCGGATTCCTGGCGTACGCCCTCCTGATCGACAAGGTGGAGCGACTTGACGCGTGAGGTCAGCGCTGGTTGATGAGGGGTTCCGCCGGGTTGCGGAGCCCCTCCGCGGCGTCCGAGACCCGGTGGATGAGGTCGAAGAACACGGTCTGCTCCTCGGCGGAGAGCGGCGCGAGGAAGACCTGGTTCATCCGCGCGGTGCGGACGGTCAGCTTGCGGTGGGTCCGCATCCCGTCGTCCGTGAGGCGCAGCAGGAAGCGGCGGCCGTCCTGCGGATCGCGCACCTTGTCGAGCAGACCGCGGCGGCCCAGCCGGCTGATGACCTCGGCGATGGTGGACCGGTCGAGCCCCACCCGCTCCCCCACCGTGCGCTGGTCCAGGCCCGGCTCCGCGACGAGCGCGTTCAGGACCGCGAACTGCGGCGAGGTGATCTCCTCGGAGACCATCGTGTTCCACAGCAGGTAGTGCGCCTGCTGCAGCCGCCGGGCAAGGTGCCCGGGGTGGGTGGAGAGGTCCACCGCGGCCATGTGTGCTCCTTATTCGTTGGTGTACTGAACGATACCCGGCGACCGCTCCCCTTGTCTCGCCTTACGACGAGACTCTGACCTGCTGTTCCTGTGGAGGTCTTGACGGACCATGGTCGGGATGGCAGCGTGTTTGACACCTCGAAGAATTAATCAGTGCCCTGACTAATTGAGGCACTGGGCGCTCGGGAGAGATGGGGCTTCACGGATGGACAAGGTGGTCGCCACAGCCGCTGAGGCAGTGGCTGATGTGCCGGACGACTCGACACTCGCGGTCGGCGGGTTCGGCCTGAGCGGTGTGCCGAACGTGCTGATCGAGGCCCTGTACGAGCGTGGCGTGTCGGGTCTGGGCGTGGTGTCCAACAACTGTGGGGCGATGGAGTCCGGGCTGGCGATCCTGCTGGCGGCCGGGCGGATCGCCCGCGTCACCGGCTCCTACATCGGCGCGAACAAGGAGTTCGCCCGGCAGTACCTGGCCGGTGAGCTGGAGGTGGAGATGATCCCGCAGGGCACGCTGGCGGAGCGGTTGCGCGCGGGCGGTGCGGGAATTCCGGCGTTCTACACCCCCGCCGGGGTGGGTACGCAGGTCGCGGACGGCGGGCTGCCGTGGCGCTACGACGGTCAGGGCGGGGTCGCGCTGGCGTCGCCGCCGAAGGAGGTGCGGGAGTTCGACGGCACGGAGTATGTGCTGGAGCACGGGATCCGCACCGACTTCGCCCTCGTACGGGCCGCGAAGGGCGACCGGCACGGGAACCTGGTCTTCAACAAGTCCACCCGGAACTTCAACCCGCTGGCCGCGATGGCCGGGCGGGTGACGATCGCCGAGGTGGAGGAACTCGTGGAGCCGGGCGCCATCGACCCGGACGCGGTACATCTGCCGGGGATCTTCGTGCAGCGGGTTGTCGCGCTCACCCCCGAGCAGGCGGCGGACAAGAAGATCGAGCAGCGGACGGTGAGCAACTGATGGCCTGGACCCGTGAACAGATGGCCGCCCGCGCCGCGCGCGAACTCCAGGACGGCCAGTACGTCAATCTCGGCATCGGCCTGCCGACGCTGATCCCCAACTACCTCCCGGCGGGCGTGGAGGTGATCCTGGAGTCCGAGAACGGCATCCTGGGCACCGGCCCCTATCCCACCGAGGACCAGGTCGACGCGGACCTGATCAACGCGGGCAAGGAGACCGTCACGGTCCTGCCCGGCGCCTCCTACTTCGACTCGGCGCTGTCCTTCTCGATGATCCGGGGCGGGCACATCGACGTCGCCGTGCTCGGCGCCATGCAGGTGTCCGCGGGCGGGGACCTCGCCAACTGGGCCATCCCCGGCAAGATGATCACCGGGATCGGCGGGGCCATGGACCTTGTGCACGGCGCGCGCACCGTCGTCGTCGTCATGACGCACACCGCCAAGGACGGCTCGGCGAAGATCCTTCAGGAGTGCGCGCTGCCGCTCACCGGCAAGGCGTGTGTGAACCGGGTCATCACCGACCTCGGCGTTCTCGACGTCACCCAGGAAGGCCTGGTGCTGGTGGAGACCGCGCCGGGCGTCACCGTCGAGGAGATCATCGCCAAGACCGCCGCCAAGGTCCGTATCGCGGACGAACTCACCAAGGAGATCCAGCCGTGAGTCTCAAGGACGTCTACATCGTCGACGCGGTCCGCACCCCGGTCGGCAAGTACAACGGCTCGCTGGCCGCCGTCCGCCCGGACGACCTCGCCGCCCACGCCATCCGTGAACTCCTCGCCCGCACACCCGACTTGGATCCCGCGCGGATCGAGGACGTGTACTTCGGCAACGCCAACGGCGCCGGCGAGGAGAACCGCAACGTCGGCCGCATGGCCGCCCTGCTCGCGGGCCTGCCCACCAGCGTGCCGGGCGTGACGGTCAACCGGCTGTGCGCCTCCGGCCTCGAAGCCGTCATCCAGGCCGCGCGGGCCATCGCACTCGGCGACGCCTCCATTGCCCTGGCCGGCGGCGTCGAGTCGATGACCCGCGCCCCCTATGTCCTGCCCAAGAGCGACCGGCCCTTCCCTGCCGGGCACGCCGAGCTGTACTCGACCACGCTGGGCTGGCGCATGGTCAACCCGGCCATGGACCCGCAGTGGACCATCCCGCTGGGCGAGTCGGCCGAGCTCATCGCCGACAAGCACAAGATCAGCCGCGAGCAGCAGGACGAGTTCGCCCTCGCCAGCCACCGCAAGGCCGCCCAGGCCCAGGCGGACGGCCTGTTCGACGCCGAGATCGCCCCGGTGTCGATCCCGCAGCGCAAGGGCGACCCGGTCGTCTTCGGCGCCGACGAATGCGTCCGCGCCGACGCGTCCCTGCAGGCGATGGCCAAGCTGAAGCCGTCCTTCCGCCGGGAGAACGGCACGGTGACGCCGGGCAACGCGTCTCCGTTGAACGACGGCGCGGCCGCACTGCTCCTGGTCGACGAGGAGGGCCTGAAGGCCACCGGCCGCGAACCCCTGGCCCGTGTCTCCGCGTCCGGTGTCTCCGCGATCGACCCGCACTACTTCGGACTCGCCCCCGTCGAAGCCGTCAACCGCGCACTCGCCAAGGCGGGCAAGACCTTCGCCGACCTGTCCACCCTGGAGCTGAACGAGGCCTTCGCCGCCCAGGTCCTCGGCTGCGTCGCGGAGTGGCCCGAGTTCGACCCGGCCCTCCTCAACCCCCAGGGCGGCGCGATCGCGCTCGGCCACCCGCTCGGCGCGTCCGGCGCCCGCCTCGCCGGCACCGTCGCCCACCAACTCGCCCGCAAGGGCACCGGAGTTGGTGTCGCCACCCTCTGCATCGGCGTGGGCCAGGGCCTCGCCCTCGTCCTCGAACGCTAGGAACTCGACCATGGCTCTCACCCAGTCGGACATCGACATCGAGATCAAGGATCTCCAGGACGCGTACGACAAGGCGGTCGCCGGCGGCGCCCCTGTCCAGCACCATCCCCTGCGCGACTACGCCCCGTACCGCAGCTCCCAGCTGCGCCACCCCAAGCAGCCGCTGATCGCGGTGAACGGCGGTGACCCGGAGACGGTCGAGCTGGCGGGCCCGGTGTTCGGCGTCACCGACATCACCGAGCACGACAACAACCTGACGATCCAGCACCGGGGCGAGCCGATCGGCGAGCGCATGACCGTCTCCGGCAGGCTGCTCGACCGCGACGGCCGTCCCGTGCGCGGCCAGCTCATCGAGATCTGGCAGGCCAACGCCGCGGGGCGCTACGCCCATCTGCGCGAACAGCACCCGGCGCCGCTGGACCCCAACTTCACCGGTGTGGGGCGGACCCTGACGGATGATCAGGGCCGGTACACCTTCACCACGATCAAGCCGGGCCCGTACCCGTGGGGCAACCACACCAACGCGTGGCGGCCCGCCCACATCCACTTCTCGGTCTTCGGTTCGGCGTTCACCCAGCGGCTCATCACGCAGATGTACTTCCCGAGCGACCCGCTGTTCGCGTACGACCCGATCCTGCGGTCAGTGAAGGACGAGGCTGCCCGGGGCCGCCTGATCGCCGGCTACAACCACGACCTCTCCGCGCCCGAGTTCTCGCTCGGCTACGAATGGGACATCGTCCTCGACGGTCCCTCCGCCACCTGGATCGAGGAAGGCCGTTGAGCATGACCGAGCGGTTGCTCCCCACCCCGTCCCACACCATCGGCCCCTTCTACGGCCACGCACTCCCCTTCCCCGGCGGCGGGCAGATCGCGCCCCAGGGACACCCCGACACGATCACCGTGCACGGGTACGTGTTCGACGGCGCGGGCAAGCCGATCCCCGACGCCCTGCTGGACTTCTGGCAGGCGGCGCCCGACGGCTCCCTGAAGGGTGCTCCCGGCTCGATGCGCCGTGACCCGGCGACCGGCGGCTTCCTGGGCCGCAACGGCACCGACTTCACGGGCTTCGGACGGGTCGGCACCGACGCCGACGGGCACTACACGCTGCACACGCTGCCGCCGGGCAACGCCGGGCTGCCGTACATCAGCGTGTGCGTGTTCGCGCGCGGTCTGGTGCACCACCTGTTCACCCGGGCCTACCTCGCCGACGGCGCGGACCCGCTGCTCGACTCGCTCCCGGCCGACCGGCGCGCCACGCTGATCGCGGCCGAGGGCGCGCACCGGACGTACCGTTTCGACATCCGCCTTCAGGGCGAAGGCGAAACGGTCTTCCTGGAGTTCCTGTGACTCCCCCACCTTTCGGGCGGGAGGTGCCCCCAGTGGAATCCGACGCCCTGCTCGCCCCCGGGTGGGCGGGGTCCCCCGCGTCGTCCGCGACGGCGGACGGTGCGTTTCTGCAGGCACTCCTCGACGCTGAGGCGGCGCTGACGCGGGCCCAGGCGGGGTTCGGGCTGGCCCCGGCCGAGGCCGCGTCGGCGGTGTCCGCGGTCGCCGCCGCGGACCTCGACGTGCGGTCGATCGCGCTGCGCGCCCGGGGCGGCGGCAACCCGGTGATCCCGCTGGTCGCGGATCTCACGGCGGCGGTCGGCAAGGAGTACGGGCCGTACGTCCACCGGGGCGCGACGAGCCAGGACATCATGGACACGGCCACGATGCTGGTCGCCCGCCGCACGCTGGACCTGGTCCTGGAGGACCTGGAGCGTACGGCGCGAGCGCTGGGCCGCATGGCCGCCGCCCACCGTGACACGGTGATGCCCGGCCGGACGCTGACGCAGCATGCCGTGCCCACCACCTTCGGGCTGAAGGCGGCGGGCTGGCGGTCGCTGGTGCTGGACGCGCGGGACCGGCTCGCCGCCGTACGGCTGCCCGCCCAACTGGGCGGGGCGGCAGGGACGTTGGCCGCCCTCACCGTGTACGGCGCCGATGACACACAGGCCCTCGTGACGTCGTACGCCCGTGAACTCGGGCTCGCAGAACCGGCGTTGCCCTGGCACACCCTGCGTACACCGATCGCCGATCTGGCCGGTGCCCTGGCCTTCGCGGCCGGAGCCCTCGGCAAGCTGGCGGCCGATGTCCTCACCCTCTCCCGTACGGAGATCGCCGAGGTCGCCGAGGGGAGCGGCGGCGGGTCGTCCGCGATGCCCCACAAGGCCAACCCGGTGCGGGCCACGATGATCGCCGCCTCTGCCCGGCGTGCGCCGGGGCTCGCCGCCACGCTGTACGCGTCGATGGTCGCCGAGGACGAGCGCCCGGCCGGTGCCTGGCATGCCGAGTGGGAGCCGCTGCGCGATCTGCTGCGGCTGGCCGGCGGCGCCGCCCGCGACGCCGCCGAGCTGGCGGAGGGCCTGCGGGTGAACACGGACACCATGCGCGAACACCTGGGTCTCACCCACGGGTTGATCGTCTCCGAGCGGCTGGCCGGCGAGCTCGCCCCCGTGCTCGGCCGGGCCCGTGCCAAAGAGCTGCTGACGCGGGCCGCCGAGCGAGCCGTCGCCGAGCACCGGCCCCTCGTGGACGTGCTCGGCGAGGAGCCGGAACTCAAGGATCTCGACCTCGCGGACCTCACCGACCCCACCCGCTACACGGGCTCCGCCGGAGCCCTCACCGACCGTGCTCTGGAGCGACGTTGACCCCCCAGCCGACCTTCCCGAACGGCAAGCTGCTGCACCACCGCTCCGAGGGGCCCGACACCGCTCCAGCACTGCTGCTCGGGCCCTCGCTCGGCACGTCGACCGCGCTGTGGGACAAGGTCGCGCCCGAGCTGTCCGTCACCCACCGGGTGGTCCGCTGGGACCTGCCGGGCCACGGCGGTTCCCCCGCGGGCCTGATCGGGCCCGGCGCGAGCGTCGCCGACCTCGCCGGGCTGGTGCTGGCCCTCGCCGACTCGCTCGGCATCGACCGGTTCACCTACGCGGGCGTCTCACTGGGCGGCGCGGTCGGTCTGCACCTGGCCGTGTACCACCCGGAGCGGGTGTCGTCCCTCGCCGTCATCTGCTCCTCGGCCCACTTCAACGGCTCCAAGCCGTGGCGGGAGCGAGCCGAGCTGGTCCGCCGCGAGGGCCTTGCCGCGCTCGCCGAGACCGCGAACTCCCGTTGGTTCACGCCCGGTTTCACCGTGCCGCAGCTGGTGGCGGACCACCGGAACGCGGACCCCGAGGCGTACGCCGCCTGCTGCGACGCCCTCGCCGCGTTCGACATCCGGGACCGGCTGGCGTCGATCACCTCGCCCACCCTGCTGATCGCTGGCCGCGAGGACCCGGCGACACCGCCCGCCCATCTGCGGGAGATCGCCGACGCGGTGCCCGGCGCCTCGCTGACCGAGATCGCGGGTGCCTCCCATCTGGCACCGGCGGAGCGACCGGAGGCCGTGCTGGCGGCGCTCCGCGGGCACTTCGACGGCTACGCGCTGCGCGGCATGGAGGTACGCCGTGAGGTCCTCGGCGACGCGCACGTGGACCGCGCGCAGGCGCGCCAGACCCCCTTCACCGCCCGCTTCCAGGACTTCATCTCCCGCTACGCGTGGGGCGAGATCTGGACGGATCCGACGCTGGCGCGCCGTGAGCGCAGCATGATCACGCTGACCGCGCTGGTGGCGCACGGCCACTACGACGAGCTGGCGATGCACGTCCGCGCGGCGCGGCGCAACGGGCTCACGCCCGAGGAGATCGGCGCGGTGCTGCTGCAGACGGCCGTGTACTGCGGTGTTCCGGCGGCCAACTCGGCCTTCGCGGTGGCCCAGCGGGTGCTGGCGGAGGAGGACGCGGAGGGCGCCTGACGGTCAGGGTGACCCTGCCAGGCGTAGTGACAACGGCACCTCGTAAGAGCGGTCGCGGCTGCCTAGGGTGGAGGGAGATCCCCTGAGAACGGAGCCCTCGTGCCCACTGTCCTGATCACCGGCGCCACCTCCGGCCTCGGCCGTTACGTCGCCTTGGAGCTGGTCCGCTCCGGATACGTCGTCCTCGCGCACGGACGCGATCGCACGCGGACGGACCAGCTCGTCGCGGAGCTGCGGGCGGAGGGCTCGGAGGGCGGCGGGGCACACGGGTTCGTCGCCGATCTGGCCTCGCTCGCACAGGTGCGACGGCTGGGCGAGGAGGTCGCCGCCGCGCACCCCCGCCTCGATGTGCTGGTCAACAACGCGGGCGTGGGCGGCGGTTCGCGCGGTGCGGGCCGTGAGGTGAGCGTCGACGGCCATGAACTCCGCCTCGCGGTGAACTACCTCGCCCCTGTCGCACTGACCCGCGCACTGCTGCCCGTGCTCCGCGCGAGCGCCCCCTCCCGCGTCGTCAACGTCGGCTCGGTCGGCCAGGAGCCCCTGGACTTCGCCGATCCCGAACTCACCCGCGGCTACAGCGGCGTATCGGCGTACTGCCGCAGCAAGTTCGCCCTGGCGGCGCATACGTTCGCACTCGCCGAGGAGTTGGCGGACAGCGGTGTCTCGGTGAACGTCCTGCACCCCGCCACGTACATGGACACGGCGATGGTCCGCGAGGCGGGCGTCGCCCCCTGGTCCACCGTCGCCGACGGGGCGGCAGGTGTACTGACCCTGGTCACACAGGAGTTGGGCACGGGCCGGTACTTCGACGGTACGAGCCCGTCGCGGGCGCACACCGAGGCGTACGACCGGGAGGTCCAGAAAGGGCTGGAGGCGACCACCGAGCAGCTGCTCGGCGGCTAGCCGAACAGGTTGGCCGGACGGACTGGCCGGACGGACCAGCCCGATGGTCGGCCGGATGGGCTAGAACTCCGCCAGCGTCCGCTCCGCCAGTGCCGCCAACCCGTCCGCCCCGCACGAACGCGCCAGCGTCAGCCCCTTCTTGAGTTCGGACACCGACCGGGCGGCGACGCCGTACTCGACGCGGGCCGCCGCGTGTTCGTACTGGCAGGGCGAGGCCTCCAGATAGGTGACCGCCTGGGCGGCGAGCCGTACCGCGCGCTGGCCCGTTTCCAGGGCCGCGGCGCAGCGGAGCGCTTCGCCGATGGCCGTGTCGGTGCCGAAAAGCTCGGCCTGGCGGCGGGCGTCGGCGGCCAGCGCGGCGGCGCGCGGCGGGTCCTCCGTGGCGAGCGCGCGGGCGAGGTCGACCGCCCAGGGGGCGAGCACCGTGTTGTGGTGACCGCGGGCGGTGGCGGCCTTCTCCGCTGCCTCCAGTTCGTTGATGCCCTCCTTCGTGCGGCCGGCGGCGAGCAGCAGTCGGCCGCGCACGGAGCGGGTGTCCGGGAGGACGATCGTGGACGGGTACGGCGGTGCGAAGCCGTAGCGGTCGGCGATCTCCGCGGCCTCCTGGACGTGTCCGCGGGCGAGCAGCGTGTCGATGAGTCCGCAGGTCGCCGACCAGTACAGGGGCAGCCCGCGGCCGACCCGTTCGGCGAGGCGCAGCGACTCGCGCTGGTAGCCCTCCGCGTCGGCGAGGCGGCCCCGTCTGCGGTGCGCCAGACCCAGGTAGGCGTTGGCCAGGGAGAGATGGCCGCCGCTCCAGCCGGCCTTCCCATAGGCGCGCAGGGCCTCGTTGAACAGACTCTCGGCCCGGTCGAGGCGGTCGGCGTAGGCGTACGCGCTGCCGAGCATCAGGAGGAGTTCGATGCCCCACTCGGTGTCGGTCCAGCCGAGTCCGGGTGCGAGGCGGCCGTTGACGAGGGCGCGGGCGCAGAGTTCCGCGACCTCCTCGGCGTTCTCGCCGCGCGTCATCGCGTCGAAGCCGCGCAGTATGAGCAGCGCGCGCTCGGAGTTGTCCCGGCCGGTGCAGGTCTTGACGAGTTCGGCGAGACCGCGGGAGCGCCTCGGGGACTGCTCCTCGCCCGCGTGGATGCCCTCCCACATGTAGTGCACGGCCTGCAGCCGCATCCGGGCGGGTCCCGGTGCGAGCCGGGCGGCCTCCGCGTCGACCGTGCGGACGGCCTCGTCGAGCTGGTCGTTGTGGAGCAGTGCCTGGGAGAGGCGGAAGACGGCGTCCACCCGCAGATCGCCTTCGAGGCCGGGCCTTTCGAGGGCGGCGCGCAGATGGCCGATCGTGGTGGAGGGCGCGGTCAGCAGCGTGGCACAGCCCAGTTCGTAGAGCACGCGCGCGTGGGCCTCGGGAAGCGGGGGTTCCGCGAGTGCGCGCTCGAGGCAGCGCCTGGCCGCGTCGGGCGCGCCGACAGCGAGGTGTTCGCGGGCGGCCTCGCGCATCTGCTCGACGAGTTCGGGGTCGTCGTCCGGGTGCACTTCGAGGAGATGGCGGGACGCGGCGGCGGCGCCGCGCCCGGACTCGGTGACCGCCCACGCGGCCTGCCCGTGCATCGCGGTGCGCAGGGCGTCGGGGATCGAGCGGTAGACCGCGGTGGCGATGAGCGGGTGTACGAACTCCAGCTCGCCGTCGGGCACTTGGCCGTTCGCCGGCTTGGTCCCGGTCAGGATGCGGGCGGCGCCGAGCAGTTCGGCGCAGCGCTGGGCCTCGTCGCTCGGCATGCCGGCGAGCTGGGCGGCGAGGTCGAGGGAGATGCCGGTGCCGAGGATCGCGGCGGCCCAGGCGAACCGGGTGGCGTCGATGCCGAGTCCTTCGAGCCGGGCGACGAGTCCGCGGCCGCGCGCCGAGCGGTTCAGGTCGCGCAGTTCGGCGGCCGAACCCTCGACCGGTTCCAGCTCGCTGTCCTGCACCTTGGCGAGCAGCTCGACGGTCTCGTACGGATTGCCGCCGGTGACCGCCCACACCTCGCGGCAGAACGGCGCGTCGGCGTGCTCGCCTACGGTGGCGCGGGTCAGCCCGGCTGCCGCGGCCGGTGTGAGTGCGTTCAAGGTGGTGATCGGGCGGGCCGCGGCGGCGACCGCGTCGAGCAGCCGGGCGCTCTCGCCGCTGACTCCGCCCGGTCGGCGGGCGACCACGACGAGGACGGACAGGTCGTCGAGCCGCTCGGCGAACGCGGCCAGCCAGCGCAGGGTCTCCTGGTCCGCCCAGTGCGCGTCGTCGATGAACAGCACGAGCGGCCACTCCCGCTTGGCCAGCCGCCGCACCGCCGCGACCAGGCCGTCGCACACGCCCTGCGGGTCGGGCTGACGGTCCCCGGGATCCGTTATGCCGAGGGCGGGGCCCGCGATGTGGTACCAGTCGCCCAGGTATTCGCGTGCTTCCTCCGGCATCAGCGAGACGAGGGCGGGTTGCAGCAGTTGCCGTACGACATTGAAGGGGACGGACGTGACGGTCTCGCCGCCGCGTGCCGACCACACCGCGCAGCCGCTGCTCTCCGCGATCCGGCGTGCCTCGGCGAGCAGCGCGGTCTTGCCGAGTCCCGCCTCGCCACTGAACACCAGAAGGCTTCCCGAGGACGAGGCGTCCGCGCGCAGCGTGGCGATCGCCTCTTCGAGTGTGGCGACTTCCGCGTCGCGCTCCCACAGGGAAGCCGAGGCGACCACTCCGGGCCGTGCCTCCGTCATCCCGCTACCTCCCCAGGTCGCCCAAACGACGTGCTGGCATCGAGCCTAGCCGCCCGGAAGCCGCCGCGGAGGCGGGTCCGGGCACCAGTTGCCGAGACGAGTGACAACGGGGTTCCGGAGTCGACGCTCCGGAGCGCCCACCAGCCCCTGTGAAAGTTATTGACAGTCATCAGCCCCGAATTGAAGCTAACTTTCCAACATCAGTCTCCGCCTCCGCCGGGACCGCCCGGCCCCGGCACGCCCCGGGAGGAACCGGCATGAGCGCTCCCGCGCACGACTCGGACCTGCGCGCCGCCCGGCCCGAGCACTCCCGCAGAGCCCTGCTCGCGGGCTCCGTGGGCAACTTCATCGAGTGGTACGAGTTCGGCGTCTACGGCTATTTCGCGACCGTCATCGCGGCGCGGTTCTTCACACCGGAGGGCGGCAGCGAGGTCGAGGGCCTGGTGAAGACGTACGCCTCCTTCGCACTCGCGTTCTTCTTCCGGCCCGTGGGCGCCGCGCTGTTCGGACGCCTCGGCGACCGGATCGGGCGGCGTCCGGTGCTGATCGTGGTCATCGTCCTGATGACGGCCGCGACGACCCTGATCGGAGCGCTGCCGACGTACGCCACCCTGGGCGCCCTGGCCCCGTGGCTGCTCACCTTCCTCCGGTTGCTCCAAGGGCTGTCCGCGGGCGGGGAGTTCGGAGGCGCGGTCTCGGTGATGACGGAGTTCGCGCCGCCGGGACGGCGTGGCCTGTACGGGGCATGGCAGTCGTTCACGGTGGCGCTGGGACTGCTGGGCGGCGCGGGGGTGGCCGCGTTGCTGGCCACGGTGCTCGGCCCGGGGGATCTGGAGGCCTGGGGCTGGCGGGTGCCGTTCCTGCTGACGCTGCCGCTGGGCCTGGGGGCGTTGTGGCTTCGGCTGCGGCTGGACGAGACGCCGTCGTTCGTGCGCGAGCACCGGCGCGAGAGACCGCCGACGCGCGAGGTCGCTCAGGCCATCGCGCTCGGCGCCGGGCGCGTCATGGGCTGGGCGGCCGCCGGCTACACCTTCCTGGTCGTGCTCCCCTCGTACCTCCAGAGCACTCTGAACGCGACCTTCCAGCAGGCGCTGCTCGCCACGGTCCTCGCCAACCTCGGCTTCGCGGTCACGATCATCCCGGCAGGACTGCTCAGCGACCGGATCGGGCGGCGCCCCGTGATGCTCACGGGTGCCGTCCTGGTCACCGTGCTGGCGATCCCGCTGCTCAATCTCCTTCAGGACAGCGGGACTTCGAGCGCCGTGAAGGGTGTCGGCGTGTTCGTGGCCGGTGCCGTGGTCGGGCTGATGGCGGGGCCCGGGCCCGCGATGCTCTCGGAGATGTTCCCGACGAGCGTCCGCTGCACCGGCCTGGGACTCGCCTACGCCCTGTCCAATGCGGTGTTCTCGGGGTGCGCGGGCCTCATCATCACGGAGACGATCAAGCGGACGGGAAGCGTGGACATCCCGGCGTACTACGCGGCGGCGACCTGCGCCGTCAGCGTCCTCGCGCTGGCCACGCTCCCCAAGCGCCCCAAGACGTGAGGGAGTTGGACAAGTGCGGGTGATCGGCCTGATGTCCGGGACGTCGTACGACGCGATCGACGCGGCGGCGGCCGAGCTGGCCCTCGACGGGGACGACCTCGTGCTGCGGCCGCTCGGACTCGTCAGCGCGGCGTACGACACCGAGCTGCGCGACGCGCTCGCGGCGGCGCTGCCGCCTGCCGCCATCGACCTGGCCGAGGTGTGCCGCCTGGACACCCGGATCGGGCAGGTCTTCGCGGCGACCGCCGTCCGGGCCGACCGTGAACTGTGCGACGGGGGCGCCGAGTTGGTCGCCTCGCACGGGCAGACCGTCTTTCACTGGGTCGAGGACGGGAAGGTCCACGGCACCCTCCAGCTCGGGCAGCCCGCCTGGATCGCCGAGGCGACCGGGCTGCCCGTGGTCGCCGACTTCCGTCCGCGTGACATCGCCGCGGGCGGCCAGGGCGCGCCGCTGGTGAGCCTGGTGGACCTGCTGTGGCTGCGGGGCAGGCCGGGGACGCCGGTGGCGCTGAACCTCGGCGGCATCGCCAACCTCACTGCGCCGGACGGCACCGCCTTCGACACGGGACCCGCGTGCGCGCTGATCGACGCCGCGACGCGGGGCCTGAGCGGAGGGCGCCTGGACTACGACGTGGACGGAACCCTCGCGGCCCGCGGCACCGTCCACGAGCCGCTGCTCCGGCGCCTGCTCGCGGAGCCGTACTACGTGCTGCCCGCGCCCAAGACGACCGGCAAGGAGCTGTTCCATCTCGGCTATCTGCGGGACGCGTTGGCGGGCTTCGGGACGCTGACCGCCGAGGACGTCATCGCGACGCTCACCCGGCTCACCGCCCGGACGGTCGCGGACGCCGTGCGCGCGGTGCGGGCCACAGAGGTGATCGCCTCCGGCGGCGGCACCCGAAATCCCGTCCTCATGGCGATGCTGGACGCGGAGCTTCCCGGGGTGGCGCTGCGCACTTCCGACGAGTGGGGGCTGCCGTCGGCCGCCAAGGAGGCGTACGCCTTCGCCGTGCTGGGTTTTCTGACGCTGCACGGACTCGCGGGCACCGTCCCGGCGAGCACCGGGGCCCGGCATCCCAGCGTGCTCGGGTCGATCACCCCGGGCAGGGACGGGTTGCGACTGCCGCCGCGGGCGGACCGGGAGCCCGTACGGCTCGTCCTGAAGTGAAACCCGGGAAGCCCTCTCATCCGCCTTTCACCCAGGACTCATACGGTGGGCACCATGACGCAGGTGACTCCTCCCGGCTGGTATCCCGACCCCGGGCAGACAGATGACAGTCCCGCCACCGAGCGCTGGTGGGACGGCAAGGCATGGACGGACCAGACTCGCACCGTCGAGTCGGCCGCCACATGGGGTCCCCCGGCGCACCCGCCGGCCGCCGGACCGTATCCGGCGCTTCCTCCTGGCTCGCCGCGGCGCGGACTGCGTACGGGCATAGCCGTCGCCGCGGCGATCGCGGTCCTGGCGGGCATCGGAGGCGGTGTGTACGCGCTGACCAAGGACGACGGCAACAGCAGCAACAGTGCCAACTCCCAGGGCCCCGGCGGGCAGAACGGCCAGGGCGGGCCCGGTGGCGGCCAGAGCGGTACGGGTGCTCCCGGAGACGGCGAGGGCGGATCGGGCGGCCCTGGTGGCGTTCCCGGCGGCTCCGGTGGGTCGGGGGGCCAGACCCCGGCGCCCGGTCAGTCCGGGCAGCCGCAGACCGAGGACGGTTACGCCACCGACGCGGTCAGCGGCATCAGCATCCCGGTGCCCGACGGCTGGACCGGCGCGAGCATCACGGTGGGCGCCCAGGTGTCGACGGACGACACCTACACCTGCCCCGACGACAGCTCGCAGAAGTGCCAGCGGGGCGGGGCGTACTCGGCCCCCGCGGTGGCGCAGGGCATCAAGGCCACCACGGCCGAGGCGGCGGCCAAGGAAGACATCTCCAACAACGCCACGGAGTCGTACGGCAAGGGCTACGGCAAGATCACCTCGCACTCGCAGCTCGCCTCCAAGGCGGTCACCGTGGCCGGCGAGAAGGGCTACCTGGTCCGCTGGAAGGTCGTCACGAGCAAGGGCGACGACGGTTACGTCGAGTCGCTCGTGTTCCCCTCCCCGGCCGACTCCAAGTCGCTCGTCGTGGTCCGCTTCGGCGTCGACATCAGCTCCAAGGCGCCCAAGCAGTCCGTGATCGATGAGATCACGAAGGGCATCAAGGTGGCGTCCGGGGCCGGCGGCGACGGGCAGAACGTATAGCCCGCGGACACAGTTCGGCCGGGTGGGGCGCCCCTCCGCTCAAGAGGAGCCCCACCCGGCCGGGGGGTGCGCGCCGCCCCCGTCCCCACGGTGCGGCGCGAGCAGGCCGACGTCCGGTCATCCCGCGGACGGCGGCCTGAGTCTTAGGTCAGGCCCAGTGCAGGCAGCACGACCGCCTCCACGAATTGTGTGAGATACGCCGCATCCGCGTACTTGCCCTCGAGGACGGGGCGCACGCGCAGGACGCCGAGCATCTGGGCCGGGATGAACTCCAGCGCCGGGTGGTCGGCGGCGACCTCGCCCCGGTCGACCGCGCGCCGGATCATCTCCTTGAGCTGGGCGACCTCCGGCTCGACGAGCGCGTCGCGCAGCGCCTGCTGGAGTTCCTTGTCCTGCGTCACGGCATGGCCGAGCGCCTGGAGCAGCTGAGTGTCGTGGCCGGACCACTCCCCCGCGGCCTGTGCTGCGGCGCGCAGGTCACCGGCGAGCGAGCCGGTGTCGATGCCCGTGAACCGCGGGCATCGGTTGGCGCGCAGTGCGGCGGCCACGAACTGGGGCTTCGTCTTCCACTGGCGGTAGAGCGTGGACTTGCTGCAGCGGGTGCTCACCGCCACGCCCTCCATGGTCAGCGCCTCGTAGCCGCACGCGCGGAGCTGGTCGAGCACGGCGTCGTAGAACTCCTGCTCACGCTCGGGCGTGATCTTGGAGCGGCGCGAGGCGACGACCGTCTCCGGTCCGTCCGCAGCCTGCGACGTCATGACTCTTCTCCTCGCTCGATTCGGCTCGTATCGGTGGTCCGCTTCACACAGTCTAATCGATACGCCAGTGTACCGGTACGGCTGCGTATCGGTACACTGGCGTATCGATGAGCCTTGGACAGGACCTACTCCTGTGTCGAGTGGACCCTGTCCTGGGCTCACCACGCACCACCCCACGCAAGACCGTCAACAAGGGGGCCGGGGGATGGAATCCCGTACCGAGCCTGCAGAGTCCGAGTCCCAGTCCGAATCAGAGCCGGAGGCCGACGCGGCAATACCGCGGCCGCCGTCGCGCGACACAGCCGCACGTCGGCCGTCGTCGCATGACACGGCCGCCCGTCCGGCGTCCTCACACGACACGGCCGCCCGTCCGCCGCTCCTGCGCGAGCTGCTGCTCGTCGTAGGACTCTTCGCCGTCTACAAGGTCGGCCGGCAGCTGGCCACCGGTCACACCGGCGAGGCCGTCCGCAACGCGGACCGCGTGTGGGACCTGGAGCGGGCCGTGCACCTGCCGGGCGAGGGCGCCGTGCAGAGCGCGCTGCTGCACAGCGACACCCTCGTGCACATCGCGAACACCTATTACGCGACCGTCCACTTTCCGGCCACCGCGGCCTTCCTCATCTGGCTCTATCTGCGGCGCCCGACCCACTACGTATGGGCGCGCCGGGTCCTGGCCCTGCTCACCGCCGCCGCCCTGCTGGGGCACCTCACCTTCCCGCTCGCCCCGCCGCGCCTGGTCGCAGCGGCGGGCCTCGTGGACACCGGGCAGGTGTACGGGCCCACGGTGTACGGGGCGCATCCCGCGACCGACGCGATGGCGAACCAGTTCGCGGCGATGCCGTCGCTGCACTTCGGCTGGGCGCTGATGGTGGCGATCGGCCTGATCGCGGCCACCCGGTCCCGGTGGCGCTGGCTGTGGCTGCTGCATCCGCTGCTCACCCTGCTGGTGATCGTCGGCACGGCGAACCACTACTGGCTCGACGCGATCGTGGCGACCGCGCTACTCGGCATCGCGCTCGCGGTGATCCAGTTGCCGCACCGGACAACGACGACCGCGGGGCGTATCAAGCAACGCGCCGGCGACTCCGTACCGGACATGCCCGAGCTCGTGGGAGCCGGACGATGAACGCCACTCTCGCCGCCGTCGTCCTGTCGCTGTTCTCCGCCGTCGCGTACGCCGCCGCGGCCGTGTCCCAGGAGCGGCTCGCCTCCCGGACCGCCGACGCGGGCGTGCTGCGCCTGCTGGCCAGCGGTGCCTGGTGGTGGTCGGTCGTGCTGAACGCGTCGGCCGCGCTGCTGCATGTCGCCGCGCTCAAGTACGGGACGCTCACGCTGGTACAGCCGCTCGGCGCGCTCACCCTGGTGGCCGCGGTGCCGCTGGGGGCGCGGGTCGCCGGACGGCGGGTCAGCGCGGTCGAGTGGCGCGGTACGGCGCTCACGCTGATCGGCCTTGCCGCGGTGCTTGTCACGGCGTCCGGGCCCGCGCCCGACAACGTGCTGAGCGTGCCGGAGGCGCTGGCCGTCGCCGGTACGACCGCCGTGCTGATCGGCGGACTCTCGCGGCCGGGCGCGCGGCCGGGGCTGCGGCACGCGACCGCGTCCGGTTTCGCCTCGGGTGTCGCCTCCGCGCTCACACAGACGGTGACGGTGGCCGCGACGGACCGCTCGGACTCGCTGCTGAGCGCCCAAGTGGTCGTGGTGGCGCTGCTCGTGGCGGCCTTCGCGGCGGGCGGACTGCTTCTGTCGCAGACCGCTTACCGGGGCGGTCTCGGCGCGCCGCTCGCCGTCGTGACGCTCGCCAATCCGGTGGCCGCCGTGGTGATCGGCCTGTCCCTGCTCGGCGAACGCCTTCAGGGCGGCGCGGCGGGCGTGCTGCTGGCGCTCGTGGGAGGTGCGGTCGCGGCCTGGGGCGTGGTGACGCTGTCACGGTCGGCACCCGAGCCCGTACTCGTTGGCCCTCCCGTGGTGGACGACGACCATCCGGTCGCCGCGGTGCTGGCGCTGGAGCCCGGGTCGGCGACGTACGAACCCTCGTTGGTGCCCAAGCAGCCCAACTCGGGGCACCTGACCAGTCTCTAGCGTCTCTAGAACTCTGTGTGTGCCTGGGGTTTCCGGGCTTTTCGGGCGCGGCGTGGCCGTGTGCGGTCGCTGTCCGGTGGTCCGATCCTCGGGGTGAGGGGGTGGGCCGGGGTGGCGTGCAGGTGGTGGAAGCCGGTCCGCTCGGCGGCGCGGGTGCGTCGTCGACAGGTTCTGCGTGAGAGCCGCCTGGGTCCGGGGGGAAGAAGATCCTCTTCCACCCGGGCTTGGGCGGGTACTCCATGACCTGGCACCGGCCCGGATGCTGCTGGTGCCTGGGTGTCATGCCCCGCCGGACGCTGGACCACCCCGGTGGGGGTGGTGGCGGGGACCGTACGCACGTCGGGCATACGGCGGGAAGTCTTCGAGCCCGGGACCTGCCCCTGGGGGGCGTGCGGGACGGTGTGCGGGGGGTCTTGGTGCCGGGGGTCTCGGCCATGGGGGCGGGTGGGTCTGCCGGGGGTGGGGCGCCCCTTGCCCGGGGTGGTCTTGGTCTTCGGGCCGTGCGGGCGGGGCGGGGTCTGCTCGGTTTGGCGTTGGCGGCGCAGGCGGCGGGTGGTCTTCTTCGGGCGGCGGACCTGGGTCACGGTGGCGTCGATGGTGGTGCGGATGGTGCGGGTGTGGGTGGCGCGGTCGGTGGTGGTGTGGGCTTGGGCGAGCAGGCCGCGGGAGACGATCCGGCGGGCGGCGGCGTGGTCGCGGTCCAGGGACAGCCCGCAGCCGGTGCAGTGCGCCCACTTCCAGCCGCGCTCGGCCAGCCGGTCGGGGGCCGGATGGTGGGTCAGGGGAGCCAGGCAGCCGGGGCACAGCCTGGAGGTGCCGCGGGCCGGGACGGTGACCACTGCGATACCCGCCCTCGCACCCAGATGGCGGATCGCCTCGGCCACGATGCCGCGTACCTGCCCGGACAGGCGGGCGTTACCGCGCCGGTGGCCGCGTGCTTCCAGGGTGGTGAGGTCTTCGAGGTAGAGGACGCTGGCGCCGAGCGCTCTCGCCTGGTCGACGGCCCAGCGGGCCGCCGCCCAGGCCAGCGCGTTGTTCAGGTGCCGGATCCGGGCACACACCCGCCCGTGCTCGACCTCCAGCACCAGGGCCCTATCGAGGTGCTCACCCCAGCGAAGGTGCGGGGAGCCGAGCCCGTCCGCCAGCGCCCGGTGGTGATCGCGTTTGGCGGCGAGGTGTTCGCGGACGCCGCGCAGCCGGTGCAGGGCGGCACTGACCGTGGTGGCGTCGAAGACCAGCGGCCGCCCGTCGGTGACCACCCGCCGGGTGGGTCCTTTGCCGGTCAGGCGGCCGAGGATGCCGGTGAGCAGGGTGGTGACACCCCAGTCGAAGCCGAGTGCCACGATATGCCCGCTCGCCTTGACGGGCGGGGCGGGCCGGGAGTGCGGCAGATCCACCGCGATCCGGCCCTGTGGGGTGGGGCGCAGGGTCGGGGTGTGCAGCACCGCGTCCGCGGTGACGGTGCCGGGCAGCCGGATGTCGATCACGTGCCAGGCCCAGTCCCGGCCCGTGGCGGGGACAGCATTCATCGGGAGCTTGATGCGCAGCCGGGCGGTGGTCTCATCCACCCGCACCAGGGTGACCTGCTGACGGTCCATCGCCGCCAGCACAACCTGCGCAGCCACCCGTGGCGGCCCCTCCAGGACGCACAATCCGGCGGGCAGGCACCCGTGCCCGGCCACGTAGGCACGGATCTGGCGGGTGCGGTTGCGGATCTCCGCACCGCTCACCCCGGCGGGCAGCAGCTTCCGCAACGCCGTCCACTCCGCCTCGCTGCGCCGGCGGGGGCCGGCGGGCCAGGTGGCCAGGACCGCGGTCACGATACTGCGGCGGTGCAGGGCCAGCCGCAGGGTGCGGGCCGCGTACTCCTCCGCACCCCGCCGCACCCGGTCCGACACATACACCCCTGCCAAAGGGGTGACGTGAGTGACGGTCTGGGGCCAGTTGAGGCGGCGCATCGCCATCCATCCCTTGGACGGCAGCGCATCACCCCGCTCATCCACCCCGGCAGCCAGCACGTCCAGCGAGGCCTCATCCCACCGGGAAGCCACCAGAGCACCGGTCAGCTCCCGGCTCAACTCCGCCAGAAACCCCACCCGTTCCAGCAAGACCCGCTGCCCGACCCGCTCACCACTGCCCTCCAGGACACCACCAAAGGCGGTACAGGTGGCCGTCGCCATCAACTTAGCCATCCCCGTCACCCCTTTTCCTCGCACGATCCCGGTCAGTCCCCCGCAGCGGCCGCCCCTCGGCATCCGGCGCTCCGATCGATCTAACGAACGACCATCACACAAGGGCACGGCCTCACCATGTCCCGTCGCGATGATCGTGGTTTCCCGTGCGTTGCGGTGTCTTTCGGGTGCGGTGGCCCGGGCGGATCGCCATCCCACGACGCAGAGAAGGAGAAACGCCCCCACTCACAAAACAGCGGAAACCGTTACCAGGCAGGTGGAAACGGGTGACAGAGCCAAAGGAACCGTCCCGATGGCGCGAAGCAGCATCAACCAGTCTGCGTAAGCCAAACCCCCACCAGTTGAAGACCCTCAATGAAAGAAGGGCGGTTGCGGAGATCCGCAACCGCCCTTCCTCATGTCGCTGTCAGCCCGATGTCACCGTCAGCCCAGACCGCGCGAGTCCTGCTTGAGCGCCGTGTCGACGGTCAGCGCCGTCGCCACCACGAGGCTCAGCAGCGGCTCGGGGAGCTGGAAGTGGATCTGCAGGACGTAGTTGTCCGCAGTGGTGAACATCGTCTTGGCGAGGCCTTCCCAGGTCTTGGTGATCCGGGCGACCTCGTTGTCGGCGTGGTCGACGATCGCGAAGTTCCAGGCGCGCCAGTTCTCCGCCTTGATCGCGCCGACCTGCTGGCCGTTGACGTTCATCGCGAAGTTGATCTTGCCGATCATGTTCTGCTGGACGATCTCGCCGACCGGCGAGCCGTCCGGACGCGACACGATCACCCGCGACTTGAGGAACTTCGCGGGGCGGGTCAGCAGCAACTGCGGCTGACCGTACGCGTCACGGATCTCCAGCTTGTGGGTCATGAACTGATCGAGGCTGGAGACGAAGCGCAGGATCTTCTTGATCACGCCCTGCCCGACCTCGGTGACCGACCCGAGCTGGTTGCCGTGCTGATCCATGACCTTGTACTCGTTGGTCACCTCGATCAGCTTGGCCTTCTGGTTCACCACCAGGACCGGCTCGGTGAACAGGGTGCCGCCGCCGGCACCGCTGGGCGCGACCCCGGCCTGCTGCTGCACCTGCTTCTGCACGCGCGGGTCGGGACCCGCGGCGGGCGGCTGAACGTACGCCTGCTGCGGCTGCTGGGCCTGCTGCGGTACCTGCGGCGCGCCCTGGGCCTGCTGGTCCCCATTCGTGTGCTCGGTCCATTGCGAGCCGTCCCAGTACCGCAGCGTCTGGGGCGCCCCGTTCGGATCCGGGTACCAACCTGCAGGAGTGTTCGAATGCGTGGTCACCGGGGCACACTACCGCGAGACGGCCGGAAAACAACCGGCGGTTGGGTAACCATCAGGCGGTGACGATCGCCGGGTCGCTCACACCCGGCAGACCGTTCTCGACATGTCCGGCGAACCGGCGCAAGAAGCCCGCGCCCGCGTCCGACACCACGGTCAGGTCGTACCAGCGCTTGCTCGCCCGCAGATCCACCGTGTGCCGCACGGTCGCGCCCGCCCGCACCTTGAACGACTGCGGCTTTCCGCCATAGCCGTCGGTGAGCTTGAGGTTGACCGTGCCGGACCCCTTGTTGGTGAAGGTCAGCTCCACGTTGCTCCCGACGTGCCGCGCGGTGACCTCGGGTCCCGCCGTCTTGCCGGGGCCCTTGAAGGTGCGCAGGAAGCCGTTCGGTCCGTGCACGGTGAGGTCGTACGAGCCGTTCGAGTACGCCGAGTTCCAGGTGTCCGAGACCGTCTTGCCCGCCTCGGCGGTGTACGTCCAGGGGCCGTCGGTGCGGTTCCCGGAGGTGACCAGGAAGGCGGCACCGGCCTTGGCTCCCGACCCGAAGGTGAGCGTGAACGTGCCTGCCGTCGCGTCCGCCGAACCGTCCACGAGGGGCGCGTACTTGAGCGGGCGCGCCGGGCGCGAGCCGCGCTCCTGCTTGGGCAGGACCGGGTTGGCGGGCGGGGTCGGCACATAGTCGGGGTGGCGGTTGTGGTCCGGCGGCTGGTAGCCGTCGGTGTCCGGCAGCGCGACCGGCTTCGTGTCCTTGTGGGAGAAGTCGAAGGCGGCGGTGAGGTCGCCGCTGATCGCGCGCCGCCAGGGCGAGATGTTGGGCTCGTGCACCCCGAAACGGCGCTCCATGAACCGGATGATCGAGGTGTGGTCGAGCGTCTCGGAGCAGACGTAACCGCCCTTGCTCCAGGGCGAGACGACGAGCATCGGCACACGCTGGCCGAGCCCGTACGGTCCTGCCGTGCGGCTCGCGTCGCCCTGGTAGAGGTCCGGGCCGACGTCGACCGTGGACTTGCCCTGCGCGGCGGTCTGCGGCGGGAACGGCGGCACGAGATGGTCGAAGAAGCCGTCGTTCTCGTCGTACGTGATGAACAGGGCCGTCCTGCTCCACACCTCCGGGTCGGAGGTGAGCGCGTCGAGGACCTGGGAGATGTACCAAGCGCCGTAGTTGGCAGGCCAGTTGGGGTGCTCGGTGAACGCCTCGGGCGCGACGACCCAGGAGATCTTGGGCAGCTTCTTGCCCTGGACGTCGGCCTTCAGCTGGTCGAAGAAGCCCTCGCCCTTGCGGGCGTCGGTGCCGGTGCGGGCCTTGTCGTAGAGCGGGTCGCCGGGCTTGGCGTTGCGGTACTGGTTGAAGTACAGCAGCGAGTTGTCGCCGTAGTTGCCGCGGTAGGCGTCGGAGATCCAGCCCCAGGAGCCGTTCGCGTCCAGACCGTCGCCCACGTCCTGGTAGATCTTCCAGGAGACCCCGGCCGCTTCGAGACGCTCGGGGTACGTCGTCCAGTCGTACCCGGCCTCGTCGTTGCCGAGGACCGGGCCGCCGCCCTTGCCGTCGTTGCCCGTGAAGCCCGTCCACATGTAGTAGCGGTTCGGGTCGGTGGAGCCGATGAACGAGCAGTGGTAGGCGTCGCAGATGGTGAACGCGTCGGCGAGCGCGTAGTGGAACGGGATGTCCTCGCGCGTCAGGTATGCCATCGTCGTCGACGACTTGGCGGGCACCCATTTATCGTACTTGCCCTTGTTGAAGGCGGCGTGCCCGTCGCTCCAGCCGTGCGGGAGGTCCTGGATGAACTGCAGGCCCAGATTGTCCGCCTCGGGCCGGAACGGGAGCACGTCCTTGGTGCCGTCCGACTGGTACCAGACCGACTTGCTGCCCGACGTCGTGGCCGGACGCGGGTCGCCGAAGCCTCGGACACCTCTCAGCGAGCCGAAGTAGTGGTCGAAGGAACGGTTCTCCTGCATCAGGACGACGATGTGCTCGACATCGTCGATCGTGCCGGAGCGGTGGTGCGCGGGCAGCGCCGCGGCCCGCTCGATGCTGTTGGACAGCGCGGTGAAGGCCGCGGTGCCGCCGGCGAGTTGGAGGAAACGGCGCCGATTCACTTGAGGCATGGGTGGGTGACCTCTTGTCCTGACGGGCCCGGTCGGCCGGATGGTGATGGAATGTGCGCGGTTGGAGTGTTCCAAGAGCACCAAACGTCAGGGAAGGGTCCTGTGGACCCCATGTGAAACTCGGCGGTACGTGAGGCGAACGGTTTCGGACGGATCGTCAGCCACCCTTCGTTCCGAAGCCTGCAGGTTCTCCCTCCGACGAAGGCTTCCGCCTGACGGAAGCCGCCTTGCCCGGCTGTGGCGGCCGTCACGAATCTGGTCCCCAGCGGGGCAACGAGGCCCCGCTCTCAGGGACGGGATCGCCATGCCTCACACCACCGCCTTCGCCAGGAACCAGTGGTACGTCGCCGCATACTCGCACGAGGTAGGTCGCGAGCTGCTCGGCCGGACGATCCTCGGTGAGCCGCTCGTTTTCTATCGCGCCGAGGAGGACGGGAAGGCCGTCGCCCTGTCCGACCGTTGCGTGCACCGCCGGTTCCCCCTCTCGGAGAGCCGGCTCGACGGCGACAGGATCGTGTGCGGGTACCACGGGTTCACGTATGACACGACGGGTGCCTGTGTGTATGTGCCCGGGCAGAAACGCATTCCGCGCACGGCCCGGGTCGCCTCGTACCCGGTCGTCGAGCAGGACTCGTTCGTCTGGGTGTGGATAGGCGACGCGGCGCTCGCCGACCCGCTCACCATCCCGCGCGCCCGGCACATGGACTCCCCGGACTGGACCACGGTCTGCGGCATGGAGCCCATCGACGCCGACTACGGGCTCCTCGTCGACAACCTGCTCGACCTCTCCCACGAGACGTATCTGCACGGCGGCTACATCGGTACGCCCGAGGTCGCCGAGACGCCGATCACCACCGAGGTCGACGAGGGCGCGGGCATCGTGCGGGTCAGCCGGCACATGGACGACGCCGAGTGTCCGCCGTTCTACGCCCGCTCGACCGGCATCGAGGGCCGCATCACGCGCTGGCAGGACATCGAGTACTACGCCCCGTGCCTGTATCTGCTGCACAGCCGTATCGCGCCGGTCGGCGTGCTGCCCGAGGCGGACGGCAGCGACCCGAACGCCTTCCACACCGAGATCACGTACGCCATCACGCCGTCCACCGACGGCAAGGTGTACGACTTCTGGGCGGTCTCCCGCGACTTCGCCCGCGAGGACGACGAAGTCACCACGTTCCTGCGGGACTTCAACCACACGGTCGTGATGCAGGACGTGGACGCGCTCAACCTGCTGCAGAAGACGCTCGGTTCGGAGCGGGCCGGGTACCAGGAGCTGAGCATCAACATCGACACCGGCGGTCTCGCCGCCCGCCGTGTCCTCGCCCGGCTGGTCGAGGAGGGCGACAAGCCGATGGAGAAGGTCCAGTGACCAGTCCTACCGGCGAGATCTACCGCGTCGACTGGCTCCCCGGCACGGACGTCCTGCACGGCACCTGCCACTGCGGCGCCGAGCACACCGCCCAGGACCCGATCGAGATGTGGGAGTGGATGCTCGCCCACCCCGAAGGACACGCGCCCCGAGGAAACCAACGATGACCTTGTACGAAGCCGAACTCGTCGTCGAGCGACGGGAGTCCGTGGCCGACGGCGTGCTCGCGCTCACCCTGCGCCACCCGCTGGGCGAGGAACTCCCCTCCTGGGAACCGGGCGCCCACATCGACGTCGTCCTCGGGCGGGACCTGGAGCGGCAGTACTCGCTGTGCGGTGATCCGACGGACCGTCGGGCGTGGCGCATCGCGGTGCTCCGGGAGCCCGACGGGCGCGGTGGATCGGCTTACGTCCATGGGCAGTTGAGTGACGGCGACAAGGTGCGCGTCCGGGGGCCGCGCAACCACTTCGCCCTCAAGCCCGCCCCGCGGTACCGGTTCGTCGCGGGCGGTATCGGCATCACCCCGATCCTGCCGATGCTCGCTGCCGCGGAGGCTGCGGGCGCCGAGTGGACACTGCTGTACGGCGGGCGAACGCGTGAATCCATGGCGTTCACCAAGGAGTTGGGCCGGTACGGGGACAGGGTGCGGATCGCTCCGCAGGACGAGATGGGGCTGCTGGACCTGGCTTCCGTACTCGCCGAGGTTCCCGAGGGCACACTCGTCTACTGCTGCGGCCCCGGGGCACTCCTCGACGCGGTGGAGGAACGCTGCCCCGCCGGGCTGCTGCACGTCGAGCGTTTCCAGCCGAAGGCCCAGGAAGCGGGCGAGAAGACAGAGTTCGAGGTGGTCCTGGACCGCTCGGGGCACACGCTGACCGTTCCGCCGGACGTCTCCGTCCTCGACACCGTGCGGGCCGCCGGTGTCGAGGTGCTCTTCTCCTGCACCGAGGGCACCTGCGGGACCTGCGAGACCGACGTGCTCGAAGGGACCCCGGACCACCGGGACTCGGTGCTCACGGATGAGGAGCGGGAGGCGGGCGAGACCATGCTCATCTGTGTCTCCCGGTGTCTCGGGAAGCGGCTCGTGCTGGACCTGTGAGCCGCAGGTCCTGGAGGTCCGCCTCGACGCGGGCCACGGTCGCCAGCAGGTGGGTGCAGCAGATCGCGGCGTACGGAGTTCACTGAATTGCGGCTCGCGTGCACCGGAATGTTCACCGCCGCCACCACCTCGCCGTCCCGGTCCCGCACCGGGGCGGCGACCGAGCGCAGCCCCTCCTCCAGTTCCTGGTCGACGACGGCGTACCCCTGACGCCGTACGCGCCGGAGTTCGGCCCGAAGCGCGTCCACCGAGACGATCGTGCGGCCGGTGAGGGGCCGCAGCTCGGCGCGGGCGAGCCGGGCGTCGATCTCCTCGTCCGGCAGATGGGCGAGGATCACCCGTCCCACGGAGGTCACATGGGCCGGAAACCGGGTGCCCACGGTGATCGTCGCGGTCATGATGCGGCGGGTGGGCACGCGTGCCACGTACACGATGTCGTCGCCGTCGAGGTCGCACAGCGACGACGACTCCTCGACCTGGTCGGCGAGTTGCTCCAGGTGCGGTTGAGCGATGTCCGGCAGCGTGAAGCCGGAGAGGTAGGCGTAGCCGAGCTCCAGCACGCGTGGGGTGAGCCGGAACATCCGGCCGTCCGTGCGGACGTATCCGAGGTCGACGAGCGTCAGCAGAAAACGGCGGGCCGCCGCGCGGGTCAGGTCGCAGGCGCGCGCGACCTCACTGAGCGTCAGTTCCGGGTGGTCGGCGCCGAAGGCGCGGATGACGGCGAGGCCGCGTTCGAAGGACCGGACGAAGTGGGGCGCGCGGACTGCCGCAGGCATCGTCGCCTCCCGATGGGCTCCCGATGGACACAACGCGCTCTCGGCGCACGTCAAGAGCGCACTTCGATAACTGTCAACAATATTGTTAGCCAAAGGCATTGACCCCCGCCGTACGGGGGTTCTACCTTCCGCTGAGCACCATTGCGCGGTGTGCGCACAGCCTGTCGGAACACTGTCGTCTGCACAGGAGGAGCCATGCGTCGTCTGCTCGCCGGTCTCGCGGTCGGAGCCTTCCTGGTCGCCACCTCGGCCTGCGGTTCGTCCGGCGGCGGTGGCGCCTCGGACAAGAACTCGTCGTCCGGCGGTACCACTACTGTCAAGGTGGGGGTCATCCCCATCGTCGATGTCGCCCCCCTCTATCTCGGTCAGAAAGAGGGCTTCTACAGCAAGCGCGGCCTGAAACTGTCCATGACGACCGCACAGGGCGGCGCGGCCGTCGTGCCGGGTGTGGTCAGCGGCCAGTTCCAGTTCGGCTTCTCCAACATGACGTCGCTAATGCTCGCCCAGTCCCAGAACGTCCCGGTGCAGGCCATCGCCAACGGCGTCGCCTCAACCGGCGTCTCGGGCAAGGACTTCGGGGCCGTCGTGGTCAAGAAGGGCAGCACCCTCAAGTCCGCGAAGGACCTGGAGGGCAAGAAAGTCGCGGTCAACACGCTCAAGAACATCAACGAGACCGCGGTGCGCGAGTCGGTGCGCAAGGCGGGCGGCGACCCGGACAAGGTGAAGTTCGTCGAGCTCGCCTTCGACCAGATGCCCGCCGCCCTCGACAAGGGCCAGATCGACGCCGCCATGGCCGTCGAACCCGCGCTCACCACGATGCTGGACCAGGGGGCCACCCAGATCGCCTGGCCGCTGGTCGACGTCGCACAGAACCTGACCGTCGCCATGTACTTCACGTCGACGACGTACGCGACGAAGAACCCGGACGTGGTGAAGAAGTTCCAGGAGGCCACCGCGGAGTCCCTGGCCTACGCCGACGCCCACCCGGACGAGGTCCGCCAGATCGTCTCCACCTACACCCAGGTCCCGTCCACGGTGCTGGCCAAGGTGATCCTGCCGAAGTGGCCGGCCGACGCGAACCGTTCCTCGATCGAGGCACTGGAGAAGCTGAGCGAGACGGACGGCCTCTTCAAGACGGCCCCCGACCTGGACAAGCTGCTCCCGTGAAAGGACTGAACACCGCACTCGGTGCGGCCGGACTCGCGGCCTTCCTCGCCCTCGGCGAGGTCGTGCCGCGCGTCGGCATCGTCAAGGAGGCCTACTTCCCGCCGACCAGCCGGATCGCGTCCGCGTTCTGGGACGAGATCAAGGACGGCGCGTTCTGGTCGGCGCTCGGCGACACGCTCACCGGCTGGGCCCTGGGCCTGGCGATCGCCGTCGGCGCGGGCATCGTCGTGGGCGTACTGGTCTCCGTCGTCCCCTATCTGCGCGAGGCGACGGCCTCGACGATCGAGTTCCTGCGCCCGATCCCGTCGGTCGCCCTCATCCCGCTGGCGGTCCTGCTGTACGGCACCGAACTCCGCTCGGTCCTCCTCCTCGTCGTGTACGCCTCCTTCTGGCAGATCCTGATCCAGGTCCTGTACGGCGTCCAGGACGTCGACCCGGTCGCCGAGGAGACGGCACGGTCGTACGGCCTCGGCACCTGGGCCCGGGTCCGGCACGTGCTGTGGCCGACCGCGCTGCCGTACGTCATGACGGGCGTGCGGCTGGCGGCGGCCGTCGCGCTGATCCTCACCATCACCGCCGAACTGGTCATCGGGGCACCGGGGTTGGGCAAGACCATCGCCATCGCGCAGACCTCGCAGGCCGTGCCCGAGATGTACGCCCTGATCGTGGTGACCGGTCTGCTGGGGCTGCTCATCAACGTGGGCGCGCGTACGGTGGAGCGGCGGGCGCTGGCCTGGCACCAGTCGGTGCGCGGGGAGGTGGCGGTGTGAGGCGGGCTCTGATCCGGCTGCTGTACGTGGTCGCGCTGCCGGCGGTGCTGGTCGCCGTCTGGTGGCTGGCATCCGACGGCAGCACCAATGTGTTCTGGCCGCCGCTGCGGACGATCCTGAAGACCTTCCCGGACGTGTGGACCGCTGACCGGCTGAAGACGGACGTACTGCCCAGCGTCCTGCGGCTGACGGCGGGCTATGCCACGGCGGCCGTCGTCGGGGTCGCCCTCGGCACGGTGATCGGCTCGTACCGGCGGGTGCGGGCGGTGTGCGAACCGGTCCTGGAGTTCCTGCGGGCGGTGCCGCCGCCGGTGCTGGTCCCGGTCATCATGCTGTTCGCGGGCATCGGCGACACGATGAAGATCGTGGTCATCGCGAGCGGCTGCGTCTGGCCCGTCCTGCTCAACACGGTCGAAGGCGTGCGCGCGGTCGACCCGGTGATGACGGAGACGGCCCGCTCGTACGGCATCACAGGGGTCGCCCGGCTGCGGAGCCTGGTGCTGCGCTCGGCGAGCCCGCAGATCTTCGCGGGTCTGCGCCAGGCGCTGTCCATCGGAATCATCCTGATGGTGATCAGCGAGATGTTCGCGGCCAGCGACGGACTGGGCTTCACCATCGTCCAGTTCCAGCGCAGTTTCGCGATCCCCGACATGTGGACCGGCATCCTCGTCCTCGGGC
This sequence comes from Streptomyces sp. NPDC029292, assembly GCF_055569295.1. Classification (NCBI taxonomy): domain Bacteria; kingdom Bacillati; phylum Actinomycetota; class Actinomycetes; order Kitasatosporales; family Streptomycetaceae; genus Streptomyces; species Streptomyces sp. NPDC029292. The sequence continues at coordinate 603,945 of NZ_JBVHXR010000001.1, forward strand.
TGCTGGGATTCCTGCTCTCCGTCGTCTTCCAGGTGGTCGAGCGACGGGTGCTCGGCTGGTACCACGGGCTGCGCGCCGCCAACCGCCGGTCCCCGTGAACATCGTGAAAGGGCGGTCCATGCACGCGCTACTCGACGTATCCGGCCTGCACAAGGTCTACGAGGGTTCCGGACGCCGGGTGGAGGCGGTGCGGGACCTCACCTTCACCGTCGACGCCGGCGAACTCGTCTGTCTCGTCGGCCCGTCGGGCTGCGGCAAGACGACCCTGCTGAAGTGCATGGGCGGACTGCTCACACCGACGGCGGGCGAAGTACTGCTGGCGGGGCGGAAGGTGAGCGGTCCGCCGCCCGGGATGGCGTTCGTGTTCCAGGAGTACGGGCGCAGCCTCTTCCCCTGGATGCGGGTCGGTGAGAACGTCGAACTTCCCCTGAAGCAGAAGGCCTTGAGCAAGGCGCGGCGGCGCGAGCTGGTCGCGGACGCGCTGGAGTCGGTCGGGCTCACGGATGCCGCCGGGGCGTATCCGTGGCAGCTGTCCGGCGGTATGCAGCAGCGGGTCGCGATCGCCCGCGCGCTGGCGTACGAGCCCGACGTCCTACTGATGGACGAGCCGTTCGCGGCGGTCGACGCCCAGACCCGCGCCGATCTGGAGGATCTCGTACGGGGGCTGTGGCGGGAGCGCGGGATCACGATCCTGTTCGTGACGCACGACATCGACGAGGCGGTGTACCTGGGCGAGCGGGTGGTCGTGCTGTCCGCCTCCCCGACCGTCGTGCAGGAGCAGCTGAAGGTCGATCTGCCCGCCGAGCGGGACCAGTTGCACACCCGGGTGGCCCCGCGCTTCGCCGAGCTTCGGACCCATGTGTACGAGCAGATCCAGGCGGCGAAGCGCGGGACTCCCCAGGACAGGCTCACGAAGTCAGATACGCCTCCACCTCACTGAACTGGCCTGCGGGCCAGCCCGTGTTGGCGGTGACGTTGAGCCGCAGATAGCGCAGGCTCGTGCTGCTCGGAAGGGCCACGGTGACCGTGTTCCCGGTCGCCGGGTCGAAGCGGTAGCCCGTCGAGGCGACCACCGTCGAGTACGCCGAGCCGTCGGTGCTGCCCAGCACGGACAGGGTCTGCGTGCGCGCACCCCAGGCCGAGGAGGGCGGCAGCTTCAGCACCAGCCTGCGTACGGCCAGGGTCGAGCCCAGGTCGACCGTCCAGGCCTGCGGGAACGTGTTGTTGGTGGACTCCCAGTAGGTGTTCGCGTCGCCGTCGACCGCCTTGCCGGGCGTGTAGACGTCCTGCGAGCCGGTGGCGCTGGCGGGGCGGCCCTTGGCGAGGTTGCGGGCCGGGTCGGGTTCCGGGTTTCCGGAGCCGGGCTGCGGCCAGGAAGAGCAGTCGGACCAGGTGCTGCTCCAGCCGGAGTTGCCGCCGCCGTCGGTGAGGGTGAAGGTGCCCGAGCCGGTCGGGTAGGGGCAGTTGTAGACGCCGGCCGAGCCGACCCCGGTGGCCTGGACGTTGCTGAACTTGGCCGCGCCCTGCGACTCGGCCTGGACGACGACCGTGCCGGTGTTGCTGACCGTCGCTCCGTCGACCGTGATGTTCTTGGTCGCGTACCCGTGACCACCGCCCGACACGAACTCGAAGGCGCTGTACGGGCTGTCGGTGATCGTCGTGCCGGTGATGTCGACCGTCGCCTCGATGGCGCTGTCGTAGGAGTCGACGCGCAACGCGCCCATGGGGTGGTTCCAGTTGGGGTTCATCGCGCCCGCGCGGACGAGGGTGTTCCCTGAGACGGTGATGGTCCCGGCGAGCGGGGAGAAGGGGTCGAGGAACTTCTGGTTGGAGATCGCGATACCGCTGCCGAGGGCGTTGGTGTCGGAGACCAGGTTGTTCTTGACCGCGATGTCGGTGCCGCCGTAGACCGCGATGCCGTTGGCGAGGTTCGGCTGCGAGATGGTGTTGTTCTCGAAGCTGCTGTTGGTGTCGGGCGAGTAGAGCGACCACATGGCGAGCGCGTCGTCGCCGTTGTTGCGCAGGAAGTTGTTCCTGACGCGCACACCGCGCGCGTTCCCGTTGAGGTTGAGGCCGTCGGCGGTGGTGTCGAGGATGCGGTTGTTCTCGACGACGAGGTTGTCGTTGTTGCCGGTCAGCCAGAGGCCGACCTTGAGGTGCTGGAGCCACATGCCCGAGACGCTGGAGTTCGGCCCCAGCGAGCCGTTGACGAAGTTGTCCGGGTTGGAGTCGACGCGTTCGGTGACCTCGCCGATGACCGCGAAGTCCTTGAGGTGGACGCCTCCGGACGAACTGGTCTGGTCGATGAAGCGCGAGGTGTGCACGACGGAGTACCAGCTGCCCGCGCCCTGGAGCGTCACGTTCTGGACCCCGCTGAGCGAGGACGTCACCTTGTAGTCGCCCGGCGGGATCCACACCACTCCCCCTTGCGCGGCGGAGATCGCGTCCCGGAAGGCCTGCGTCGAGTCGCCCTGACCACTGGGGTCCGCGCCCTTGTCGGTGACGGACACCGATCCCGCGGGTCTGGCGGCGGCCGCGGCGACCTGCTCGAAGTCGGCGACGTCCACGGTGACTTGGGTGAACGTGGCCTGGAAGGCGACCTTGTCGCCCGCCTGCACGTTCTGGCCGAGCATCAGCCGGGCGTTGTCGAAGAGGTGGTGCGTTTTGGCGCCGGCGATCCAGGAGGTGTCGACGTAGGAGTACTTGGAGGTGACGGCGAGCGTCTTGGCGAGCTTCGTGCCGTTGACGTAGACGTCGAGCGAGCCCGACTGTCCGTCGGGCACGTTGTACGAGACGTTCACGGCGTTGGCCGCCCGGGGCACGGTGAACTCGACGCGCTGGCCCGCGCTCAGCCGTACGGCCTGGCGCCCGGAGGCCTCCGAGGCGAGGGTGCCCTGGGTGTAGTCGGGGCCGATCTTCGTGCCGGTGGAGGTGGCGGACTCGGCCTCGACCGAGGTGAAGGGCAGGTCGGCGCCCGCGGCCGTCACGGCGGAGTGGGCCGTGGTGGCGCTGAGCATGCCGGCGGCGAGGGCGACGGCCGCGGTGCACGTCAGTGGCATGTGCCTGACAGATCTGGACCTGTACATGTGCTGATCCCTTCGTGGTGGGGGTGCGGGGATAGCGGTGTGCGGTTCGGCGGTCTCAGGCGCGCAGCCAGACCGCCGTGTCCTGCGGGAGCAGCCCTTCGGCGTCCAAGGGGCCACTGCTGAGCAGAAGTCGGGTGTGTTCCGGGAGCTCGACGGCGTGTGCGGCGAGATTGACGGCGCAGAGCAGCCCGTCCGTACGGGCGAAGGCGAGGACGCCGTCGGGTGCGGGCAGCCAGCTGAGCGGTCCGTCGCCGAAGCCCGGTTCGGTGCGGCGGATGCGGAGCGCCGCACGGTAGAGGCTGAGGATGGAGCCGGGGTCCTCGGCCTGGCGGTCGGCGGCGTAGGCGGGCCAGTCGGCGGGCTGGGGCAGCCATGGCTCGCCGCCGAATCCCGCGTACGGCGCCTCGGCCGCCCACGGCAGCGGGACACGGCAGCCGTCGCGGCCCGGGTCCGTGCCGCCGGAGCGGAAGTGCATCGGGTCCTGGATGCTCGCTTGCGGCAACTCCACCTCGGGCAGGCCGAGTTCCTCCCCCTGGTAGAGGTAGACCGAGCCGGGCAGGGCGAGCGAGAGCAGGGCGGCGGCGCCCGCCCGGCGGGTGCCCAGGGCGAGGTCGGTGGGGATACCGAAGGCCTTCGTGGCGAAGTCGAAGCCGGTGTCCGTCCGGCCGTAGCGGGTGACCGTCCGGGTCACGTCGTGGTTGCAGAGCACCCAGGTGGCGGGCGCGCCGACCGGGGCGTGCTCGGCGAGGGTCTCGTCGATGGACGTACGCAGCCGCGTGGCGTCCCAAGGGCAGGACAGGAAGGAGAAGTTGAAGGCGGTGTGCAGTTCGTCGGGGCGCAGATAGCGGGCGAAACGCTCGGTATCGGGGAGCCAGACCTCGCCGACGAAGATGCCGTCGTAGGCGTCGGCGACCGCGCGCCAGGAGCGGTAGATGTCATGCAGTTCGTCGCGGTCGACGTACGGGTGCGGGTCGCGGCCCTCGACGAAGTCCGGCAGGTCCGGGTCCTTGACGAGCAGCGCGGCCGAATCGATGCGGACGCCCGCCACACCCCGCTCGAACCAGAAGCGCAGGACGTCCTCGTGCTCCTGGCGGACGGCCGGGTGGGCCCAGTTGAGGTCGGGCTGCTCGGGGGTGAACAGGTGGAGGTACCAGTCGCCGTCGGGCAGCCGGGTCCAGACGGGCTCAGCGGAGCCCGCGAACTGGGACGGCCAGTCGTTGGGCGGGAGTTCGCCGTGCTCGCCGCGCCCCGGGCGGAAGTGGAACAGCTCGCGCTCGGGGCCTCCGGCCAGGGCGGCCCGGAACCACGCGTGCCGGTCGGACACATGGTTCGGCACGATGTCGACGAGCGTGCGGATGCCCAGCTCCCTTGCCTCGGCGATGAGTTTCTCCGCCTCGGCGAGCGTCCCGAAGGCCGGGTCGATGGCACGGTAGTCGGCGACGTCGTACCCGCCGTCGGCCATGGGCGAGAGGTACCAGGGGTTGAACCACAGGGCGTCCACACCGAGTTCGGCGAGGTACGGGAGTTTGGCGCGCACGCCCGCGAGGTCGCCGGTGCCGTCTCCGTCGCCGTCCGCGAAGCTGCGGACGTACACCTGGTAGATGACGGCGGAGCGCCACCACTCGGACTGGTTTCGGGCAGGGCGGAGCTGTCCCACGGTGACTGCCTTTCTGTAGCGGGGTTGGCGTCAGCCCTTCGTGCTGCCCGCGCTGATCCCGGCGATGATGTGCCGCTGGAACACCAGGAACATCACGACCATGGGGATGCTCGCGATGACCATCGCGGCGATGAGCACGGTCAGCGGGATGTTCTGGGACAGCTGGACGAGTGCCACGCTGATGGGCTGCTGGTCGGTGTCGGAGAAGACCATCAACGGCCAGAGGAAGTCCTGCCAGACGGCGACCAGGGCGAAGATCGACACGACACCGAGCACGGGCCGGGACATGGGCAGCACGATCGACCACAGGGTGCGCAGCCGTCCGGCGCCGTCGATCTCGGCGGCCTCCATGACGTCGCGCGGGATCTGGTCGAAGAAGCGCTTGAGCAGATAGAGGTTGAAGGCGTTGGCGACGGCGGGCAGCCAGATGCCGAGCGGGTCGTTGAGCAGGCTGGTGTGGATCAGCGGGAGGTCGGCGACCGTCAGGTACTTCGGTACCACCAGCGCCTGCGCGGGGACCATCAGGGTGGCGAGGATGCCGCCGAGGATCAGCTTGCCGAAGGCGGGCCTCAGCTTGGAGAGGGCGTACGCCGCCGCCGTGCAGAACACGAGTTGCAGCAGCCACGCACCCGTGGCCTGCACCAACGTGTTCCACAGGTGGGTGGGCAGGTCCATCAGCTCCCAGGCATCCGTGTAGCCGCTGACGCTCCAGTGGCCGGGCACGAGCGTCGGGGGTGTGCGCACCACCTCGTCCGGCGACTTCATGGCGCCGGTCACCATCCAGTAGACGGGGAAGAGGAAGGCGAGCGCGAAGAGCAGGACGACGCCGGTGAAGACGGTCCAGTAGAGGGCCTTGCCGCGGGGGCGGGCGAGGGCGAGCGGTGAGATCAGGGTGCGGGTGCTCATGAGTCCTCCCCTGCCGAGCGGGTCAGGCGCAGATAGGCCGCTGAGAAGGCGCCGAGCAGCACGAGGAGCATGACGCTCAGCGCGCACGCTCCGCCGAAGTCGTTGTAGAGGAAGGCGTATTTGTAGATGAGGTAGAGGATGGTCACGGTCGCGTTCTCGGGGCCGCCGCCGGTGATGACGAACGGCTCGGTGAAGACCTGCATCGTGGCGATGATCTGAAGAAGCATCAGCATCAGGACGATGAACCGGGTCTGAGGGATCGTCACATGCCGAATCCGCTGGAGGATGTTGGCACCGTCCAGCTCGGCGGCCTCGTACAGCTCCCCCGGGATTCCCTGGAGCGCGGCCAGATAGATCAGGACCGTGCCGCCCATGTTGGCCCATGTCGCCACGATGACCAGGGAGATGAGCGCGGTGTCGGCGCCATTGGACCAGTTCGAGGTGGGCAGGTGCAGGAAGCGCAGCGCCTCGTTGGCGAGGCCCGCTCCGGGATCGTAGAACCACTTCCACAGCAGGGCGCTGACCACCGGCGGGATCATCACCGGCAGATACACGACGACCCTGAAGAAGGCCTTCGCGTGCCGGAGTTCATTGAGCACCAGCGCCATCACGAAGGGCACCGCGAAGCCGATGAGCAGGGCGAGGATGGTGAAGGTGAGCGTGTTGCGCCAGGCGGCGGTGAACTCCGGGTCGTGGAAGACGCGGGTGAAGTTGGCGGTGCCGACCCACTCGGCGCCGGAGCCGGGCGTGTACTTCTGGAAGGCGATCACGACCGCGCGGATCGCCGGATACCAGGAGAACAGCGCGAAGCAGAGCAGGCCGCCGATCAGGAAGGCGTACGCGCGGGACTGGTCGGCCAGGCGCCGGCGCCACGGGCCCCCGGTCCGGCGCCCGGCCGACCGCGGCACCTCCGGCGCGCCGACGGCGGCCGGAGGGAGTGCTGCGGGCTTCGATGCGGTCTTCATACGCGGTGTCAGGCCCGCGCCAGGATCGAGTCGATCTTGCCGGAGGCGTCCCCCAGCAGCTTGTCGATGTCGGTGTCCTTCTTGGTGAGCACCGCGGAGACGGCGCTGTCGAGGACCGAGTAGATCTGCTGGGCCTGCGGCGGCTCGATCTTCATCTGCAGGCTGTGGTTGCCGTCGAGGAAGGCCTGGTAGTTCTCCACGGGCACATTGGCGTTGGCGTTCTTGACCTGCTGGTCCTTGGCGTCCGCGGCGCCGGTGAACAGGCGCGGCTCGGGCAGACCCACGGGTGCGTCGTGCTGCTTGGCGCGGGCGTAGTCACCGAGGAAGCCCTTGCCGGGCGTCAGGAACATGTGGTCGAGCCACTTCAGGCCGGCCTTGATCTGCTCCGGGCTGTCCTTCTTGTTGAACATGTAGCCGTCGCCGCCGATGAGCGTGCCCTTGCCGCCGGGCATGGGCGCGAGGGCGAGGTCCTTGTAGTTGCCGCCCTTCTCCTTGACGAGGATCGGGATGTTGTCGGGCGCGGAGAGGTACATGCCGAGCTTCCCGGAGCCCATCATCTGCTGGACGTCGTTGATGACGAGGAGCTGCTTGCTGCCCATCGAGTTGTCGGTCCACCGCATGTCCTTGAGGTTCTGCAGGACGGCCTTGCCCTCGGGGGTGTCGACGGTGGCCTTCTTGCCGTCCTCGCTGACCACGTTGCCGCCCTGCGAGTAGAGCTCGGCCGTGAAGTGCCAGCCGCCCTGGTTCTGGGCGCTGTAGTCGGCATAGCCGACGGTGCCGTCGCCGAGCGCGGCTATCTTCTTGGCGTCGGCGCGCACTTCCTCCCAGGTCGCCGGGGGCTTGTCGGGGTCGAGGCCCGCCTTCTCGAAGAGCTTCTTGTTGTAGATCAGGCCCATCGAGTAGCCGGTGCGCGGAACTCCGTAGATCTTGCCGTCGACCGTGTAGATGTCGCGCAGCTGCTGCTGAATGGTGCTGTAGCTCTTGAGGTCCTTGACGTAACTGCTGATGTCGGCGGCCTGGTTGACGTCGACGACGTGCCCCGCGTCGGTGAAGTACGTGTAGAAGACGTCCTCCATCTGGCCGCCGGCGAGCTTGGCGTCGAACGTCTTGGGGTCCTGGCACGGGAACGCGTCGTGCGCGACGACGTCGATGTCCGGGTTGGCCTTCTCGAACGCCTTGATGTCGGCCTCGAAGAACGAACGGTCGACCTTGGCGCTCTTCGGCGGCATGCAGTTGACCGTGATGCGGGTCTTGCCATCCGCGGAGCCGTCGCCACTGGAGCCGCAGGCGGTGAGCGCGAGGGAGGACGCCATGAGCATGACGGCGGTACGGCGGAACCCGGTACTTCTCATCGGTGGACCCCTTTGGGCAGGAGCGAGGAAGGCCCACGGCGGGGCTGCCGCCGTGTTCTGGCGTCGCACACTCAAGCACCGCCGACATCTGTCCGCAAGATGTCACGCAGAGTCTGTAATTATTTGACAGCTATCCGGATCTCACCGGCGGTGAGCTTGCGCCGTGGACCCTCGCACCACCAACTCCGGCTCGAACAGCAGCTCTTCAGGAGTGACGCTGCCCCCGCCGATCTGGGCGTTCAGCAACTCGACGGCCGCCCGCCCCATGGCCTCGATGGGCTGGCGGACGGTGGTCAGGGGCGGCTCGGTGCAGTTCATCAGCGCGGAGTCGTCATAACCGACGACGGACACCTGGGACGGCACGCCGAGTCCCTTGCGGCGCGCGGCTCTCACCACGCCGAGGGCGAGCGGGTCACTGGCGCAGATGAAGCCGGTGACCCCGCGGTCGATGAGCCGGGAAGCCGCCGCGCGACCGCCCTCGATCGAGAACATGGCCCGCGCGACGTGCTCGTCCGGCAGCTCGGGGGAGAGCACCCGCGCCGCCGCAAGCTTCCGGCCCGAGGGCATGTGGTCGGCCGGACCCAGCACGAGACCGATCCGCTCGTGACCGAGTGAGACGAGGTGCCGCCAGGCCTGTTCGACCGCCACGGCGTCGTCGCAGGAGACGCACGGGAAGCCGAGGTGCTCGATCGCCGCGTTGACCAGCACCACCGGGATGTTGCGGTCCGCGAGCCGCCGGTAGTGCTCGTGCGGCGCGTCGGCCTGCGCGTACAGACCGCCGGCGAACACCACACCGGAGACCTGCTGCTGGAGCAGCAGATCCACGTAGTCCGCCTCGGAGACACCGCCCTTGGTCTGCGTGCACAGCACCGGGGTGAGCCCGAGCTGCGCGAGCGCTCCCCCGATCACCTCGGCGAAGGCCGGGAAGATCGGGTTCTGCAGCTCGGGCAGCACGAGGCCCACGAGCCGCGCGCGTTCGCCGCGCAGCTGCGTGGGCCTCTCGTAGCCGAGGACGTCCAGGGCGGAGAGCACCGCCTGCCGGGTGGAATCGGAGACACCGGGCTTGCCGTTGAGCACCCGGCTGACCGTGGCCTCACTGACCCCGACCTTCTTCGCCACCTGAGCAAGTCGTCGCGTCATGAGCGCAAGAATAGAGCAAGAAATGCAAGCGGCTTGCGTAAACCGTGGAACCGTACGGGCAGGTACCGGCTAGTGAGCCGCCCACAGGCCGCGGACATGGCCCAGATGTCGGGTCATCACCTCGCGCACGGCCTCCTCGTCACGGTCCAGGAGTGCCTCCAGGAGTTCCAGGTGCTCCTCCGCGGAGGCTTCCAGGCGACCCGCCTCGACGAGGGCGTTGAGACCATAGAGGCGGGAGCGCTTGCGGAGGTCGCCGACGACCTCGACCAGATGGGTGTTGCCCGCGAGGGCGAGCAGGCCGAGGTGGAAGCGGATGTCCGCCTCGACGTAGGCGATGAGGTCCCCGGCCGCCGCCGCGGTGACGATCTCCCGGGCGGCCGGGCGCAGCGCCTCCAGAGAGACGGGATCCGCGGTGGTGGCCAGCTCCACCACGGTGGGGATCTCGATGAGCGAGCGGATGTGGGTGTACTCGTCCAGCTGCTTCTCCGAGACAGCGGTGACCCGGAAACCCTTGTTGGGCACCGTGTCGACCAATCCCTCCTTGGCGAGGTCGAGCATGGCCTCGCGTACCGGCGTCGCCGAGACGCCGAAGCGGGCGGCGAGCGTCGGCGCGGAGTAGATCTCGCCCGTGCGCAGTTCGCCCGCGATCAGCGCGGCCCGCAGCGCGTCGGCGACGCGCTCGCGGTAGCTGCTCTTCTTCCCGCCCAGCGTGGGCAGGACGGGAGCGGCAGAAGGTGCGCTACTGCGCTGGGCGGCCATGGAGAGTCTCCTCGTGGGGGCTTATGCAATGTCACGCGCTACCAGTATCTCCCGAGCCCTAGAGGACGAATCCGGCCGGGAACGGATCGGAGGGGTCGAGCAGGTACTGGGCGGTGCCGGTGATCCAGGCGCGGCCGGTGAAGCTGGGCAGCACGGCGGGGATTCCGGCGACCTCGGTGGTGCCGAGCAGCCGTCCGGTGAACCGGGTCCCGATGAAGGACTCGTTGACGAACTCGGTGTGCAGCGGGAGTTCGCCGCGGGCGTGCAGTTGCGCCATGCGCGCGCTGGTACCCGTACCGCAGGGTGAGCGGTCGAACCAGCCGGGGTGGATCGCCATCGCGTGCCGCGAGTAGCGGGCGGTGGCGCCGGGCGCGTACAGGTGGACGTGGTGGCAGCCGCGGATCGACGGGTCCTCGGGGTGGACGGGCTCGTCGTCGGCGTTGATGGCGTCCATCAGCGACAGACCGGCGGCGAGGATCTCGTCCTTGCGGGCCCGGTCGAAGGGCAGTCCGAACTGCTCCAGCGGCAGGATCGCGTAGAAGTTGCCGCCGTACGCGAGGTCGTAGGTCACCGTCCGCCCGTCGGCGAGCGTGGCCTTGCGGTCGAGGCCGACGGAGAAGGACGGCACGTTCTTGAGCGTGACCGCCTTGGCGGCGCCGTCCTCGACCGCGACTTCTGCGACGACGAGGCCCGCCGGGGTGTCGAGGCGGATGGTGGTGACCGGCTCGACGACGTCGACCATGCCGGTCTCCACGAGCACGGTCGCGACACCGATGGTGCCGTGCCCGCACATCGGGAGATAGCCCGAGACCTCGATGTAGATCACGCCGTAGTCGCAGTCCGGGCGGGTGGGCGGCTGGAGGATGGCGCCGCTCATCGCCGCGTGGCCGCGCGGCTCGTTCATCAGGAGCTGCTTGATGTCGTCGCGGTGCTCACGGAAGTGGAGCCGCCGCTCGTTCATGGTCGCGCCCGGGACCGTGCCGATCCCACCGGTGATCACCCGGGTGGGCATGCCCTCGGTGTGCGAGTCGACGGCGTGCAGGACGAGTTTGCTGCGCATGACACTCCTGATGGATCGAGAGCGGTGGGGACTCAGGCGAGACCGGCGGCGACGGCCCGCTCCGTGGCGGCGCGGACGGTGGCCTCCTGCTCGGGCAGCAGCGGGACGCGCGGCGGGCGGACCGGTCCGCCGTGGCGGCCGACGATGTCCATGGACAGCTTGATCGCCTGCACGAACTCGACCTTGGAGTCCCAGCGCAGCAGCGGGTGCAGCTGACGGTAGAGCTTGCCGGCCGTGTCGAGGTCGCCGTCCACGGCGGCGCGGTACAGCTCGACGCTCGCGCCGGGCAGCGCGTTCGGATAGCCGGCGACCCAGCCCTTGGCGCCCGCGACGGCGAGTTCCAGCAGGACGTCGTCGGCGCCGATCAACAGGTCCAGTCCCGGGGCGAGTTCGGCGAGCTGGTAGGCGCGGCGCACATCGCCGGAGAACTCCTTGACCGCGTGGATGTACCCCTCCTCGTACAGCTTGGCGAGCAGTTCGGGCACCAGGTCGACCTTGGTGTCGATCGGGTTGTTGTACGCGACGATCGGGACGCCCGCCTTGGCGACCTCCTCGTAGTGGGCGAGGACGGAGCGCTCGTCGGCGCGGTAGGCGTTGGGCGGCAGCAGCATCACCGACCGGCAGCCGGCGTCGCGGGCCTGCTCGGCCCAGTGGCGGGCCTCGGCGGAGCCGTAGGCGGCGACGCCGGGCATCACGCGCCGGCCGCCGATGGCCGCGACCGCCGTCTCGACGACCTTCGCGCGCTCCTCGGGAGTCAGCACCTGGTACTCACCGAGCGAGCCGTTCGGTACGACGCCGTCGCAGCCGTTCTCGACGAGCCAGGCGCAGTGGTCGGCGAACTGGTCGTAGTTCACGGAGAGGTCGTCGTTCAGCGGGAGCGCGGTGGCGACGAGGACGCCGCGCCAGGGGCGGTTGTCGGTGGTGGTCATGAGGGATCCCTCTCAATAGGGTGTGACATTTCACTGGCACGCTGCCCGGGTGACGCGCGAGGCGCGGGTGGACGCGAGTTCGAGATGCCGGGCGGGCGCGAGGTGGCGTACGGCGCGGGTCAGCCGTCTTCGGGCTCCCCAGGAGGCTCCCCCGCACGAGGAGGCTCCCCCGCACGCGCGAGTACCCCGAGCGGCACCGGGCGGGCCAACAGCCGCCGCGCCGGCGTCTGTTCGCACCCGGCGAGCCCCGCGACCGCGGGTTCGCACATCCGGCCCTGGCACCAGCCCATCCCGGCACGGGTGAGCAGTTTCACGGTACGGACGTCGCCCGCGCCGAGCTCGCCGACGGCCGCCCGGATCTCGCCGCAGGTGACCTCCTCGCAGCGGCACACGACGGTGTCGTCGGTGACCTGGTCCGTCCAGTGCGCGGGCGGCGCGTACACGGTGTCGATCGCGGCGAAGAACTCCCGCGTTCTCGTACGGGACCTGGCGGCCGCGGCCCACTCGCGCGGATCGGGTACCCCGCCGGCGAGCCGGGCGGCGATCGAGCGGCCCGCGATGTGCCCCTCGGCGAGCGACAGCGCCGAGCCGCCGATTCCGGTGGCCTCACCCGCGGCCCACACGCCGGGCACGTCCGTCCGCTGCTCCTCGTCGACGTGCACCTTCAGCCCGTCGATACGGCAGCCGAGCGTCTCGGCGAGGTCGGTGTGCGGCAGCATGCCGTGACCGACGGCGAGGGTGTCACAGGGGATACGCCGCTCGGTGCCCGGCCTGACGCGCCCGTGGGCGTCGAGCGCGGCGACGGTCACGGCCTCCAGTACGTCGGTGCCGTGCGCCGCGACGACGGTGTGCCGGGGGACGAACCGGACGCGGTGCCACAGGAGTTGGGCGGCGAACCGGGCGCCCTCGGCGACCTTGCCCGGCTGCGCCGCCAGCGCCCCCGCCTTCCGTACGAACGCCTTCGGATCGGCGGACTCGACGAGCGCCGCGACCTCGACCCCGGCCGCCGCCAGCCCGGTCGCCACCGGCAGCAGCAACGGCCCGGTCCCGGCCACGACAGCGGTCCGCCCCGGCACGACGAGCCCGCCCTTGAGCATGGCCTGGGCCCCACCCGCGGTGACGACACCGGGGAGGGTCCAGCCGGGGAAGGGCAGCACCTTCTCGTATCCACCGGTGGCGAGGAGCACGGCGTCGGCGTGGACGGTGACGGGGTCTTCCTGGAGGGGACCGAGGAGGGCGTGGACGGCGAAGCCGGGGGTGCGCGCCTGCGCGCACAGCGGCGCGGAAGGGGGCGGCACGCCCGGCACGCCGGGCACGTCAGGCACGCCGACGACGTCACGGGCGTCGGCCACGTCAGGCACGCCGCCCCCAGCACGGACTTCGCCGGCGTCAGGCACGCCGACCGCGTCAGGAACGTCGGCCACATCCGGCACGCCGCCCCCATCACGAACGCCGGCCACGCCCCGCACACCGCCCCCATCACGGACGCCGCCCCTGTCCGGCGCGCGAAGCGTCGCGTCGCCGTGGTCCGCACCCGGCGTCGGCGCGCAGCGCTCGACGAGCCACACGTGATGGTCCGTCAGATGCCTGATCGTGCCCGCTTGCACGTGCACGGCGAGTCCCTCGGCCAGCCGCTCCCACGTCCGCCACTGATGGTGAAGCGCCCGCGGGCGGCGGGCACCCAGTCCAGCCGCCGGTTGACGGTAGAACTGCCCGCCCGCCTCCGCGCCCGAGTCGATCAGCGTGACGCGGATGCCCCGCGCGGCCGCCGCCAGGGACGCCGCGAGCCCCGCCGGGCCCGCCCCGATCACCGCGAGGTGCGGTCGGTCAGTCATCGTGCCCCGTGCCTTCCTGCGTACGGATCGAGTCGCCCGGATGCACCGGCACCAGGCAAGCCCGCTGATTGGGGCGGTCGTTGACGGTCACGAGGCAGTCGAAGCAGACGCCGATGCCGCAGAAGACGCCGCGTGGGTGGCCCCCGCCGCGGGTGGTGCGCCAGGACGTGACGCCCGCGGCCCACAGCGCGGCGGCGACGGTCTGGCCGGGCAGCGCCTCGATCTCGCGGTCGTCGAGAGTGACGGTGAACGCGGGTTCCGGCTGGGCCCGGACCAGCTCCCGGGGATTCACGCGGCCTCCTGGACGAAGCGGTCGGGCCGGAACGGCGAGAGGTCGAGGTCAGTGGTCTTGTCGGCCAAGACCTGCGCGAGCAGCTGCCCGGTACCGGTGGCGAGCCCGATGCCCGCGCCCTCGTGCCCGCAGGCGTGGAAGAGGCCGGGCACCCGGGGGTCGGCGCCGATCGCGGGCAGGTGGTCCGGCATGTAGGGACGGAAGCCCAGGTACGTACGGAGGGCGTGCACCTCCGACAGGAACGGGAACAGCCGGGTCGCCCCGGCGGCCAGCGCCCGTACGACCGGCAGCGAGAAGGACCGGTCGAAGCCAACCCGCTCCCGGCTCGCGCCGATCAGGATCGGCCCCGCGGCCGTCCCCTCGACGACGGGCGAGGTCTGCAGCGCCGCCGAGTCGCTGGCCACGTCGGCGACATAGTCCGCGGCGTACACCTTGTGCCGCACCCTCCGCGGCAGCGGCTCGGTCACGAGCACGAAACCGCGCCGGGGCAGGACGGGGAGGGAAACGCCCGCCAGCGCGGCCACCGCCGAGCCCCACGTGCCGGCAGCGTTCACGACGGCCGGGGCGTGGAGGTCGCCCTGATCGGTCCGCACGCCGCGCACCGCCCCGTCCGCCGTGCGCAGCACCTCGGTCACGGTCCGCCCGGTCAACAGCCGTGCCCCCGACGCGCGTACCAGATGCGCGGCGGCCAGGGCGGGCATCACCTGGGTGTCCTGCGGGTAGAACACGGCACCCGCCAGCCCTGGTGCCAAGTGCGGCTCCAGGTCGCGGAGTTGGTCGGCGGCGACCGACGAGGCGGAGACCCCGGCCGCCCGCTGGCCCGCGGCGAAGGTTTCGAGCGCGGCCAGCCCGTCGGGCGTGGCGGCCACGACGACGCCGCCCTTCGCCTCGTACTCGATCGCCGGTCCGAGGCCCGCCTCCTCCGCGAGGTCGGCCCACAGGCGTGCCGACAGCAGCGCGAGGTCGAGTTCGGGCCCGGGCTCCTTGTCCGAGACGAGCAGGTTCCCCTCGCCCGCGCCGGTCGTGCCGCCGGCCACCGGACCGCGGTCCACCAGGGCGACGTCGAGCCCCGCCCGGGCCGCGTACAGGGCGCAGGCCGCGCCTACCATCCCGGCCCCGACGACCACGACATCGCAGGTAAATGGCTTGCTCACATCAGTACTATGTCACATGCTTCTCTCCCACGGAATACTCGACGACACCCCAGACGACTGCACACGAAGACCTACACGAGAAGGTGCCTGACGTGGCCAAGGGCCGAAAGAACGGTCTGTACCGAGGAATCTCCGACGAGCTGTCCGCCCTGATGCGGACCGGCTGGGACGACACCGAGCAGCGCGATCTGGCGCCGACCGAGCAGGCGCCGTACGCGGCCGCCCGCCGCGCCGCGCTCTCCGCCCGCTTCCCGGGCGAGCGGCTCGTGGTCCCCTCCGGAAGCCTCAAGAACCGCTCGAACGACACCCACTACCCGTTCCGTCCGTACTCCGGCTATGTCCATCTGACGAGTGATCAAGCACGGGACGGCGCCCTGGTGTTGGAGCCGCGTGCGGACGGCGGTCATGACGCGCACTGTTATCAGCTCCCCCGGGACAGCCGGGACAGCGACGAGTTCTGGACGGGCATGACGGCCGAGCTGTGGATGGGCCGCCGCCGCTCCCTCGCCGAGTCGGAGCTGGTCCTCGGCCTGTCCTGCCGTGACATCCGTACCATCGCCGAGGACCTCAAGGACACCGGCGTACCGACCCGTGTGGTGCGCGGCCACGACCCCGTCATCGAGGCGGCGCTCGCCACGGACGAGGAGCGGGACGCCGAGTTCGAAGAGGCGGTCTCCGGGCTGCGGCTGGTCAAGGACGCGTGGGAGATCGGCGAGATGCGCCGGGCGGTGGACTCCACGGTCCGCGGATTCACCGATGTCGTACGGGAGTTGTCGCAGGCCGTCGCCACCTCGGAGCGGTGGATCGAGGGCACCTTCTTCCGCCGCGCCCGCGTCGAGGGCAACGACGTCGGCTACGGCTCCATCTGCGCCGCCGGCGAGCACGCCACGATCATGCACTGGGTGCAGAACGACGGCCCGGTCCGCCCCGGCGAGCTGCTCCTGCTGGACGCCGGCGTGGAGACCCGCACCCTCTACACCGCCGACGTCACCCGCGCCCTCCCCATCAGCGGCACGTTCACCCCGCTCCAGCGGCAGGTGTACGACGCGGTGTACGAGGCCCAGGAGGCGGGCATGGCCGCGGTGCGGCCGGGCGCCCGCTACCGGGACTTCCACGAGGCCGCCCAGCGGTCGATGACCGAGCGGCTGGTGGAGTGGGGCTTCGTCGAGGGCCCGGCGGAGCGCGCGTACGAACTCGGTCTGCAGCGCCGCTTCACCATGGCGGGCACCGGGCACATGCTCGGACTCGACGTCCACGACTGCGCCCGGGCCCGCAACGAGGAGTACGTCGGCGGGGTCCTGGAGCCGGGCATGGTCCTCACCGTCGAGCCGGGCCTCTACTTCCAGCCCGACGACCTGACGGTGCCCGAGGAGTGGCGCGGCATCGGCGTCCGGATCGAGGACGACCTCCTCGTCACGGCGGACGGCCACGAGAACCTGTCGGCGGCGCTCCCCCGTTCGTCCGACGAAGTCGAGGCGTGGATGCGGGAGTTCGCCGGATAGCCACTCGACGGGTTCAGATCCTGCTCTCCGTCGCCGTGTCGGCGGACAGCCGCTGCGCCGCGTAGATCGGAAGCACCGAGAGCAGGACGAGCACCGCCGCCACGACGTTCACGACCGGCGCCTGCTGGGGCCGTGTCATGTTGTTGAAGATCCAGATCGGCAGGGTCTCGATGCCGGGCCCGGCCGTGAACGTCGTCACCACGATCTCGTCGAAGGAGAGCGCGAAGGCGAGCAGCCCGCCCGCGAGGAGCGCCGAGCGCACCAGCGGAAAGGTGACGTCGACGAAGGCACGGAAGGTGTCGGCGCCGAGATCCATCGCGGCTTCCTCGAACGAGCCGGACGTGCGGCGCAGCCGGGCGACGACGTTGTTGAAGACGACGACGATGCAGAAGGTGGCGTGGCCGACGATCACGGTGAACAGGCCGAGGCCGACGCCGAACGGCTCAAGCACCGTACTGAACGCCGAGTTGAGCGCGATGCCCGTGACGATGCCGGGCAGCGCGATCGGCAGGACGACCACGAAGGAAATGGCGCCGCGGCCGAAGAAGCGGTGCCGGGCCACCGCGAAGGCGATCAGCGTGCCGAGCACGAGCGCGATGGCGGTCGCGCCGAGCCCTGCTTTCACCGAGACCCAGAGCGCCGCGCGGGCGCCCTCGTTCTCCCAGGCGACCGACCACCAGTGGAAGGTGAGGTCGGAGGGCGGCCAGCTCGCGCTGCGGTCCGGGTTGAAGGAGTTGACCAGGACGAGCGCGAGCGGGATGTAGATGACCGCGAAGCCGAGCCCGGCGGCGACGCGGAGCGCGATGCGCGCGGAACGGGAGAGTTGCACGGCGGGCTCCTCAGATACTGCTCAGGGCGCCCGTACGGCGCATCGCGAGCAGGTACACCACGATGACCACGACGGGGACCGTGCCGAGCGCGGCGGCCATGGGCAGGTTGAGTTCGATGTTGGAGTAGACGAGGTTGCCGATGAGCTGGGTCTTGCCGCCGACGATCTGCACGGTGATGTAGTCGCCGAGGCTGAGCGAGAAGGTGAAGATCGAGCCGGCGGCGACGGCCGGCAGGACCATCGGCAGGACCACCGAGCGGAAGGTGCGCCCGGGACGTCCGCCCAAGTCGGCTGACGCGTCGAGCAGGTTGGCGGGCAGCTGCTCAAGTGCCGTGTGGATCGGCAGGATCATGTACGGCAGCCAGAGGTACGTCAGCGCGATGACCGCCGCGGGCAGTCCGAACCCGGGACCGCTCAGCCCGAACGGCTTCAACATCCAGTCGGCGAGCCCTCCCTGAGAGAGGATCAGCCGCCAGGCGTACACCTTGACGAGGTAACTCGCCCACAGCGGCGTGAGGATGGCGACCACGAGCAACGGGCGCCACTTGGGCTTGGCGATGCGGGCCGTGTAGAAGGCGACCGGGAAGGCGATCACCACGCACAGGGCCGTGACCGCGAGCGCGACGCCGATGCTGCGCAGGATCACCTGTCGGAAGACCGGCGTGGTGAACAGTGCGTGGAAGTTGTCGGTCGACCAGACCTTCACCACCTCGGAGGTGAAGGAGTTGGTCGTCCAGAACGCCGAGACGAACAGCACGGCCAGCGAGCCGAGGTAGAGCACGGCCAGCCAGAGCAGCGGCGCGGTGAGCAGGAGGGACAGCCGCAGCCGGGGGTGTCGGTGCAGGGTCCCGGCGAGCCGCCGGACGGGGGACCGTCCGGCGGCCTGCGCGGTGGTGGTCATCGGTCGCTCAGCCCTTGATCTCGGTCCAGGCCTGGACCCACTTGGCGTACGGCACGCACTTGACGTCGGTGCGGCCGTCGAGGCACTGCTCGATGGGCGTGTTCCAGAAGGCGATGTTCTTCCAGTAGCTCTCGTCGGCCGCGTGGAAGGTGTCGCAGAAGGACTTGTCGCTGGTCTCGGTGCACGCCTTGGAGTTGGCCGGGGCCTCACCGAAGTACTCGGCGACCTGGGCGTTCACCTTCGGCGAGATGATCCAGTCCATCCACTTGTAGGCGCAGTTGGGGTGCTTGGCCTTGGCGGAGATCATCCAGGTGTCCGACCAGCCCGTGGAGCCTTCCTTGGGCACGAAGGCCTTCACCTTGGCGCCCTCGTCCTGCGCGAGGTTGGCGATGACCTGCCAGGTGGTGCCGACCACGGAGTCACCGCTCTTGAAGGCGGAGATCTCCTTGAGGTAGTCGCTCCAGTACTCCCCCACGTTCGCGTTCTGCTTCTTCAGCAGCGCGACGGCCGCGTCGAACTGCTTCTGGTCCAGCGCGTAGGGGTCCTTGATCTTCAGCTCCGGCTTGGTCGCCTTGAGATACAGCGCCGCGTCGGCGATGTAGATCGGCGAGTCATACGCGGTGACGTGGCCCTTGTACTTGGAGGCGTCGTCGAAGACGGCGGACCAGGAGGTGGGGGCGGGCGTGACCTTCTGCGTGTTGTACATCAGCAGGTTGGCGCCGCGGCCGTGCGGGATGCCGTACATCTGGCCGTCGACGGAGTTCCAGGCCCCGTTCTTCAGGCCGCTGAAGACGTCCTTGTAGTTGGGTACGAGGCCGGTGTTGACCGGGGCCGCGTCGCCGGAGGCGATGAGGCGCAGGGAGGCGTCGCCGGACGCGGAGACGGCGTCGTACTGGCCGGTCTTCATCAGCTTGACCATCTCGTCGGAGCTGGCCGCGACCTTGGAGTTGACCTGACAGCCGGTCTGCTTCTCGAAGTCGCTGACCCAGTCGACCTTGGGGTCGTTGGAGCCGTCCTCGATATAGCCGGCCCAGGCGATGAGGTTGACCTGGCCCTCGGTCTTGCCGAGCTTGGACTGCGGCTTCAGGTCGGGCGGGTTGAGCCCGGTCGACGAGGAGGAGCCGCCCGAGTCGGACGATCCACAGGCGGTGGCCGCGACAAGCACCGCGACTGCGGCGGCGGCCTGAAGGGTTCGGGTGAGGCGCACGACGAACTCCATACGTGATGGGGACTGAGCGTGGGTGGGTCAGCGGGGGTGGGTCAGCGGGGGTCGGGGACCTGGAAGGTGTGCCGGCGGTGCCACTGGAGCCGGACCCGGGTGCCGCGGTAGGCGGCGACGTCCTCGGAGGAGGTCTCCAGGTTCTGCTGGAGCGCGGTGAGGCGCCCTCCGGCGTCGAGGTCCACGAGGAAACGGGTGGCGTCCCCCAGATAGACGACCTCGGCGACGGTGCCGGTGGCGGTGGAGTGCTCCGGCTCGTCGGCCTCGGCGGACTCCTTGAGGACCCGGATCTTCTCGGGCCTGATGCTGTAGGTGCCCGGTGAGCCGACGACCTGCCGCGCGGACTGGCCTTCGAGCAGGTTGGACGTGCCGACGAAGCCCGCGACGAAGGGGGTGGCGGGCCGCTCGTAGATCTCGGCCGGGGTGCCGACCTGTTCGATGCGGCCCTGGCTGAAGACGGCGATGCGGTCGCTCATCGTCAGGGCCTCCTCCTGGTCGTGGGTGACGAAGACGAAGGTGATGCCGACCTCGCGCTGGATCGCCTTGAGCTCGACCTGCATCTGCTCGCGCAGCTTGAGGTCGAGGGCGCCGAGCGGTTCGTCGAGCAGCAGCACACGGGGGCGCCCGACGAGGGCGCGGGCGAGCGCGACGCGCTGGCGCTGACCGCCGGAGAGCTGGCCGGGGCGGCGCTTGCCGAACCCTTCGAGGCGTACGTCGGCGAGCGCCTTGCGGGCCCGCACCAGCCGCTCGGCCTTGGGCACCTTGCGGACCTTCAGGCCGTACGCGACGTTCTGCTCCACGGTCATGTGCGGGAAGAGCGCGTAGTCCTGGAAGACGGTGTGCACATCCCTCTCGAACGGGGCGAGCCCGGTGACCTCCTGGCCGGCCAACTCGATCCGGCCGGAGGTGGGGCTCTCGAAGCCCGCGATCATGCGCAGGACAGTCGTCTTTCCGGAGCCGGACGGGCCGAGCATCGAGAAGAACTCGCCGTCGGATATCTCCAGGTCGACCCCTGCCACCGCGGTCGTCTCGCCGAACGACTTCCGCAGACCCTGCAGCCGGATCGCACTTCCCTCCATGGATGGGAACCTTTCTGGTGCACTCTTACGTTGACCGGAAAGATATGAAGTCATAGTTCAAATCTCAAGACCCCCTTAAGGTAAAGGTTGAGTCATCGCACAAGGTGGTCAACGTGAAGCAACAGATGGACGGTGGTGCCCGGAGGGCCATCTTCACTCCGGTGGACAACCGGGCGCGAGTGGAGACGGTCGTCCGTCGGCTCGGCGACGCCATCGAGCTCGGACTGCTCGCGGACGGGGAGCAGCTGCCCGGCGAGATGGAGCTGGCCGGGCAGCTCGGCGTGTCCACGGTGACCCTGCGCGAGGCGCTGATGGCGCTGCGACAGCAGGGTCTGGTCACCACCCGCAGGGGGCGCGGCGGCGGCAGTTTCGTGTCCCTCCCCGAGGTCCCCGGCGAGGAGCGGCTGAAGGCCCGGCTGGCCGGCTGGAGCACCGAGGAGCTGCGCGATCTGGGCGACCACTGGGCCGCGGTGTCGGGCGCGGCGGCCCGGCTGGCGGCACAGCGCACGGAACCGGACGATCTTCAGCAGCTGCGGCGCACCCTTGAGGAGCTGGCGTCCGCCGAGGACGCGGCGGCCCGCAGCCGCGTCTACGGCCGGTTTCATGTCGAGCTCGCCGCGGCGGCACAGTCCGCCCGGCTGACCCGCGAACAGGTCGCGCTCCAGACCGAGGTGGGGGCGCTGCTGTGTCTGGTGCTCGGGGACGACGAATATCGTGAAGAAGTCGCAGACCGTCACCGCTCCGTAATCTCGGCGGTGCAAGATGGGGCCCACGAATCGGCCAGAGCGCTGGCCGAGCGGTGCGTCCAGGACTCGACGGCGCGGCTCATCGCCCTGCGTCTCGCGATGCCGCGCGCCGTGTCCGGTCCCCGTCCGCTGGAGGGCACCCATGAGCAGGAGCCCCGGCATGATGGGCGCCGCGGCGACGCTTGACGCGCCCGCCGAATCGGCCGTCGCCGCCCAGGTCCGCTGCACGCTGGAGGCCGTGTTCGAGGCGGTCGCCGAGACCCGCGCCGAAACGGCGGCCCTACTCACCCGGGCCGCCGCGCGGGGCCGGCGCCCCGCGACCGTCGACCTGGCCGCGCTGCGCCCGGGTCTTCATCTCCGGCTCGCCCGGCAGGAGTTGGTGTCGGGCGTGGGGTTCGTCGCGGCGCCGGGACTGCTGACCGACGTACCGGCATGGCTGGAGTGGTGGCAGACGGGCTCCGACGGGGACGTACGACCGCTGCTGCTCGACCTCGACCCGCAGCACTCCGCGTACTCCGACTACACGCACTGGGACTGGTTCGCCCTCCCCCGCGACACCGGGCAACGCGCGGTCGCCGGGCCCTATGTGGACTACCTCTGCTCCGACGAGTACAGCCTGACGCTGTCCGCGCCCGTGCAGGTGGAGGGCCGGTTCGTGGGGGTCGCCGCGGCCGACGTGTATCTGCGGCACTTCGATGCGGCGGTCGTCCCGCTGCTCCAACGCCTGCACGGCGCCGCCCACTTGGTGAACGCGCGCGGGCGGGTCGCCGCCTCCGCCGATCCGGCGCATCTGGCCGGATCGCTCACCAAGGGCCCGGACTTCGGGGCCGTACTGGCGGGGGCGCGGCCCGCGCGCCTCGACGGGATGCGCCTGGTTCCGTGCGACGGCGTTCCGCTCGTGCTGGTGGTGCTGGACGACTGAGCGGGCCCAGACCACTGACCACCGGGCGGGTTCACACCGTGGACCGCCGGGCAGGCTCGCCCCTTGCACCGCCGGACGGACTCAGACCATTGACTGCGGGACGGGCTCGCACCTTGCACCGCCGGGCGAGCGCACACCTTGTACCGCCGGGCGGCTCACACCGCCCGCAGCTCCGCCGCGCCGTTTCGCGTCTTGCGGGCCTTGCGCGGTCCGGCCGAGGCCTGCCGCGCCTCGCGCAGGACCAGCGTCATCCGCGTATAGCCCATGTCCTGAAGGGTCTTGGGGGTGTCGCCGACGACCCGGCAGTCCGTACGACCCCAGCGCGGGTCCGGGTGCGTCAGCGGGCGTACGGCGCCGTCCTGCTCGACGGCGTCCGGGCCGACCGCGCGGATCCAGTGCGGCAGACCGTGCCGGTAGGCGGCGTCCATGATCGGGTCCTGCGCGATGTCCCGGCGGATCGACTGCAGTCCGCGGTCCTGGCCGTGGCGCTCCACGGCGGCCGCGAAGTGGGCCAGCATCGGCAGGCACCAGCTCGACTCGTGCTCGCCGAGGACGGTGCTCGCATCCGGATGGAACAGGACGAACCGCAGGAAGTTGTCACCCGGCATGGCCGTCGGATGCGGGCCGACGCCGCCGAAAAGTGTCTCGAACGCGGCGTTCGACAGGACGACGTCCCAGCGGTGGTCGAAGACGACGGAGGGGAACGGGACGGCCTCAAGGAGAGCGGCGTAGTCCTGGAGATACGCCTGAGCCCGGAGACTCTCGGGGACAGGTCGCGGCCGGGACCGCTGCCTTCCTGCCTGGTACGCCATCGGGAGGTCACCCCTCTTGCCTATGCGGCCTTCACGCGGCGCCCCGATCCTGCTGCCCAGGGCCGAGTCGTGTCAACTATCGTGGCATTTGGCGTCTGTTGACGGCTGAATCTCGCCACAGTTGTGGCGAGACCTGGATGTGAGTTCGAGCGAACCGCTAGTCTCCGGATCGTTCCTGACCATCGTGAGAGCGGTCTGAGAGAGACGTAGGAGATCTGTCGGTGACGGATGGCTTCGAAGTTCCGGGCGCCACGGCGACGGTTCTGCTGCAGGCCGTCGTGGCCCGGGTCACCGCACTCGCCGACCGGCTCGGCGTGCAGCACGCCGAGGTCTTCGACATCCAGCGCCTTTCGGCCGAGTCCGGCGTCCCCGAACCCGTGGTGAAGGCCCTGCTGAGCGGCCGCCGCGCCGGGGAGCCCGACTTGCAGGCCCGCTTCCTGCAACGCCTGGATCTGCTGCGCCGTACCCGGCTCAAGCCCAATGGACGCCGGTACACGCAGCAGGAGATCGCCGACGGCGCGGGCATGTCGCGCCAGCAGGCGGGAGCCCTCATCAATGGCGACCGGCGCCCCACGATGGAGCACTGCGACGCCATTCAGCGCTTCTTCCGGGTGCATGCCGGGTTCCTCACTGCCGAGGACTCCGAGGCGCTCGTGAGCGCCTTGCAGCGCTCGGAGCAGGAGCTCCTTCAGCGTCTCGCCGACCGCGAGCGCGCGGCGGCCTCGGTCACGAACGACCCGCTGGAGCGGCTGCTCCTGGACCACGGCGTCCGCGGAATCGCCTGGCGGGCCGCGCAGTTGCCCACCGACCAGCACCGGGACAAAGTCGCCGAGTGGCTGGACATGCTCTTGGAGAGCGTCAAGCGGCCCGAGTCGTGAGCCGGGGGAGAACAGCTGTGGGCATCGGGAAGGAAATGCGCCGCCTGTGCGGCGAGTTGGTCGCGGAGCTGTCGCTCCCGGCTCCGGCGGAACCCGCCGACCTCTATGCGGAGCTGTGCGGCGCGATGAGCAGACGCCGCGGCCGTCCCGTCCAGTTCCGTACGGCCGCGTTCCCGCCCGGCACCGCCAGCGGGCTCTGGCTCGACATGGCCGAACAGGACCTCGTCGTCATCGAGAAACGCACCGCCCCCGACCACCAGTTGGTGATCCTCGGCCACGAGCTGTGGCACATGAAGGCCGGGCACTGCGGCCACCACGTCGAGGGCGCCGCCGTCGCGGCACGCTTACTCAGCGACCACGCGGACCTCCAGGCGACCGTCCTGAAGGTGGCCGCGCGCACCCGCTTCGACCTGGACAACGAGAAGGAGGCCGAGAGCTTCGGTCTGCTGCTCGCCAGCAAGTGCCGTACGTGGCTTGCCGGTTCGTCACTGCGCGGACCCGTGCGGCGCGACGGTCTGGCCGGCCGTATCGAGGCATCACTGGGCTATCGCGGCCCGCAGGGCTGAAGGCCCCGAGCCCATGGACGGATCCAGCTACTACGTCCCCGCCGCCGCCATGGGCGTCGCCCTCGCCGTCAAGTCGCCCGCCCTGATCCGTGGCTGGCGCGACCCGCTGCTGCGGTCGGTGGGTGTGCTCCTGGCGCTCGCGGGCCTGGTGTTCCTCTTCGCGGCGCCGCCGACGATCGCCAAGGTCAACGAACTCACCGGGGTCCCCAACTTCTCGGCGCCTCTGGTCTATTGCCTGCTGAGCGCCTTCAGCGCCTCCTACCTGGTGCTGCTCATCAACTGGCGCGGCGGGCCGCCGGAGGAGACCCGTCGCCTCTCGCTCCGCTGGATCGCCGGATACAGCGTGGTGGGCGTCGCGCTGATCGTTCTGTTCGCGCTCGGGGACACCCCCGAGGAGCGGCTGCGGGACCTCGACACCTACTACGCCAACACGCCCTTCATCCGCGAGATGATCGTGCTCTACCTCATCGCGCTCACCGTCGCGGGCGTCACCTTGAACATCATGTGCTGGCGCTGGGCACTCCACGTGCGCGGCTGGCTGCGTGCCGGGCTGCTGACCATCGTGGCCGGCTCCACGTTCAACATCCCCTACGCGATCGCCAAGTTCACCGCCGTGATCGCCCGCTGGAACGGCGGAAACCTGGACGGTCTGAGCACCAATGTGGCGCCCGCACTGGCCTCCGTCGGGGAGCAGATCACCGCGCTCGGCTTCTGTCTCCCGCTGGCCTGTCAGCGCATCGGGGACGTCTGGAGCACCTGGTCGACGTACCGCAGGCTCGGGCCGCTGTGGCGCGAGCTGAAGCCGGTCTCGGCGCACGAGGACCACGCCGTGCGGATCGCCTGGTGGTCCCCCGCCGAACTCCAGGTGACCCAGCGGGAGTCCGACATCCACGACGGCATGCTCAGCCTGTACCCCTACTTCGACTCCGAGGTGCGCTCCCACGCCTACGACGCGGCGGTGGCCGCGGGCTCCGAGCACGCCCAGGCGCAGGCCGAGGCCGACGCGGCGATGGTGACGGCGGCGGTGCGGGCCAGGGCCGCCGACCCGGAAGGCAGGGTCATCAGCTCGGCGGAGGCGGCCACCTCCCCGCCCACGGATGCGTCCGCGCACACCGACGGCCCGCGCGACCTCGTGCGGATGTCCATCGCCCTGCGCCAGTCACCCGTCGTGGCGGCCGCCCGGGGGTGGGCCCCGGCCCGGTCGGCGAGCGACTTCCGCGAGCGAACCAGCTAGCGCCCGCCAACGACCGTCCGAAGCCGGGCGCGGCGTCCGGCCGGGGCGCGTCCCACCGAGCTGCGTCCCGCCGGGGTGCGTCCCGCCGAGCTGCCGTCGTCGGCGGAGGCCTGGTCCGGCTGATGGCCGCCACCGCCCCGCACGCGTACGCCGACGTCACCGTCGCGGGGCGCGGCGAGCTGCCCGACCGACGCCACCGTCGTCAGGCGCGACGCGCTGCCCGACGGGCCCCGCCCACGCAAGGGCCTCCCACAGGCCCATCACACCCCTCTGCCACGGTCCGGCGGTGCCCGCGCGAAGGAGGACCTGCGCGACGGAGGACCTCCGCGAGGCGAGCAGGCGTCACGTCGCGCTGCGTTCGCTCGCCTCCCGCAGGTCCCGTTCCACCGCGCGGTTCTGCGCGGTGTCCGGCTGGCCGGCGGCCGTGCCGGGGCGGCCCGCGCGCAGCAGCTCGCGCCAGTGCTCGCGGCTCCAGTCGGCCGGGTGCGTGGTGCTCGTGAACTCCTCGACGAGGGCGAGGAAGCGCGCCGGGTCGCTGTGGAACGGGAAGTGGCCCGCGCCCTCGAAGATCTCCAGACGGCTGCCCGGCATCGCCTTGTGCGCGCCGTACGCGTGCCGCACCGGCACCACGCTGTCCCGGTCGCCCCAGAGCAGCATCGTGGGCATGCCCTCGGTGAGATAGCAGCGGTCGAGCATGGTGACCGCCTGGCCGCGCCAGTCGACCACGGCGCGCAGGGTGCGGATGAAGGCACTGCGGGACGTGGCGTCGGGCAGGGCGTCCACGAGGGTCAGCAACTCCGGTGCGTCCTGGCCGAGATCGGTGTCCAGGAG
This sequence comes from Streptomyces sp. NPDC029292, assembly GCF_055569295.1. Lineage (NCBI taxonomy): Bacteria > Bacillati > Actinomycetota > Actinomycetes > Kitasatosporales > Streptomycetaceae > Streptomyces > Streptomyces sp. NPDC029292. Next base: position 630,599 of record NZ_JBVHXR010000001.1, read on the forward strand.
TCTCATCAGCCGGGCGAACAGGCCCACTTGGAGGCGCATCCCGGGCAGCCGCAGCGTGGAGAGCATGAGGTGGGCGCCGGGCAGCGAGACGGCCCGCAGTACGGGATTGACCTCGCCGCCCACGCCGCCCGCGCTGACCAGGATCAGCCGCTCGGTGCGCTCGGGGAACTGGTAGGCGAACTGCATCGCGACGCCGCCGCCCAGCGAATGCCCGACCAGGGTGGCGGACTCGATGTCGAGCGTGGCGAGCAGATCGCGCACCCCGTTGGCGTACGCGGCCACCGAGTAGTCGGCCCGGGGCTTGTCGGACGCCCCGTGGCCGAGCAGGTCCGGCGCGATCACCGTGTGGGTGCGGGCGAGGTCGGGGATCAGCTCCGCCCAGGTCGCCGAGGAGTCTCCTATGCCGTGGATCAGCACGAGCGCAGGGCCCTCGCCCGCCATCCGGTAGGCGCGCCGGTAGCCGTGCACGACGCGGTGGTGCAGGCGCAGTTCCCCGTCGCCCACGGAGCGCAGTCGCAAGGTGCGCCGCGGACGCCGAGGCGGTACGTCGGCCACGGGCTCACCTCCCCTTCTCAGGCCGCCGTGAAGGCAGCTCCCCAGCCGCCCGGAAGGCGGTCCCCCGTCTCCACTCCAGCCTAGGGCCGCTGTCCCACAAGGGATTTCCGTGAGGTTTCGCCTCCGCTAAGCGGGCGAACCTCCCCGTACCGAAAGGGGATTGTCAGTGGTGGACGGCAAGCTGGAGTCACGCACTGCCATGCACCACCACGACAAGCCGACCCGGGGAGAGCCGTCCGATGCCGACCGCCGTACTGACCGACCACGAACGCGCCGCCGTACAGGCCTATCTGCGCCTCCTCCAGACCGTGCGAGCCGCCTTCGACGGCCCGCCCGAAGGGCGCCGACCACCCGTGGTGCCGCCCTCCGCGCTGGCCGAGGCGGAGCGGGCGCTGGCGGCCGCCGGGCTCGCGGGCAACGAGGAGGCGTTCTTCCGGCTGCTGCACACCTGGTGCCCGGAGCCGGCTCAGGCGTGAGGCACGTGAGGCACGGCGATCACGGTGGCGATCAGGCCCCGCTGGACGGTCCAGCGCCCGTCGAAGAACGCGACGCGGTCGCCGCCCACCACGGGGCCCGGCACGAGGAGTTGGGCACGCAGGCGACCGGAAAGGGCGGGGCCTCGGGGCGCGGGATCCGGGAGGATCTCGATGTCCGCCTCGGAGAAGTCCAGCCACTTTCCGGTGAGCGGGAACCACGCCTTGTAGACCGACTCCTTGGCGCTGAACAGCAGCCGGTCCCAGTGGACGGCCGGGATCTCGGCGCCGAGGCGGTCCAGCCGGGCCGATTCGGTGGGCAGCGCCACGGCGTCGAGGACGCCCTTCGGGAGCTCCGCGTGGGGTTCGCCGTCGATGCCGAGGGAGGCCAGGTCGTCGGCGCGGGCGAGTGCGGCGGCGCTGTAGCCCTCGCAGTGCGTCATGCTGCCGATCAGGCCCGCCGGCCACTGCGGGGCTCCGCGTTCGCCGGGCAGGACAGGGCCCGGGGCCACGCCGAGCTTCTCCATGGCACGCCGGGCGCAGGCGCGCACGGCGGCGAACTCGCGGCGCCGCTTGGCCACGGCCCGGGTCAGGAGCGCCTGCTCCTCCGGGTACAGGGTCGCGCTCGCGCCCCCGTCGTCACCGTAGGTCTCCACGGCCACGACCGACTCCGGGACCAGTTCCTCGATCACCGGCTCCGACCTCCATCGGCAGAATGTGGCGCAGGATGCCCGGCGGTCCCGGACGTGTGCGCCACTCGCGGGGGTAACCCACCGACACTTCTTCGAAGCGGACGCCCTCGTGCCAGGTGGTCCGCGGGATGTGGAGATGACCGTAGACCATCGCCTCGACGCGGAACCTGCGGTGCCAGTCGGCGGTCAGCCGGGTGCCGCACCACATCGCGAACTCGGGATAGCGCAGAACGTCCATCGGGTGGCGGTCCAGGGGGTAGTGGCCGACCAGGACCGTGGGCAGGTCGTCGGGCAGGTCGGCGAGCCTGCGCTCGGTCTCGGCGACCCGGGCCCGGCACCAGGCCTCGCGGCTGGGGTAGGGGTCGGGGTGCAGGAGGTACTCGTCGGTGCAGATCACCTTGGTTCCCTGCGCGTAGGCCAGCCCTTCGTCCTTGGTCGCGCAGCCCCGCGGCAGGAATGAGTAGTCGTAGAGCAGGAAGAGCGGCGCGACGACCGCGGGGCCGCCCGGCCCGTCCCACACCGGGTACGGATCCTCGGGGGTCGTGACACCCAGCTTCCGGCACAGGGCGACGAGATGCTCGTAGCGGGCGACGCCGCGCAGTTCCACGGGGTCCTTCGGGTGGGTCCACAGCTCGTGGTTGCCGGGCGTCCAGATCACCTTGCGGAAGCGGCCGCTGAGCCTCTCCAGGGCCCACTCGACGTCGGCCATGATCTCCCCGACATCACCGGCCACCAGGAGCCAGTCGTCGTCCGACTCGGGGCGCATCTCCTCGACCATGGCGCGGTTTTCGGCGTACCCGACGTGCAGATCGCTGATGGCCAGCAGGTTGCCACGACCGCCGTCTGTCGACCGCACCTCGACACCCCCGAAGAAGACGAATGGAAACACAAGAACACACGCGCACCCCGGCGGACAAGAACGGCCCGCCGCTGGTCGACGCCAGGTATCCGGGAATCCGTAACACGCCCGTAGCAGCAGAGGGGCTCCGCGCCCCTTATGATCGCCCCAACACGGCTGCCACGAACCTCCTTCGGCGTACGGCGGCTTGGTGTTCCTCCCACTCCCCTGGCCGGGCACGGCCGGCTCCGCCGTGCCCGGGAACCGTGAAAGGCGGCCTGTATGGGTTCTCGCGTACGCGTCTGGCTCAACCGCACGTACGCGGAGAACGTCTTCTTCATGGATCAGCTGCGACATAATCCGCACGGCCGCCCGGTCGAGATCCATGCCACGCACGGAGACGCCGACTCGCCCATTCTGGCCGCGGCCGACACCGCCGCCATGGAACCGGAGGGCCTGTCCCGGGCCGCCTATGTCGAATACGCCCTCGACCAGTGCGCGCGGCACTCCATCGACGTGTTCGTGCCGGTCCTGCAGCAGGCGGCGATCGTGGCCCATCGAGCGGAGTTCGCCGCGATCGGTACGGCGCTGCTGGCGCCGCCGTCCGAGGCCGTGGCCGTCTTCCACGACAAGGCGACGGCGTACCAGGCGGTCCAGGCGGTGGGCGTGCCGGTGCCGCCGTGGTGGCGGGTGCGCGGCGAGGAAGAACTCCTCATGGCGGTCGAGGCACTGGAGGCCGCCGGTCACAAGGCCTGCTTCAAGCCCGCGGCGGGCGCGGGCGGGGTGGGCTTCCGCGTCATCACACGCGCCCCCTTCTCACTCGCGCACCTCAACGGATTTCCCAGTCCGTACGTGCCGCTGAGCCTCGTCGTGGACGCGCTGCGGGGCGCCGACCAGCCCGTCGACTGGCTGGTGATGCCGCGCCTGGAGGAACCCGAGGTGTCCGTCGACTGCCTCACCGGGCCCGACGGCCGGGTCCGCATGGCGGTGGGCCGCACCAAGAACGGGCGCCGTCGCGGGTTCACCCTGCACCCCTCGTGGATCGAACCCGCGCGGCTGCTCGCGGAGTCGTTCGGACTGCATTATCTGACGAACATTCAGTTCCGCATGTACGGCGACGAGCCGGTCCTCATGGACGTCAACACCCGTCCGGCGGGCGGACTGCACCAGCTCGCGCTCTGCGGCGTCAACGCCCCTTGGGCGGCAGTGCAGTTGGCGCTCGGGGAGGAGCCGGGCGAGCTGGTTCCGCCGTTCCTCGGGCAGGACTACACGGTGGTCTCGGGACCCCGTCCGGTCCGCCCGGTGTCGCTGCCTCAGCAGCGGACCGACACGCCCGCCCCCACGCTGGCCGCCGTGCCCGCCCCGGCCACGGAAAGCACGCCCCCCGCCACCGCTTCGGCCACCACAGCCACCGCCGCGATCGCCCCGGCCTAGCCCCATGAGCCTTTTCGACAAACTGACCGGCACCAAGCACCCCAGCAGCGGTGTCGCACCGCGTTCCGCCGAGGAAGTCCGGGCCGCGCTGCTCGGGCTCAACGGCCCGGACGTGCCGTACGTCGTACGCAACGGCACCCCTTCGGAGGGGGCCGACCTGGTGGCGGAGTGGAAGATCCAGGAGCCCGCCTGGCGCACGTTCTTCGTCCGGACCCAGCTCAGCCGGACCCTGAAGACCCGGATGCGCCTGGTCCCGGCGAACCACGAGGTCCGCACCCTCGACGAGCAGTGGGAGGTCACGTGGGTCGGGGACACGCCCAGGCTGGCGCGGTCGCGCGAGTACTCCCGTGGGCAGGTGACCACGGTTTCCCGGCACTGGAAGGTGGAGCGGGGGGCCGACGGCCGACCGCAGAAGACGGAGGTGTTCCGCTTCGACCCCGCGGAGATGAAGGACCCCCTGCGGGACGCGGCCCTCGGCGCGGGATGGACATGGCGCGGAGTGGTGTTCAAGCTGTGACCGGCCTGCGAGACACACCCCCGGGCGAAGGACTCCGCGGCCGCGAGGCTCCGACCGGTGGACTTCGGGGGTTCTCGGCAACGTCCACGCGATGACTCCGTTTACCGGTCTGGACCAATTCATGCACAGCGTCTTGACAGCTGGATTGGTCCATACCAACTTGGTTGCGCACCCTTCGGCACTCCCGAACACCCCCATTTCTCCAGGGAGATCGCGTGCGCATCACACCTTTCAGACGTTCCAGACGTCGCTTCTTCGCTCTGCTCGGCACCGCAGCACTGGCCCTGGCCGGGGCGGTCGCCCTCCCCGGTACGGCCCACGCGGCCAACATCCTGTCCAATCCCGGCCTCGAGTCGGGCAGCCTCTCCCCGTGGTCCTGCACCGGGAACCTGGGCTCGGTCGTCTCCAGCCCCGTGCACGGCGGCTCCAAGGCCCTTGCGGGGGCCGTGAGTTCGACTGACAACGCCCAGTGCAGCCAGACCGTCGCGGTACAGCCGAACACGGCGTACACCCTGTCGGGCTGGGTGCGCGGCAGCTATGTGTACCTGGGCGTCGACGGCGGCGCCTCGACCTGGACGACGTCCCCGTCGGCGTACAGCCAGCTCAGCGTGTCCTTCACGACCGGTGCCTCGCAGACCAGCGCCAAGATCTACGTCCACGGCTGGTACGCGCAGGGCACCTACTACGCCGACGACATCAGCCTGGACGGTCCGGGCGGTGGCGGTGGCTCCGACACCCAGGCGCCGACCACGCCCACGAGCCTGACCTCCACCGGCAAGACCTCCTCCAGCGTGTCACTGTCGTGGGGCGCGTCGAGCGACAACATCGGCGTCACCGCGTACGACATCTACAGCGGCTCGAACCAGGTGCTCAGCGTGTCGGGTACGAGCGCGACGGTCAGCGGGCTGTCGGCGAGCACCGCGTACACGTTCACCGTGAAGGCGCGGGACGCGGCCGGGAACACCTCGGCGGCCTCCAACTCCGTGAGTGTCACGACGGACGCGGGCAGCGGGGGCGACACCGGCTTCAAGCAAGCCGCGCCCTACCTCTACGAAGGCTGGGGCGACCCGCCGAGCCCGACCACGGTGATGAGCTCGACCGGCATCAAGTGGTTCACGATGGCGTTCATGCTGGACTCCGGCGGCTGCACCCCCGCCTGGGACGGCAGCCGCGCGCTCACCGGCGGCGTCGACCAGACCGCCATCAACCAGATCCGTTCCGCGGGCGGTGACATCGTCCCGTCGTTCGGCGGCTGGCAGGGCAGCAAGCTCGGCGCCAACTGCTCGTCCGCGAGCGCTCTCGCCGGTGCTCTGCAGAAGGTGATCGACGCCTACAGCCTCAAGGCGATCGACATGGACATCGAGAACACGGACGAGTTCGAGAACGAGGCCGTCCAGGCCAAGATCCTGACCGCGCTGAAGACCGTCAAGGCCAACAACCCCGGCCTGAAGACGATCGTCACCTTCGGCACCTCGACGACCGGCCCGACGTACTACGGCAACCGTCTCATCGAGCAGGCGCAGTCGCTCAACGCCAACATCGACGTCTTCACGATCATGCCGTTCGACTTCGGCGGCGGCTCCGACATGTACGGCAACACCGTCAACGCCACCGAAGGGCTGAAGGCCAAGCTGAAGTCGACCTTCGGATGGGACGACGCGACGGCCTACTCCCACATCGGCATCTCCGGCATGAACGGTCTCAGCGACCAGCAGGAGAACACCACGGTGGCCATCTGGACGCAGATCCGCGACTGGGCGAACTCCCACCACATCGCCCGGCTCGCCTTCTGGTCGGTCAACCGCGACCGGCCCTGCCCGGGCGGCGGCGTGGTCAGCAACTGCTCCGGCATCAGCCAGAACAACTGGCAGTTCACGTCCCTCACGGCCGGCTTCACGGGCTGAGGAGGACGGCAGGACAGACGGCAGAACAGACAGCAGGACAGTGCGGTGGGTCGTCCGGGACTTCCGGGCGGCCCATCGCCGCACGTGAGGGCGGACTGGAGCAGCGTTGCGAACAGACCCTCGCGTTACGCTCGCCGCGAGTCCGGCGCAACCAGAAAGGCCCGTGGCGATGACGACGCACTCCGAGGACGACACCCCGCCGCGCGCATCGCTGGGCACTTGGCCCACCCCGCTCGAACCCGCCCCCCGGCTGGCCCGCGCGCTCGGACTGGGCCCGGACGACCTGTGGGTCAAGCGCGACGACCTCACCGGCCTGGGCGGCGGCGGCAACAAGATCCGCAAGCTGGAGTGGACATGCGGGGCCGCCCTGACCGAGGGCGCCACCACCCTGGTGACCACCGGCGCACCGCAGAGCAACCACGCGCGGCTGACCGCGGCGGCGGGCGCCCGGCTGGGACTCCGCGTCGTCCTCGTACTCGCCGGGAAGCCCGGATCGTCGGCCTCCGGCAACCTCGCACTCGACGGGCTCTTCGGCGCCACCATCGTCTGGGCGGGCTACGGCGAGGGGCTGGAGTCCCGGGCCCAGCAGGTGGTCGAGGAGTTGCGGCGGCGGGGCGAGATCCCGGCGCTGATCCCCTTCGGGGGGTCCAGCCCGCTCGGCGCCCGCGGTTACCTCGAGTGCGCGCGCGAACTCCTCGGCCAGGCATCCGGCCTGGCGACCGTCGTCGTCGCGCTCGGCTCGGGCGGCACCATGGCCGGACTCGTCGCCGGACTCGGCAGCGCACGCGTTCTGGGCGTGCACTGCGGCGCCGTCACCGACCCCGCCCAGACCGTGTCGGCCCTGACGTCGGACCTGACGTCGGAGCTGTCCGGCACACCTGGCGCCCCGGAGGCGCTGCGGCTGCGGCTCGACCAGGTCGGAGACGGCTACAGCACGCTCAGCGAACCGGTCATGAGCGCCCTGACCCTGGCCGCGCGCACCGAGGGCATCGTCCTCGACCCGATCTATACGGGGCGCGCGATGGCCGGGCTGGTCGCCGCCGTCGAGGACGGCGACATCACCCCGGGGCAACGCACCGTCTTCCTGCACACCGGCGGTCTTCCCGGACTCTTCGGCCATCCCGCGACGCTCGCGCGGGCGGAGGCGGCGCTCCTCAGCCCGCCGGATACCCCCACGCACGCGCCAACTCCGTGAGTCTGGGCGGCAGTTCGACCATCGGACCGGCACTGCGGGCGGGCTGCACACGGCCCGACTTGATGGTGTCGCTCCAGTCGCCGAGCTGAGGGCGGAAGGTGCCGTGGTCCTGGGTTCCGTAGTCGAGCATGGTGCTCTCCCAGGGGACTCCGAGGTAGTCGCAGAGGCCGCGGGTGGTCAACTCCGGGTCGGCGGTGAGCTGTTCGTACGTGATCACGTGGGCGTCGAGGTTCTGCCTGGCCTCTTCGAGCTTCTCGCTGTAGTCGAGGACCTCGGCGTGGATGGCCTCGTGGTCGGGGTCCGAGCGGCGGTTGGTCAGGGAGGTGATGACCGCGCCGGGGTGGCGGAGCAGGACGATGTAGCGGGCGTCCGGCCAACATCGGTGCAGGCGGGGCCAGACGAGGGTGTTGGGCGGGGTCTTGTCGACGATGATGCGCTTGCCGCTGCGGATGAGTTCGAGGTGCAGCAGCCGGTCCCACAGGGCGTGTTCCAGCTCGTCCTTGTCGAGCTCGAGCGCCTTCATGGCCTCCGCGGTGAAGTCGCGGGACAAGTGGACGTGGACGGTGCGCAGATGCATCTCGTGCGGGGCGCGGATCTGGCTGTGGCTGTTGAGCAGGACCCGCAGCAGGGTCGAGCCGGAGCGCACGGAGGAGAGCACGAAGACGGGCGAGTCCACCAGGCGCGGGGCGGGCGGGGCGACGTACGGAGGTTCCCCGGGGGGCCTGGGTGAGGGCACGGCATCCAGCAACCGCCGCGGCGGGCTCACCGCCTGCGCCATCAGCCTCCCCCGACGCCTCAGCCCCTTGCCTATCGCGGACATACGCGGGTCTCGCACGTGACACCTCTTTCTCGTCTCCCCCGCATCACAGGGGCGACGGGCGAACTCCAGGTGTCGCGCGGGGAACGGGCCGTGGTCACGGCGGGCACTGAACCCGCCGCGACCAGGCCTTTTACCGCTTCCTTAATTCTTCATGGGAAGCGCGGTCACTTCTTCTCCACGGCCAGCCGCAGCGTCTGCACCTCGAAGGGCCGCAGCGCGACCGGGACCGCGTTCCCGTCCGTGTCCGCCGTCGCCAGCGGGCGCTCCAGGAGGTCGGTCACCTGGGCCCCGGCGAGCGGGAAGCCGGTGCGCAGGGTGCCGGTGGCGCGGCCGCCCCGGGACTCGTAGAGGCGGACGACGACATCGCCCGAGGCGTCGTCGGCGAGCTTGACCGCCTCGATCGTCACGCCCTCGCCGTCGACGGACACGACGGGCTCCGTCGGTGCCGCGTCGGCCACCCGCAGCGGCAGGTTGAGCGCATAGCCCTCCGCGACCGCGTCCTCGATGCTCGCCCCCGGCAGGAGGGAGTACGTGAAGCGGTGCTTGCCCTGGTCCGCCTCGGGGTCGGGCACGCGCGGGGCGCGCACCAGCGACAGCCGGACGGTCGTCGTCGTACCGCCGTCCTCGCGGACCGTGCGAGAGACGTCGTGGCCGTACGTGGAGTCGTTGATGACCGCCACGCCGTAGCCCGGTTCGCCGATGTGCACCCAGCGGTGGCCATACACCTCGAAACGGGCCGCCTCCCAACTGGTGTTGGTGTGGGTGGGGCGCTGGACATGGCCGAACTGGATCTCGGCGGAGGAGTGCGGGGCCCTGATGTCCACCGGGAAGGCTGCCTTGAGGATCTTCTCCGCCTCGTGCCAGTCGATCTCGGTCTCGAAGTCGATGCGGGGGCTGTCGGCGCGCAGGGAGATCGTCTGGGTGATCTTCGAACCCTTGCCGAAGGTGCGCGTCACCCGGATCGCGCCGACGAGGATGTCCCGATCGACGACCGTCATGGACTCGACGTCCAGCAGGTCCGTGTAGCGGTTCTTGTAGTGCTTGTCGATGTCCCAGGCGTCCCAGTAGTTGGGCAGGTCCGTGTGGAGGCGGAGCAGGTTGCCCTTGTCCGCGAGGACTTCGCGGCGCGCGCGCAGATCGCGTACGGAGGCCAGGGTTCCGTCCTCGGCCAGCTCGACCCGGACGAGCCCGTTGTCGAGGACGCGGTCGGTCACGACGACGATGTCGTTGGGCTGGGCCTGGCCGAGCGGAGCGCTTCCGCTCGCTCGCACCTTCACATACGTCGGTTCGCCCGCAGAAGTGCGCACCACCTCGGCCCGGTCGAACGGGCTGGTGTTGAAGGCCCGCGACTCTCCGGTGCCCAGCGCGGCCACGGCCTCCGCTGTGAGCGCCTCGACCTCCTCGGCGACCCGCGCGTACTCCGCCTCGGCCTCCCGGTGCACCCAGGCGATCGACGACCCCGGCAGGATGTCGTGGAACTGGTGCAGCAGGACCGTCTTCCAGAGCCGGTCGAGCTTCTCGTACGGGTAGGCGTAGCCCGGCGCGTGGAGCGCGGCCGTCGTAGCCCACAACTCGGCCTCGCGGAGCTTGTGTTCACTCCTCCGGTTGCCCTGCTTGGTGCGGGCCTGCGAGGTGTAGGTGGCACGGTGCAGCTCCAGGTAGAGCTCGCCGACCCACACCGGGGCGTCCGGGTACTCCTCGCGGGCGGCCGCGAAGAAGGCATCCGGATGCTCGACGACGACCTTCGCCGAGCCCTCCAAGTCGGCCAGCCTGCGGGCTCGTTCCATGATCTCGCGGGTGGGGCCGCCACCGCCGTCGCCCCAGCCGAAGGGGGCGAGGGAGCGGGTGCCGCGGCCCTTGTCGGCGTAGTTCTTCACGGCGCGGGCCATCTCGACGCCGCTGAAGCGGGCGTTGTAGGTGTCGACGGGCGGGAAGTGCGTGAAGATGCGGGTGCCGTCGATGCCCTCCCACCAGAAGGTGTGGTGGGGCAGCTTGTTGGTCTGGTTCCAGGAGAGCTTCTGGGTCAGGAACCACTCGTTGCCGGCGAGCTTGGCGAGCTGCGGGTAGGCGGCGTTGTAGCCGAAGGAGTCGGGCAGCCAGACGCCCTTGGTCTCGATGCCGAAGTGCTCGATGAAGAACCGCTTGCCGTGGATGAGCTGGCGGGCCAGGGCCTCGCCGCCGGGCAGGTTGCCGTCGGCCTCGACCCACATGCCGCCGACCGGCGCCCACTGGCCCTTCTTCACGGACTCCTGGATGCGGGCCCAGACCTGCGGGTAGTTGTCGCGCACCCACTCGTACTGCTGGGCCTGCGAGCAGGCGAAGATGAACTCCTCGTACTCGTCGGCGAGTGCGGTGACGTTCGAGAAGGTGCGGGAGGTCTTGCGCTTGGTCTCGCGGATCGGCCACAGCCAGGCGGAGTCGATGTGCGCGTGGCCGACGCCCGAGAGGGTGTGGGCGCTGGCGTGCGCGGGCTTGGACAGCACGGGGACGAGGGCCGCGCGGACGGCGGCCGCCGAGCCGGAGATGTCGTCCAGGTCCAGGACGTCCAGGGACCGGTCCAGCGCGTGCATGATCTCGTGCCGGCGCGGGTCGTGCTCGTCGAGCTCCAGCATCAGTTCGCGCAGTACCTCGATGTCGAGGGCGAGGTGCCAGACCTCCTCGTCGAGGACGGCGATGTCGGCGCGGCGGAAGGTGTAGAGCGGCTTGTCGCCCGCGGTGAGGACGTCGCCGAGCGGGGTCGGGCGCGCGAAGTCGTTGGCGAGGATGTCCGGGTTGGAGGCCGCCTCGACCAGGTAGTCGATCTGCTCGCCGCCCGTCGCCGGGTTGCCGATGGGCACGTACTGGTTGAGCGGGTTGACCGCCTTCAGCGGGGTGCCGTCCGTGCGGTGGACGAGCGCCTCGGCCTGGTTGCCGGGCCAGTCGCCGGTGAAGCCGAGGTCGATGACGGCCTCGACGCGCCTCCCCGCCCACTCGGGCGGCACGGTCCCGCGCATCCGGAACCAGGTCGTTCCCCACGGCGGACCCCATGGGGTGTCCATGGCGAAGGGCTCGTACGAGGCGGACGCGGCCTCCTCGAACGGGACGGGCTCGCCGGGTGCCTGCCAGGCCTCGACGTCGAAGGGCACGGACGCGGCGTATATCGCGGGCTTGATGCGCTGGTCGTGGACGCGCTCGACGCGCTCCTCGATGCGGCGGCGTTCGTCATGCATGGCCGTACGTCTCCTCGATCGATCTCTACTTCAGATATCCCAGGCCGGGGTGCACGGCCATGTAGCCGTCGACCAGTCGGCGTGCCACGTTCACGGAGTCCACGAGCGGGTGCAGAGCGAAGGCCTTCACCGCGGTCGTCCGCGAACCCGACTCGGCGGCGGAGAGCACCTCCCGCTCGACCGCCTTCACCGCGCACACCAGGCCGGTGGCGTGGTCGGGCAGCGGGTGGACGGCGACGGGGTGCGCGCCATTGGCGTCCACCAGGCACGGCACCTCGATGACGGCCTCGGAGTCGAGGGCCGACAGGGTGCCGCGGTTGCGGACGTTGAGGATCAGGGTGGTGCGCTCGTCGCGGGCGATGGCCCGCATCAGGGCGAGCGCCACCTTCTCGTAGCCGCCCGAGAGGTCGTCGGCGTCGCGTTCGCCCGCGCCCGCCGCGTCCCGGTTCTCCGCCATGTACGTGGCCTCGCGCTCGGCGCGGGTGCGGTCCCAGGCGGTCAGCGCGGCGGCGTCCGGACGCTTCATCTCGTCGTAGAACTGGGCCTGTTGGTCGCGCAGGAAGGCACCGCGGGTCTTCTCCGCCTCCTGGTAGGCGCGGACCGCTTCGCGGTTGAAGTAGTAGTAGTGCAGATACTCGTTCGGGACGGCGCCCAGCGACTGGAGCCACTCCGGGCCGAAGAGCTTGCCCTCCTCGAAGGAGCCGAGCAGCTCCGGGTCGGCGAGCAGGCGCGGGAGTTCGTCCCGGCCCGCGACGCGCAGCCCCCGCACCCAGCCGAGGTGGTTGAGCCCGACGTAGTCGATCCAGGCTTCGCGCGGGTTCGCGCCGAGGACCTTGGCGATACGGCGGCCGAGGCCGACCGGCGAGTCGCAGATGCCGATCACGCGGTCGCCGAGGTGACGGGACATGGCCTCGGTGACCAGGCCCGCCGGGTTGGTGAAGTTGATGACCCAGGCGTCGGGGGCGAGACGGGCCACGCGCTGCGCGATGTCCACGGCGACCGGGACCGTGCGCAGGCCGTACGCGATGCCGCCCGCGCCGACCGTCTCCTGGCCGAGGACGCCCTGGTCCAGGGCGACCCGTTCGTCCGCCGCGCGTCCTTCGAGGCCGCCGACGCGGATCGCGGAGAAGACGAAGTCGGCGCCGCGCAGGGCCTCGTCGAGGTCGGTGGTGACGGTCACTTCGGGGGCGTCCGGCACGCCGGCCGCCTGCTCGGCCAGGACGCGGGCCACGGCGGAGAGCCGTCCCGCGTCCAGGTCGTGCAGCACGACCTGGGTGACGCGGCCCTCCGCGCGGTCCCCGAGGAGTGCCCCGTACACGAGCGGGACGCGGAATCCGCCGCCGCCGAGAATGGTCAGCCTCACGCAACTACCACCTTTGCAAGTTCTGCGAGTTCACAGCCGGGGATCACGCCACGACCACCTGCACGCCCGCTTCCTCCAGCGAGGACCGCGTCGCCGCGTCCACCGGCGCGTTCGTCACCACCACGTCGAGCTCCTCCGGTCCGCAGACCCTCGCCATCCCCGTCCCCGGGAACTTCGCCCGGTCGGCGAGCAGGACGACCCGCTCCCCGGCCTTGATCATGGCCCGCTTCACCGGCACTTCGACCACCGTCGTGTCCATCACCTGGCCGCCCGGCCGCACCCCGCTGGTGCCGAGAAAGAGCCAGTCGGCGTGCAGTTGGCGCAGATTGTCCTCGGTGAGGAAGCCGACCAGGGAGCGGTACTCGCGGCGGACCATGCCGCCGAGCAGCACCAGCTCTATGCCCTCGTCGTCCACCAGCTCCTCGTAGACCACCAGGTTGCTGGTGATCACGGTGATCCGGCGGCCGTGCAGCTGTCTGGCCAGCCGGTACGCGGTGGTGCCGATGTCGAGGAGCACGGACTGACCGTCTTGGATCAGCGAGGCGGCCTTCGCGGCTATGGCGTCCTTCTCGGGCACGCGCACCTCGGCGACCTCGGCGAAGGGCTGGTCGCCCTCGTCCACGACCGCGCCGCCGTGCACCCGCGTGAGCAGGCCTTCCTCCTCCAGCTTCAGCAGGTCACGGCGGACCGTGGCCGGGCTCACGCCCAGTTGTTCGGAGAGATCGGTCACGGCCGCGGGACCGCCGGAGCGCAGGGCCCGCAGGATGAGTTGATGTCGTCGCTCTGCCAGCACGTCGTGAACAGTACTCGTCATCTCCAATCAATTCCATGCTCAGTTCTGCTCGACTCTTGCCAAATGTTCGGGAGGCGCGCACGATTCCGAGCACCGAATTGCAGACTTTTGACGAGAGGACGCATCCGTGGGTGACGAACGGCCCGATGTGCTGCTCACCGGGCTGCTCTTCTACGACCTCGTCCTCACCGGACTCGGCAAGCCGCCCACCCCCGGTGAGGAGATCTGGACCGAGGGCATGGGCGTGAGCCCCGGCGGCATCGCCAACCTGGCCGTGGCGGCCTCCCGTTACGGCCTGCGCACCTCCCTCGCCACGGTCTTCGGCGACGACTCCTACGGCTCGTACTGCCATGGCGTCCTCGCCGACCAGGAGGGCGTCGACCTCGCGCTCTCCCGTACCGCGGACGGCTGGCACACCCCGGTCACCGTCTCGCTCGCGTACGGTCACGACCGCGCCCTGGTCACCCACGGCCAGGAACCGCCGTACTCGCAGGACGCGCTGATGGGCGACCCGCCCGAGGCGCGCACCGCCCTCGTGCACCTCGAGGCCGAGCCGCGCGCCTGGCTGGCCAAGGCGGCCGCGAACGACACGCGGATCTACGCGGACGTCGGCTGGGACCCCACCCAGCAGTGGTCCACCGACCTCCTCGACCAGCTCTCCCTGTGCCACGCCTTCCTCCCCAACGAGGCGGAGGCGATGGCCTACACGCGCACCGACAGCGCCGTCGCCGCGCTCGGCAAGCTCACCGAACTCGTGCCGGTCGCCGTGGTCACGCGCGGCGGCGACGGCGCGGTCGCGGTGGACCAGACGACGGGCGAGTACGCCGAGGTGCCCGCCCTTGACATCGATGTCCTGGATGCGACCGGTGCCGGAGATGTCTTCGGCGCGAGCTTCGTCGCCGCCTCGCTCGGCGGCTGGCCGCTGGAGGAGCGCCTGCGCTTCGCGGTCCTTGCCGCCGGACTCTCCGTACAGCGGCACGGCGGTGCCCTCGCCGCGCCCGGCTGGTACGGCGTCCACCGCTGGTGGCGCTCCCTCGACGATCCCGAACTGCGGCGCGCGTACGGATTCCTGGCCGACCGGATCCCCGCGGACCCCGGACGGCCCGTCCGGTACGCGCCCGTCACCCCCCGCTGAGCCCCCCTGATCGGTACCTCTCGCAGTCGAAGAACGTCAACCGAACTTCAGAGAACGTCAAAGAACCGAAAGGCGGTGGGAGCTGTGCGGCTCTCACGAAGAGGCCTGCTGCGCGCGGGCCTGGCCGGTACGGCCGCCACGGCGCTCGGCGGCCTGGCGACCGGCTGTGCCGTTCCGACCGGTTCCACCGGCCGGAACATGGTCATGTGGTACTGGAGCGGCGGGCTGAGCCCCAAGGTCGTCCAGGACGCCAAGACCCGCTACGACAGCGCGGTGAACCTGCAGGCCATCCAGATCGGCGGCTACTACCGCTCGAAGCTGATGACCACGATGACCGGACGCGCCCACATCCCGGACATCGCCGGGCTCAAGGGCGAGGACATGGCCTCGTATCTGCCGAACTCCGACCAGTTCGTGGATCTGCGCACCCTCGGCGCCGACAAGCTGAAGGACCGGTACCTGCCCTGGAAGTGGGATCAGGGCATCGCCGAGGACGGCTCGATGGTGGGCTTCCCGATCGACTGCGGTCCGGTCGCCCACTACTACCAGCCGGCCACCTTCGAGAAGGCCGGACTGCCCTACGAGCCCGAGGACGTTTCCAAGGAGCTGGCCACCTGGGAGCAGTTCATGGCGGCAGGTGAGCAGCTCAGAAAGCGTGTCCCCGGCGCCTTCATCCTCACCGACGCCCTCAGCATCTACGGCATCTCGATCAACCAGACGACCAAGCGGTTCGTCGACAAGGACCGGCACTTCATCGGCGACCAGGAGCATGTGCGCACCGCCTGGGACCGTGCCGTCGAGGCCACCCGTCGCGGCCTGGTCTCGAAGATCGTCAACGGGACGCCGGACAACATATCGGCCACCGAGCGGGGCCTGCTGCCCAGCCAGCTGAACGCCTCCTGGGCGGCCGGTGACATCAAGCTCAACACGCCGAAGACCAAGGGCAAGTGGCGGGTGGCGAGCTGTCCGGGCGGACCGTCCAACATCGGCGGCTCGTTCCTCGCGATCACCAAGGCGTGCCGGGAGCCGGAGAAGGCCTTCGAGATGATCACCTGGATGCTCGACGCGGGCAACCAGGCCCAGGGCTTCGTCGACTCGGTGCTCTTCCCGTCGACTCCCGCGTCGTACGCCATGAAGAAGCTGCGCGAACCCGACGCGTTCTTTGGCAATCAGATCACCATGGACGTCTTTGGCCCGGCGGCCCAGCAGATCCCGGTCGCCTTCGACAGCCCGTACGACATCGCGCTCAAGACCCCGATCGACGACGAGCTGCGGAACTTCTCCGTCCTCGGCAAGGACGAGAAGCAGGCCTGGAAGGACGCCATGAGCAAGTGCCGGCGCATCGCGGACCACCTGGGGGTGAGTTACTGACATGGCTACCGCACCTGTGGTCGAGACACCCCCGGCGGTCGTGGCCGCCACCCCCGCCGTCCACCAGAAGAAGGGCATCCTGAGCTACTGGCGGCTGTACGCCGCGATCTCCCCCTTCTATCTGCTCTTCCTCGCCTTCGGCCTGATCCCGGTCGGCTTCTCCCTCTACCTCTCGTTCCACCGCTGGGACGGGCTCGGCTCGATGGAGTTCGCGGGTCTGTCGCAGTACCGCTATCTCCTGGGGGACAGCCAGTTCTGGACGGCGATCGGCAACACGATCATCATCTGGGCGCTGGCCACCTTCCCCATGATCTTCCTGGCGATGGTCACGGCCGTGCTGCTCAACTCGGCGGTCCGCTTCAAGAACGTCTACCGCTTCGCCTTCTTCCTGCCGAACGTCACCTCGATCGTGGCCGTCGCGATCATCTTCGGCTCGGTCTTCTCCACCAACTTCGGCCTGGCCAACGCTGTTTTGCACGCGGTCGGTCTTGACCAGGTGGCGTGGCTGAACACGCCCTGGGGCATCAAGGTCGCCATCGCGACACTGATGACCTGGCAGTGGACCGGCTACAACGCGATCATCTTCCTCGCCGGTCTCCAGACGATCCCGGGCGAGCTGTACGAGGCGGCGCGCATGGACGGCGCCGGACCCCTGCAGACCTTCTTCCGCATCACGCTGCCGCTGATGCGTCCGGTGCTGCTCTTCGTGCTGGTCATCTCGACCGTCACCGGACTGCAGAGCTTCTCCGAGCCGCAGGTGCTGTTGCAGACGACGGACAACAACTCGTCGTTCGCGGGCGGCCCCGGCCACGCGGGCCAGACGATGGTCCTCTACTTCTTCCAGCAGACCTTCGACAACAACGACTTCGGATACGGCGCCGCCGTGGCCTGGGGCATCTTCCTGGTCGTCGTCCTCTTCTCGATCATCAACTGGCGCCTGGTGCAGCGCCGGGGCGAAGAATAGGAGACCGCCACCATGGCATCCATCAAGGGTTCACGGCAGCGGGGCATAGCCCTCCACCTGGTCCTGATCGTCGGCCTGCTGCTCTCGGTCTTCCCGTTCTACTGGGCCGTGATCATGTCGACGCACTCGTCGACCGAGATCTTCTCCTACCCGCCGAAGCTGCTGCCCGGCTCACACTTCCTCGAGAACGTCCGCCATCTCTTCGACAATGTCGACTTCTTCGGGTCGATGTTCAACTCGCTGCTCGTGGCGGGCTCGGTGACGGTCCTGGTCCTGTTCTTCGACTCGCTGGCGGCCTTCGTCTTCGCCAAGTTCCGGTTCCCGGGCCGCCGGGTGCTCTTCGTGCTGATGATGGCGATCTTCATGGTTCCCGCCCAGCTCCAGGCGATCCCGCAGTTCGTGATCATGGCGAAGCTGGGCTGGATCGGCTCGATGACCGCGCTGATCGTCCCGGCGGCGGCCAACGCGTTCGGCATCTTCTGGATGCGCCAATACATGAAGAGCGCCATCCACGACGAACTCCTCGACGCCTCGAAGCTCGACGGCGCCGGATTCCTGCGCCAGTACTGGCACGTGGCGCTCCCGGTGGTCCGCCCCGGCCTCGCCTTCCTCGGCATCTTCACCTTCATGGGCCAGTGGAACGACTACGCCTGGCCGCTGATCGCCCTCACCAACCCGGACAACGTGACCCTCCAGGTCGCCCTGTCCCAGCTCAACGGCGTGCACGGCACGACCGACTACGGGATGGTCATGACGGGCGCGCTGCTCGCCCTCGTCCCGCTGCTGATCGTCTTCGCGATCGGCGCCAAGCAGATCATCGGCGACCTCGGCAAGGGGGCCATCCGCTGATGGCCGACCCCTTGCTCGCGCTCCGCCCCTGGGAGTCACCCGAGGTGACCTCCTGGGGGCGGCTGGCGATGAACGCGGTGGACCGGCGCTCCCAGGCACTCTCCCTCGACGGCCACTGGCGGTTCCAGCTGCTGCCGGCGCCTGACGCCGCTGTGGGCGACTGGGCCCGGAGCGAGGTCCCCGGCGCCTGGACCATGCAGGGCACGGACGACCTGCCGCAGTACACCAACTTCCGCATGCCGTGGGGCGAGTTCCCGCCCACGTCTCCGTCCGCGAACCCGACCGGCGTCTACGAGCGTGACGTGGACGTCCCCGCCGACTGGACCGGACGCCGGATCGTGCTCCAGGTCGGTGCCGCCGAGAGTGTCCTGCTGGTCCATGTGGACGGGCGGCCCGTCGGCATCTCCAAGGACTCGCATCTCGCGGCCGAGTTCGACCTCTCGGACGTCGTACGCCCCGGGCGGCCCGCCACCGTACGGCTCACCGTCGTCAAGTGGTCGGACGCCTCGCACATCGAGGACCAGGACCAGTGGTGGCACGGCGGGATCACCCGCTCGGTCCTGCTGTACGCCACCGATCCGCTGTATCTGGCCGACGTGACCGTGCGGACGCGGCTCGACGGCGAGCTGCGGGTGGACTGCCAGGTGCGGGACGCTTCCGGCGCGCTCGCCGAGGGCTGGTACGTCACCGGCGAGCTGGAGGGCCAACTCCTCGCGCAGAACCCGGAGTTCGACCGCTTCAACGCGGAGGACGGCCGGGTCTCCGACTTCCTCGGCGAGGCGCGCCTGGTGACGGTCGTCCGCGATGTCCGCACCTGGACGGCGGAGACACCCGAGCTGTACGGCCTGACCGTGCGGCTGCACCGCGCCGACGGCTCGGTCGCCGACACCTCGCGCCACCGCGTCGGCTTCCGCGAGGTCGTGATCCGCGGCCGGGACCTGCTGATCAACGGCGAGCGGGTCTACATCCGGGGCGTCAACCGGCACGACTTCCATCCGCTGACGGGCCGGACGGTGTCGTACGAGGAGATGCGCGCGGACCTGGAGCTGCTGAAACGCTTCGGGTTCAACGCGATCCGCACCGCCCACTACCCCAATGACCCGTCCCTGCTCGACCTGGCCGACGAGCTCGGCTTCTACGTCGTCGACGAGGCGAACATCGAGGCGCACGACCACGCCCACGAGATCGCCGACGACCCGCGTTACACGAGCGCCTTCGTGGACCGCGTCTCGCGGATGGTGCTCCGCGACAAGAACCATCCCTCCGTGATCATCTGGTCGCTGGGCAACGAGTCCGACTACGGCGCCAACCACGACGCCGCCGCGGGCTGGCTACGCCGCCACGACCCGACCCGGCCGATCCAGTACGAGGGCGCCGCCAAGCTCGGCTGGGCCGACACGACGGTGGCGTCCGACATCGCCTGCCCCATGTACGCGCCCGTCGAGGACTGCGTCGCGCACGCCCTGTCCGGCGAACAGACCAAGCCGCTCATCCAGTGCGAGTACTCGCACGCCATGGGCAACAGCAACGGCACGCTCGCCGACCACTGGGCCGCCATCGAGTCAACCCCGGGGCTTCAGGGCGGTTTCATCTGGGAGTTCTGGGACCACGGCATTCTGCAACGCGTGAACGACGGAAGACCGGCCGGGCGCGGTGGCGCCGGACTGTATGACAACGGTGTCGCGGCGCCGGGCCATCGCTGGGCGTACGGCGGCGACTTCGGCGAGACGATCCACGACGGCGCGTTCATCGCCGACGGGATCGTCTTTCCCGACCGGACGCCCAAACCGGTGATGTACGAGCACCGGGAGATCGCGGGGCCGGTACGGCTGGCGTACCTCGGGGGCGAGCTGCGGGTGACCAATCACCAGCACTTCCGCGGTCTGGAGTGGCTGGCCGCCGAGTGGGAACTGTCGCTCGCGGACGGCTCCACCCTGACGGCTCCGGCCGAGCTGCCCGCCGTACGACCGGGCGGGTCGGCCGCCCTGTCCCTCCCCTTCGCCCTGCCGGAGGACGGCGGCGAGGCCTGGCTGACGCTGCGCGTGACGACGGCGGACGACGAGGTGTGGGCGCCGCGCGGCACGGAGGTGTGTCTGCCGCAGGTCGCGTTGCGGACGGCTGCCGCCGTGTCCTCGGCCCGCGCCGACGGCCCGCCCGTCGACGTGGACGACAGTGGACTGCTCGTCCATCCGCTCCTCACTGCCGCCCCCGTTCTGTCGCTGTGGCGGACGCCGACCGACAACGACGAGCTGGGCGGCGTGGCGGTGCGCTGGCGTGCGTGGGGTCTCGACACGCTCCTGCGCAAGGTCGTCGCCGTACGCCGTGAGGGCGGGAACGTCACCGTGCTCTCCGAGTACGACACGTGGGCGGGCGCCGTACGCCATGAGCAGGTGTTCACGCGCGTCGACGGTGGGCTGCGGGTCGAGGAGACCGCCGAACTGCCGGAGCGGCTCGACG
This sequence comes from Streptomyces sp. NPDC029292, assembly GCF_055569295.1. NCBI lineage: Bacteria > Bacillati > Actinomycetota > Actinomycetes > Kitasatosporales > Streptomycetaceae > Streptomyces > Streptomyces sp. NPDC029292. The sequence continues at coordinate 651,168 of NZ_JBVHXR010000001.1, forward strand.
ATGTGGCACGGGTCGGCACCGTCTTCGAGACCGTGGCCGGGCTCGATGTCCTGGAGTGGTTCGGGCAGGGGCCCTGGGAGTCCTATCCGGACCGGAGCGCGGGCGCGCCCGTGGGGCACCACTCCGTCCCCGTGGACGAGTTGTTCACCCCCTATCTGCGGCCGCAGGAGAGCGGCGGGCGGCACGGCGTACGGCACTTCACGCTGTCGGCGCCGGACGCCACGGGCCTGGCGGTCGCGCTGGACGAGCCACGGCAGGTCTCGGTGACCCGGTATCGCGCCGAGGACCTGGCCGCCGCCGCACACCACGACGAGCTGGTGCCGCGGCCCGGCTGCGTCGTGCACATCGACGCCGCGCACCGGGGCCTGGGCACCGCCTCGTGCGGGCCGGACACCTCGCCCGCGTACCTCATCGGGACCGGTGTCCACCGCTGGTCCTGGACGCTGCGCGTCCTCTGACCTCACTCGCACCCCACCTCTTTGATGGAGCAGACGTGTGTACTTCGCATGGCCAGGCGGAGGCCGAGCAGGCCGGCGCCGGAAGACGCAACTTCCTGCGGGCGACGGCGCTGATCGGCGCGGCGGCGACGACGGTGGCGCTGCCCGCCACGGCGCGGGCGGCGGTTGGTGACGCGGGGTGGCGGCCCGACCCGGAGAGCCGTCGCTTCACCCTCGCCGTCATGCCCGACACGCAGTACCTCTTCGACGGGCCGAGCATCAACCCGGCGCCGATCGAGGCGTCGCTCCGCTATCTCCTGGAGCACGGCAAGGACGAGAACATCGTCTTCCTCTCCCATTTGGGCGACCTCACGGAGAACGGCGCGCAGGCCGAATTCGACGCGGCGGGCAAGGCGTTCGAGCTGCTCGACCGGCGCGGTGTGGGCTACAGCGTGCTGGCGGGCAACCACGACATCAGGTCGTCCACGGACGACCAGCGGGGCGCGACCCCGTACCTGGACGTCTTCGGACCGCGGCGCCTGGCGAGCAAGCGCACCTTCGGCGGTGCCTCGCCGGACGGCTACAACACCTTTCACCACTTCACGGCGGCGGGCCGGGAGTGGCTCGTCCTCGCGCTGGACTGGCGGCTGTCGGCGAAGGGCTACGTGTGGGCGAAGGACGTCATCGCCCAGCATCCGAAGGCGCCCGTCATCCTGACGACGCATGAACTGGTCGTCGGGGACGACACCCTCTCCTCCTACGGACAGCAGCTCTGGGACGAGCTGATCGAGGACCACGACCAGATCTTCCTCACCCTCAACGGGCACTACTGGCCCGCCGCCCGCGCCACCCGCGAGAACGCGGCCGGGAACGACGTACATCTGCACCTGACGAACTATCAGAACCGTTACTACGGCGGTGCGGCGATGATCCGCCTCTACCGCTTCGACCTCGACCGGAACACCATCGACGTCGAGACCATCTCGCCGTGGATCCTGGGCCGGGCGGCCGAGGGTCTCAACGAGCTGGAGCGCCAGGAGAGCGAACTCAGCGGCGACGCCGACCGGTTCTCGGTCGCCATCGACTTCGAGAAGCGCTTCTCGGGTTTCGCGCCGGTGCCCGCCCGGCCGTCGCGGCCCGCCGCGCGGATGCTGGTCCGCGGCACGGTCGCCTACTGGCGCTTCGACGGACACGAGGACGGTGCGGCGGTCGAGGGCACGGTCCGTGATCTGTCCGGGCACGGCAACGACCTGACCGTCGTCAAGGTCGCCGACGACTCCCTCACCTGGTCCTCGGCGCACCATCCCGACCAGCCAGGACATGGGAGCCTGGATTTCCAGGGCGGCAAGCCACCGCTGAAGGGCGCGTATCTGCGGACGGTGGACAGCGCCCCTCTCAACTCGGCGGTCTTCCGGCGCGGTTACACCATCGAGGCCTTCTACCAGCTGCCCGCCGACTGGGACGCCTCGCACCACGCGTGGGCCTCGCTGGTCAGCCGCACCGGCACGGGCGGCGGCGCGGGCAAGACCGAGGGCGACCCGGACGAGCCGCTCGCCACGCTCTCCCTCTCCGACGGGCCGGGACCGCAGTGGGCGGTCCGGCCGCTCAACCAGCAGGGCATCGCCACCAACTGGGGCGACGAGACGGCGCGGGAGCAGTGGTGGCACGTCGCCGTCGTCAACGACGGGTCGCATACGACGATGTACGTCCAGGGCTGCCCCGTCGCCCGCAACCCCACCGCCGCCGCCGTGGGGCTCACCTCGCTCGGGTTGCCCTGGCTGCTCGGCGGCTACGAGTACGCCGGGAAGATCGACCAGATTCTGCACGGCCGGCTCGGTGATGTACGGATCGCCGAACGCGCCCTGCCGGTCTCGGCGTTCATGAACCAGTCAACTACCCGGGACTAAAGTCCCGGGCTTGCACAACGGGCGTCACTGGCAGTGACGTGGCGTTTGCGTCCAGCCCACCCTTGAGTTTCAGGGGTGGGGCGGGGGCCGTTGACGGGGCCCCGCGTCGCCGCAACTGCCACGCTCTCGCGCGGATGTTGCGGGAGCCATTCCGGTCTGCGTGATCAACGAATCCACAGTTCCGGCACGCAAATCGAGCCTGGGAGACCCGGTTCGCCTGGTCGATGTGCCCGCACTCGGCGCAGGTGCGCGAGGTGTACGCCGGATCGACGTACACCACTGGCACCCCCGCCCTGCGGGCCTTATATGCGATGAACGCCCCCAGCTGAGCGAAGCCCCAGCTGGAGTGGGTGGCCCGTTGGGGCTTGCGAAGCCGTACCCGCTCGCGGATCCCCGTCAGATCTTCCAGGGCGATTCCGCGACCGGTGCGTTCTGCCTCGGCCACCACATGTTTCGCGATCTTGTGGTTGATGTCTTTCGCCCGCCGGGCTTCCTTGCGCCGCCGTTTCTTGGCTCGGCGCTTGGTGGACGGGGTGTTCTTCTTTTGCAGCTTGGTGCGCAGGCTGCGCTCACGGACCCGCATCCGGTTGAGCTCGCGTCCGGCCATGATCTCGCCGTCCGAGGTGGTGGCGATGTTCACGATCCCCAGATCGACACCCAGAAAGTCCACCGGATCCACGTTCAGTTCCGCCTCGGGAACCTCGCAGGTGGCGTTGAGGAACCACATGCCGTCCCGCTCCAGCAGGTCGGACTCACCCTTGCGGTACAGGGCGAGGGTGGCCAGCTGCTCGGGCGAGGCGGTGAAGGCCACGTTCTTCATCCGGCCACCGGTGGTCCAGATCGACACCGTGCGGTCGGGGATCTGCCAGGACAGCATCCGGTCGTCGAAGGGCTGGGCACCCCAGGGACGGAAGGCAACAGGCTTCTCGGTGGCGCGCCTGTGGCGCTTCGAGCCGGGGCGGCCCAGACGCCCCGCCTTCAGGTTCGCCTTCAGCGTGACGTAGGCGTCGCAGGTCTTCTTGATCACGTGCTGGGCGGCCTGCGCCCCCAGGTTCCACCGGGTCTTGACCTGCTCGTAGGTGTGCCTACGCAGGGCGAAGTTCTTGAACTCGCAGCGCTCGAAGGCCACTTCGCCCACCCAGCTGGCGGCCTCGTTGCAGGCGCGCAGGGTCGCCTCAAGTGCCGCCGCCTGCACGGGCGTCGGCAGCAGCTTGACCTGCACCACCAGCTTCACGATCACCGAACGTACACACCCGTACGACTTCCCGTCGCACGTTCCCCACCCATCACCCCACCGAGTGAACATGCCACCGTGTGTATGCCTCAACAGCTGCGCCGGACGCGACACCTGGTCGCTCCGCACCGGGCCGCGAGGATGCGCTTCCTCCCAGGACCGAAGCCCTGGGGTTCCTCACAAGAATCTGCTGAACGTGAGCGTGACCATGGCCTCGCGTCCCAACCCGCACAGCCTCCTGCACGAGCACGCCCACGTCGACGTGATCCGCGGCGCGGTGCGCGGCCCGGTGGCCGACCGTGACGACTGGCGGGCGCCCGACACCACGGTCGTACGCACGTGGGACGTGACCGGCCGCAAGGGGACGTACACCCTGCGCATCCCGCTGGTCGCGGGCGACGAGTCCTTCTACGTCCGGCTGCGCGGCAGCGACGGGAACCGCAACGGTGCGGGGTATCTCGGCGCCTCGATCGACCCGCACGGTCCGATTCCGCACGTGCCCGGAAACGGTGACCCGTGGGTCGATACGTGGTTCTATGCGAACCCGGTCTTCGTCGACGTGGAAGGTTCTTGATGAAACGTCAGTTTCTTGCCCTGGCCTCCCTGTTGGGTGCCTTCACGGTCGGCATGAGTACGTCGTCCGCGGTGGCCGGTGAGCCCCGCTGGACCGAGACCGGCACGGCGTACGTCGACTCGCTGAGCGGCGGTCAGGGGCTGGCGAGCCGCGCGGACGGCTCGCTGCTGCACCGCGGCCTCGCCTCCATCCCCCTCGATCTGCGCATCAAGGGCTGGAACCACGTCGGCGACCCGGACATCGCGCAGGGGTACGTCTTCGACGCCTATCAGGGACCGGACACGGCGACGTCGAAGATGTTCGCCGTCACCACACCCGCCGGAAGGCGCTACGAGTACGTCCACCAGCTCAACCCGGGCGAGAAGCTGAACAATTCCTTCGCCACCGTCTCGCCCGACGGGCAGTGGCTGGTCTCGGGCGAGTGGGGCGACCAGAACCGGCTCCAGGTCTTCCCCACTCCGCTGCTCAATCCGTCGACCCCGCGCAAGGGCGGCGCCCTGGCGGAGGCCTGGCAGATCACCCTCGACAAGCCGGTCCGTGACATCCAGGGCTGCGACTTCGTGAACGACACCCGCCTGCTGTGCGCCTCGGACGACAGCTCCCGCACGCTGTTCCCCGAGGACCGGCCGACCCTCCAGGTCGACCTGGAGCACCAGCTGGACGGTCAGCCGATCACGGGTCACGTCACCAGCCTCTTCGCCGTGCCGCAGCGCAGCCTGTGCACGGACGGGACGTACGAGGCGGAGGGCGTGGACTACGACGCCGTACGGGGCACGCTGCGCGCCGAGGTCGTCCAGCCCGGCGCGTGCGCACTGGCCACCACCGTGTACTCGTACCGGCAGCAATAACGGTCAGGCGTAGAACCGCGACAGACTCTGCAGGACGGCGGCGGGCTTCCCGCCGCCGTCGATCTCTATCGTGCCGTCCACGGCGATCTGCACCCCGCCCGGCACGTCCTCGACCGAGGCGAGCTTCGCGGCCAGCCGGATCCGCGAACCTACCTTCACCGGGGCGGGGAAACGCACCTTGTTCAGGCCGTAGTTGACCTTCGTCGACACGCCCTCGACGTCCAGCAGCCCGGTGAAGAGCGGGATGAAGAGGGAGAGGGTCAGATAGCCGTGCGCGATGGGCGCGCCGAAGGGGCCCGCCGCGGCCTTCTCCGGGTCGACGTGGATCCACTGGTGGTCGCCGGTCGCGTCGGCGAAGGTGTTGACGCGTTCCTGGGTGACCTCGATCCACTCGCTGGTGCCGAGGTCGCTGCCCGCGAGCTTCTTGAGTTCGTCGAGGCCGTTCACGGTGATGGTCACAGGGCGTTCCTTGTCTAGGAGTCGGTTGTGCCGTACCGCGTACGGACACGGGCCTTGAGGAGCTTTCCGGAGGCGGTGCGCGGGAGTTCGTCCGCGACGACGACCGACTTCGGGATCTTGTACTTGGCGAGGCGTCCGGCCAGCGACGCCAGGACGGCGTCCGGGTCCAGGTCGGCCCCCTCGCGGCCGACGACGACCGCGCGCGGCACCTCGCCCCACTTGTCGTCGGCCACTCCGATGACGGCGCACTCGACGATGTCGGGGTGGGCGAGGAGCAGGTCCTCGATCTCGGCGGGATAGATGTTCTCGCCGCCCGAGATGATCATGTCCTTGATGCGGTCGACGATGAAGACATAGCCGTCCTCGTCGACGCGTGCGGCGTCCCCGCTGCGGAACCAGCCGTCGGCGAAGACGGCGGCCGTCTCGTCGGGCAGGCCCCAGTAGCCGGGCATGACGTGCGGCCCGCGGACGATCACTTCGCCCGTCTCCCCGACGTCGACCGGCGTGAAGTCGGGCCGTACCACCCGAACATCGCTGAAGAAGTGCGGCACCCCCGCCGAACCCGCCTTGCCGACCGCGTGTTCCGCGTCCAGGAAGAGGGTGCCGGGCGCGGCCTCGGTCATGCCGTACCCCTGGAGGAAGGTGAGCCCGCGTTCCTGGTAGGCGGCGATGAGCGGGGTCGGCACGGGTGAGCCGCCGCAGGTGAGGATGCGCAGCGAGGACAGGTCGGCGTCGGCCCAGCGCGGATGGCGGGCCACCTGGTCGAACATGGTCGGCACGCCGAACATGAAGGTGATCCGGTGCCGTTCGATCAGGTCGAAGGTGGCCGCCGGGTCGAAGGACTCGACCAGGACGCAGGTGCCGCCTTTGAGGAGCACCGGCAGGGCGAGCATGTTGAGCCCGGCCGTGTGGAACAACGGGGCGGAGACCAGGGCGCGTTCGTCGGTGATCAGATCGTGGTCGACGAGCACGTTGACCGCGTTCCAGGTCAGATTGCCGTGGGTGAGCATCGCGCCCTTGGGGCGGCCCGTCGTGCCCGAGGTGTACATGATGATGCAGGTGTCGTCGGCGGTGACGGGCTGGTCGACCGGCTCGTCGGCGGCTCCGGCGATCAACTCCTCGTAGCGGGCGCCGACTTCGACGAATGTCCGTACGTCGGAGCTGCCCGGCAGGCCTGCGACGAGCCCGGCCAGCGACGGCGCGTACACGAGGACCTTGGCTCCCGAGTCGCCCAGCTGGTAGGCGATCTCGGGCCCGGCGAGGCGGGGGTTGAGCGGTACGAAGACCGCGCCCAGCATGCCCGCCGCGAAGAGGGTCTCGAGGTACGACGGATGGTTGGGGCCGAGGTAGGCGACCCGGTCGCCGCGGCGCAGGCCCAGGGCGCGCAGGGCCTGTGCGAGACGGGTCGTGCGTGCGTACAGCTCGGCGTAGCTCACGCTGTTGTCGCCGTGGATCAGGGCGGTGCGGTGCGGGGTCTTGCGGGCCCGGCGTGCGGGCCATGACCCCAGTCCCTCATTGCGCATCCGATGCCCCTTACGGTGTGAGCCCGAGCAGACGGGCGGCGTTCTCCTTGAGGATCTTCGGCTTGACCTCGTCCTTGATCGGCAGCTTCTCGAAGTCGGCGAGCCAGCGGTCGGGGGTGAGGACGGGGAAGTCGGAGCCGAAGAGCACCTTGTCCTTCAGCAGCGTGTTGGCGTACTGCACCAGCTGCGGCGGAAAGTACTTCGGCGACCAGCCGGACAGGTCGATGTGCACGCCCGGCTTGTGCGTGGCCACGGCGAGGGCCTCGTCCTGCCAGGGGAAGGACGGGTGCGCCAGGATGATCTTCAGGTGCGGGAAGTCGGCCGCGACGTCGTCGACGTGCAGCGGGTTCGAGTACTTGAGCCGGATCCCGCCGCCGCCGGGCACTCCGGCGCCGATCCCCGTCTGCCCGGTGTGGAAGAGGGCGATCGCGCCGGTCTCCTCGATCACCTCGTACAGGTCGTACGCCACCGACCTGTCGTTGGGGAAGAAGCCCTGGATGCTGGGGTGGAACTTGAAGCCCTTCACCCCGTACTCCTCGACCAGGCGGCGGGCCTGCTTGACCCCCGCCTTGCCGCGGAAGGGGTCGATGGAGGCGAAGGGAATCAGCACGTCCGGGTTGGCGGCGGCCGCCTCGGCGACCTCCTCGTTCGGGACGGGCTCGGTGCCGGTGGCGGACTCGGCGTCGACCGTGAAGATCACGGCGGCCATCTTCCGCTCGCGGTAGTAGGCGGCCGTCTCCTCCAGGGTGGGCTTCCGCTTGCCCTCGACCTTGAAGTAGGCGCTGGAGGCGTCATGCAGATCGTCGTCGAGCGAGGAGTGGCCCTTCGACGACACCTCGGCGTGGGTGTGGACGTCGATCGCGACGAGTTCGTTCAGGTCCATCACGCCTCCGGCAGCTTGGGCGCGGGGATCCCTACGGTCTGCGGTTCGGCGCCGACGGAGGTGGCCCAGGCGTCGGCGAGGGTGTCCGGGGTCCAGCCGCCGTCCGCGTACGCCGCCTTGATCTCCTGCGGATGCGACCAGAGTGCCACCTTGTCGCCGCCGATGCCGATGGCTTGCCCGGTGACACCGCGCGCGGCCTCCGAGGCGAGGAAGGGAACGAGGGCCGCGCAGTCCTCGGGGGTGCCGAAGCCCTCGCCCTTGCGGAGGAAGTCGGGCAGCGGCTCGCCGTTCCTCATGGCCTCGATGTAGGGGGCGAAGACGGGGATGGTCTCGGTCATCGCGGTGGCCGCGACCGGCACGATCGCGTTGACGGTGATGCCCGCGCGGCCCAGCTCCATCGACCAGGTACGGGCCATGGCGGCGATGCCCGCCTTCGCGGCGGCGTAGTTCGTCTGGCCGAAGTTCCCGCGCTGCCCGGCCGGCGAGCCGACCAGGATCAGGGAGCCGCCCTCGCCCTGCTCGCGCATCCGCACGGCGGCGGCGCGGGCGCAGGTGAAGGTGCCCTTCAGATGGGTGGTGATCACCGCGTCGAAGTCGTCGTCGGTCATCTTCCACAGCACCTTGTCGCGCAGGATGCCCGCGTTGGTGACCAGGATGTCGAGCCGTCCGAACTCCTCGACCGCGCGGGCCACGAGCCGGTCCGCGGCCTCGCTGGTACCGACCGCGACCACCTCGGCCACGGCCCTGCCGCCGGCCTCGGTGATGGACTTCACGGCCTGCTCGGCCACGGCCTCGTCGACGTCGTTGACGACCACGGAGGCGCCCACGGCCGCGAGGGCGTGTGCGTAGGCCAGGCCGAGGCCACGGCCACTGCCGGTGACGACGGCCACCTTGCCGGTGAGATCGATGCTGGGCACGAGGGGGTCCCTTCGAGATGCGGTCGGCTCAAGATGCGGTGAGCCGCTGGAAGCGCGGCTTCACGTTCGGTGCTGCGGCTACGAGATCGAAGCTAAAGACAATAATTGTTGACGTCAATAGTTGTTGCCGACTCGTCCGTGCGTCATGCTGTGCGGAGTACGGCGTGATGTCGTGCCGAGTACGTACGAACCGCCCCCGCCCGGGGCCCGGCCCAGGGAGCCCGTCATCGCAGGCCAGCCGCATGCCACCAACCCCGCCCCCATCGACGCCCAGGAGCCGTGGATGCGCGGGCTGCACGCGGACACCGGCTATCTGCTGTACCGCCTGGGCCTGCGCTCCGGTCAGCTCTTCAACACGTTCCTGCAGGAGTCGGGACTGCGCCTGCGCCACTACGCGCTGCTGCGCTTCCTGGCCACCTCCGAGGGCGCGCTGCAGCGGGAACTGAGCACGCGGCTCGGCTATGACCCGAGCGCGATCGTCGGTCTGGTCGACGACCTGGAGAAGCTCGGTTTCGCCGAGCGCCGCCCGTCGCCGGACGACCGCCGCAGCCGGATCGTCGTGCTGACGCAGGACGGCCGGTCCTTCCTGCGCGACACCGACGAAGCGGGCCTGCGCGTCACGAACGATCTGCTCCGGCCCCTCGACCTCGCCGAGCGCGAGACCCTGCACACCCTCCTGCAACGGATCGCGGAAACCGAACTCGACTCATGACCACCCTGTCCGCGCCCGACCGCCTCCTCGCCGTGCTCGCCGCCTTCGACCACGAGCACCCGGCGCTGTCCCTGACGGACATCAGCCGCCGGGCCGGGCTCACCCTCACCACGGCCCACCGGCTGGTGGGCGCGCTCACCGAGTGGGGCGCCCTGGAGCGGGACGAGGACGGTGTCTACCACGTGGGCCTGCGCCTGTGGGAGGTCGCGGCGCTCGCTCCGCGCGGTCTCGCGCTGCGGCAGATCGCGCTGCCGTACCTGGAGGACCTGTACGAAGCGACGCACGAGAACGTGCAGCTGGCGGTCCGCGACGGCTCCGAGGTCGTGTACATCGAGTGGATCTCCGGGCGCTCCGCGGTCGGCGTCCGCATCCAGGTGGGCGCCCGCTGGCCCCTGCACGCGACCGGTGTGGGGCTCGCCCTCCTCGCGCACGGCGACCCGGCGTTCCAGGAGACGTACTGCGACCGTCCGCTCGCCTCCTTCACGCCGTACACCCTCACCGATCCGGTGCGGCTGCGCCGGGTGCTGGCCGAAGTCCGGCGCACGGGTGTGGCGGTGAGCAGCCGTCAGGTCACCGACGACGCCGTGTCGGTGGCGGCTCCGGTGCTCGGCGCGGGCGGCACAGTGGTGGCGGCCGTCTCGGTCGTGGTGCCCCAAGTCGACGCGCAGGTCCCGGCGTTGATCCCTGCGGTGCGGCTCGCGGCGCGCGGGATCTCGCGGGTACTGGGGTGGCAGCCGCAGACGCCGGTCGAGCGGGGCTCTTAGCGGCGCAACGCGGGGGCCCGACGGGCACCTGGCCGGGCTGCTGGGCGCCGAGGGCCTGGGCGCGCTGAGCCTGACCGCGCCCCCGCTGATCATCGCGATCGCGTTCGGTCTTGCCATGGACTACGAGCTGTTCATCCTCGGCCGCATGCGCGAGACCTGGCTGCGGACCGGTGACCATCAGGGGGCCGTGGTGGACGGTCTGCGCCGCTCCGGCCGCGTGGTCACCTGCGCCGCCCTGCTCCTCGCCGTCGTGTTCGGCGCGTTCATGACGGGCGGCTTCTCACCCATCCTGCAGATCGGCCTCGGGCTGATCCTGGCGGTCCTGATCGACGCGACGGTCGTGCGGATGCTCCTCGTACCGGCGACCATGGCGCTGCTCGGGCGGCGGGCATGGTGGGCGCCGGGTCCGCTGCGGCGGGCGCACGACCGGTTCGGGGTGCGCGAGGAAGCAGCGCCCCGGCAGCAACTCGCCCGTAAGTGAACCCTAGTTGAGGCAGTCCGTCGCCGTAGCACGGCGGGTGACGGACTGCTTCGCGAGATGGACGCGGAACTCGTAGCAGCCTTCGTTCCACACCGGTTGCTGCAGGGCATTGACCTTGGCGACGACGATCACCTCGGCGGACGACCGCTCCGTGCCGACCGGTACGGCTACCGGGTCGTCGACCGCGGGCAGGCCCAACGAGTCCGTCCTCGGCAGCGCGAGGGCCCGTGCCAACTCGGCGTCCGTCAGCCTCCTGTCGGTGACAGCGCGGTCGAGCCGCCGCTCGATCTTCTGTGCGCTCGCTTCGAGTTCGGCACGCCGGGCCGCCTCCGCCCGGGCTTCCCGCTCGCGCTCGATGCGGAAACAGCCGTCCGGCTCCAGCTTCCTGGAGGTGACAGTGACGGGCTTCCGCCCGGCGCGGAACTCGTAGCAGTCCCGGTTCTGCGAGCCGAGCCCCTTGGACAGCAGGACGAGAGTGGTCAGTCGGCCGTCCTTGGTCTCCTGGCCCGTCCGGGCGATTCCGTAGGTCTGCCAGACAGGTGCGTGCTCGACGGCTGTGAGCCCCCCGCGGGCAACGGCCGCGCGCAGTTCCGCGACGACGTCCGCGGCCACCGCGGCGGGATCCCGGTACGAGGTCGTCGGCCGGTCGCGGCAGCTCGCGGCGGGCAGTTCGTGCGCGGAAACAGTGGGCGGGTCGGCGGCCGGGACGGCCTCCAAGCGGTAGCAGCCGGTCTCCGTGCGGCCCCCGAAGCCACCCCCCATGCCCATGAACAGCGCGGTCACCGTGACCTGCTGTCCGTGGCGCCGGACATCGGCCCGGGGCTTGCCCGTGCCGGCGACCGCCCGGTCGATCTCGGTCCCCAGCAGCGTGCCGTCCGCCGCCGCCCGCAACAGCCGGGTCCGCGTCAGTTCCACGGACTGCTTGAGCCTGTCGTGCGCCGCGTCCTGGTCCTGCCGGCCACTGATCCAGAGCCAGGCCATCCCGCTCAGGACCAGCACCAGGGCGAGCCCCAGCACGGCCAGCAGACCGTCCACCAGACATCCCCCGCGTCTCGCCACACCGGCAGGTTCCCCCAGGGCCACACGCACCACGGGGGCCGTGTCCGACACGTGATCGAACAGGGCCCCGTACGAGACAGGCCGCTCAGCCGGGCAGCGCGGCCAGCAGCCGCTGGTCCCGCGGCGCCGACCCGCGGTCGAGCCGCGCGCCCAGCAGCCGCCGTGCCGCTTCACAACGCCCCGCCGCCACAAGGGCGTACAGCAGCGTCTCCTCGACGACCTCGCGCTGCGCCGCGCTGCCACCGACCTTGCGGAGCACCGGCAAGAGGGCGTCGAGGCCGCGGGCCGCCTCCTGGAACCGCTCCTCGACGAGCGCGGCGAAGGCCTCGCACAGCGGCACGATGACCTCGCGCTGTACGGGGTCGGCGCCCGCGGCGTGGTCGCGCAGGCGGCGCAGGGCCGCCAGGTCCCCGGCGGCGGCGAGGGCGACCGCCACGTGCAGCGCGGTGAACGCGGTCGCGGGCCGCTCCACGACCTCGCGCGCGACGGTGTCGAGAACGTCCGCCGCGGGCACCTGCCCGCGCCAGCTGTCGCTCAGCCGGGCCCGCCACAGCAGCGACCCCGAGTCGACCAGCGCCCGCACCCCGCTCACGCGCCCGGGGGCGAGCTGCGCGAACCAGCGCCTGCGTACGGCGGCGGGGTCGTCCAAGGCCAGTTCGTGCAGGGCGATGTGCCAGGAGAAATGGGCCCGGTGGACGGCGCCCCGGCCCTGCCCGGACACCCACGCGTCGAGCCAGTCGCGGCCCGCCGCGTGGGCGCCGGACTCGTAGTGGACGTGGGCGAGCGCGTGCACGGCGTGGCCGGAGGCGGGCTCGGCGGCCAGCGCGCGGTGGGCCAGCTCGGCGGCCTCCTGGAAGCGGCCCTGTTCCTGGCGCAGGAAGGCCAGCAGCGAGGTGTGGAACCAGTGGCCGTCGTACGCCGGCGAGGTGCGCTCGACCAGGCGCAGCGCATAGGCGTCGTCGAGGTCGTTGATACCGGAGAAGGCGATGGTGGGCACGGCGGCGGCGAGTGCGAGCGCGTCGGCGGGATGCGTGTCGAGATGCCCGAGGAGGGCGTCGGCACCCCCGGCACCCCCGGCACCCCCGTCCGCGGAGGCGCCCTGGATGCGGCGCGTGACGACGTCCACGAAGGACCGCTCGCGCTCGTCGGCCCGTTCGCGCGCCGAGCGCTGCGCGTCGGCGAGGGCCCTCGGTACGTCGATGTCGGCGCCGCACTCGTGGCCGAGCAGGGCGAGCGCGGCGTGCCCGAGCGCGAAACCGGGGTCGAGGGCCACCGCGCGTCCGAAGGCGTCCTCGGCTCCGGCCCTGACCTTGAGGACCCGGTCGAGCCCGGTGCGGTAGGCGGCGGCCGCGTCGGCGTGCGTGGACAGGGCGAGCCCGAGCGCGTCGACGGGCCTGCGGCGCACCGCCCGCCGCCGCGGCGTCAACGGTGCGAGCAACTCCTGCGCCAGGGCGGCGGCCTGGACGCGGATCTCCGGAATGGCCGTGGTCTCCCACAGCTCACCGCGCCGCGGAGCGCCGAGCGTGAACAGCGGGCGCTCGGCGCGGCCTTCGGCGTCGAGGAGACGGCCGTCGCGGGTCGCGGCACCCATGCCCAGCGGGCCGGGCACCGCGGCACCGGCGTCGAACAGCGAACGCCACAAGGGATCTTCGGGGCGCGGTCCGGGTCCGGTGCAGTCGATGACCCAACCAACCTGTACGTCAAGGCCGTTGGAGAGCGTGACGACGACCGGGCCGTCGCCCTGGACGGCGGCGCCCGCGACCGTGGCGGCATGCACCCGCAGTCGCCGGGCGGTACGAGCGCGGGACACCGACTCGGCCGTCGCGGGCGCCATCCGGTGGCGATGGGTGTTCCACACCGTGCCTTCCCGCTGCAGGAAGGCGGCCCGTTCCTCGGGGGTGAGGCTGCGCCACAGCCGCGCGGTGTGCGGGCGCAGGCTGTCGAGCGCGGGGCGCCAGTCGCCGTGGGTGCGGACGGCCCGGCCGATGTGACGGTAGACGGTCCTGCGCAGCGCGGACAGCGACGGCGCGTCGAGCCCGTCGGGGGCGGCCATCGCTCCGGCGGGGCTGAGCGTGTGCGGCTGGGGCAGCAGGCCGCCCCGGGAGACGGCGTGCACAGTGCGTCCGGGCCGGTCGAGGCTCAGGGCCAGGTCCACCGCCGTGAGTCCGCTGCCCACCAGCAGCACGTCGGCGGTGTCGGCGAGCGGACCGTCGAGGGCGTCCGGCGACCAGGGCGACCGTATGAAGCGTCCGGAGGCACGCAGTCCGGCCGGGGCCCAGTCGCCCCGCGTGGCGGCGGGCCCGGTGGCGAGCACCGCGCTGTCGGCCACCAGGTGTCCCCCGTCGGCGAGGTGGAACTCCATCCCGCCCTCGGGGGTGCCGGTACAGCTCTCCGCCCGGGTCCGCAGCCGGCGTACGGCGACCGTGCCGTGGCCCCGCACGATCGCCTGGGCCAGGGTGTCGGCCAGGTAGGCGCCGTACCGGTAGCGGGTGGCGAAGTCGGTGCCGGTGACGGTGGGTTCGCCGTGCCGGCACAGCCAGCGGGTGAAGTGGCCGGCGTCGTCGGGGTAGCAACTCATGCCACCCGCGGGCACGTTGAGCCTGTGCCGCGGGTCGGGGGTGGCGTAGGCGGTGCCGCCTCCGGCTTCCGGGGCCGGGTCGACCAGGACGATGTCGAGGGGCACCCGGCGGCGGGTCGCCGTCTCGCACAGCTGGACAGCGGTGAGCGTGCCGGCGGCACCCGCTCCGACGATGGCCACGGTGTGCCGCTTGCGGGCTGGAATCACAAATACCTCCGGCGAGGGTGTACTGCGGGCTCGGTAAGCGGAACTCCTTCTTCACTATTCCGACCGGACAGGTGGGGAAGGGCTCCCGGCATGGGGATCTCACCGGAAACTCAGGGCGCCTGTCGGCTGCTCATACTCTGTTCACAAACTGCGGCGGCCCGGCAACCGTGGTTTCAGGCCTTCCCGCACGCTGTCTTCACAGGAATCTCAGGTGGGGCCCGGGGATTCAAAGGATCAACCCATGGAAGTGGCGCAAGATGCACCCCCAGTGGTGATCTAAGAAAGGCGTGCCGTGGGCGTCCCTCAGATATCGAACCGGTCCGGGCAGACAGCGGGCCGGTCCGACCGGCCCGCGTGGTCACGGCGCGGGATTCTCGCCGTCCTCGGTGCCGTACCGGCCGTCGCCCTGACGGGCTGCAGCGACTCTGCGGACGCCTCGGAGGGGACCACCGGCGCGACGACGGCAGCAAGCACGCAAGCCAAGGCCAAGGTCAGAACGCCGACGGTCACCGTCACGCCCGCCGACGGCACGAAGAAGGCCGATTTCAGCAGCCCGGTCGAGGTGACCGTCACCGACGGCACGCTCTCGACCGTCAAGGTCACCGGCAACGACGGTTCCACCCTGGCCGGGTCCCTCAATGACGCCCGTACGAAATGGATCTCCACCAGGAATCCGTACTCGGGCACCAAGTACACGGTCACAGCGAAGCCACAGGGCGCCGACGAGCAGACCGCGACCTTCGTCACGAAGTCCCCCGGCGAGACCTTCGTGGGCTATTTCACTCCCGAGGCGAATTCGACCTCCGGCGTCGGCATGCCCGTGTCGATCAACTTCACCGAGGCCGTCAAGGACCGGGCCGCCGTCGAGAAGGCGATCACGGTGACGGCCGAGCCCGCGGTCGAGGTGGTCGGCCACTGGTTCAGTGACACCCGGCTCGACTTCCGGCCCGAGGAGTACTGGGCCGCGGGCACGAAGATCACGCTGAGCCTGCGCCTCAAGGACGTCGAGGGCACGGACGGCGTCTACGGCACGCAGTCCAAGGACGTCACCTTCCACATCGGCCGCCGCCAGGTCAGCACGGTCGACCTGGCGAAGAAGACGATGACGGTCGAGCGGGACGGCTCGACCCTCGCCACCTACCCGGTGAGCGGTGGCGACGCCGACCACACCACCTGGTCCGGGATCATGGTGATCAGCGAGCGGTTCAAGGAGACCCGGATGGAGTCCTCGACCGTCGGTCTCGGCGACGAGTACGACATCGCGGACGTCCCGCACGCCCAGCGCCTGACCACGTCCGGCACCTTCATCCACGGCAACTACTGGGCCTCGACGTCGGTCTTCGGCAGCAGCAACACCAGTCACGGCTGCGTCGGTCTGCACGACGCCAAGGGCGCCGACGACAACTCCGTGGCGGGCTACAAGTTCTACAACAGCTCGATCCTCGGCGACGTGGTGATCGTCAAGAACTCGGGCGAGAAGACCGTCGAGGCGTCCAACGGCCTCAACGGGTGGAACCTGTCGTGGGCGGACTGGAAGGCGGGGAGCGCTCTCTAGGACGTACACCGCGTACGTCCCTGAAACCCCCCGTTTCATTGCCTGAACTCCCGTACAGGGAAAGGACTTTATCGACTTCACCTCTTGACGGTTGGAGTGACAGAGAGCACATTGGCCGCGCAGCTGC
The DNA here is from genome assembly GCF_055569295.1 of Streptomyces sp. NPDC029292. Lineage (NCBI taxonomy): Bacteria > Bacillati > Actinomycetota > Actinomycetes > Kitasatosporales > Streptomycetaceae > Streptomyces > Streptomyces sp. NPDC029292. The sequence continues at coordinate 667,433 of NZ_JBVHXR010000001.1, forward strand.
CTGTGAGAGCGCTCTCAAAAACGCCCGCGCACCCCACTCCGTACCCGAAGAGGCACCCATGAGTGAAACTTCCGGCACACCTGTCAGACGCGGCCCCCTGCGGCGCGTGCTCATCGCTGTGTTCAGCACCCTCGGCCTGGCGGCCGCCGCGGCCACGGCCGCCACCCTGCCCGCGAACGCGTCCGCCCCCACACCCCCGTCCGGCTGGTCCCAGGTCTTCCTCGACGACTTCAACGGGGCCGCCGGATCCGGCGTCAACACCGCCAACTGGCAGTACGACACCGGCACCAGCTATCCGGGCGGCGCCGCCAACTGGGGCACCGGCGAGGTCGAGACGATGACCTCCAGCACGAACAACGTCGCACTCGACGGCAGCGGTAACCTGCTGATCACCCCGCGCCGCGACGCCTCCGGCAACTGGACCTCGGGCCGCATCGAGACCAACCGCACCGACTTCCAGCCACCCGCGGGCGGCAAGCTGCGCGTCGAGGCCCGGCTGCAGATGCCCAATGTGACCGGCGCCGCCGCCAAGGGCTACTGGCCCGCCTTCTGGATGCTCGGCGCGCCCTACCGCGGCAACTACCAGAACTGGCCCAGCGTCGGCGAGCTGGACATCATGGAGAACGTCCAGGGCCTCAACACCGAGTGGGCCACGATGCACTGCGGCACCAGCCCGGGCGGCCCGTGCAACGAGACCAGCGGCATCGGCGGAAACACGCCCTGCACCGGCACCACATGTCAGGCCGGCTTCCACACGTACGCCGCCGAGTGGGACAGGTCGACCAGCCCCGAGGAGATCCGCTTCTACCTCGACGGCGTCAACTTCCACACGGTGAAGGCGAATCAGGTCGACGCGACGACCTGGGCGAATGCCACCAACCACGGGTTCTTCGTCATCCTGAACGTGGCGATGGGCGGCGGCTTCCCGGACGCCTTCGGCGGCGGCCCGGACAGCGGCACGGAACCCGGCCACCCGCTGGTCGTGGACTACGTCCAGGTTCTTCAGTCCAATGGGAGCGGTACCACGCCTCCCCCGTCCGGCAACCGTGACGCCTACAGCGCGATCCAGGCCGAGTCGTACGACGCCCAGGCAGGCGTCGGCACCGAGACCACCACCGACACGGGCGGCGGCCAGAACATCAGCGCGCTCGCGAACGGCGACTACGCGCTCTACAAGGGCGTCAACTTCGGTTCCACTGCGGCCAAGCAGTTCTACAGCCGGGTCGCGAGCGGCGCGGCGGGTGGCGTCAGCGGACTGGTCGAGGTGCGCCTCGACAGCCGTACGAGTGCGCCGGTCGGCAGCTTCTCGTTGGCCAACACCGGCGGCTGGCAGTCCTGGAAGACGGTGCCCGCGAACATCACCTCCGTCACCGGCACTCACGACGTCTATCTCACCTTCACCAGCGGCCAGCCCGCTGACTTCGTGAACGTCAACTGGTTCGACTTCGGCCACTGACAAGGGAGTTGACCGATGGCCACACGCTCCCCGGCCAGGCCGAGTGCCACGCACCGAGGTCAGACGGCTGGTGACCGCCGTCCTGGCCACCCTCCTCACGGTGCTGGCACTCGGCCTGGCCGGGGCGGTACCCGCGAAGGCAGCCGCCGACTACACCCGGAGCGTCACCTCGACCGGCTCCGGCTCGGTCCGGATCGGGTCCCAGCCGACCACCCCCGCGTCGCTGGTCGACGTGCACCAGTCGTCGGTGCAGATCCTGGGCAACGCGAACCCACCGACCGGGCTGACGCTCGGCGTCGGCTGGTGATCTGCACGTAGTGGGTGATCTACAAGTAATGAAGGGGGGCGGGCCGGAAGGCCCGCCCCCCTTCAGCGCAGTTCCGCCCGAAAAGCGACCGGCGTCGTCCCGGTGTGCTGGTGGAAGAACTTGGAGAAGTTGGCGGAGTCGGGGAAGCCCACGGCGACGCCGATGCGGCCGATGGGCATCTCCGTGTGGGCGAGGAGGCGCTTGGCCTCCAGGATCACCCGCTTGTCGATGAAGCCCTTCGGGGTCTCGCCGGTGGCCGCGCGCACCGCGCGGACCAGGGTGCGGCGGGAGTAGCCGAGGGTGTCGGCGTACGCGCTGACGCTGTGGTTGGTGGCGAAGTCCTTCTCGACCGCGTCCCGGAAGCGGGTGAAGGTGGTGTCGGACCGTTCGTGCGCCGCCTCGGCGGAGCTCGCCGCGAGATGGGCGAGGCGCAGCAGGAACGCGGTCAGGGAGTGCCGCAGCACCGCCGTGTGCAGGCTGAGCGGCAGCGTGGTCGTGTCGACGTACTCGCGCTCCAGCTGGGCGAGCGAGTGCTCCAGGGCGGCCAGCCGGCCGGCGTCGGGGCGCAGCAGCGGGGGCAGGTCGTAGCGGTAGAGGCCGGTCGCCTCGACGGTCGCCCGCGGCAGGAAGCCGGGCTGCATGATCAGGACGGTGCCGCGGTAGTGGTCGGTGCTGGAGAATCGGTGCACCTGACCGGGGCGGATCCACAGGATGTCGCCCGCGGAGACCTCGTACTCGGCGAAGTCGATCATGTGCTTGACGGGGCCCTCGTGAAACAGCATCACGACGTGGAAGTCGATGCGGTGCACGCGCTCCAGGGGCGCGTCCGCGTGCCAGATGCGGCCCGTCCCCATCGCGCCGACCTGCATACCGACGCCGGAGAGGCTCAGGTCTACAGGGAAGGGGAAGGTCTTGATCCCGTCCTGGGACCCGCCTTCGCTCCCTGCACCGCCTTGGGTGGTTCTGTCTGCCATGTCCTTCTCACATCGGCTCGGTCCCGCACTCCGTGTCCCACTTTCACCGAAGGCTGACACACGGGCACCTTCCCCAGCAAAAGTCAGACTTTTAGTTTTGAAGGCGTTCCACCAGCGACAGCGCATTCAGTGAGGACTTCTTGAAGATGAGTACGCAGACCCCTGACGGCTTCGAATGGACCGAGCTCGACCGGCGAGCCGTCGACACCGCCCGTATCCTGGCCGCCGACGCCGTGCAGAAGGTCGGGAACGGTCACCCGGGCACCGCGATGAGCCTGGCCCCGGCCGCGTACACGATCTTTCAGAAGGTGATGCGTCACGACCCGGCCGACCCGGAGTGGACCGGCCGCGACCGCTTCGTCCTCTCCCCCGGCCATACCTCGCTGACCCTGTACACGCAGCTCTTCCTGTCCGGCTACGAGCTGGAGCTGGACGACCTGAAGGCGTTCCGTACGCACGGCTCGAAGACGCCGGGTCACCCCGAGTACGGGCACACCGCGGGCGTCGAGACGACGACCGGGCCGCTCGGCCAGGGTGTCGCCAACGCCGTGGGCATGGCGATGGCCGCCCGCTACGAGCGCGGCCTCTTCGACCCGGAGGCCCCTGAGGGCGCGTCCCCCTTCGACCACACCATCTGGGCGATCGTCTCGGACGGCGACCTGGAGGAGGGCATCTCCGCCGAGGCCTCCTCCCTCGCCGGCCACCAGAAGCTCGGCAACCTCGTCTTCGTCTACGACGACAACCACATCTCCATCGAGGGCGACACGGCGACGGCGTTCTCCGAGGACGTCCTCAAGCGGTACGAGGCATACGGCTGGCACGTCCAGCGGATCGAGCCCTCGCTCGGCGGTGACATCGACGTCCACGCGCTGTACGCGGCGCTCAAGACGGCGCAGGCCGAGACCGAGCGCCCCTCGATCATCGCGATGCGCACGATCATCGCCTGGCCCGCCCCGAACGCGCAGAACACCGAGGCCTCGCACGGCTCGGCGCTCGGCGCCGAGGAGATCGCGGCCACCAAGCGCCTTCTCGGCTTCGACCCCGAGCAGACCTTCCAGGTCGACGCCGACGTACTGGACCACGCCCGCGCCGCCCTCGACCGGGGCGCCGAGGCGCACGCCGCCTGGGACAAGCGGATCGGCGAGTGGCGTACCGCGCAGCCCGAGCGCGCGAAGCTCTTCGACCGTGTCGTGGCCGGTCAGCTCCCCGAGGGCTGGGAGTCCGCGCTGCCGGTCTTCGAGGCGGGCACGTCCGTCGCGACCCGCGCCGCCTCCGGCAAGGTCCTCCAGGCGCTCGGCGGTGTGCTCCCCGAGCTGTGGGGCGGCTCCGCCGACCTCGCGGGCTCGAACAACACGACCATCGACAAGACCTCGTCCTTCCTCCCGAAGGGCAACCCGCTGCCGGAGGCCGACCCGTACGGCCGCACCGTCCACTTCGGTATCCGCGAGCACTCGATGGCCGCCGAGATGAACGGCATCGCGCTGCACGGCAACACCCGCATCTACGGCGGCACGTTCCTGGTCTTCTCCGACTACATGCGCAACGCCGTACGCCTCTCCGCGCTGATGCAGCTCCCGGTGACGTACGTCTGGACGCACGACTCCATCGGCCTCGGCGAGGACGGTCCCACCCACCAGCCGGTCGAACACCTGGCCTCCCTGCGCGCGATCCCCGGTCTGAACATCGTCCGCCCGGCGGACGCCAACGAGACCGCGATCGCCTGGGCCGAGATCCTCAAGCGGCACGCCACGAACCCGGCACCGCACGGTCTGGCGCTCACCCGTCAGGGTGTGCCGACGTACCCCCTGAACGCCGATGCGGCGCGCGGCGGTTATGTCCTCCAGGACTCCTCGACCGAGACCCCCGACGTCGTCCTCGTCGCCACCGGCTCCGAGGTCCAGCTCGCCGTGGCCGCGCGCGAGCAGCTGGAGGCCGAGGGCGTCGGCACCCGTGTCGTGTCGATGCCGTCCGTCGAGTGGTTCGAGGAGCAGTCCCCGGAGTACCGCGCGAGCGTCCTTCCGCCCTCAGTGAAGGCCCGCGTGGCGGTCGAGGCGGGCATCGGCCTGACCTGGTACCGGTACGTCGGTGACGCAGGACGCATCGTTTCGCTCGAGCACTTCGGCGCCTCCGCCGATGCCAAGACCCTGTTCGCCGAGTTCGGTTTCACCGCCGAGAACGTCGCCGCCGCCGCGCGGGCTGTACTTAATTCAACTACGGGCCTCGCCGCCGCCCGCGGTTGATCCGACCGCACGAAGGAAGATGATCACTGTGACCGAAGCAACCGCGACCGCGGTAACCCTGAAGCGCCTCTCCGACGAAGGCGTCTCCATCTGGCTGGACGACCTCTCCCGCAAGCGGATCACCTCCGGCAACCTCGCCGAACTCATCGAGACCAAGCACGTGGTGGGCGTCACCACCAACCCCTCCATCTTCCAGGCCGCGATCGGCTCCGGAGAGGGTTACGAGGAGCAGCTGGCCGACCTCGCCGTGCGCGGCGTCACGGTCGACGAGGCCGTCCGCATGATGACCACGGCCGACGTCCGCGCCGCCGCCGACATCCTGCGCCCGGTGTACGACGCGACCGGCGGCCGCGACGGCCGGGTCTCCATCGAGGTCGACCCGCGCCTGGCCCACAACACCGCCGCCACGATCGCCGAGGCCAAGCAGCTCTCCTGGCTCGTCGACCGCCCGAACGTGATGATCAAGATTCCGGCGACGAAGGCCGGTCTCCCCGCGATCACCGAGGTCATCGGCCTCGGCATCAGCGTCAACGTCACGCTGATCTTCTCGCTGGAGCGCTACCGCGAGGTCATGGACGCCTACCTGGCCGGTCTGGAGAAGGCCCAGGCCGCGGGCATCGACCTCGTCACGATCCACTCCGTCGCCTCCTTCTTCGTCTCCCGCGTCGACAGCGAGATCGACAAGCGGCTCGCGAAGGTCGGTACGGACGAGGCGCTGGCCCTGAAGGGCAAGGCGGCGCTCGCCAATGCGCGGCTCGCCTACGAGGCGTACGAGGAGGTGTTCGCCTCTGGCGACCATTCGACACAGCCCTCCGACCGCTGGGCCGCCCTCGACAAGGCGCAGGCCAACAAGCAGCGTCCGCTGTGGGCCTCGACCGGCGTCAAGGACCCCGCGTACAAGGACACCCTGTACGTCGACGAGCTGGTCGCGCCGGGCACGGTCAACACCATGCCGGAGGCCACCCTCAACGCCACCGCCGACCACGGCGACATCCACGGCGACGCGGTGACCGGCGGCTACGCCCAGGCGCGCGCCGATCTGGAGGCCGTCGAGCGGCTCGGGGTCTCCTACGACGAGGTCGTCAAGCAGCTGGAGGACGAGGGTGTCTCGAAGTTCGAGGCGGCCTGGGGCGATCTGCTCGATGCTGTGGCGACCTCGCTCAGCAGCAAGGGAGTTGAGGGGGAATGAGTGAGGAACTTCCCGACAGCCCCGCGCAGGTTGCGTCCGCCGCGGCGGAGGGATCCGGTGACGCGGCCGTGGAACCGGGCGACGTGACGCCGCGGGCACTTGCCGAGGCGCTGGGCCTCCCGGCCGCCGGCTGGGACAACCCGCTGCGCGACCCCCGCGACCGCCGGCTCCCCCGGATCGCGGGCCCGTCCGGCCTCGTCATCTTCGGCGTCACCGGCGACCTGTCCCGCAAGAAGCTGATGCCCGCCGTCTACGACCTCGCCAACCGGGGTCTGCTCCCGCCGGGCTTCTCGCTCCTCGGGTTCGCCCGCCGCGAGTGGGAGGACCAGGACTTCGCGGAGGTCGTCCACGACTCGGTGCGCGAGCACTCCCGTACGGAGTTCCGCGAGGAGGTCTGGCAGCAGCTCGCCGAGGGCATGCGGTTCATCCCGGGCGACTTCGACGACGACTCGGCGTTCAAGCAACTGCGCGCGGCGGTCGACGAGTTGGACTCCTCCCGGGGCACCAGCGGCAACTACGCCTTCTACCTCTCCGTACCGCCGAAGTTCTTCCCGAAGGTCGTCCAGCAGCTCAAGAAGCACGGGCTCGCGGACGCTCCGGAGGGTTCCTGGCGGCGCGCGGTCATCGAGAAGCCGTTCGGCCACGACCTGGCGAGCGCGCGTGAGCTGAACGCGATCGTGCACGAGGTGTTCGACCCGGACCAGGTGTTCCGCATCGACCACTACCTCGGCAAGGAGACCGTCCAGAACATCCTGGCGCTGCGCTTCGCCAACCAGATGTACGAACCCATCTGGAACCGGTCGTACGTCGACCACGTCCAGATCACGATGGCCGAGGACATCGGCATCGGCGGCCGGGCGGGATACTACGACGGCATCGGTTCCGCGCGGGATGTGATCCAGAATCACCTCCTCCAGCTGATGGCGCTGACCGCCATGGAGGAGCCCGCCGCCTTCGACGCCGAGTCGCTGCTCACCGAGAAGCTCAAGGTCCTCAAGGCGGTCAAGCTGCCGGGGAACCTGGGCGAGCACACCGTGCGCGGGCAGTACGCGGCGAGCTGGCAGGGCGGCGAGCAGGTGCGCGGCTACCTCCAGGAGGACGGCATCGACGCCAAGTCGACGACCGACACCTACGCGGCCGTCAAGCTGGAGGTCGACAACCGCCGTTGGGCCGGAGTCCCCTTCTACCTGCGCACCGGCAAGCGCCTGGGCCGACGGGTGACGGAAATCGCGGTGGTCTTCCAGCGCGCCCCCCACTCCCCGTTCGACTCGACGGCCACCGAGGAGCTCGGCGCGAACGCGATCGTCATCCGCGTCCAGCCGGACGAGGGCATGACGGTGCGCTTCGGATCCAAGGTCCCGGGTACGTCGATGGAGATCCGGGACGTCACCATGGACTTCGCGTACGGCGAGTCGTTCACCCAGTCCAGCCCGGAGGCGTACGAACGACTGATCCTGGATGTCCTGCTCGGCGACGCCAATCTCTTCCCCCGTCACCAGGAGGTGGAAGAGTCCTGGAAGATCCTCGACCCGATCGAGGGGTACTGGGACACGCACGGCAAGCCGGCGCAGTATCCCTCGGGCAGCTGGGGTCCGAAGGAAGCCGACGAGATGCTCGCACGAGACGGACGGAGCTGGCGCAGGCCATGAAGATCGACCTGACCGACACCACGGCAAGCAAGATCAACAAGGCGCTCGTGCAGGGGCGCCGGGCCATCGGCACTCCCGCCGTGGGCATGGTCCTGACGATGGTCATCGTGACCGACGAGGAGAACGCGTACGACTCGATCAAGGCGGCCGAGGAGGCCTCGCGCGAGCACCCCTCGCGCACCCTGGTCGTCATCAAGCGGGTCGCCCGCACCCCGCGCGACCGCACGCACTCCCGCCTGGACGCGGAGGTGCGCGTCGGCTCGGACGCGGGCACCGGTGAGACGGTCGTGCTGCGGACGTACGGCGAGGTGTCCGACCACGCCGACTCCGTGGTGCTGCCGCTGCTGCTGCCCGACGCGCCGGTCGTCGTCTGGTGGCCGGTGGACGCGCCCGACGTCCCGGCCAAGGACCCGCTGGGCGCCCTCGCGCAGCGCCGGATCACCGACATGTACGCCGTCGAGACCCCGCTGCAGGCACTGGACGCCCGCGCCGCCTCGTACGCGCCCGGCGACACCGACCTGGCGTGGACCCGGCTGACGCCGTGGCGTTCGATGCTGGCCGCCGCGCTCGACCAGGCCCGTACGAAGGTGATCTCGGCGGCCGTCGAGAGCGAGGCCGAGAACCCGAGCGCCGAGCTGCTGGCCCGTTGGCTCGAAGCCCGGCTCGAGGTCCCGGTCGAACGTGTCGTCACCGCCGGTCCGGTCGTGACGGCCGTACGGCTCGGCACCGAGAACGGCGAGATCGTCATCGACCGCCCCGAGGGCCCGCTGGCCACGCTGTCCCTGCCCGGCCAGCCCTCCCGCACCCTCGCACTGAAGGTGCGCTCCACTTCCGAACTGATCGCCGAGGAGCTGCGGCGCCTCGACGCGGACGAGATGTACGCCATCGCCCTGCGGGGCGAGGGCACCAAGGAGACCCCCGGTCATGTCTGACTCCCCCAAGCTCACGCGGCGCCCGGAGTGGGTGGCCCTTGAGGACCACCGCGCGGGCGGGCTGCTGCACCCGCGGTTGCGTGAGCTGTTCGCCGCCGACCCCGCTCGTGCGGAGCGTTATGTCGTACGGGTCGGTGACCTGCTCATCGACTACTCCAAGCATCTGATCACGGACGAGACCCTCGCCCTGCTCCAGGAACTGGCCACCGCCACCGACGTGTTCGGGCTGCGGGACGCGATGTTCCGCGGCGAGCGGATCAACGTCACCGAGGACCGCGCGGTGCTGCACACCGCGCTGCGCGCCCCGCGGGACGCCGTGATCGAGGTGGACGGGGAGAACGTCGTCCCGGCCGTGCACGCCGTGCTCGACAAGATGGCCGACTTCGCGGGCCGGGTCCGCTCGGGCGAGTGGACCGGCCACACCGGCAAGCGCATCAAGAACGTCGTCAACATCGGCATCGGCGGCTCGGACCTCGGTCCGGCGATGGCGTACGAGGCACTGCGGGCCTTCACCGACCGTTCCCTGACCGTCCGGTTCGTGTCCAACGTCGACGGCGCCGACCTGCACGAAGCCGTCCACGGCCTCGACCCGGCCGAGACGCTGTTCATCGTCGCGTCCAAGACCTTCACCACCATCGAGACCATCACCAACGCCACCTCGGCGCGTTCCTGGCTGCTGGCGGGGCTCGAGGATGGGGGCACCTCCCGCTCGAGCGAAGTCGGGAGTGGGGGAGAGAAGGCGGTCGCCAAGCACTTCGTGGCGCTGTCGACGAACGCCGGGAAGGTGTCGGACTTCGGCATCGACACGGCCAACATGTTCGAGTTCTGGGACTGGGTCGGCGGACGCTACTCGTACGACTCGGCGATCGGTCTGTCGCTGATGATCGCCATCGGTCCGGACCGGTTCCGCGAGATGCTGGACGGGTTCCATCTCGTCGACGAGCACTTCCGCACGGCGCCCGCCGAGGCCAACGCGCCGTTGCTGCTGGGCCTGTTGGGCGTCTGGTACGGCAACTTCTTCGACGCCCAGTCGCACGCCGTGCTGCCGTACTCGCACTACCTGTCCAAGTTCACCGCGTACTTGCAGCAGCTGGACATGGAGTCCAACGGCAAGTCGGTGGACCGGGACGGGCATCCCGTGGAGTGGCAGACCGGGCCGGTGGTGTGGGGCACGCCCGGCACCAACGGGCAGCACGCCTACTACCAGCTCATCCACCAGGGCACGAAGTTGATCCCGGCCGACTTCATCGGCTTCGTCAACCCGGTCGACGAACTGAGTGACGAACTCAAGGCCCAGCACGACCTGTTGATGGCGAACTTCTTCGCGCAGACGCAGGCGCTGGCCTTCGGCAAGACGCCGGACGAGGTGCGCGCCGAGGGGGTGCCCGAGGAGCTGGTGCCGCACAAGACGTTCAAGGGCAACCACCCGACGACCACGATCCTGGCGAGCGAGCTCACGCCCTCCGTGCTCGGCCAGCTGATCGCCCTGTACGAGCACAAGGTGTTCGTCCAGGGCGCGATCTGGAACATCGACTCCTTCGACCAGTGGGGCGTCGAGCTCGGCAAGGTGCTCGCCAAGCGCGTCGAGCCCGCGCTCACTCAAGGCGCGGACGTACCCGGTCTCGACCCCTCCACCACCGCCCTCGTGGCCGCCTACCGCACTCTCCGGAAGAAGTGAACTGATATGCAGCTCGGACTCATCGGCCTCGGCAAGATGGGCGGCAACATGCGCGAGCGCATACGCCGCGCGGGCCACACCGTCGTCGGCTACGACCGCAACCCGGACCTCGCCGACGTGAACAGCCTCGCCGAACTCGTCGGCAAGCTCGAAGGCCCGCGTGTGGTCTGGGTGATGGTGCCCGCGGGCGCCCCCACCCAGTCCGTCATCGACGAACTCGGCGACCTGCTGGAGCCCGGCGACACCGTCGTCGACGGCGGCAACTCCCGCTGGACGGACGACGAGAAGCACGCCGAGGAACTGGCGGCCAAGGGCATCGGCTTCGTCGACGCGGGCGTCTCGGGCGGCGTGTGGGGCCTGCAGAACGGCTACGCCCTCATGGTCGGCGGCGACGCCGAGCACATCGCGAAGGTCCAGCCGGTCTTCGACGCGCTCAAGCCCGAGGGCGACTTCGGCTTCGTCCATGCGGGCAAGGTCGGCGCCGGGCACTTCTCGAAGATGGTCCACAACGGCATCGAGTACGCCATGATGCAGGCCTACGCCGAGGGCTGGGAGCTCCTGGAGAAGGTCGACTCCGTCACCGACGTGCGCGAGGTCTTCCGCTCCTGGCAGGAGGGCACGGTCATCCGCTCCTGGCTCCTGGACCTCGCCGTCAACGCCCTGGACGACGACGAGCACCTGGACAAGCTGCGCGGACGCGCGGACGACTCCGGCGAGGGCCGCTGGACCGTCGAGGCGGCCATCGACAACGCGGTGCCGCTGCCCGCGATCACCGCGTCGCTGTTCGCGCGGTTCGCCTCCCGCCAGGACGACTCACCGCAGATGAAGATGATCGCGGCGCTGCGCAACCAGTTCGGCGGCCACGCCGTCGAGTCCGCGAAGTAACGGCCATGGGCGACCTCCTGTTGGTCCGCCACGGCGAAACCGAATGGAGCGTGTCGGGACAGCACACCAGCTGGACCGACCTGCCCCTCACCCAGCACGGCGAGGAACAGGCCAAGTCCCTCGCCCCGCTGCTCGCCGGACGGACCTTCGCCCTCGCGCTCACCAGCCCGCTCGGCCGCGCGATCCGTACCGCCGAACTCGCGGGCCTGTACGGGGCCGTACCCGATCCCGATCTGCACGAGTGGGACTACGGCGCGTACGAAGGTGTCACGACCGTCGAGATACACCGCTCCCGGCCCGACTGGTATCTGTGGAACGACGGGGTGCCGCCCGGTCCGGCCGGGCATCCGGGCGAGTCTCCGACGGAGGTGGGACAGCGCGCCGACCGCGTGCTGGCCCGCATCGAGTCGGCGCTCGGCAGTGGCGACGTGATCCTCGTGGCGCACGCGCACTTCCTGCGCGTGCTCACGGCGCGCCGTCTCGGGCTTCCCGCCGCGGACGGGCGGCTGTTCCAGCTCGCGACGGGGACGGTGAGCCGGCTCTCCACCGAGCACGGACGGCCCGTGATCGCCGAGTGGAACGCCACGGGATCCTCCGCGGCCTTCCACTAGAGCGCACGTCGGCCCCGGCTACAGCACGTCTCCGAACTCGCTCAACACCCCGGGTGGAGCGAGTGCGTTGACGTAGTGGCCGGGGCCGTGGTCGTCGAAGGAGTACTTGAAGGGGATGGTGCGGGTCAGCGCGAGCCGGGTGGCGAAGAAGGCGAGGGGTGCCACCACGGCGAGGCCCGCGAGGCTGTCCATCTGCGGGTAGTGCAGGCCCGGTTCGGTGTTCTCGCTCCAGCCGTCCTCGCGTGCGCGCAGCAGCGGACGCAGCGACCGCCGCACCGACTCGGTGACGCGGACGCCCACTTCGCCCCAGCCCGCCAGCGGCCGGCTCGCCATGGTGCGCAGCATGTCGCCCGGCAGCGAGACCGCCTCGATCGCCGAGTCGGCCGCGAAGGTGAGCGCCGCGTCCATCGGCGCGCGCGGCCTGCGGTAGTGGAACTCCCGGCCGAACGGCGCGTAAGGGCCGACCGGCCGGGGCGGCAGCGCCGGAACGACATCGCGATCGAAGATGTAGCGGATCAGCCGGTCGCGCAGCAGATGCACACCATGGGGGCCGATCGAGTCTGCGCAGGCCTCGGCGAAGTCGGGGCCGCCGACCATGGGCTGCCCGAAGGTGTAGACGGCCTTCAGCTTCTCCGCGATGCGCCGGTAGCGGGGCTCGTGGGCCAGTACGACGCCCATCAGTGCGGCCATCGCGCCGCCGAGGCTGTGACCGGTGATGTACAGCGCCTCCAGGCCGCCGCCCCGGGTGCCCTCCTCGCCGGGGATCACCGACTCGCCGCGCAGGGCGCGCTCCAGGGCCTCGATGATCAGGTGGCGGGTGGCGCGGATGTTGCGGTAGAAGCCCGCGTGGACCTCGTAGCGTCGTCCCTCCAGTTCCACGGAGAGCATCTCGGGCCGTACGTCGGCGTCGGTGAGGATGCTGATGATGTCCTCGGGCTGGGTGCCCCGGTAGCAGAGGATCGCGACCCTGCGGTCCTTGTCCTGGACCAGATACGCGGCCGAGGCGATGTACATCGCGTCCACGCGCTGCTCGAACACCCGGCAGTTGTTCTCTTCCAGGCCGAGCCGCGCCATGATCATGGCGACGGTCTCCGGGTCGCCCTGCTGGGCGAATCCGGCGTAGGAGTAGGCCGCGCAGGTCGCCAGCGCGTGCGGAATGATCCCGTCGGGATCGGGCTGCGCCTTGTCCTCCACCAGGCGTTCCACCAGGTCGGGGTAGACCGGGAAGCCATTCGGCTCACTGTCCGGCTTGCACGGCCGCAGCTCGGCGAAGCTGGGCCCCTTGACGTAGGTGTCCCGCATGATCGGACCTCCCCGGATCGTCCGCGGGTGGTGAGCACACCACCGCGGCCCGGACCCGTCAACCGAGAAGCCGTCGTTCCCCGGCCAACCCGGTGGGGCTCCCGTGGGGCTGTTGGGGAGCTGAGACGTTCGCGGGGGCGTGTTGTCGGACGCCGTGGACGCGCTCATCGCCGCCAAGTTCGGCACCGGCGGCACGTACTCCGACAAGGACGTCTTCGCGCGGATCTACGAGGAGGACGACGGGCAGCGCTGTCTCGCCGAGGCCAGCGAGTACGACGAGCGGGTCATCGACTGCGCCCGGGACATCTGCGAGTACATCATCCGCACGCACCGCCGTTTCCCGGCGCACACGGACGCGATCCACGTCCCGGGCATCTGGCTCCAGGCACACCATGTGGAGGGCGAGTACTACGACCGGTTCTTCGTGAACGGGCTGACGGGGGCGCACCGGCGGCACACCGGACTCTGGGCCGGTTGAAACGCCGGGGATGCCACGGGCGCGGCACGGATGAGGTGACGAGGGAAGCAGGCTCACCTCCCGCGTGACGGCTTCCTGCGCCACTTCGCCCACTCCTTCTCCGCGTCACCGGTGTAGGACCAGGGAGTCCGGGTGGCGCGGTTGCCCAGCAGGCGGAAGAGCGAGGCGGCGATGTCGGGCAGTCCGGCGTAGCAGGCCGCGTGCGTCAGGTGGTTGAGGTCGCGCACCTCCCCGGGTGTCACGGGGCCGTCCGGGCGTGCCGTGATCCAGCGCTGCCAGGTGCGTCGTACGTCGCTGACGGCGGCGTCGTGGTTCCAGTGCTGGCCGAGCCCGACGACGGCGTCCCGCTGTCCCATCGCCCCGTCGAGGATGTAGCGGTACTCCTCGACGCGGGCGAACTGCACCAGGACGGGCAGCGCGCAGCCGGGCGGTGCCACGCCGGCCGCGTCGCGGGCGAAGTCGTACATGAGGCCGTGTGTGCCGTGCCAGCGCGACGAGTAGTAGTGCAGGATCTGCAGGTGCCCCTCCATGCTGTACGGATCACGCGCGTGCAGCTCGTCCCACCAGCGGCCCAGTTCCCGGCGGCGCACCCCGGTGGAATAGAGCCGGGCGACCGAGATGAGGGAGATCCAGGGCGTGGGGTCCTCGGGATCCGCCTCGGCGGCCTGGAGGCAGGCCATCACCGCCCGGTCGACGCGGTGCTGGTCGATGGGCACGCCCCGGCCCGCCGCGATGGCCAGGTTGAAGGCCCTGGCCACATCGGTCGCGGCCCGCAGCATCAGGGCGTCGGCGCTGCGGGGTTCGGCGGCCAGCCAGGACTCGACCGTCGAGTTGCCCGCGCAGGCCTGCGCGAGCAGCCGTATCCGGTGGCTGCGCACGGACCAGTCGGCGCCGGTGGCGCGCAGCAGCTCGCGCAGGCCCTGCCAGCGGCCGATGACGATGTCCTGGCGGGCGGAGGTGAGGGGCGCGTCCCCGCAGTCGGGGTCGAAGTCGGGGGTGAAGCGGTCGCCCGCCATCGGGTCCCTCTCAGAAGTCGGTGGGGAGACCCTCGTGGACGCGGGACCGTTCGGTCGCCGCCGCGGCGGCGTAGCCGTCGGGGATGTAGTCGGTCTCGACGACCTGGGTGGCATCGAGCTTCGCAGGGCGGTAGTAGTCGCTGCCCTGCTTCCAGTACCAGAGCATCGGGATCAGGCCGACGGCGATCCCGCCGATGCCGATCGCGATCGACGCGTCGCTGAGGTCGCTCAGCGACTCGAAGAAGATCCAGAACATGAACAGGGCGCCGAGGAACGGCCACAGCCCGCCGAAGACGAAGTTGCCCGGGGACTTCAGCAGCATCTTGCGGTAGGCGACGACGACCGCGATGCCGGCCAGGCCGTAGTAGACGGCGATCTGGAGGCCGATCGCGGCGATGGCGTCGGAGAGGATGTCGCCGACCGAGCCGAGGGCGTTGGAGGTCACGAACATCACCAGGGCCACCGCGCCGACCACGACGATGGCGACCCACGGGGTGTTCCACTTGCGGTGCACCCGGCCGAGCGCGGTCGGCATCGTACGGTCGCGGCCCATGGCGAACAGCGAGCGGGTGACCTGGATGAGCGTGGTCTCCAGGGTGGCGATGGTGGACAGCATCACGGCGACGATGAGCAGCTTGCCGCCCCAGCCGGGCCAGATCTCCTCGCCCAGCACGCCCAGGACGTTGGCGTCGTTGTCCTGGATCTGCTTGTCGCTGAGGATGACGTTCACCGCGATGGTGAACACCTCGAAGAGCAGGAAGACGATGCCCACGCCGATCAGGCCCGCGAGGCCCGTGGTGCGGCGGCTGTCGCGGGTCTCCTCGCTGAGGTTGCTGGTGACGTCCCAGCCCCAGTAGTAGAAGGCGGCGATGAGCGCGCCGGAGGCGAACCCGCTCACGCCGTCGAAGTGGCTGAAGCCGAGCCAGGACCACTCGAAGGACCGGGCGTTGCCGCTGTGGAACAGCGCGCCGATCGCGAAGACGCCCAGGATGGCCAGTTCCACACCGGACATGACGAGCTGCGCGCGGACGGTGAGCCGGGCGCCGCCGAGCACCACCAGCAGCATGACCAGGAACCAGCCCGCGCCGACCGCGGTGGACAGGGCCGTGTTGTCCGCGAGCCCTTCGTCGAAGAGGGCGAGCGTCATCGAGCCCGCGGGCAGCGAACCGGCGACCATGAAGATGGTCGCGGAGATGACCAGGGCCCAGCCGCTGATGAAGCCGAGGAAGGGGTGGAGCGTGCGGCCGACCCAGGAGTAGCTGGCGCCCGCGTTGACGTCGATCCGGCCGAGGTAGCTGAACGCCAGCGCGATGCCCAGCATGGGTATCGCGCAGTACAGCAGCGCCGCGGGGCTGGCCAGGCCCACCGCGGCGACGAGGACCGCGGTGGTCGCCGCGAGGGAGTACGCGGGAGCACTGCCCGCGACCGCCATGACGACCGTGTCGAACGTACCGAGAGCATTGGCCTGAAGCCCTCTGCCCCTGTTGTTGCTCATGGTTGCGCTGCTTTCCGTCCTGCACGACGCGCGGGCGGGCAGGCCCGGCGAGGTGTGTAGCGGGGGGTGTGAGGGTCGAAACGCCGTACAGCCGCCGCCATCGGTAGACGGTCGCTCCGCAGGTGGTGTGATGATAGCGGCGGGAGTTGCGCTTTCAACGTCAACCGGCGGTTAATTTGCGCCTGGTGAGCCGCCATTTTTCGCGCGCTGGTGCGGCCTTCGGGCGAGCGGTGGGACGACACAGTCGATGAGGCGGGGCCTGGCTCGGCGACGGTTCGGCAGGGCAACGCGGTGAACTCCTGTGCGGTGGCTGCCTGTTGAGCCGGTACGCCCATGGCTGAGAGCCGAGTGCGCGCGGTTGTCGAGCTGCTTTCCGCCGAGATTCATTGACATGAACCTGCACGAACGGCCACCCTCTCTGCTTGAACATGCACGATCAGACGCCGTTTCAAGCACCTGCAAACACCACACTGCCGGTTTGAGTGGAGATGCGTACCGTGCGAAGACTCCGACACCGTTCCTGGGCCATGGCGGGGCTCGCCACCGCCCTGGCCGTCACCGTGCTGAGCGCCCCGGCGCGGCCCGCGCTCGCGGCGACCCCGGCGAGCGCCGTCCTCGACGACACCCACCAGAGCGTCACCTGGCAGAGCCCCGTCTACGCCAAGGGCACGCTGGGCGGCACCGAGAGCTGTCCGTCCGCCGCCGACGACCCGGACAGCAAGGTCTGCGACCGCTTCGACGTGAACGTCTCGGTCCCGGACGGGTACTGGGCCGACAACCCCGAGGGCGGCGTACCGATCTCGATCCAGTGGCAGAAGCCCACCGACGACTTCGACCTGTACATCTACGACGCCACGGGCAAGCAGGTCGCCTCCAGCGCGGGCACCGCCGACCCCGAGGCGACGGTGATCCCGAACGCGTCGGGGACGTACCACGTGCTGGTCGTGCCGTACGACGTGCACGACAACTCCTACACCGGGAAGGCGTATCTCCCGGAGACGACGGACGCGGGCGACCTGACCGCCTTCAGCGGCGGCGACGGCAGCTACACCATCGCGGCCGGAGAACTCAAGGCGAAGGCCGACTTCCTGACGGGTGGGCAACTGCGCCTTCAGGCCGACCCGTCCGGTTCGCTCACCGACCCGGCGGGCACGGCCATCGTGCGCGAGCGGCCCGCCCTCCAGAAGCACACCACCTCCTTCGACGCGGGCGCGTACTACGGCATCCGCTCCCCCGACGCCGTCCTGCGCGTCTACAAGAAGCCGCTGCGCTTCGGCCTCTACCAGGCCGACAACCGCACCCCCATCTGGCAGGAGGACAAGCCGCTGCGCTGGTCCACCAGCGGGATGCGGCAGAGCCTGGAGCGCGGCGCGGACGAGCAGTTCTTCGGCGGCGGCGAGCAGAACGGCAGCTTCGCGCACAGAGATCAGACGATGTATGTGGCCAACAACTTCAACTGGAACGAGGGCGGGTACAACAACTCGCAGCCCTTCTACCTCTCCAGCGCGGGCTACGGCGTCTTCCGCAACACCTTCGCGCCGGGCGTCTACGACTTCGGCTCACCGGTGCGCACCGGGCAGCAGGAACGCCGGCTGGACGCCTACTACTTCATCGGTGACGCGAAGAAGGTGATCGGCAAGTACACCGCGCTGGTGGGCAAGCCGTTCATGCCGCCGGTGTACGGGCTCGAACCGGGCGACTCCGACTGCTACCTGCACAACGCCAACCGCGGCGAACGGCACACCCTCGACGCGCTGAAGATCGCCGACGGGTACACCGAGCACGACATGCCGCTGGGCTGGATGCTCGTCAACGACGGCTACGGCTGCGGTTACGAGAACCTCGCCGAGACCGCGAAGGGCCTTCAGGACCACAACGCCCAGCTCGGCCTGTGGACCCAGGACGGCATCGACAAGCTCGCCGACCAGGTGAAGGCGGGCCAGCGCGTGGCCAAGCTGGACGTGGCCTGGGTGGGCAACGGCTACGGCTTCGCGCTCGACGCCTGCGACAAGGCCAAGTCGGGCATCGAGGAGAACAGCGACGCCCGGGGCTTCGTCTGGCTCCCGGTGTCGTGGGCGGGTGCCCAGCGCTGCGGCGTCCTGTGGAGCGGCGACCAGAAGCTGTCCTGGGACTACATCCGCTGGCAGATCCCGACGTACGCCGGAGCCACCATGTCCGGCATCGCCTACAACACCGGTGACGTGGGTTCCATCTACCGCCACGACCCCAAGATGTACGCCCGCGACCTCCAGTGGAAGGCGTTCCTGCCCGCCATCATGACCATGGACGGCTGGGCCTCCGACGTCACCACGGGCAAGCCCGCCGACCAGCAGCCCTGGCTGGACGGCGAGCCGTACACCTCCATCAACCGCAAGTACCTCCAGCTCAAGGAGCGCCTGCTCCCGTACATGTACACGCTGTCCGCCGAGGCGACGAAGACGGGCGTGGGCGCCGTACGCCCGCTGTGGCTGGAGTATCCGGACGACCTGAGCACCTTGGGCGCGAACGCCACGTACGAGTTCCTCGTCGGCCCGGATTTCCTCGTCGCCCCGGTCTACGAGGACTCCGACACCCGCGACGGCATCTACCTCCCCAAGGGCACCTGGACCGACTACTGGACGGGCCGCACCTACCAGGGCCCGACGACGGTGAACGGCTACCACGCGCCGCTCGACACCCTCCCCCTCTTCGTGAAGAGCGGCGCGATCGTCCCCATGTGGCCCAAGGGAACGACCAGTTGGCAGACCCGTGACCGGCACGAGCTGGACTGGGACCTGTACCCGAAGGGCGACAGCGACTACACGCTGTACGAGGACGACGGCGTGACCCGGCACTTCACGCAGGGCGCTTCGGCGACCCAGCGGGTGACGGTCAGCGCGCGTTCGGGCGCGACCGAGGTCAAGGTGGGTGCGAGCAGGGGCAGTTATCAGGACAAGCCCGCGTCACGCTCGTACCGCTTCACCGTGCACGGCGAGTCGGCTCCCCGGCAGGTACTCCTGAACGGGCGCCCGCTGCCGAGGAGTTCCTGGTCCTACGACCCGGACACCGCGGTGACGACGGTCGAGACCCCCGGCCTCACCCTGGACCGGGCGTTCTCCGTGCGACTCGTGCGGTAACCTCGCGCGGCTCAACGCCCCGGTCGCACCGCGTGCTGCGCGGCGAGGCGCACCGGGGCGTTCTGCGCGCCATAGCCGCGGTAGCCGCCGTCGCGCTGGACGAGTTCGAAGAAGACGCGGCCGACGGTCTGCGTGTAGCAGTGACGGAACGCGCCGTTCTTGTCGCGGTCGTAGAGGATGCCGAGTTCGCGGTACGTCTCCAGCTCGCCGTCGGCGAACTCGTAGCGGGCGGCCAGGTCGTCGTAGTAGTTGGCGGGCACCGGCAGCAGGTGGCCGCCGGCCTCGCGGAAGTGGCGGGCCGCGGTGACCACGTCGTCGGTGGCGAGCGCGATGTGCTGGGCGCGGGCGTCGTCGTCGGTGGGGGCGGGGCCCACTCCGAGGGCGATGCGGACGCTGCCGTCGGCGTTGGTGACGGCCCGGCTGCGGTGCAGGCCGTACGGGTCGGCGACGTCAACGCTTTCCTGCGCGCTCAGCCCGAGCACGCTGCGGTGGAAGAGGGCCGCCTCGTCGAACTGGTGCCAGGGCTGGGTGAGCGCGAGGTGGTCGATGCGGGACACCCGCTGCGCGGCCCACTCGTGCTCGACCGGCTCGAAGTCGCTCTTCCAGCTGGGGTGTTCGGGGCGGTCGGTGGCGCAGAAGAACAGTTCGGTGCCGTCGGGGGCGGCCACCGCGTCGAGGGGCGCGTCCTGGAGAGCGCGGCGGCGCGGCAGGACGGGGGCGAGCAGGGACTCGGCGCGCCGGGCCGCGGCGGCCGGGTCGGGTGACTCCAGTCCGACGGCGGCGAGCGCGGTGCCGTCGCGCCGGGCGGCCGGTCCCGTGTTGACCAGGACGCGGGCCTCGCCCTGCTGCCAGAGGTCGACCGGCTTGCTGCGGTGCCGGGCCGTGCGGGTGAAGCCGAGGGCGCCGAGGAGCGCGGCGACGGGGGCGACGTCGGGGGTGACGAGTTCGGCGAAGGCGACGCCGGTCGGCACCACGGGCGCGGGCGGTGTGGCGAGCCCGGTCGCCTCCTTGAGGACAAGGCCGGTCGCTTCCTGGAGTACGAGCAGGGAGCGGCGGGCGTCGACGGCGGTCGGCCCCGCCTCGGCCTGCCGGAAGACGTCATTGAAGACCTCGAGGGAGAGGGGGCCCTGGTATCCGGCGCGCACCACATGCCCGAGCAGCCCGGCGATGTCGAAGCCACCCTGGCCCGGGAAGCAGCGGTAGTGGCGGCTCCACTGGAGCACGTCCATCGCCATCAGCGGGGCGTCGGCCAGTTGCAGGAAGAAGATCTTCTCGCCGGGGATGTCCTCGATGCCCTTGGGGTCGGAGCCGCGGGCGAGGATGTGGAAGCTGTCCAGGCAGGTCCCGAGGGAGGGGTGGTCCGCGGCCTCGACGATGCTCCAGGCGTGGTCGTACGTGCTCACATGGCGCCCCCAGGCGAGCGCCTCGTAGGCCACCCGGATGCCGAAGTCCTCTGCCAGTCCGGCCAGTCGGCGCAGCTGACCGGCCGCCAGCGCGTCGTCGTCGACGGCGAGCGGCGAGACGCTGGAGCACACCAGGACGGTGTCGGCGCCCAAGCGGCGCATGAGCTCGAACTTGTGGCGGGCCCGGCGCAGATTGCGGGCGAACTCGTCCTCGGGCACGGCCTCGATGTCGCGCATCGGCTGGTACAGGTCGATACTCAGCCCGAGGTCGGCGGTGCGGGCCCGGATCTCCTCGGGGGTGAGGGGGCTGGCGAGCAGGTCGTTCTCGAAGATCTCGACGCCGTCGAAGCCCGCGCGGGCCGCGGCCGTGAGCTTCTCGGTCAGGGATCCGCTGAGCGAGACGGTGGCGATGGACGTACGCACGGGGTGCTCCTTCGATGCCGGGGGAAGGCGGCTTCGGTACCGCTTCAGTTCCGGACGGGTTCGGCGCCCGCGAGGTCGGCGATGTCCGCGAGCATCCGCGCGCTGTCGGGCTCCCGCCCGGTGAAGAGCCGGAACGCGTCCACGGCCTGGAAGACGGCCATGCCGCCGCCGTCGAGGGTCGCGCAGCCGAGCGCGCGGGCGGTGCGCACCAGCTCGGTCTCCAGCGGGCGGTAGACGACCTCGGCGACCCACAGGCCGGGGTGCAGCAGCTCGGCCGGGAACGGGAGCCCGGGGTGCGCGGCCATCCCGGTGGGCGTGGCGTGCACGATGCCGTCGGCACGGGCGAGGCGGGTCCCGAGTGCGTCCGGCGTCGCGGCGGACGCGCGGCCCTCGCCGAAGTGCCGGTTCAGCGCGGCCGCGAGATCCGCGGCGCGGTCGGGCATCGCGTCGACGACGGTGATGTGCCCGGCGCCCAGTGTGAGCACGGCGTGCGCGACGGCCGCGCCGGCGCCGCCCGCTCCCAGCTGCACGACCCGTTCCAGCGAGACGTCGGGCAGGCCGCGGGCGAAGGAGGCGGCGAACCCGGTGACGTCGGTGTTGTGCCCAATCGCGCGGCCGCCCTCGAAGACGACGGTGTTGACCGCGCCCAGCGCCTCGGCCTGCGGGGCGAGCTCGTCGAGATGGCCGATGACCAGCTGCTTGCAGGGGTGCGTGATGTTCAGCCCGTCGAAGCCGAGGTCACGCGCGGCGCGGACGAGTTCACCCACGGCCTCCGGGCCGACGCCGAGCGTGTCGATGTCGATCAGCCGGTACAGATAGCGCAGGCCCTGCCGGTCGGCCTCCCGCTCGTGCAGTGCGGGACTGAGCGAGGGGCCGATACCGGATCCGATGAGGCCGACGAGATACGAGGTCTGGGGCACGGCGGGGCCTCCGGAGGGCGAGGGGCCAGCAACCGAGTGGTGGATCCGATGACTGGCTAATGTACGAACTGGTTCGTTAGTCATATCAAGCCGCCCGCCGGATGGGAAGAGGCGACCACCGACGCGCACCGCCATCAGGCGCTGCTTCTACAATCGCGGGCACCGGCCCCTCGCCCGTGCGGGCACTGGCCTCTCGCCCGAAGGAACCCCGATGACCAGCGTCGAAGAACCGGCACGACCCAACGGGCGTATCCGTGACGCCGCCCGCACCAAGGCCGAGATTCTCGACGTGGCGACCCAGGAGTTCGCGCGGGCCGGCTACACCGGCGCCCGCGTCGACGAGATCGCGGCCCGCACCCGCACCACGAAGCGGATGATCTATTACTACTTCGGCGGCAAGGAGCAGCTGTTCACGACCGTTCTGGAGCGCGCGTACGCCGTGATCCGGCAGGCCGAACAGGAGCTGGACGTCGAGCACCTGGACCCGGTCGCGGCCATCCGCAGGCTCGCCGAGCTGACCTTCGACCACCATGAGGCGCACCCGGACTTCATCCGCCTGGTGAGCATCGAGAACATCCACGAGGCGCAGCACATCACCGCGTCCGAGGAGCTCGGCAGGATCGGCTCGCCCGCTCTCGACGTGATCCGCCGCATCCTGGAGTCGGGCCGCGGCTCGGGCCTGTTCACGGCCGACGTCGACGCGGTGGATCTGCACGCGATGATCAGCTCGTTCTGTTTCTTCCGGGTCGCCAACCGGCACACCTTCGGCGCCCTTTTCGGCCGTGACCTGGTCGCTCCCGACCAGCGTGAGCACTACCGGACCATGCTCGGCGACATGGTCATCGCCTACCTGACGGCGGACCGCTCCGCGGACTGAGAACCCGGACCAGGACCGGTCAACGGACCAAGAGTGGGTAGATCCTTCGGCACAACCTCTTGACACCCGGGAAACGTGGGCGCAACATCCGTAGCCAACCGCTACTAACTATCCAGTGGGTTAATTAGCCGGGGCGACCATCGTCAGCAGACGCGCACCCGGCACGGCCGACCCGCCACCCCAGGGCCCCGGCACCTCTCCCCCTCCGCCACTCCCGTCCCCGGAGTTCCCTCGAAGGAGCAAGCCGTGTCTGTCCCCGCCGCCCCGCTCGACGCGCCACCCGGCCAGCCCCGGAAGGCCGCCATGGCCGCCTGGATCGGCAGCGCCCTGGAGTACTACGACTTCTTCATCTACGGCAGCGCCGCCGCCCTGATCTTCCCGAAGGTCTTCTTCGACGAGTCGGACCCGGCCACCGCGACCCTGCTCTCGCTGGCCACGTTCGGTGTCGCCTACGCGGCCCGCCCGATCGGCGCGCTGTTCCTCGGGCACTTCGGCGACCGGGTCGGCCGCAAGAAGATCATGGTCTTCACGCTGATCCTGATGGGTCTGTCGACGTTCCTCATCGGCTGTCTGCCGACCCGCGCCCAGGTCGGCGGCCTCGCTCCGGTGCTGCTCGTGCTGTGCCGCGTCCTGCAGGGCATCTCCGCCGCCGGCGAGCAGGCCAGCGCCAACTCGATGACGCTGGAACACGCGCCGCCGAACCGGCGCGGCTTCTTCACCAGCTTCACGCTCAGCGGCACCCAGGGCGGTCAGCTCCTCGCGACCCTGGTCTTCCTCCCGATCGCCGCACTACCCGAGGACCAACTGCTCTCGTGGGGCTGGCGCGTCCCGTTCTGGGCGAGCGTGGGCGTCGCCGTCGTCGGCTATGTCATCCGCCGTACGCTGCAGGAGACCCCGGCCTTCACCCAGCAGGCCGCGACCGAGGGCGTCGTCAAGCTGCCCCTCGCCGTGCTGTTCCGCGAGCACTGGGCGGACGTCCTGCGGGTCGTCGCGGGTGCCCTCATCGCCTCGGTCAGCACGATCTTCACGGTGTGGGCGCTGGCGTACGGGACCAGCGACTCGGTCGGTCTGTCCCGCTCGCAGATGCTGTGGGTGGGCGCGCTCGCCAACCTCTTCGCCCTCGGCGCGATTCCCGCCTGGGCCACGCTCTCCGACCGCATCGGCCGCCGCCCGGTCTATCTGATCGGCGCCGTGGGCAGCGCCGTGCTGATGTTCCTCTACCTGTGGGCCATCTCCACCGGCTCGTACCCCCTGGTCCTCATCCTCGGCATCGTCGCCTTCGGTGTCGTCTACAGCGCCGCGAACGGTGTCTGGCCGTCCTTCTACGGCGAGATGTTCTCCACCCGCGTGCGGCTCTCCGGCATGGCGATCGGTACGCAGATCGGCTTCGCCGTCGCCGGGTTCGCGGTCACCTTCGCCGCGCAGATCGCGGGTCCGGGCGGCGACGACTGGTCGTCCGTGGCCCTGTTCACCGCGGCCCTGTGCGTCCCGCCGATCGTGGCCGCGGTCACCGCCCGCGAGACGCACAAGGTGCCGACCGAGCGGCTGGGCGAGCGTGCGCCGCAGGAGGCCGCGCAGCGTGCGACCGTGACGGCCTGACGCCAACCCCCACGATCACCCAAGTCCCCGACCGCACTGAGCTGTTCGGGGACTTGGGCATGCCGTACGAGGAGCCGGCTGCCGAGGGGCCGGGTGCCGAGGACCCGCGCGCCGAAGGGCCGGCGCCGAACGGCGGTGGGCTTGCGGGCTAGAGGTCGTGCGCCCGAGGGTGGCGCGGCTCGTACAGGCCGATCTCGCTCCCGCCGGGGAGCCGGAAGCCCGTCACTCGTCCCCACCTCGCGTCCGTGAGCGGCCGGGTGAACTCAACTCCCTTCTCGCCGAGTTCGGCCATCGTCGTCTCGACGTCGTCGCACATCAGCATCAGCTCGTGCGACGGCTCGCCCTCGGTCGGATGGAAGGCGAACTCCGCCGGCGGAGCCTTGAAAATGAGCCAGCCGTGCCCCGCGTCCACATGCGCACAGCCCAGGACGTCCCGGAAGAAGACGCGGTCGGCCTCCGCGTCACGGGTGTAGATCACCACATGTGCCCCATTGATCACGCGCGGAGGCTAGTGGGGCCGAAACTCGGTGGCAAGCGCGACGCGCACCTCGGGTCCAGAGACCCTGCGGCCCGCCACGCCTGTCGAGGGTTTCGTCACGCGGCAGATCGACAAGGGCACCGGCTGGAACTCCCTCCAAGCGTCCGTGGCCCAGAACCTGGCGCTCTCGACGATCGGTTACCCCTTCGTCGAGACCGACATGATCGGCGGCTCCAGCGGTCAGCCCGCGCCCACCAGGGAGGTCCTGGTCCGCTGGGCGCAGTCGGCGTCGTACATGCCCCTCACGTACGCCTCCACCTCTCCCGTCGACACCACCGATGTGATTGGCGGTCCTCTCCGCACCCAACCTCATGTCCTCCGCCGCCCGGGACATCCGCCTCCCGTCCGGCACGTGGTACGACGTCACACACGGTAGGAAGATCAAGGGCCCCGTGACACTGAAGAACTACGCGACTCCACTCGACGTCACCCCGGCCTTCGCGGACCTCGACGCGAAGGGGGCGGGCAAGGCACTCAAGGCACTGCGGCGTGCCGATACCGCACCCGTCGGCCCATGAAGGCCGCTCCGCGCACCCCGGCCGGGTTCAGGGGCGGCCGGTGTGCGCGGAGCGCGCGTTGACTATCGTTGCCCGATCACATGAGTGGGGCCCGGCCGTGAGCTGGGCCGACGGGCGCGAGGACGGTGTTCGAACGTGCGGCGGGACGGGTGGATACGGGTGCCGGTCGGGGACGACGCGGCCCGGTGGGCCACGCGTGGGAGCAGTCACCGCGTGCTGCTCGTCGTGCACAACGTCACCTCCGCGACGCGGCTTCTTGACGTCCTCCCGCTGTTCCACGACGACTTCCGGGTGCAGTTGCTGGTGACATGCACGGGGTCATCGGCCTTCCGGTCCGGTGTCGCCGAGCTGCTCGCCGACACCGGGGTGCCGGTGCTGCCCTGGGAGCAGGCGGTCCAGACCCCGGTTTCCCTGGTGATCTCGGCCAGCTTCGGCGGCCAACTGCAGGCATTTTCAGGTCGATTGACCATATTGTCCCACGGTATCGGCTACACTAAGAAGCTGGCGACGCCGGGAGCCGGGAGCCGGGAGCCGGGAGCCGGGAGCCGGGAGCCGGGAGCCGGGAGCCGGGAGCCGGGAGCCGGGAGCCGGTGCCTGTGTTCGGGATGTCGCGCGAGTGGCTGTTGGGGAGGGACGGGGCGCCGGTCGCCGACGCGCTCGTGCTGTCGCATCCCGAGCAGTACGAGCGACTGCGCGCCGCCTGTCCCGAGGCGGCGCCGACGGCCGTGCTCGCCGGGGACCCGTGTTTCGACCGGATGCTGGCGGCCCGCCGGTACCGCGACCGCTACCGCCGCGCCCTCGGCGTACGGACCGGCCAGCGGCTGATCCTGCTCAACTCCACCTGGAATCCGGAGTCCCTCTTCGGTGACGGCGGCGGCGATGACGTACTGCCCTCGCTGCTGCCCCGGCTGACCTCGGAGCTGCCCTCCGACGAGTACCGTCTCGCGGCCGTGCTCCATCCCAACATCTGGCACGGCCACGGACCCGGCCAGATCCGCGCCTGGCTCGACCGCGCCCAGCGCGCCGGGCTGACGCTCGTCGACCCGCTGGAGTCCTGGCGCCAGGCCCTGCTCGCGGCGGACGCCGTCATCGGCGACCACGGCTCGGTCACCTACTATGCCGCCGCGCTCGGCATCCCCGTACTCCTCGGCGCCGCGCCCCTGGACGGCCTCGATCCGGACGCCCCGGTCTCGGACTTCGTGCGGGAGGCTCCACGGCTCGACCCGCACGCCGCACTACGTCCCCAGGTGGAGTCGCTGCTCGCCGCCCACCGCCCGTTGCCGGGTCCCGCCGCGTTCACCAGCTCCGTGCCGGGCGAGTCGGCGGCCCGGCTGCGCCGCCTCTTCTACGAGATCATCGGCATCCCGGAACCGGACGCGCCCGCGCTGCTCGAACCGCTCCCGCTCCCGCCCTACGAGCCCCCTTCGCACACCGCACCGTTCCGGGTGCTGACGCGGCTCCTCGGCTCGGGCGAGGTCTCGGTCGTGCGGCACGCCGACCCGCGTAGCGAGCCGGACGGCGCGGGAGCAGCGCACACGGCCGTGCACGAGGACTCCCGCGACCCCGGTCAACTCGCCCTCGCCGACGTCGTGTTCAGGTACGGCGAGGCCGCCGATCCACGCTTCGGCTCCCCGGCGCTGTGGACACGCGAGGTACTCGCCCGCCATCCGCAGTGCGCGCTCGCCGCCTACGTCACAGGGCACGGCGACTGCGCGGTCCGCACCCGCGCCGAGGGCTTCCTCCGGCTGAGTGGCGAACCGTCGGCGGCGGACGCCGACCCCGCCGCGTACGCCTCCGCCCTGTATGCCTGGCTGGCGGCGGGCAAGTCGCTGGACGAGCTGGTCGCCCAGGGCCTGACCGTGCGGACCGGGGCGACACTCCACCGCGTACTCATCACCCTTGAGGACGACCGCCGTTGAGGCACCGCTCGCGCAATGTCCGCAGATGCGCGAGCTGATACTCGGCCTGCTCCTTCGCGAGGGCCGCGACCGCCTCGTCGATGAGCGGCAGCGCCTCTGCGAACTCGTCCCCGTCCAGGCGGGTTTCGGCGAGGTCGGTGAGGGCGCGTGCCGTGTTGTACGCCTCGCCGCTCTCCCGGAAGAACCGCAGCGCGCGCTCCAGCCGTTCCCGCGCCTCGTCACGGCGTCCGAGGCCCCGCAGGGCACGACCCCGGTGGCGTTCCAACAGAGCGCGGGCGCGCGGCAGATCAGCGGCGCCCTCGTCGTCGGAGCCGATGGCGTCGAGGATGTCGTACGCCTCGCCGAAGCAGTCGTACGCCTCGCGCCAGCGCCACTGCCGCAGGCGCAGCAGGCCGAGGAACTCGACGGCGGAGGCGTGCCCGCGTACGTGACCGGCGGCACGTTCGTCGCGCGCCGCCGCGAGCGCCTCGGGCTCGGCCTCCTCCCAGCGCCACAACTCGGTCAGGGTGTGGGCGAGTTGGGCGTGCAGTGCGCCGGCATCGCGGGTGCCGGGGACATGGGCGTCGGCCGTGCGCACGCCGATCCGAAGGGCGGGCAGGAGGACATCGTGGTGGCCCGCCTTGAGCTGGAGCGGCCACAGCGCCCGGCAGAGCCTCACGACGGTGTCCGCGTCACGGAACTCCTCGGCGGCGTACACCGCTTGGACGAGGTTGCGCGATTCGGTGGCGAGCGCGGACACCGCCTCGCCCCGGTCCGCGTACGAGAACGGGGAGGTGCCGGAGGGGACCCGCCAGCTCTCCGGGAGGGCCGCCTGCGCGGCGCCGACCGCCAGGTGCAGATATCCCTCGACGGTCCGGGACACGGCGGCCGAGCAGGCGGCGATCCCGTCGGTGGAGGCCGCGGCGGTCTCGGCGTGCGCGCGGACGCCGGGGCGGTAGCGGTAGCGGCCGGTGTCCGTGCGCTCCAGCAGCAGCGCGTCGGCGAGATCCTCCAGGAGCCGGGCCGCCTCGGTCTCCTCGATGTCCGCCGTGCGGGCGGCCGCCGCGGCGTCGAAGGCCGGCCAGTCGTACAGGCCGTTCAGCCGGTAGAACCGGGCCGCGTCGGGGTGCAGCAGGCGGTAGGAATCCTCCGCCGCGGCGCGCACCGGATCGCCGTCGGGCACCGGCGGCGTCTCCGCGGAAGGTACGGAGAGCCGGGGCGCTGCCGCCCGCAGGGCGTAGGGCGAGCCGCCGCAGCGATCCAGTACGGAGGGCAGCGCGGCCTTGGCCGCGGTGATCGCGGGCTTGCCCACCAGGTCGGTGAGCAGTCGCACCGCGTCCCTCTTGGCGAGCGGGCCGACCTGGACCGGCAGGGCGTCGACACCGGTGAACGGGCGCCGGGTGACGAGGACCGTGAAGACGCCGGGGGCGGAGGTCAGCAGGGGACGGATCTGCGCGGCGGACTGGGCGTGGTCGAGCACGAGCAGCAGGCGCCGGTCGGCGACGTACCGTCGGAAGCTGTCGGTGCGGTCCTCGGCGGAGGGCGGTATCTCCTCGTCGGGCAGGCCGAGTTGGCGCAACAGCGAGCTCAGGACTGCGCCGGCGTCGGCCGCGCCCGGGCCGCGCAGGTCGGCGTAGAGCTGTCCGTCCGGGAAGCGGTCCGCCCGGCGCCAGCCCCAGTGCACGGCGAGCGTGCTCGTGCCCATGCCCTCCTGGCCGTGCAGCAGTGCCACCCGGGGGCTGCCGTCGAACGCGCGCGAGGCCTCCTTG
The DNA here is from genome assembly GCF_055569295.1 of Streptomyces sp. NPDC029292. Lineage (NCBI taxonomy): Bacteria > Bacillati > Actinomycetota > Actinomycetes > Kitasatosporales > Streptomycetaceae > Streptomyces > Streptomyces sp. NPDC029292. Next base: position 696,706 of record NZ_JBVHXR010000001.1, read on the forward strand.
TCGAGGAACTTCAGCGCTTCCCGACGGTCCGTGAAGAACCGTGTGGACGCGGGAAGACAGGGTCGTTCGGACCGGGGTCCGGCGCCGGGAACCCGTACCCCTTGAGCGAACAGGGTCCAGGTGTGGGCGAGTTGTGGATCGTCGTGCACCCTCTCGTGCACCAGCCGTGCGACGGCGCTCAGCTGGTCGGCGGTCGTCGGTGCGGGGACCTCCCGGCCCGCGATCCGGCGCACCAGTCCCCCGGTCGACTCCCAGGCCCACTTGCCCGCTTCGTTGGCCATCCCCGAGCCGACGGCTCCCAGTACCCCCGTGATGGCCGCCATCGAGATGGGATCCAGCATGCCCCCGCACTCCCCGTTCCGACGCCTTCCACGTATCCGGGCGTCTTGCACCTCACACCAATGTCAGGTTCGACCATACGCGGCATGCGAAGCGACACGAGGACACAACCAGCCCTTTCCACCAGCCGAGTTGACGAGCGGAAGCTGCCCCTGAAGGCCCTGCTGGCGTTGGCCACCGCCGTGTTCATCACGAGTCTGACCGAGACGCTGCCCGCGGGTGTGCTGCCCGCGATGAGTGCCGACCTCGACGTCGGGGAGTCCGCCATGGGGCAGTCGGTCACGATCTACGCGCTCGGGACCGCACTCACGGCGATCCCCCTGTCGGCGGCCACGGCCGGGTGGCGGCGCAAGCGGCTGCTGCTCGTGGCGATGACGGGGTTCGCCGCGGCCAACACGGTCACGGCGGCGTCGACGGCGTACTCCCTGACGATGGTGGCCCGGTTCGTCGCCGGGGTGGCCGCGGGGCTGGCCTGGGCACTGCTGGCCGGGTACGCGCGACGCCTGGCGCCGGTTCACCTGCGCGGCAAGGCGATCGCGATCGTCATGACCGGCATTCCGGTGGCGCTGTCGCTCGGGGTGCCGGCGGGGACGTTCCTCGGGGACGCGCTGGGCTGGCGGGTGACGTTCTCCCTGATGACCGTGCTCGCCGTCGCGCTGATCGGCTGGATCACGGTGGTCGTGCCGGAGCGGCCCGGGCAGCGGCGGGGCGGTCGGCCCCCGATGCTCCGGGCGCTGCGCGTCCCGGGCGTCGTCCCGGTGCTGTTCGTGACGCTGGTCTTCGTGCTGGCCCACACGATCCTGTACACGTACATCGCCACGTTCCTCGGACACCTCGGCATGGGTGATTCCACCGACCTCGTGCTGCTGGCCTTCGGCGGCGCGTCCATGGTGAGCATCTGGATCGTGGGCGCGCACATCGACCGGCGATTGCGTGCCCTGACCCTCGTGAGCACGCTGCTGGTCGCCGTGGCGGCCACCGTTCTGGCACTGCTGGCCGACAGTTCCGCACTCGTCTACGTCGCGGTGGCGCTGTGGGGGCTCGGCTGGGGCGGTGTGCCCACCCTTCTGCAGACGGCGGTGGCCCACGCGGGCGGTGACGCGGCGGACGCCGCGCAGGCCATGCTCGTCACCCTGTGGAACGCGGCCATGGCCGGCGGAGGCGTCGCGGGCGGCATCCTCCTCGACCGCCTGGGACCAACTTCCTTCCCCTGGACGGTTCTTGGACTCCTGCTACCGGTGCTGGCCGTGGTGGCCGCGGCCCGCGCCCACGGCTTCCCGGTGAGCCGGACCTCGTGAACGGGGATTCCCCTACGGCTCCCGGGGCGTCCGGTGTCTCGCACCGACACCGGGAACGGAAGCGAGGCGCGCGCCGGCCGGCGGAACGGCGAAGGGTCAGCGTCCGCGGGGAATGCCGTACGCACGCTCCACATGGAGCCGTAGCACCAGCCGGCGGTCGCGGACCATGGCGGCGCGGTAGTCGTCCCAGTCGGGGTGCTCGCCCTGGACGTCCCGGTAGAGCCGGATGAGCTCCTCGACGGTGTCGTCGTGCGGGTCCCCGGCGACCGGCGTGAGCTCGGCTGTGCCCTCGGCGACCGTGTACGCCCACCGGTCCCTGCTGGTCACGTGGTACGAGGCCCGCGGGTCCCGGCGCAGATTGCGGGTCTTGGCGCGGTCGTCCGTGAGGGAGACCCGGACGATCCGCTCGTCCGGATAGTAGGCGTGGCTGACGTTCGACAGCTGGGGCCGTCCGTCCCGCTTCAGGGTGACGAGCACCCCTCCGTCGTACTCGGAGAGCAGCTTGAGCAGTGCGTCCTGCGTCGCGTCCTGAGTCATGCCGTGATCAACGCCTCGGACCTCGCACCGCATTCCACGTAGACACTGTCCATGAAATGCGTAGACACTGTCTACCGACCTATGGTAGACACTGTCTATGAGCGAGCATGAGGCAGGGCTGAAGACCCGGCTGATCGAGGTCGGCGTCGATCTGGTGACCACGGAAGGCGCGCAGGCGCTGACGCTGCGGGAGATCGCCCGGCGGGCCGGGGTCTCGCACGGCGCCCCGCGCCGCTACTTCCCCACACACCTGGAGCTGCTGTCCGCCATCGCCCGCCGCGGCTTCGCGGATCTGGGAGCCCGCGTGGCGGAGGCGGTCGGCGCCGGCGAGGCGAGCCCCCGCGCCCAGCTCACGACGCTGGCGAGGGTGTACCTGGACTTCGCGCTGACCAACCGGGGGATGTACGAGCTGATGTTCCGTCATGATCTGCTGGAGAGCGATCGGTTGGGGCTGCGGGAGACGAGCCTGCCGATGTTCGGCGCGCTGGTGGACCTCGTGGGCCAGGTACGGCCCACGGCCGACGCCCCGGTCGTCGCGGGCGCGTTGTGGGCGAACCTGCACGGGATCGCCCAGCTGTGGAGCTGGGGCAGCCTCCGACTCACCACGGGAGCCGACGACTTCGTACCCCTGCTGGACGCCGCTCTGGAGGCGCACCTCGGGCCGGCGGAGCGATGAGCGAACCGGCCGATCATCAGCAGATGAGCTCGGGGGCCCATCGCCGGATCACCCTCGCGAGCAGCGTCATCGGTGCCGTGATCGTCGCCCTGGACGGCACCGTGCTCACCGTCGCGCAGCCCACGCTGCAACGCGATCTGCGCGCCTCGTTCGCTCAGGTGCAGTGGACCAGCACCGGCTATCTCATCGCGGTGGCAAGCCTGTTGGTGTTCGCGGGGCGCCTCGGCGACCGGTACGGCCACCAGCGGCTCTTCGCCGTGGGGATCCTGGGCTTCGGCGCTGCCTCGGCGGGGATCGGCCTGGCGCCCGGCATCGGCTGGGTGATCGGGCTGCGGGTGGCGCAGGGCGTGTTCGGGGCGCTGCTGCAACCGGCGACGCTCGGGATGCTGCGCGCCGCCTACCCACCCGACCGGCTCGGCATGCCCATCGCGCTGCGCACGAGCGCCATCGGTCTCGCGGCCGCCGCAGGGCCGGTCGTCGGCGGGGCGCTGGTCACCCATCTGGGATGGCGTGCCGTCTTCTTCCTCAACATCGTGCCCGCGCTGCTCATGGGCGTGTTGGCACTCGCCGTCCGGGGCCCGGCGCGGGACAGGGCCGCCACGGGGCGGCTCGACCTGCCCGGCGCCTGTCTGCTCGCGGTGGCCCTGGTGTGTCTGGTCCACACCCTGGTCGGGATACCGGAGGCCGGCTGGACGACGGCGAGCACGCTCGGGCTGGTCCTGGCCACGGCCGCCGGAGCCGCGTTCGTACGTCACGAACGCCGCACCGCGAGCCCGCTGGTCCCCTCCGAGGTGCTCGGCTCCGCGACCGTCGGAGCGGCGCTCGGCGTCCTGGTGGCCGCGTCGGCGGCGATGCTCGGCACGCTGTTCGTCGGCAGCTACTTCCTGCAGGAAGTCCTGGACCTGGACCCGCTGCAGACCAGCCTGAGGGCACTGCCCGCGGCGGTGATGATGGTGCTGGGCGCGCCCGCCGCCGCCGTACTCCTGCGCCGGCTGGGTGCCCGCCGTACGACCCTGGCCGGAATGGGCGTCCTCACGCTCGGCGTCCTGCTGCTCTCCCGGCTCGACGAGGCGTCGACGGCCGTGGCGATCGGCGGCGGCTTCCTGCTGCTCGGCACCGGTTTCGGGACGGTGATGGTCACCGCGACGGCGGTCGTCGTACGGCACGCGTCCGCGGAGTCGGCCGGGGTGGCGGGCGGGCTCCAGCAGACGGCGATGAACGTCGGACCCACCCTGGGCGTCGCGGCGGCGACCACGCTGATGACCCTGACCAGCGGTGTCGCGATCGACCCCCCGCTGACGGTTCTCGCGGCCGTGTCCGCGACCGGTGTGCTGCTCGCCTTGAGGCTGCCGGGGCGCACCGGCACCGTGACCGCCGGGGAGCGTCCGCCGGGGGACGCCGGGCAGGGTCCGACGAGGGACGCCGGGCAGCGTCCGCCGAGCGACGCCGAGCAGCGTCCGCCGGGGGACGCCGCACGAGTCCGTACGAGACCATGAGAACAAGAGCCGCAGCCCGGAGGAGAGCCATGGGACACCTGCGACAAGAGATCGGGACGCGCGAGGCGGGCCTCGATCCGAAGGCGCTGGCCCGCCTTGACCAGCATTTCGCCCACCTCGTCGACGACGGCCGACTGCCCGGCTACCTCGTGTCGGTCTCCCGGCACGGCCGCGTCGCGCACCTGACCACGTACGGGAGTCGCGACCGCGAGGCCCAACTCCCCGTCGAGACGGACACCTTGTGGCGGATCTACTCGATGACCAAGCCGGTCACGTCGGTCGCCGCGCTGATGCTCCTCGAAGAGGGACACTTCCGACTCGACACCCCCGTCGCCGACTTCCTCCCGGCCTTCGCCGACCCACAGGTATACGTCGGCGGGTCCGGCCCCGACACCAGGACCCGCCCGGCCGGTCAACCCCTTCTCGTCCGGCACCTGTTGACCCACACCGCGGGCCTGACCTTCGGCTTCTACTACTCCCACCCCGTCGACGCGCTCTACCGGGCCGCAGGTCTGGAGTCGTCGGTGCCGCCGGGCGCCGACCTGGCCGAGACCTGCGACGTGTACGCCGGGCTGCCACTCCAGTTCGAGCCGGGCACCCAGTGGAACTACTCGGTCGCCACCAATGTCCTCGGCCGCGTCATCGAGGTGGTGTCCGGACGCGACCTCGACGTGTTCCTCGCCGAGCGGATCTTCGGCCCGCTCGGTATGGCGGACGCCGGCTTCCACGTCACGGACGAGCAGGCCGGACGGCTCGCCGAGCTCTACGGGGAGGACGACGAGGGCGGGATCACCCCGATCGCCGGGCTTCCGCTGCACGGCCGCCCCCGCTTCCTGTCCGGGAGCGGCGGCATGGTGGCCACCGCCCACGACTACCACCGCTTCATGGAGATGCTCCGCCGTCGCGGGGAACTCGACGGAACCCGCCTGCTGAGCGCGGAGACCGTGGACTCGATGGTGACCAACCACCTCCCCGGCAACGCCGACCGCCGCACCTTCGGCAGCCCCGTCCACCAGGAGCCCGGCAACGCGGGCCTCGGCTTCGGCCTCGGCGTCTCCGTCGTGGTGAACCCGGACCTCACGCAATCCCCGGCCGCCGAGGGCGCGTTCGGGTGGAGCGGAGTGGCCACCACGACGTTCTGGGTCGACCCGGGCAGGGACCTGACCGTGCAGTTCCTGACCCAGGTGCGCCCGACGACGTCCCACTCGGTCTTTCCCGAGCTCAAGCGGCTCGTCCATGAGGCGGTACTGGACTGAGCCGGGTCATCCGGCTCGCAAGGTGAACTCCACCCCGTCCCTGGCGAGTTCGGCCAGCCATGCCTCGGACCGCTCCGCCGTCTCGGCGGCGCGGCTGAGGCCGGGCGGAAGCGAGCCGTCGAGGATGTGGCGGACGCCGAGGGCGAGGGTGCGGGAGACGCAGCGGGCCATGGCGCTCTCGTCAGCGGTGCCTTCCAGGTCGAGGAGGTAGCGGCCGGACCAGGTGTCGCCCGAACCGCCGTGCACGTCCAGCGAGACGGCGAGTACGACCCGGTCACGGTCGGCGTCGGTCGTCGGATAGGCGGTCGCCAACTCCTGGGCCAGCGCGGCGATGCGCTGGTCGTCGCCCGCCCTCAGCTCCTCGAAGACCGCGTCCCAGGCGCGGAGCCAGCCGTCGAGACGGAGGGTGCCGCGGACGAAGGTCCGCGCCTTCCAGGTGGGTGGGAGGGCGTACTGGTCGAGGAAGGGGACGCTGTCACGGTTGGGGTAGACCTCGAAGGTCTCGCCGTCGATGACATGGGGGCGGGTCGCCTCCCAGGGGCGGACGGCCGTGGTCTCCGCGCCGTCCTCGACATAACGGGCGGGCGAGCGCAAGGCATTGAGCACCCCGGCGGGCGCCCAGCTGAAGCGGTACTTGAAGTCGTTGGGCACCGCGGGGATGCCGCCGCAGTACGAGGTGAGGCTGTACGAGGCGGCCGACTCGGCGCCGATCGCCTCCTCGGCGCGGGCGATCAGACTGTGCGCGAAGAGGTGGTCGATGCCTGGGTCGAGCCCGCACTCGGTCAGCACCACGACACCCGCCGCCGTGGCCGCGGGTACCTGCTCCAGGACCGCGTCCGACACATAGCTGGAGCACGCGAAGTGGGCGCCGCGCTCGACGCAGGCGGCGAGCAGCGGGGCGTGTTCGGGCGCGGGCAGCATGGAGACGACGACGTCTCCGGGGGCGAGTTCGGCGGTGAGCGCCGCGGGCGTGTACGCGCGGGGTTCGGCGCGCCCGGTCAGACCCAGTTCCTGCAGGCTGCGCTCGGCGCGCTCCTCGGTGCGGTGCCACAGGCGTACGCGGTCGGCGGCGTCGCAGGTCGCGGCGAGACCGCTGCCGGTGGACAGGCCCGCGCCGATCCAGTGGACGGTACCGCTCGCCGCGGTCGCCTCAGGCATCGGGGAACTCCCTTTCCTCGGTGCCGAGTTCACGGCAGGCTTGGTTGAACCGGTCCAGGCAGCGCCCCCAGGGTCCGCCGACCCCGAACTCCAGGAGCAGCGGCAGCAGTGCCGCCGAGAAGTCGACGCTCGCCTCCAGCGGCAGCAGGGACGGCAGATTGTCGATGGCGATCAGGTCGAGGACGGGCTGCTCACGCAGACGTCGGACGGGATCGTCCCAGTCGGTGGTGGCGTCGTAGACCGGCAGCACGTTCAGGGGTGATCCGACGTCGCAGGTGACGTCGCACAGCGTGCGCAGCCGGCGGCCGGGCTCGTCGAGATCCTTGTCCGTGAGGAAGGGCGGGATCGGCCGGGTCGTCAGCACCGTATTGACCATCAACTCGTGGGCCAGCAGCGCCTGTCGGTCCAGATCGCGGGTCTCGGCGAGATCCCAGCACGTGGGCTCGACCCCGGCCGCGCCCAGCGCGACCCGCGCGCCCCGGCCGCTGCGCCCCAGGGCGCCGATCACGAGAGCCTTCAACTCCACGGCGTCGACGGCGAGTTCCGCGTCCAGCTCCTCCTTGGACGTGGGCCGCAGCGGGGCCCGGAGCCTGCCCCGGTGATGGAGTACGGCCAGGGCCGCCCCCAGGTACCCGGCCCAGTAGCCGAAGGCGGCGAGCCTGCGGCCGTCGTCGTCCACCAGGTATTCGAGGTCGAGCAGGATCCCGGCCCCGGCGAGGAACCTGCGCAGCAGCGCCGCGGCTCCGGGCTGGTGCTTGTACGCGTGCCCGAAGAAGATGTGACGGTGCGTCAATGCTACAGGTTCATCGGGGAGTTCCTTGAGTCCGACGACGACCGCGTCCGACGGTGCCGACGCCCAGGATCCGGTCGTGGCGACCCGGCATCCGGCCGCCTCGTACGCCTCGACCGGGAAGACCCGCTGCGGTGATTCCTCGACTGTCACCCTCACGCCGCTCTCGACGAGCCGCCGGGCGTCCGACGGCACGATCGGCGTGCGCCGCTCGGTCGTACGGGTCTCGTGGCGCAACCACAGATGGAGTGCCGTCATACGAGGTTGACCTCCGGGCGCAGGGCGTCGGCGGCGAAGCGATCGACGCTCAGGGGGCTGATGTCGACGAAGGGTACGCGGCCCAGATACAGGTCGCGGACGACCTCGCCGACCGCCGGTCCCTGCAGAAAACCGTGGCCCGAGAACCCTGTCGCGTACAGGAAGCGCGAGCAGGAACGCGCCTCGCCGATCAGCGCGTTGTGGTCCGGCGTGATCTCGTACAGGCCCGCCCAGCCGCCGGTTCTGCGCAGGTCGAGCAGGGCGGGGGCGCGCCGCCGCATGGCCTCGCCCAGACGGGGGATCCAGCGGTCGTGCGTCTCGATGGCGAACCCGGGAGTCTCGTCGGGATCGGACATCCCGACGAGGAGACCCGGACCCTCGGTGTGGAAGTAGAGGCTGCTGGTGAAGTCGATGGTCATGGGGAGGCCGGGCGGCAGTCCGGGGACGGGTTCGGTGACGGCGATCTGGCGGCGCAGCGGCTCCACCGGGAGGTCCACGCCCACCATCGCGCCGACGGCCCGCGACCAGGCACCGGCCGCGCAGACGACCGTGCCGGTGGCGATACGGCCCCGGCTGGTGACCACCGCCGTGATCTCGTCGCCGCGCGTCTCGATGCCGGTGACCTCGCAGTGCCGCAGCACGGTCACGCCGTGGCGCCGGGCTCCGGCCGCGTAGCCCTGGACCACGGACTCGGGTGTGCAGTGCCCGTCGTCCGGCGAGAAGGCCGCGGCCAGCAGTCCGTCGGTGGTGATCAGCGGCGACAGTCGGCGCGCCTCGGCCGGATCGATCATGCGGCTGGGCACCCCGAGCGCGTTCTGGAGCCGTACTCCGGCCTCGAACGCGGTGACCTCCTCGGGCGTGGACAGCAGGAACAGATAGCCCACCCGGTGCAACCCGATGTCGTGGCCCGGTTCCTCGCCGAAGCGGGCGAACGCCTCCAGGCTCCGGGCGCCGAGCTGGATGTTGAGCTCGTCGGAGAACTGCGCGCGGACCCCTCCCGCGGCCCGCGAGGTCGACCCCGAGGCGAGTTCGTCGCGCTCGACGAGCACCACGTCGGGCACCCCCGCGCGGGCCAGGTGGTAGGCGATGCTCGTACCCATCACCCCGCCGCCGATGACGACCACACCCGCGGAGGTCATGAGCGCGGCCCCGCTGCCCTGGCCGCGTCGATCACGGCCCAGGCCGCGGCGGCGTCCTGGATGCCGAGCCCGACGCTGTTGTAGAAGACGATGTCGTCGGGATGCGTACGAGCCGTGTGGCGGCCGGTGAGCACGCCGCCGAGCGGGATCAGGTCCTCCCGGGTGAGCCGCCCGTCCCGCAGCGCATCGACCACCGGCCCGGCGTGCTCCGCAGCGGTCTGCGGATCGTCGACGACCACCGCCGCCGCCCGCCGTACGACCTCCGCGTCGACCTCGCTCCGCGTGGGCTCGAAGGATCCGACGCTCACGATCGTGCACCCCGGCGCCAGCCACTCGCCCCGTACGACGGGCGTGCTGCTGAGCGTGCAGGCCGCGACCATCGGCAGTCCGGCCACGGCTTCCTCGGCCGTGTCGACGGCCTTGACGGCGACGCCCAGTTCCGCCGCGAGACGCTGCGCCGCGTGGCTCCGTCGACCGGGGTTCGGGCTCCACAGCCGTACGGACCGCAGCTCCCGCACCCGGGCGACGGACCGCGCGTGGGCGAGCGCCTGTGTACCGGAGCCGAGGAGGCCGAGTTCCGCGCTGTCGGCGGTGGCCAGCGCGTCGAAGGCGACGGCGCTGGCCGCGGCCGTGCGCAGGGTCGTCACCGCCGTGCCGTCCATGACCGCGGCGAGCTGCCCGGTGACCGGATCGAGGGCGTTGATCACCGCGTGAACCGTCGGCAGCCCGGCCGCCGCGTTGCCCGGGTTCACACTGCCGACCTTGGCGACGGCCCCCGTGTCCGCGGACAGCCGCGCGAGATACGCGAAGACGACGCTGTCGTCGAAGCGGCTGGGGTGCATGATCTTGCCCGGGAGCTCCGCGGTGCCGTCACCGAGCGCGGTGAAGGCCGCGCGCTGCGAGGCGATCGCCGCGTCGGTGCCCAGCAGCTCCACCACCCGCTCACGCGAGAGATACAGCGGGCCGACGGCGCCTTCACCGTCCTCGTCGTCTTCTGTCATTCCTCAGTGATAACCGTCTTCGCCGATCCGCAAAAGATCGCCTCCGTCCAGGTGGCCTCCGTCCAGATGGCCTCCATCCAAGTGGGGGAGGTAGTGGTCGAGACGCTCCCGCTTGGTCAGCAGATAGCTGAGGTTCTCCTCGCACGGCGGAATCAGCAGCGGAACCTGTTCGGCGACCTTGATGCCGTGGCGCAGCAGCGCCTCCCGCTTGCGCGGGTTGTTCGACAGCAGGCGTACGGACCGTACGCCGAGGTCGTGCAGGATGTCCGCCGCCACCCGGTAGTCGCGGGCGTCCACCGGGAGGCCGAGGGCGAGGTTCGCCTCGACGGTGTCCAGGCCCTCCGCCTGGAGCTTCATCGCGCGCAGTTTGGCGAGCAGGCCGATGCCCCGGCCCTCGTGGCCGCGGAGGTAGACGAGGGCGCCGCGTCCTTCCGCCACGATGGCGCGCAGCGCCGCGGCGAGCTGGGGGCCGCACTCGCAGTGCGTGGACCCGAAGGCGTCCCCGGTCAGGCACTCCGAATGGAGCCGGGTGAGCACGTCCCCTTCCTTAATCGCATCCAAGTCCCCGTATACCAGGGCGACTTGTTCCTCTCCCCGATCGTGGTCGAGGTAGCCGACGGCGTGGAAATCGCCGTACACGGTGGGCAGGGGGGCAATCACGACTCGTTCGACACCTGTGAGGTGGGCATTCCCGCCGAGTACGCCAAAGTTATCTGTCATGATCTGGTTCCTAAGCAGAGTCGAAAGGGCCGTGAAAACATGGGTAGTTCGGGAACGCACTCGACGGTATCCGGTCTGTTGCCGCTGGACACCACGGAGGATGTACGGGAGCGGGGGGCCGGTGTCGCCCGTCAGGTCGCCGTGCTTCCCGTCGGCAGCTTCGAACAGCACGGTCCGTTCCTTCCGCTCGCGACCGACACACTCGTCGCGTGCGCCATCGCGCGGGAGGTTGCCGCCGCCCATCCGGTCCATCTCCTTCCTCCGGTGACGATCTCCTGCTCGCACGAGCACGCTGCCTGGCCGGGGACCGTCAGCATTTCTTCCGTCACGCTCCACGCGGTGGTCCGCGACATCACCGACTCGCTGCGCCGTTCGGGCGTCGACACCCTGGTGCTGGTCAACGGGCACGGCGGAAACTACGTACTGGGCCATGTGGTTCAGGAATCCGCCGGCAGCGGTACCCGCATGGCGCTTTTCCCGGCCCCGGAGGACTGGGAGGCGGCAAGGGAACGGGCCGGTGTACAGACCTCGCTGCTCAGCGATATGCATGCCGGAGAAATCGAGACCTCCATTCTTCTGCACGCCCATCCGGAATTCGTCAGGGACGGTTACGAGACCTCCGATTTCGTCGCGGACGACCGGCGCCATCTGCTCACCCTCGGCATGTCGGCCTATACCGAGTCCGGTGTCATCGGCCGGCCTTCGATGGCTTCCGCCGAGAAGGGAAAGGAACTGCTGGCGGCGCTGACCGATTCCTTCGGGGCGTACTTCTCCCTGGTGACGTCGGAGAAGCTGGAGAAGCTGCCTTCGGAGGAGGGGATTTCGGCGGTCGGTGAACGTCGGCATTGATCGGGTCCTCCTGCGCTCTCCGCGCGGGGGCGCCGGAGCGCCGCGCACCATCGGACGACCAGGACACAGACGCCGGGCAGGCTCGCGGCGAAGCTGAGCACTCCGTAGACCACGGCGACGGTCAGGCCCATGCTCGCGCCCAGGCCCGCGGCGCCGAAGGCCCAGGCGGTGACGCCCTCCCGGGGGCCCCAGCCGCCGACGTTCAGCGGCAGCCCCATGGCGAGCAGGGCCAGCAGCGCGAGCGGCATCAACTGGGCCGCCGACGCGTTGGATCCGGCGACCCGGGCCGCGAGCAGGAACATCGCCAGGTGACCGGCCAGCACCACGACCGACGAGAGCAGCACGCCGGGCCAGCTCCCGCGGGCGAGCAGCGCACCGCGCGCTTCGACGAGCGCGGCGCGGACGGCTCCGTACCGCTGGGGGCGCGCCCTGCCCCTGCGTACCGCGCCGACGGTCACCACCCCGCACACCGAGACGATCGCCAGGACGACGGCGAACTGCCGGGTCTCGGCGAGCACCGGGGACGGCTGCGTGAGCAGGACCGTCACCCCGACGGCCACCAACACCGCCTGGCCGGCGGTCCGTTCGAGTACCACCGCGCGGACGCCGCGGCCGATGTCCCCGGCGCTCTGGCCGTGCCGTACGGCGCGGTGCACATCGCCGAGGACCCCGCCGGGGAGCGCCGCGTTCAGAAACAGGGCGCGGTAGTAGTCCGCGACGGCCGGGCCCAGCGGCAGCCGGATCCGCAGGCCGCGCGCCACCAGACACCAGCGCCAGGCGCTGAACACGGTGGTGAGCAGCCCGAGGCCGAGCGCCGCCACGAGGGTCGGCCCGTCGATCCGCCGCAATCCGTCCAGGAAGACGCCGGTACCTAGCCGCCAGAGCAGCACGCCGAGGATGGCGACGCCGGCGACCGTGCCGAGGTGGGTGCGGATCCGGCGCGACTTGAGGCGGGTACGGATCGAGCGCGTGTCGCTGTGAGTTCGGTTCACACGCGCACCGCGGTGAGACCGGATCACACCCACACCACTGCGAGTTCGCCGCACACCCGCGTCACTGCGGCTTCGATTCACACCCGCGTCACTGCGCCCTCGATTCACACCCGCATCACTGCGGCTTCGGTTCACACCCGCACCACTGTGGGTCTGATTCACACCCTCATCGCCATGAGTCCGGTTCACATCCGCATCGCCGTGAGCCCGCATCACACGCCGAGTGCCGTGAACCCGGTTCACACGCGCGCCACGGGTCCGGGCCGCGCCCGCGTTCACGCCGACTCCCACCCCCTCCACGCCCGCGCTCATGACGCCCCGCCCGTCGGCCGGGGCAGTGCCAGCACGTCACTGTGGTGGACCACCACCCGCAACTCGCCCGCCGCGCACGCCGCGAGGCGGGAGTGCAGATACGACTCCGCACGCGCCGCGAGCTCGGGCCGCTGCTCGCAGGCCGCGCCGACCCAGCCGCGCAGCCACTCCTCCGTGAGGGCGGCGTCGTCGGGGCCGAGCCGCCAGGGGCTCGGATGCACCCGTACCGTCGCGCCGTGCCGGCCGAAGGCCTCGCAGGCCGTCGTGATGGCGTCGGGGCCGAGCAGATCGCCGCGGCGCTGATGGGCGTTGAACGCCTCGGTGAACTCGGCGTCGAGCGGGTCGGCCGGTGCGAGGTCGACGCGGCCCACGACGGAGAGCGTCAGCAGGGCCGGGACCCCGGCGCCCACGCAGGCCGCCGCGAGCTGGTCGATCTCGTCGCCGGTGAGCACGTCAAGGAGTGCGGAGGCGGTCACCAGCGAGCCTCCGGCCAGGGCGTCGGTGGTCAGCCGGCCGATGTCGCCGCGCTGTGTGGTGACCGTGACGCGGCTGCCGTCGGCGGCCGCGCGGGGCGCCCCCACGGTCGCGAAGTGCAGCAGATAAGGGTCCCGGTCGTGCAGGATCCAGTGCTGGGCGCCGTCGAGGCGAGGCGCGAGCCAGCGGCCCATTGAGCCGGTTCCACAGCCGAGATCGTGAATCACCAGGTCACCGTCCCGCCCCGGCACGTTCGCCAGCCGGATGCGCAACGGATCGAGCAACTCGCAGGCCCGCGCGGAGGCATCGGCGCCTTCGCGCAGCTGGAGCCATTGCGGGGCGTATCGCGGCACGTCGTCCACGGCGCCCGTAACAGCGGGCTGCCCCGGCACTCCCGACGGACTCGTCGTCATCGTCACGCCGCCCTCCGAGGTTCCCGGGGAAGTCGGCCGAGGACACCGGCCAGGCTTCGCGCCGTCGTGGCCCAGCCGTCGAGCGCGGCGCGCCGGCCGCGGGCGGCCGCCTTCAGACGGCGCCGTACGTCGGCCTCGCCGAACCAGCCGCGCAGCTCCGCGGCGAGGGCGGCCGGATCCTCCGGTGGTACGAGGATGCCGGGCACCCCGCCGTCGGGTGCGCGTCCGACGGCCTCGGGAAGTCCGCCGACGTCCGTCGCCAGCACCGGGATCCCGCGCGCGAGTGCCTCGGTGACGGCCATGCCGTACGTCTCGGCGTACGAGGTGAGGACCATGAGGTCCGCGGCCGCGTAGCTCGCGTCGAGTTCGGCGCCGGCCTGCGGTCCGGCGAGGTGCAGCCGGTCGCCGAGGCCGTACTTTTCGATCAGGGCCCGCAGCCCGGCGACGTAGGCCGGATCCTGGCCCAGCCCGCCGACGCAGACGCAGCTCCAGGGGAGGTCGGTGACGGTGGCGAGGGCCTCGATCAGCCGGTGCTGGCCCTTGCGCGGAGTGACCGCGGCGACGCACAGCAGCCGTGAGACGCCGTCGGTGCCGGAGGCGAGCGGCGCGATGTCGGCGCCGGGCGCGGCGACATGGACCCGGTCGGGGGCGAGCCCGTGGTGGGCCACGAGCCTGCGGACGGCCCAGTCGCTGGTGGCCACGACGGCCGACACAGCCCGCAGTGTCGTACGTTCCCGGGCGTCCAGCTCGGCGGCCACGGCGGGCGCGAGCCCCCTCTCGTCACCGAGCGGCAGGTGCACCAGGACGGCTAGGCGCAGCCGTTCGGCCTCGGGGACGATGATCTCGGGGACTCCGCAGGCGACGAGCCCGTCGAGCAGAACGACTGTGCCGTCCGGCAACTCCCGGAGCGTACGGGCGAGTTCCGTACGGGCGGCGGCCCCGGGCCGCGGCCACTCGCCCGGGACGGCGTGCCGGTGGACCTGCCAGCCGAAGCCGGGCAGGTCCAGGCAGAGCCGCCGGTCGTAGGCGTTGCCGCCGCTCGGCGCGGTCGGGTCGTCGACGCAGCCCGGCATGACGAAGTGCACGGAGCGCAGGGACATGGGGATGATCTCGGCGTTCTTGAGAGCCGCGTTCTGCACGGGCACGTAGTTCAGGGAAGCCCGGTCGACGTTCAGGGAACCCTGGCCGCCAATCGGAGAAGCCTGATCGATGGTCACGTCGGTCACAGGGCACGCTCGTAACTGGCCCATGCGATGTGGGACTCGTGCAAGGTGACGGTGATGCCCGCGAGGCCGTGGGCGCCCTCGCCCAATGCCCCGGCGTGCACGCGGTCGGCGAGCCGGTCGGCGATGACCTTGGCCAGGAACTCCGTTGAGGTGTTCGTGTCCTTGAAGTCCGGCTCGTTGTCGAGATTGCGGTAGTTCAAGGCGCTCACCACGGCGCCGAGTTCCTGAGTGGCCAGTCCGATGTCGACGACGATGTTGTCGTCGTCCAGCTCGGCGCGGCGAAAGGTGGCGTCCACCAGGAACGTCGCCCCGTGCAGGCGCTGCGCGGGTCCGAAGACCTCGCCACGGAAGCTGTGGGCGATCATCAGGTGATCGCGGACAGTGATGCTGAACAACGGACGACCCTCCAGGTGCGGCGCGTCTGGTCCCCTGCCGGGACCGTGCCGTGTAGTACGGCTGTCCCGTTCTCCTTGTTCAGCTGCTCGTCCCCCTTTCTTCGGAGGTCAGGCAGGTTGTTCAGTGCTCAGACGTCCTCGTAGACCACGCGATGGCACAACCCGGGTATCGATCCGGAGGCGAGCTTCGCCATCACGTCCGGCAGTTCCTCGAAGGCGCACTCACCGGTGATCAGCGCGTCGAAGGCAGGATCGGCGAGCAGTTCGAGGGCGAGCGCGAGCCGGTCGGCGTACGTCCGGCCGGCGCTGCGCGCGGGGGAAACGGAACCCACCTGGCTGCTGCGCACGACCAGACGCCGCGAGTGGAAGGCCTCCCCCAGCGGCAGGCTGACGCGCCGGTCGCCGTACCAGCTGAGTTCGAGCACGGTCCCCTCCTGGCGGAGGAGTTCCAGTGACCGGGTCAGCCCCGCCTCGGTGGCACTGGCGTGCACCACGAGGTCGCACTCGCCCGCCGCGTCCGCGGGGAGCGCGAAGTCCACGCCGAGTGCGCGGGCGATGTCGCCGCGCGAGGGATCGGCGTCGACGAGCTGCACCCGTACCCCCGGGAACCGGGCGAGGAGCGCGGCGACGGAGCAGCCGACCATGCCGCCGCCCACCACGGCGATCCGGTCGCCGATCAGCGGCGCGGCGTCCCACAGCGCGTTCACCGCGGTCTCCACGGTCCCGGCCAGCACGGCGCGCGAGGCGGGAACGGCATCCGGTACGACGGTCACGGCGCTCACCGGGACGACGTACCGCGTCTGATGCGGATACAGGCAGAAGACGGTCCGGCCGAGCAGCGACGCCGGTCCTTCCTCCACTCGGCCGACGCTCAGATAGCCGTATTTCACCGGTGCGGGGAAATCCCCGTCCTGGAACGGTGCACGCATCGAAGCATGCTGACTTTCCGGTACGCCGCCACGGAAGACGAGGGTCTCGGTGCCCCGGCTCACCCCGGAGCAGAGCGTGCGCACCAGCACCTCCCCCTCCGCGGGCGCCGGGACGGCGACGTCCCGTACCTCGCCGTGGCCGGGCGAACTGAGCCAGAGGGCGCGAGCTGTGAGTTCCATGAGCGTCCCCCTGAACGATTCAGCAGATCTTCACGTACGGAGCGGTGACAAGCCGCGCACTGTACGCGGCGTTGATCGACTCTGTCATACGGCCGGAGGATGTGCGGTGGCCCTGAACAACACGTACGACGCGAGGCTCCCTCAGCAGGAGACCATCGTGGGAGCGGGTGTGCAGCTTCTGCTGCTCGCCCTGCTGGGCACGGCGATCGGGATGGGGCCCGCGGGCTGGCTGACCGGTCTGGCCTTCGCGATCGCCACCTGGGCGGTGCTGACCCGCGCCCTGCGCCGCTCGCAACCCCGCTCCTTCGGCCCCGCCAACCGCGTCACCCTCGGCCGGGCGATCCTGGTCGGCGGCGTCACCGCCCTGGTCGCGGACTCCTTCCAGAGCTCGCCCCCGGTCACCCTGCTCGTCGGTCTGACGGCGGTCGCCCTGATCCTCGACGGCGTCGACGGCAAGGTCGCCCGCCGCACCGGAACGTCCTCTCCGCTGGGCGCCCGCTTCGACATGGAGGTCGACGCCTTTCTGATCCTGGTGCTGAGCGTGTACGTCGCGATGGCGCTGGGCCCGTGGGTGCTGCTGATCGGCACGATGCGGTACGCGTTCGTGGCGGCGGCCCGGGTGCTGCCGTGGCTGAACGCCGCGCTGCCCCCGAGCATGGCGCGCAAGACGGTGGCGGCCCTGCAGGGAATCGTGCTGCTCGTCGCGGGCGCCGGGGTCCTGCCGCGCGAGGCGACCGCGGGGGCCGTGCTGCTGGCACTCGCGCTGCTCGTCTGGTCGTTCGGCCGCGACATCGTCTGGCTGTGGCGCAACGGCGGCCGAAAGGCCGTCGAGCGGCCCGCCGGACGGGTCAGCGGGTCGTCGCGGCCGGTTCCGGTGCCTTCTGAGGGCTGATCACATGCCAGTGCAGGTCGGCTCCATTGGTGTCGGCCGGCCGGTGGTTTGCGGTGGACCGGCACAGCGGCGAGGCGTGGTATGTGACCTGATCGCCACCGTCTGACCGGGTGACCGTGACGAGCGTTCCGGCGAGGCCAGGCGCCAGCCGGAGTGCGGCGCCTGGTGGGTCGAGCAGCGGCTTGCGGGTGTCCGTGCAGGGGTCGACACAGCCGATGGTCCCCGTGCGCTCCACGTCGTAGCGGTAGAGATTGCGCCCGTCGGGGTCCGTGAGGACCTGCCCCAGCGTTTCGGTGGCCGCGACCATGACGGTCACCGGCGGGGGTTCGGGCCCGCCCAGGTTCCTCGTCCAATTGACCTTCCCGGAAGCCGAGTCGAGCCCGTAGACCTTGGCGTTCCCGGTGGCCGCGACGACCGTTTTGCCGACCACCAGCGGCTGGGCGTAGACCTGTCCGTCGACGGTGGTGGAGAACTGCCGGCCGAAGTCGGAGCTGGACACCTGGGAGGGCGCGAGACCGGGACCAGGTCGAGGACGCCGAGGGGGATGTCGGACATGGGAAGGCGGCTCCTCAGCGGTCGGCGGGCACGGGCTCGGGCTCCGGCTCGGGCTCGGGCTCCTGCTCCGGCTCGGGCGCCGCGAACACGGGCCCCCAGTCGAACGGCGGGTCCGGGATCTCGCGCCGCAGCACCGCAGCCACATCGGACTGGAAGAGTTCGAGCGAGTCGCGGTGCTGGGTGTCGGTGAGCCCGCTCGCGTCCGCGTGCAGATGCAGCACGGTGTGCCCGAACTGCTCGTGGTAGCGGTGCACCTTCTCGATGATCTGCTGCGGGCTGCCGATCAGCGCCGAACTGCGCTCGACGAAGTCCTCCAGGGTCGGGAAGACCGGCTCCAGGCCGAGCCTCTTCTGGAACGCCAGGTTCCCATCGAAGATCGGCCGGTACGTGGTCAGCGCCTCCTGCGATGTGCGGGCCACGTAGAGGCCCGCCGTCCCCGCGCCCACCGCGATGCCGGCCGGGTCGTGCCCGTAGTACTCCCAGCGTTCGCGGTAGTAGCGGATCAACTCGGCGTACGGCTCGATGGGGTTGGTGACGTTCGCCGAGAAGAGCGGATCGCCGTAGCGGGCGGCGAGATCGACCGACTCCCTGCTCGTCGCACTGCCGTGCCAGACCCGGATGGGCTGCTGGAGCGGCCGGGGCCACACCTCGGCCTCCGTCAGTTCCGGACGGAAGCGTGTCGCGGCGGTCACCTTGTCCTGTCGCCAGATCTGCCGGAACACCTCATAGCTCTCGGCGTTGCGGTCCCACTGGTCCTCGGGCGTGACGTGGAACAGGTCGCGCTGTGCGGCGCCGTTGCCCTTGCCGATGATCAACTCGAGGCGTCCGCCGGAGAGATGGTCCAGGGTCGCGTAGTCCTCGTACGCGCGCACCGGGTCGAGGAGGCTGAGCGTGGTGACCGCGGTGAACAGCCGGATCCGGGAGGTGAGGGCGGCGATGTGGCTGAGGACGACGGGCGGCGAGGAGGAGATGAACGGCCGCTCGTGCCGCTCCCCCACGCCGAAGCCGTCGAAGCCCAGCTCCTCGGCCAGCAGTGCGTTGTCGATCACCTCGCGGAACCGCGCGTTGGTCGGCTTCCGCACACCGGTGACGGGGTGCGGGGCGTGCACGATCAGGGTGATGGCCAGGAACTTCATGACGCGGCCCGCTCAGCCTGCGCGTCCGTGTCGATGGGGGTCCCCCCGCTCATGGGGGTCCCCCCGCTCGAGCGAAGCCGAGAGTGGGGGAGAAGCCGAGAGTGGGGGAGGGCCAGGCCGAGGTGGTCGCGCAGGGTGGTTCCCTCGTACTCCGTGCGGAACACGCCGCGCTCCTGGAGCAGCGGGACGACGGTGTCGGCGAAGCCGTCGAGGCCGCCGGGGGTGATGTGCGGGACGAGGATGAAGCCGTCGCTGGCGTCGGCCTGGACGAAGGAGTTGATCGCCTCGGCGACGGTGGCCGGGGAGCCGACGAAGGCCTGGCGGTTGCCGGTCTCGATGACCAGGTCGCGGATGGACCACTTGTTGGCTGCCGCGCGCTCGCGCCACTCCCGGGCGGTGGCCAGCGGGTCGCGGTACATCCGCACCTGGGCGCGACCGCGGGCGATGCTGTGCTCGCCGAGGTCGGGGTCGATGTCGGGGAGCGGGCCGTCCGGGTCGTACGCGGACAGGTCCCGGTTCCAGACGAACTCCAGGTGCTTGATCGCGGTTGCCCCGCTGACCTGCTGTCGGCGCACCTCGCGGGCCAGCTCCGCCGCCTCGGCGTCGGTGTCGCCGAGGACGAAGGTCGCGGCGGGCAGGATCAGCAGCTGGTCGGGCCGGCGACCGTACCGGCCGAGGCGGCCCTTGACGTCCGTGTAGAACGCCTGCCCCTCCTTGAGGGTGGAGTACCGGCTGAAGATCGCGTCCGCGCTCGACGCGGCGAACTCGCGACCCTCGTCGGAGTCGCCCGCCTGGAAGATCACCGGGCGGCCCTGCGGGCTGCGCGGGACGTTGAACTGCCCTTCGATGTCGAAGTGACGGCCCCGGTGCACGAAGGCTCCGGCCTTCGCGTCGCTCAGGAACGTGCCGGTCTGCTGGTCGGCGACGATCTCGTCCCCGTGCCAGGCGTCGAAGAGTTCGTTCGCGGTGGACAGGAACTCCTTGGCGCGGGAGTAGCGCTCCTCCTGCGGGAGGAAGCCACCACGGCGGAAGTTCTCGCCGGTGAAGGCGTCCCAGGAGGTCACTACGTTCCAGGCGGCGCGCCCGCCCGAGAGGTGGTCGAGGCTCGCGAACTGGCGGGCCACCTCGTACGGTTCGTTGAAGGTGGAGTTGATGGTGCCGGTCAGACCGAGGTGTTCGGTGACGGCGGCGAGCGCGGTGAGGATCGTGAAGGTGTCGGGCCGGCCGACGACGTCCAAGTCGTAGATCTGGCCGCCCTGTTCGCGCAGTCGCAGGCCCTCGGCGAGGAACAGGAAGTCGAACTTGGCGCGCTCGGCGGTTCGCGCGAAGTGGGCGAAGGAGCTGAACTCGATGTGGCTGCCGGCCTCGGGGTCGCTCCATACGGTGGTGTTGTTGACGCCGGGGAAATGGGCGGCCAGATGGATCTGCTTCAGCGGCTTGCTCATGGTGGTACGGTCCCTCCGGCTCAGGCGGTGACGGCGGCGTAGCGGTTGGCGGGGCGGTCGAGGCCCAGCAGCCCGCGCAGGGTGTCGGACTCGTAGGCGCGGCGGAAGGCGTCCCGGCGCTGGAGTTCGGGAACCAGGCCCTGGGTGATCGCGGGGAGGTCGTGGCCCGCCACGGCGGGACGCAGCCGGAAGCCGGTCAGTCCGGCCGACTGCAACTCCTGCAGCAGATCAGCGAGTTGGGCCGGGGTGCCGGTGAAGACGCGTGCGTCACTCGTGTACGGATATCCCGCGAGGGTGTCGAGACGATCCCGGCGGGCCGCGGCGGCGGCCGGATCGTCGTCCAGGAAGACCACCAAGTCGCCGAAGAGGTACAGGAGTTCGTCGGCGCGACCGGCCACCGCCTGCTCGGCGCGGATCTCCTCGACGATGGCACGGGCCTGGTCGGTGTCGTGCGGGGTGACGTAGCCGATGTCGGCGGAGCGGGCCACCAGCCGGAACGGGACGGTCGCGTGCGCCAGGGCGCTGACGATCGGCTGGCCCTGGGGCGGCCGGGGCGTGATCGAAGGGCCCTTCACACTGAAGTGCTTGCCCTCGAAGTCGATGTAGTGCAGCTTGTCGCGGTCCACGAAGCGGCCGGTGGCCACGTCCCGGATCTCCGCGTCGTCCTCCCAGCTGTCCCAGAGCCGCCGCACCGCCTCGACGTAGTCGGCGGCTTCGTCGAAGAGGTCGACCACCACCTCCTGTACGCCGGGGGTGTCGTACTCCTCGATGCGGATCGGCGGGAACGTACGACGGCCGAAGTGCGCGGCCTCGTTCCCGCGCGCCGACACCTGCACACGTACGCCCGCACGGCCGGTGCTCACATAGTCGAGGGTGGCGATCGCCTTGGATGTGTGGAAGGGCTCCGTGTGGGTGGCCACCACGGTCGGCACCAGTCCTATGTGGCTGGTCAGCGGTGCGACGCGGGCGGCGATGAGGACGGCGTCGAGGCGTCCGCGGACCTGGTCCGTACGCCCGTCCGGCTCGGTGACGTGCGAGGACTGGAGCCCGAGCGCGTCCTCGATCGTCACGAAGTCGAGCAGGCCGCGTTCGGCCTCGGTGATCAGCTCGGTCCAGTAGGCGGCGGTGAGCAGTTCACGGGGGCGGGCCACGGGCTCGCGCCAGGCGGCCGGGTGCCAGCCCGCGCCGTCCAGAGCGACGGCGAGGTGCAGAGAAGAAGGAGATGAGGACACGAGAGAGGTGCCTTCCTGATCGACCGTACGAGGGAGCCGGCCCTCGGTACGGAGGGCGCGGCCGCGAGGGCAACAGGTCAGGAGCAACAGAGCGCGCCGGCCACGCGCAACAGGTCGATGTGCGGCCTGGAGTACAGGTGGACGCGGCGGCGTGGGGCGAGCTTCACCACGCGGAGGCGGGACACGGGTCGCACGTGTGTCACCTCCACCCTTCCGGCCCGGCGGACCCTGGGTCGCGCCGGCCTCGCGCTCGCGGATCCCCGACGGGGCGCCGCTCGGTCGTCAACGAACACAACGGCATGGCTATGCCGTTTCTTCCGGCTGTCGGGCTTCTTCCCGCTGTCGGGCTTCTTCCCGCTGCCCGCCCGGAGTGCGCACCAGCACGAACCGCGAGTGGCGGCGCAGGGTGAAGCCGATCGACTCGTAGAGCCGGATCGCGTGGGTGTTGCTCGCGGACGCGTGCAGGAACGGGGTCTCCCCGCGTTCCCTGATGCCCGCCGCGACCGCGCGGACCAGCCGGGTGGCCAGCCCCCGGCCGCGGTGGTCGGGGTGGGTGCAGACCGCGCTGATCTCCGTCCAGCCCGGCGGGTGCAGGCGTTCGCCGGCCATGGCGATCAGCCGTCCGCGGTCCCGGATACCGAGGTAGGTGCCGAGTTCGACGGTACGGGGCAGGAACGGGCCCGGCTTGGTCAGGGCGATCAGGTCGAGGACCTCGGGTACGTCGGCGGGCCCGAGCCGTACCGCTTCGGGGGCGGGTTCGGCGTGCAGAGCCGTGTCGACCAGTTGGACGCCCTGGCCGCTCTGGACGGTCTCCCAGCCGTCGGGGAGGGTCCGCACCCCGGAGACGGGGGTGACGGTGCCCGGCCCGACCAGCTCGGCCAGGTCGTCCCAGGCGCGGGGATCGTCGGGGTCGTCGAGGGCGGTGAACGGGGAGACGTCGGAGGGGTAGCGGGCGGCGCGCCCGACCCGCTCGGCGAAGTCGGCGTGCGGACCGGTCAGCGCGGCCCAGGCGGCGTTGTCCAGGATGTGCGGCTCGGTAGGGCTCTGGGACGGCGTGGCGTGGACGCTGGTGGTCATGGCGGTGCGGGATCTCCGTAACGGGGACTCGGCCGGGCGCGGGCGGGGCTTCGCCGTGTCAGTACGGCGAAGCCCCCCGATGGCGGCGGATCAGGAGTTGGTGAGCGGCAGACCGGGCGGGTTGACCTGGGAGGTGCTGACGGCCTCGTTGGAGAGGTTCCAGGCGTCCAGCCACTTGGCGTACTGGCCGTTCTTGATCAGGTAGTTGATCGCGTCGGCGAAGGGCTTGGCCAGCCCGCTGTCCTTCTTCGTCGTCGCCGCGATCAGGCCCTGGAGCGATGCGCCCGCCCCCGAGAACTTGCCCGCGTTGCGGGTCGGGTGGGGAGTCTTCGCGACCTGGGTGACGTGGTACGCGATACCGGGGTTGGGCCCGAAGTAGGCGTCGATCTTCCCGCTGGACAGCGCCAGATACTGGCTGTTGCTGTCCTGGAAGTACTTGACGGTGAGCTTCTTGCCCTCCTTCTCCAGCTTCGCCTTCCACTCCAGCAGGATCTTCTCCTGGTTGGTGCCCGCGCCCACCGAGACGGTCTTGCCGGCCAGGTTCTCGTAGTCGCCGTCGAAGTTCCAGGTGCTCTTCTTCAGCACCTCGAAGGCGAGGTTGTCCTGCCGGTAGGAGGCGAACTCGTACTTCTTCTTGCGCTCCTCGGTGTCGGTGACGTTCGCGAAGGCCGCGTCGACCTTGCCGCTGTCGATGCCGACGAACAGGTTCTCCCAGGTCGAGTTCTTCACCTCCGGCTTCAGCCCGAGGACCGCGGCCACCAGCCGTCCGAGGTCGGGTTCGGCGCCGGTGAGGGTCTTCTGGTCCTCGCCCACATACGCCAGCGGCGCATAACCCGAAGGCAGGGCGCCGACGCCGATCACCAGCTTGCCGCTCCGGGCGACCGACTTGGGCAGCTCGGCGCTGATGGACTTCACCTCGGACACCTTGAGGTCGGTCTGCTGCGCGGCGCCGTTGGACAGCGCGCCCACGGTGACGGTGCCGGACGCCGCGGTATCGGTCCTGGTGGCCGCGTCGCTCTCGCCCCCGCACGCGGCGAGTCCGCCTGCGAGGGAGGCGACGGCGGCGGACGCGGTGAGGCCGCGAAGGAGTCTGCTGCGGAGGCGGAGGGTACGCATGGCTGTCCTTGTTCGGTGAGCGGTGGCGGTGTGGGGTAAGCAGTGGCGGTGTGGGGGACGCGAGCCCGGGCGGGTTCGCGGGGAGCGGGACGAGCGGCGGGATCAGAGCACCTTGCTGAGGAAGTCCCTGGTCCGCTCGTGCTTCGGGTGGTCCAACACCTCGGCGGGCGGGCCCTGTTCGACGATCCGGCCGCCGTCCATGAAGACCACCCGGTCGGCGACCTCACGGGCGAAGCCGATCTCGTGGGTGACGATGACGAGGGTGGTGCCGCTGGTGGCCAGGTCCTTGATGACGGCCAGCACCTCGCCGACCAGTTCGGGGTCGAGCGCGGAGGTGGGTTCGTCGAAGAGGATGACTCCGGGTCGCAGGGCGAGGGCGCGGGCGATGGCCACCCGCTGCTGCTGGCCGCCGGACAACTGCCGTGGATAGGCGGTGGTCTTGTCGGCCAGGCCCACCCGGCCCAGCAGGGTGCGCGCCAGTTCCAGGGCCTCGGGCTTGCTCAGCCGGCCGGTCGCCACCGGGGCGGCGGCGACGTTGTCCAGCACCGTCAGATGCGGGAAGAGGTTGAAGTTCTGGAAGACGAAGCCGATCCGGCCGCGCTGGGCCAGGATCGCCCGTTCGCTCAGCTCCTTGAGCCTCCCCCAGCCTTCGGCCGGGGGGACCCCCATCTCGCTGCGCTTGCCGTGCCGGCGTACGCCGATCAGCTCGCCGTTCAGGCTGACATGGCCGATCTCGGGCTTCTCCAGGTGGTTGATCACCCGCAGGAGCGTGGACTTCCCGGAGCCGGAAGGACCGAGGATCACCGTGACCTCGCCGGGCTGCACCGTCAACTCCACGCCGTCCAGCACCCGGTGGGCGCCGTACCACTTGTGCACGTCGTGGACCTCTACCGCGGCCGGGCGTATCCCGAGCGTCTCGGCGGTCATATCGCGGCCTCCTTGCGAACGCGGTCCCGCAGGTCACGCAGGCCGGTCCGGACCTTCTGCAGCGGGGTCGGCAAAAGCGTGCGCAGCGCGCCCCGCGAGTAGTACCGCTCGACGTAGAACTGGATGACGGACACGACGCTGGTCAGGATCAGGTACCAGACGGTGGCGACCAGCAGCAGCGGCACGATGTCGCCGGGGTAGGTGCTGCCCATGCTCTGCACGGAGCCGAACAGGTCGAGCAGTGACACGTAGAAGACCAGCGAGGTGCCCTTGATCAGGCCGATCAGCTGGTTGACGTAGTTCGGGGTGATGGATCGCAGCGCCTGCGGGAACACGATCTTCCTGAACTGGTAGCCCTTCGGCAGACCGAGTGCGGCGGCCGCCTCGTGCTGGCCCTGGTCGACCGAGAGGATGCCGCCGCGGACCACTTCGGACGCGTACGCCGCCTCGTTGAGGCTCAGTCCGACGACCGCGACGACCATGTCGGTGGCGAGCCGGGACTCGTCGAAGGTGAAGAAGGCGGGGCCGAACGGGACTCCGAGGCTCACCGTCTGGTAGAGCGCGCTGAAGTTGTAGAGGAAGAGCAGGACGACGATCAGCGGCACCGAGCGGAACAGCCAGGTGTAGATCCAGCTCACCGCGCGCAGCACCGGGCTCCTGGAGAGCCTCCCCAGCGCGAGCACAATGCCACCGAGCAGTCCCAACACGGCGCTGTACACCGTCACTTCAAGGGTGATGAGCAGCCCGTCGAGGATCGTCGGACGCAGGAACCAGTACTGGAAACGGTCCCATTGGTAGAAGGGGTTGGTCACCAGCCCATGGCCGATCTGGGCGAGCAGGACGAGCACGATCGCCGAGAGGATCCAGCGTCCTGGGCGGCGCAGGGGCAACACGCGCTGCGCCGCCGACGGCTGTTTCACGGTGTGGTCGGGCGGTGCGGCGACGAGGGAGACCACGGCGCCAGGGGGTTCACTCATGAGGGAGCTCCAGCGGAGTCGGACATCCCGGGCGGCGAACGCGACGGCACCGCGGCGGCACGGGGGAACACCGCGGAAGACGAAGAGCGGGAAGACGCCGGTACCGGGTGCTGGGCGGGCAGAGGGCGCACCGCGGCGGCGGTGCGCGTCAGAGATTCAGAACGCCGTCAGCCTTGACAGCGCGCGGGGCCCGAAGCGGTACACAGGGCGCTGTTGACGCGGAGCAGATCGACGCAGCGGTTCGCGCACAGCAGGACGCAGCCGCGGGGCCGCTGTGCGGCCATCCCCTGCGCTGCGTACATCGCCGTCACCATCACTGTTCCTGCCCCTGGGGCCTCGCGCTTACCGAACGTCATCCGGTCCGGTCGTCACCTGGGGCACCCCACCGCGATGCGAGGGTTGCCGGACAGCGAGCCAGGGCTTTTCGCTGACACTCATGACCGATCTGCGGCGTAAGTTAGGCACGCCCGGAAAGGAATGTCAACGTTCACCGACCGGGATGACCACGTGGTGAGACCGCCTACACGCCGTCTTGACGACTTCACGGAGCGCGCTGACACTGGCGAGGACGGTCACGATTGTCAGCGCCCATCACGCGGTTCGTCCGCGCGGTGCGGTTGATCGGCCCCGGCCCGCTGACAGGCAACCCTTCCACCGCGACGGGGTGCCCCGGGTGACGACCTGGTCCCGCCGGTGCGGCGGGGCAAGCGCGGTCTCGCAACTCGCGGGCCCTGAACGCGGGACCGGTGGGAATGGCCAGGAACTACCTGACGAGACGCCTGCACATCGACCTGCTGCGGGTCTCCAGCGCGTACTAGTCCGGACCGTCGCGCGCGCTCAGCGCCGGCAGCCGGTCCGAAAGCGCAGTCACTCCGTTCCGCCGCTGCCGCCCAACAAGCGGCCGGGGCTTCGCCATTCCCATGGAGAGTCATGCCCGAGACAGTTTCGCGCGGTTCAAGCACAGCCACTTCGAGTGCGTGCGCCACAAGCGCCGCCACCACTTCGACCGCGTGCGCGTCGGACACGTACGCACCGCACACGGCTCCTTCGACCGCGTGCGCCTCGGACACGTACGCACCGCACACGCCCACTTCGACCGCGTGCGCCTCAACTGCGCGTGTTCCGAGCCCCTTTGCTTCGGTGTCAGGCGCTCGCCCCTGGGGCGCCGCTCCGTCCGTGTCCCCTCGACCGCACGGCATCCGCAGCCGCATCGGCGTCGGCCTGGCCGGTGGTTTCTACCCGGCACCGCACCGCTATCAGCTGTACCTCTCCGAGGGCTGTCCGCGCTCGCTCCGCATTTCGATCACCCTCGACCTGCTCGGCCTCAAGGACTCGGTCGCCAGCACCCTCCTGGCCCACCCCGCCCGGACACCGGAGGCCTTCGCCTCGCTGCGCAGCGCCTACGAGGCCACCTGGCACCACTACGACGGCCCGCTGACCGCGCCCGCGCTGTGCGACCGCTGGAGCGGACGCATCGTCAGCAATCACACGCCCGACATCCTTCGCGATCTCGCGGGCCTGCTGACCGACCACGACGGAGCCCGCGTCCCGCTGCTGCACCCGCCGGCCCGCACCGCGGACATCGACGCCCTCGGTGAACTCCTCGACCAGGACGTCACCTCGACCGCACGGCCGGAGGCCCGGTCGGCGACGCTGGACCTGCTGGACCGTCAACTCGCCTCGAATACCTATGCGTTGGGCGAGGAACTGACCGCCGCGGACGTGGACCTCTGGGCGGCGCTCACCCACCTCGACGCGACCGAAACCCTCTCCCGGCGCAGCCACCTGCGGGACTACGTGCGCCGCCTCGACGACCATCCTGCCTTCCGGGAGGCGACTCACTAGGACACGAGCGACCGGACCTCGTTCACGAGCAACCGGCCCGTGTCCACCGCGCCGGAGACCAGGCGGGTACGGGTGAGAGCAAAGGCCGGTTGGCGCTCGCGGTCGGCGAAGGCGATGCTGCCGCCGCTGCCGTGGTGACCGAAGGCGGTGCGTTCACCTGCCGTTTCGGGCAGGCCCAGGAAGTAGCCGAGCCCCTTGGCGTGCCGCGCGAGGAGCATCCGGTCCTTTCCTTCGACGGCCAGGGCCGAGGCCCCGGCTCACACCCCGGCGTCGACGGCACGCAGTGTCTCGATCACCTCCCGGTCGGAGAGCTGCTCGAAGTCGTCGTACCACTCGCCCACCGACTGGAAGAGCGGGGGCTGGTGTGCGCAGATCACGTCGTCGGCCTTCTGTCGCAGGTCGGAGCCGCTGTCGGAGCACACCGGCACGGCCAGGACCAGCCGGGCGGGCCCCTGGCGGCGCAGTTGGGTAAGCGCCGCCCGCGCGGTGACGCCGGTGGCCAGGCCGTCGTCGACCAGGATCACGGTCCGGCCCTTGATCCGCGGAGCGGGCCGCCCCTCCCGGTAGAGGCGCTCCAAGCGGTGGATCTCCGTTCGCTGCCTGGCGATCTCCGACGCGAACTGGCCCTTCGTAAGATCGAGAAATGCCAGCGCGGCCTGGTCGAACAGGGGCGGATCGTCGCCCGCTATCGCGCCGATCCCGACTTCCGGCCGCCCCGGAAGGCCGATCTTGCGCACGACCAGCAGGTCCAGCGGCGCGTTCAGGGCCCGTGCGATCTCCGCAGCGACGGGGACACCTCCGCGGGGCAGGGCCAGGACGAGGGGATCGGTCAGGTCGTGCCCCTTCGCCCATTCCGAGAGCAGGCGGGCCAGCTCCTGTCCGGCCTGCCGGCGGTCATGGAAGCGCATGACGCCTCGCCTCCCGCTCGTACAGTCATGTCCTCTCGGCGGGCGAGTACCCGCCCTCGGGCCTCCTGATCACCTGCGCGTGGCCGGCTTCGAGGCGACCGTATCCCCCGCTGGGCCCGCATCCTGGGCGCGCGTCCCGTATACCGACACGTCCCGAACGAGAAGCAACATCAACTGGCTAGACTACGCACCCTCGTGCACGTGATCGCGCCACGTCCGATCACAGCGGTTCCCGAAGGGTTTCACGCTTGATAGCCATCGAAGATGTCAGCAAGCGATACGCCGACGGCACGGTGGCCGTCGATCGCCTGTCCCTCCAGATACCGAACCACTCCATCACCGTTCTCGTCGGGCCCTCGGGCTGCGGCAAGACCACCACGCTGCGCATGATCAACCGCATGGTCGAACCCAGCAGCGGCACGATCAGGGTCAACGGCGAGGACATCCTGCGCCGACCGGTCAATGCCCTGCGCCGGTCCATGGGGTACGTCATCCAGAACGCCGGGCTCTTCCAGCATCGCACCGTCCTCGACAACATCGCCACGGTGCCGCGGCTGCTCGGCTGGTCCAAGCAGCGCGCCAGGGCCCGCGCGGCCGAACTCATGGAGCGCGTCGGCCTCGACCCGGGCATGGCCCGCCGCTATCCGTACCAGCTCTCCGGCGGCCAGCAGCAGCGTGTCGGCGTGGCCCGCGCGCTGGCGTCGGACCCGCCGATCCTGCTCATGGACGAACCGTTCTCCGCGGTCGACCCGGTCGTCCGCCGCGGCCTCCAGGAGGAGTTGCTGCGCATCCAGGGCGAACTCGGCAAGGCAATCGTGTTCGTCACCCACGACATGGACGAGGCGATCACGATCGGCGACCGCATCGCCGTACTGCGCACCGGTGGCAGACTCGCTCAATTCGCCACCCCCGACGAGCTGTTGTCATCGCCCGCCGACCCGTTCGTGGAGGAGTTCCTGGGCGCCGACCGGGGCATCCGCGGTCTGTCGTTCCTGTCCACCCGCGACCTCGAACTGGACCGCTCCCGGGTCTTCCCGGTCGGCTCCGACTGGCAGGAGATCGCCGGACGCGACGGAGAGCGGACGCCGGGGCTGGTGACCGACGCCGACGGCAAGCCGCTGGGCTGGGCCGACCTCGGCGCGTGGGACGGTGACGTCCAGGCCCTGGAGCCGTACGGGCAGGGCTTCGAGGTGGGCCGGGACTCGCTGCGGGTCGCGCTGGACCGGGCGGTGCTGTCGCCCACGGGTCAGGCGGTCGCGGTGGACGGGGCCGGACGGGTGCTGGGGATCGCCGGGCAGGAGACGGTCGCCGCGGCGATCCGCGCGGCCCGGCTGCGGCGGGCCGCGGACGCCCCGCCGGGTCCGCGGCAGGGCCCGCCGCAGGACTCGTCGCAGATCAAGGCCGTGCGATGAACGGGTTCTTCGACATACCGAGCGACCTCCAGGACAGCTATCTCGGCCTGATCTCCGGGCACATGCAGGAGGCGCTGATCCCGGTGCTCGTCGGTCTCCTGCTGGCGCTGCCGATCGGCCTGTTGTGCGTCCGCTTCGACTGGCTCTACCCGCCGGTGCTGTGGACCTCCACGGTGCTGTACGCGATCCCGTCGATCGCCTTCTTCGTGGTGCTCATCGACTACACGGGGCTGAGCCGGCTGACGGTGATGATCCCGCTGTGCCTGTACAGCCTGGTGGTCCTCGTCCCGGCGGTCGTCGACGGCGTCCGCTCGGTCCCGGAGGAGACGAACGCTGCCGCCGCGGCGATGGGCATCGGTTTCGTACGCCGTTACCTCCAGGTCCAACTACCCATCGCCGTACCCGCGATGATGGCCGGACTGCGGGTGGCGACCGCGTCGAGCATCAGCCTGGTCAGCGTCGGTTCACTGATCGGCAACCAGGGCGCGCTCGGCAATCTGCTGACCACCGCGATGCTCTACCACCGCCCCCTCCTCGCCGTGAACTCGGTGGTCACCACGGCCGTCCTCGCGGTGCTGGTCGACGCCCTGCTGGTCCTGCTGCGGCGGGTGCTCACCCCCTGGCAGCCACCCTCGGGCCGCAAGGCGGGGCGCCGGACGTCCAAGATCGCGAGCACCGCCCGTACACCGGAGAGCGTCTCGTGAACGTACTCGACTTCATGCAGTCCTTCTTCAGCGACGGCTCTCACTGGCACGGCTACGACGGCATCCCGCAGCGCGTGTGGGAGCACCTCCAGTACACCGCCGGAGCGCTCGCGATCGCCGCGGCCATCGGCCTGCCCATCGGCCTGGTCACCGGCCACACCGGTCGTGGCGGCAACGCGCTGGCCTTCGTCTCGGCGGGAGCCCGGGCGCTGCCGACCTTCGGGCTGCTGGTGCTGATGTTCGTCTGGCTCGGCCTCGGCATCCTGCCCGTGATGATCCCGCTCGTGGTGCTGGCGATCCCCCCGATCCTCATCACCACGTACGAGGCGATCCGCACGGTGGACCCCTCCCCCGTGGACGCGGCCCGCGGCATGGGCATGTCGGAGGGGAAGATCCTGTTCCAGGTCGAGGTGCCGGCGGCGTTGCCGCTGATCCTCAGCGGTCTGCGCTCGGCGGCGATCCAGATCGTGTCGACGGCGACGATCGCGGCCTATGTGGCCCTGGGCGGGGTCGGCCGGTACATCCTGGACGGCCTGTACCAGCGCAACTACGAGAAGGTGGCCGGCGGGGCCGCCCTCACGGCCATCCTGGCGCTGTGCGTCCTCGTGCTGTTCTGGGCCGTGGCCCGGGTGGCGGTGTCCCCGGGAGTGCGCAGGCGCCGGTCGGCCTGACGGCCGCGGCACGGCGGGGACGGACCTCGGGCCCGTCCCCGCTTCACCGCTCGGCGGTGGCCAGGGCGTGTTCGAGGACGACGAGGAGCGCGTCCCGTACGGACCCGCGTTCGCGTGCGTCGAACACGGTGAGCGGCACATGATCGGCCACGTCGAGGGCCCACCGTACGTCGTCCAGATCGTGCTCGACCTTGCCGTCGAAGGCGTTCACCGCCACCGCGAAGGGGATCTCGCGGTGCTCGAAGTAGTCGACCGCCGCGTAGCAGTCGTCGAGGCGCCGGGTGTCGACGATGACGAGCCCGCCGAGCGCGCCCTCGACGAGGTCGTCCCACATGAACCCGAACCGTTCCTGGCCCGGGGTCCCGAAGAGATAGAGCTTCAGGGTCGGGTCGAGGGTGACGCAGCCGAAGTCCATCGCGACCGTGGTCGTCATCTTCTCCGGGGTGTGGGTGAGGTCGTCGACGCCCGCGGCGACCGAGGTGATGGACGCCTCGGTGGTCAGCGGCTCGATTTCGGAAATGGCGCCCACGGTGGTGGTCTTGCCCACGCCGAAGCCGCCCGCGATCACCATCTTCACCGGCAGCGGCGGCCGGGGCCCCTGGGTGTCAGCGCTCACGGATCGCGCCCCGGGAGTCGGGGATAGCTCGGAGACCATCGATAACCCTTCGCAATACGGTGGCGTCGCGGGCGGATTCGGCCTGCGGTGCGTACAAAGCCAGTTGACCGTCGGCGCGCAGATCGTCGGCGAGCACTCTGATCACATTCAAGTGCATCCGCAGTTTCGCCGCGATCTCCGCCAGCGACTGCGGCCGGCGGCAGATCGTGATGATGTCGCGGTGCTGGTCGAAGACGAAGGCGTCAAGAGCGGCCAGGCCCACATCCGTTGCCACCACCTGCGTCTCGATCGGGATCGGCGGTACGAGACTGTCGCCGCCGGCGATCCGCCCCGCGGTCAGCAGGAAGGGCCGGACGATCGACGCCGGGGGCTCCGCTCCCCACACGTCGTCGTCGGCTGATGGCTCGCCCGCCGTCATCGCGTCCTCCCCCTCACCTCGCGGGGCGTCACCGGTCCATGTGATGCCCCGTCGGCCGTCAACCGGTCGGCGCGATGCCCACGGTGTTCTTCAGCTCCATGACCAGCTGCGGGCTCAGGACGGCACCGGCGCGGTTGGCGAAGAGCGTCATCTCGTACGCGATGTTGCCGAGCTTCGCCTCCTTCGAGGCGACCACGCCGAGCACCGCGCCCGCGCCGAGCGCGGACACCAGGACGTGTCCCTCCTCCAGGTCGATGATGACCTTGTTCAGGCCACCGAGGCCGTAGTTGCCGGACGCCCCCATGGCAAGGCTGGTGATACCGGAGACGATCGCGGCGAGCCTCTCCGAGTCGGCCTGTCCGCGCAGTTGGGACACCGCGATCAGCAGACCGTCGGAGGAGACACCGATGACGTCGACCACCCCGGCGGTCTCGGTGGCGAATCGATTGAGCAGCCAATTGAAGTCGGCAGCGGCGGCCTTCACGTCCGTCACCGGTTCCATGGCCGCGGATTCCGGCTCGCCTGTCCACATGGTCACGTGCTCATGCCTTCCGGAGATGAGGGTCTGTTGCTCTCTGTGCTCTGCTCGGCCGGTGCGCCCGCGGGGCGGCCCCCTGAACGGGTCGGCCCGGCGCTCCGGTCCTCGACCGCGCTCTCGCGCTGGGCCCGCAGGACGGCGGCCTCGAATTCGTCGATCTCGGATCGCGCCGCCTCCGCGTCGATGGGCTGCCAGGCGGGCGGCCGCGGGTTCGTGACGGTCCGTTTGGGCAGGCGGCTCGACGCGGTGGTGGCCGACAGGGTCGCACCGCGCACCCGGCGCCGCAGCGGACCGGTCTCGGCGGGCCTCGCCGGGGCGGTGCCGGAGCCGTCGGCGCCTTGAGGGGTCCCGGCGCCCATACCCTGTGGTGCCCCCACACCCGTACCCGCACCTTGTGGTGCCCCCACACCCATACCCGCACCGTGTGGCACCCCCGACGCCGTACCCGGCAGGGGCGTGTCGGGTGCGCTGCTCTGCCCGGGCCGGGGTGTGCCGGAGCCGTTCGGGGTGTGAGTTCTGGCGCCCTCGCCGCTCGCGCCGGCCACGGGGTCCTTCTCCCGCGCATGGCCGGGAGACTCCCCGCCCCGGGCGCGCGCGGGAATCCGGCGGGGCAGGGCCGAAGTGCCGGGCGCCCGCTCCACCCTCGCGGGGCGCGGCTCGGTCGTGCCGGAGCGGCGGGCGGGCGGGAGGATGTGCGGGGCCCGCGCCGCGCTACCGGTCGGGTCGGCGGGCAGGAGATGGGACGACGGGAGCGCGACGGTGACGGTGACGCCGCCGCCCGGGGTGCGGGACAGGACGACTTCGATGCCCCAGCGCCGGGAGAGTCCGCCGACCACGAAGAGGCCCAGGACCTCCGTCGGCGCCAGGTCGAGCCGTTCGCGGCGGACGAGGCGGGCGTTCTCCTGCTCCAGCCGCTCGGGGCTCATCCCAAGCCCGTGGTCGATGATCTCGACGAGGGCGCCGCCGCCGGAGCCGTGCCGGGGACGCAGCACCACTTCGACGCTGCTGGACGCCGGGGAGAACATCACCGCGTTCTCCAGCAGTTCCGCGAGCATCAGCGTCAGATCGCCGACGATGTCGGGAACGACGGTGACATCGCCCTCGGCGTGCGGGGTGACGCGCTGGTAGCCCTCGATCTGGCCGAGCGCGGCGCGGACGATGTTGCTGAGCCGCATCGGTTCGGTGTTGAGACCCGTCTCGCTGATCCCGGCGAGCAGCATCAGGCTGTCGGCGTTGCGCTGGAGACGTACGGCGATGTGGTCGATGCGGTAGAGCCGGTCCAGTACCTCCGGGTCGGTCTCGCCGCGCTCCACCGAGTCGATCAGCGCGAGTTGACGTGCCGTCAGATTGCTGACGCGGCGGCCGACGTTGCCGAACATCTCGGCGATGTTGCGGCGGCTGATGACCTGGCGCTCCAGCAGGGCGGTCGCGGTGACCTGAACCTGGTTGAACGATTCGGCGAGTTCACCGATCTCGTCCCGGACCAGCACGGGTACGGCTTCCAGGCGCGGCGGGCTCGCGTCGTCGGCGTCGTCGTCCGCGACCCGGGCCAGCTCGGTCTCGGCCGCGCCGGCCACGTGCTGGGCCGCCTCCGTGAGGGTCCGTACGGTGCGCACCACGGAGCGGCGCATCAGCACGGAGAACAGGATCCAGGCCGCGAAGGCGAGCACGTTGATGGCGATCAGCCAGAACACCTGCCACCAGGTGTCGTTCGACGCCTCCTGAGTGTCGGCGGCGATCTCACCGATGAGCGACTGGGTGATCTTCAGGCGGTTCTGGGCCTGGCGCTCATAGGTGGGGTCGGCGGTCAGGGCGTCGTCGAGGGCGGCGCGCAGCTGCGCGGAGTCCTCGGCGACCAGGCCGCTGGGGTCGACCTGGAGCGCGGCCCAGTGCTGGGCGATGACGCTCTGGTACGGGCTGTGCTCGATCTCCGCGAGGTCGCTGCCCTGCTCCTGGCTGGCGAACCGGGTGAACCGCTCGGCCTGGTAGGTGTACTGCTCGTAGTCGCCGACGGCGCCGGTGAATTCGATGAGCGCGTTGGGGTCCCGGGTGCGCGCCGCGAAGACGCTGGTCTCGAAGGACGCGTGGGCGGTGTCGGCGCGCAGCAGCGCGTCGAGGAGGTTGCCCGCGGACGAGGAGGACTCGCTGCCCGACCGGCCGAGCCCGAGGCCGTTGATGAGCCCCTCGATCACCGACCCGTACGCGGGGTCGATGTTGTCGGCGGGGATGGGGCCCTGTTCGACGGACTCGCGCAGGCTGTCCAGGCCCTCCAGCTCCTTGAGCGCCTGGGCCTCGGCGTCGGGCAGCCGGCCCCCGTACGTCGACCTGACGGCCTCGGCCTGGGCGGTGACCTTCCGCTGCGCCTGGAGGTACGAGGAGGTGCCGGGCGGGCTGTCGCCGGAGCGGGCGGCCTCGTGACGCAGGGAGACCAGGAGTGCCTGCCGGTGCTCGGTCTGCACGCCGTCGATGAGCTTGGTCACCTGGGCGCTGTCCCGCACGAGTTGGGCGGTTTCGGCGGCGGAGCGGGCCTGGCCGATCTCGGCGTAGACGACGTAGGAGAGCATCGCCGAGACGATCACGAGCGGGACGGTCACCAGAACGTTGAGTTTCCGGCGGAAAGGCCACCGGTCGAGAAGGGAAGGTGTCCGGCCTATTCGGGAGGGCGTGGGCTGCTGTCCCGGGGCGGCTTTCCTGTGCGCGGGCACCAAACCTCCTCGACTTCATTCCCCGTGGAAGCCCGCTGCCCGGGCCGTGGATTCGCGGTCGCGACAAGCGGCCACGCGCTCAGGCCGACAAGTGGAACAGGGCCCTCAACACGGCCAACATTAGCGGCTGCCGCGACAGTACGGCCATGACCAACCAAAGAGTGACATCTGGATACGTCGGATTCGCCCGTATTTTGGACGCGTTGAGCACAAGGGACGAAGCCGTGCGATCCCCGTCGGTGATCTATTCGTGTCTTGACGGTCCGTAAGGGGGCTCGCTTGGATCGTGTGGACTGTTGCCACCCGCACCTTCCGGCCACCTCCGTCCCGCCCATGCACAAGTCTGGATGACCACGTGACCCTCGCCAGAAGCACCAGAACGTCCGCAACGTACGCTGTATCCCTGCTGGTTGTGGCCACGGCCGCCCTGACAGGCTGCGGTTCCTCCGACAGCTCCGGCAAGGACGACCCCTTGAGCGGGGACACCGCCAAGGGCGGTACGGTCGTGGTCGGTTCCAACAACTTCCCCGAGAGCATCCTGCTCGCCGACATCTACGGTGAGGCCCTCAAGTCCAAGGGTGTCAAGGTCAGTTACAAGCTGAACATCGGCAGCCGCGAGACCACGTACGGCCTGATCAAGAACGGTACGATCACGGTCCTTCCCGAGTACAACGGGGCCCTGCTCGCCTACCTGAACGCCAAGGCGACCCCGAAGACGGTCGAGGAGACCAGCACCGCCATCAAGGCCGAACTCGACGCGAAGCTCACCCTGTTGGAGCCGTCCGCGGCCCAGGACAAGGACGCGGTCGCGGTCAACGAGGCCACGGCCAAGAAGTACAAGCTCACGGGCCAGTCGACGATCGCGGACCTCGCCGACGTGGCGCCGGATCTGGTCATCGGCGGCTCGCCGGAGTTCCAGACCCGGCAGCAGGGGCTGAAGGGCCTCAAGTCCGTATACGGCCTTGAATTCAAGTCCTTCAAGGCGCTGGACGCGGGCGGTCCGCTGACGGTGGCGGCACTCAAGGGCAACAACATCCAGGCCGCAGACATTTTCACGACCGACCCCGGAATCAGCAAGAACAAGTTTGTGGTCCTCCAGGACCCCAAGAATCTCTTCGGTTTCGAGAACGTAACTCCGCTGGCTTACAAGAGCGGTCTCACGTCGGCGGGAGTTTCCGTACTCAATAACGTCTCGGCGAAGCTCGACACGGAAACCCTGGTGAAGCTCAACAGCCAGGTGCAGGACGACAACAAGGACCCGCTGGACGTGGCCAAGTCGTGGCTGTCCTCCGCCGGACTGTCCTGACGGGTGCCTGACGGGTGCCTGCCGGCCGGGGCGGGCATCCGCTCCGGCCCGACGCCCTGGCGACGTACGGCTGAGGAGAGAACGCCCGTCATGCTCAAGCGCACCGCCGACTCGGCCCCCGGCGGCACGGCCATCGGCGCCGCGGCCACCGGGGCGTCACTCGACGGCCATGGTCTCGACGTGGGCACGGTCGCCCGGATCGCCGACGGCGCGCTGCCTCCCGGCGTGCGTCCTGCGGCGCTTGAGGCGATGGAGCGCGCCCGGCGGGCCGCGCGCAGGCTGGCGGCGGAGGGCGCCCGAGTGTACGGGCACAGCACCGGTGTCGGGGCGCACCGGGGTGTTGCCGTCGAGGAACAGGACGGCGCGGGCCATGACCTGCGGCTGCTGCTCAGCCATGCGGGCGGCCTGGGCGATCCTCTCCCGGTGCGCCAGGTCCGCGCGATGATGGTGGTGCGGGTCAACCAACTGCTCGCCGGGGGCTCCGGCTTGCGCCCCGAGATCGCCGTGGCGCTGGCGGACGCGCTCCGAGCGGGGGCACATCCCCTGGTCAACGAGTACGGGTCCGTCGGCACCGGCGACCTGACGGCGCTGGCGCAGTTGGGCCTGGCCCTCTTCGGGCACGGCTCGTGGCAACGGGACGAGGCCGGCGGCGCGGAGCCGTTCCCCGAGCGGCTGGAGCTCCAACGCGGCGACGCGCTGGCCCTGTTGAGCAGCAACGCCCTCACCCTCGGGCAGTCCGCGCTCGTCTGTCACGACCTCGGCAGGCTGCTGCGCGCCGCGCACGTGGTGGCCGCGCTGTCGCTGCACGCGGTGGACGGCTCCCTCGAGCCGTACGCGCCCGAGGTCCACCGGGCCCACCCGCATCCGGCGATCGGGCGGGCGGCGGCGTGTGTGCGGGGGCTGCTGGGCGTACCGGAGCGGCGGGTGTCCTATGTGACGGAAGGGCAGGATCCTGGCGTACGGGAACGGACTCCCGGCGTACGAGAACGACAGGATCCCGGAGCACGGGAACCGGCTCCCGGCGTACGAGAACGACAGGATCCCGGCGTACCGGAGCGGTGGCTGACCGGTGTGCCGAAGCAGTCGATGCCGCCATCCTCGGCGCCATCGCCTTCCTCGCCGTCGTCGGCGTCCTCGCCGCCATCGCCGCCGTCTTCGCCGTCCGCACGCGTGCAGGATCCCTTCGGTTTCCGGTGCTTTCCCCAGTCCCACGGCCCCGCGACGGAGGCGTGGGCGGGCCTGGAGAGAGTGCTGTCCATCGACCTCAACTCGGCTGCCGAGAACCCCCTGTTCGGCTGGGACGAGCTCACGGGCGCTCCGGTCGCCCACCACCACGGCGGTTTCTTCGCCACCCCGCTCACCCTCGGGCTCGACCAGTTGTGCCTCGCCGTGCTCGGCACGGCCCGGCTCTCCGCCGCCCGGCTGTCCGGCCTCGGCCGCCCCGAACTGACCGGGCTGCGCTCGTACTTGGCCGCCGGGGCGTCTGCCGGTTCGGGGATGATGATCCTGGAGTACGGCGCGGCGGCCGCGATCGCCGAGATCCAGGCGTGCGCCACCCCGGCCGCCCTCGGGCACGTGGTGCTGTCGCACGGGCTGGAAGAGGCCGCGAGCTTCGCCACCCAGGCGGCCCGCAAGGCGCTGCGGCTGACCGACGCGTACCGACTGGTGCTGGGCTGCGAACTCGTCGCCGCGGTACGGGCGCTGCGCCAGCGCGGCGCCGCACCCGCCCAGGCGACCCCGGCGGGCCGCGCCTACGCCCGTGCGGCGGCGGTCCTGGACCCCGCCATGGAGGACCGCCCGCTCACGGACGACGTGACCGACGCCGCGGCTCTCCTGGAGGAGTTCGCCGAACTCGCCACGGAGTGCTGATCCGGAAACCCGGCCAGGGGTCCAGAACGCCGGTCCGCCGCCGTGCCCGTCAGCTCCGCGCGCCGGGCGCGACGGCCTCCGGCTCGGTGCGTGCCGAGTCGCCGGAAGCGCGGGGCGTGCCGGAGATTCGGCCTGCGCGCTGGACCGGGACGAGGAGTGCGGCCAGCGCGGCGGCGAGGCAGAGCAGGGCCAGCAAGCTGAACCCGTGGGTGTAGCCGGACGCGTACGGCAGGCCCGAGGGCTGGAGGCGGCCGGTCACCAGGACGCTGGTCACCGCGGCGCCGATGGAACCGCCGATGGTCCGGATGTTGGCGTTCATGCCGGTTGCGGCACCGGTCTGCTCGGCCGGGACGCTGCCGACGATCAGGTTGGCCATCGACGCGAAGGCAAGCCCGATGCCGAGGCCGAACACGCCTGCCGCGAAGGCCACTTGCCACTGCCGGTCGTGCCACAGGGCGGTCCATGGAGGGGTACGAGCGCGTCGACGGTGCGTGCGGCCGCACGCACCCACGGAGAACGCCCGTCCACCATGCCCTCCGCGACCGCGCCGCGCGGCCGGCCAGGAGGCAGCAGTGACGGCTCAGCCGTTCCCCGTCAGCGAGATCGTCGCGTCCCAGCGTCCGCACCGAAAGGACGCCGCACGCAACTACGACGCCCCGCTGGCCGCCGCGCGCGAGGCGTTCGCTGAACACGGCGCGGAAGCCTCCCTGGAAGACATCGCCCGTCGCGCGGGCGTCGGCGTCGGCATCGGCATCGGCATCGGCATCGGCATCGGCACGCTCTACCGGAACTTCCCCACCCGCCGCCACCTCTTCGAGAGCGTCTACGCGGACGAGGTGAACGCCCTGTGCCAGGTGGCCCAGGAGGTCGCCGCGCTGGAGCCGTGGGAGGCGCTGACCTCGTGGCTGCGCCGGTTCGTGGACTACACCGTGACCAAGCGGGCCATCCGCGAGGCGCTCAACAACGAGTCGGACGTCTTCCTCACCTGCCGCGACTCGATGTACCAGGCGGGCGGCCCGCTCTTCGAGCGGGCCCAGAAGGCCGGCAAGGCCCGCCCGGACATGGACTTCGACGACCTCCTGCGGATGGTCGCCGGCATCACCTCGACGCACTTCCTCGACGACACCCAGCGCGACCGCGTCCTGACCGTCGCCCTCGACGGTGTCCGGGCCGCACGCTGACATACGGCACCGCCAGCGGGTCCCGGGCAGTCCGACGGGCGCCCCCGACCGACCTCGCCACCCACCTCCTCCTCGTCGCGGCGGTCCCGCAGTTCTTCGACAGCACCCAGAACAGCGGCGTCGGCATCTGGCTCGGCCTCCTCACCGGCCTCCTCACCGGCCTCGCCACCACCGCCGCGCTGCTGCTCCGCCGCTTCAATCAGGGCGTCGGTCGCCTGCACACCACCTCGGCTCCTGCCGAGGCGTGACCGGGGCAGCCGACAAGCGCTGTGCTGCGACCGGCCCGTGGGTGGGCCGCCTCGTCCAGGCGGGGCTCGTCGGCCTCGGCGAGCAGGCCGATGAGCGTCGACCGGGCGCGCGCCACGCGGGAGCGGACCGTCCCGACGGGACAGCCGCCGGCCGCGGCCGCCTCC
Organism: Streptomyces sp. NPDC029292; assembly: GCF_055569295.1. Taxonomy (NCBI): domain Bacteria; kingdom Bacillati; phylum Actinomycetota; class Actinomycetes; order Kitasatosporales; family Streptomycetaceae; genus Streptomyces; species Streptomyces sp. NPDC029292. The sequence continues at coordinate 737,087 of NZ_JBVHXR010000001.1, forward strand.
GCGTACGGCAGCCCCATCAGCTGGGTGCGGACGAACGCCTCGCGGCGCTCGTCGGGCAGCGCGGCCAGCAGGTCGAGGAGCGCGATGCCGTCGTCGAAGCCGGGCAGGTCGCGCGGCTGGGCGAGTTCGGCCGTCAGCTGCCAGTCGCCGACGTCGGACAGCCGCGGTCGGGCGGCGGCCTGCCGGAAGCTGTCGATCACCGCGCGGCGCGCGATGGCCATCAGCCACGAACGGGCCGAGGAACGCCCCTCGAACCGGTGCAGGGTGCCGAGCGCCCGCAGGAACGTGTCCTGAGCGAGGTCGTCGGCGGCCTGCGGGTCCGCGGAGAGGTGGGCGACGTAGCGCACGACGTCGCGGTGCAGGGCGCGGACGAAGCGGTCCACCGCGTCCGGGTCGCCGCCGCGGGCGGCGAGCGCCCAGGCGGTGATCGACTCGTCGACCGATGCCGCTTTATGGCTTCTGTCGGGCGACGTGGGCAGGGCAGAAGTGATCACCAGGTGTCCTTCTCGGGTCATCCGGGATCCGGACCAGCACGACGGCGCGCGGTGGTCCGGTGTGGGGTACGCCCGTACGGGAGGTACGGGCGATGCCCGAGGCGCGCACAGAGGCACCTCGGGGAACCAGCTGTCTCAGACGACAGCGGCCCGGGCCGGAGGACCCCGAGAGGTGATCGCGTGGACGAGAAGGAGTGGCCGCAGCGCCTGGTCCGAGCGGCTGCGGCGTACCCGGATGTGCGGGCGGTGCGGTGGCGCGGGCAGCGCCAGCGGCAGCCGCAGCGGGGCGGCCAGTCGGCTCGCCGCGGCTCGCAGGATGCGGAAGGCGGCGCGCTCACCGTACGCCAGCCACAGGCCGCACAGCAGCGCGGCCAGCAGGTGAGCGGCGAACATGCCGAACGACGACGTGCCGCCCATGTCTTGGCCGGCGTGAGCCATGTGGCCCGAGCCCACGTTCCCCATGTCCATGGAAGCCATGGAGTTCATGTCCGTGAAGTCCATGGCCATCGAAGCCATCGGCATGGTGGCCGTGCCGGTCGAGCCCGGGGCCGCCGGCTGTACGACCGACTGCGCGAACTCGAAGGCCGAGTGGAGCGCGCCCTGCGCGAGGACCACCACGGACACGATCAGCGGCAGCCCCCGCTCACGACCGGCCAGGCACCAGCCCGCGCCGCCCGTGGCCACGGCTCCGGCGCCCATCTCCCACCAGGGCACCGAAGCGCCCGACATCATCACGTGCCCGAGGGCGGCGAGCAGCACACAGACGGCCGCGAACACCGCGGCCCGTACCGTGCGAGAACCCCACCCAGCAATCATGACGGCCCTCATCCTCGCATCCGCGGCCCGGCCGTCAGGGGTGGGTACGGAAATCGGCGGGGTGCGGCCGCACCGATCGCCCCGCCGACGAACGCTGTGCCGCCGGCGGGGCGATGGGTGCTGGGTTCAGCTCAGCGCAGCCGGTCCTTGGCCTTGTAGTACGCCCCGGCGAAGGGCAGGAACCAGGCGGTGCCGTTGTAGAAGGGGACGGGGACCTTGGGGAAGCCGAGGCCGCGCAGGGGGTTGGCCTCCGGGTGGCCGTCCATCATCTCGGCCATCGCCCGGCCCATGTAGGTGGCCATCTGGACGCCGTGGCCGCAGTACCCCATGGAGTAGTACAGGCCGTTCTCCTCGCCCGCGTGCGGGATGCGGTCGTAGGAGAAGCCGACGCTGCCGCCCCACACGTAGTCGATCCGTACGTCCGCCAACTGCGGGAAGATTTCCGTCAGTTCACGCCTCAGCACATCCCCCGACTTGAGGTCGGAGGCCGGGTTGGACGGGGCGAACCGGGCCCGGCCGCCGAAGGCGAGGCGGTGGTCCGGGGTGAGGCGGATGTAGTGGCCGATGTTCTTGGAGTCGACCACCAGCCGGCCGCCCGGGATGAGTGCACGGGCGCGCTCCTCGCCCAGCGGTTCGGTGACGATGATGAAGCTGCCGACGTTGATCAGCCGCTTGCGGAACCAGGGCAGCGCCTTGTCGGTGTAGGCGTCGGTGGCGACCATCACCTGCTTGGCGCGGATCGTGCCCTGCAGGGTCTCGACCAGGAAGCCGCCGTCGGGCGTCCGGGTGAGGGCGGTGGCCGCGTTGCGCTCGTGGATCTCGGCGCCCGCGCGTTCCGCGGCCTCCGCCAGGCCGTGCACGTACTTGCCCACGTGCAGGGCGGCGCTGAGCGGGTCGAGCAGGGCGCCGTGGTAGTAGTCGGAGCCGAGTTCGGTGCGCATCTCGCTCTTGCTGAGCAGGCGCGTCTCGTGGCCGAAGTTCTCGGCGAGGTCGCGCTGTGTGGCCCGCATGCCGTCGAAGTGCTGGGGTTTGTACGCGACTCCGAGGCGCCCGGCCCGGTGGAAGTCGCAGTCGATCTGCTCCTTCTGCGTCAACTCCTCCACCACGTCGACCGCTTCGCGGAAGGAGTCGTACAACTCCCGTGCGCGCGGCTGCCCATAGCGCTTGCGGGCCTCGGCGACGCCGACGGTGATGCCCTGGGTACACATGCTGCCGTTGCGCCCGGAGGCGCCGGAGCCGACCTTGTCCTTCTCGACGAGGACGACATGGGCGCCCTTGCGGGCGGCGTGGTAGGCGGTGGACAGGCCGGTGAGTCCGCCGCCGATGACCACCACGTCCGCGGTGTCGGGCAGGTCCTTGCCCGAACGGTCGGGCAGCTGCGGAGCGGTGTCGAGCCAGTAAGGGATCTGCTTCATGGCGAGGGCTCCTGATCAGCAGCCGAGGAGGGCGGGCAGGCCCGACAGGTCACGGAGTTCGTCGTACGGCTGATGGGCGGTGCTGCCGCGGCGGCCGTAGCGGTTGATCCACACCCGCCGCTTCAGACCGAGGTCGCGGGTGGGGATGAGGTCGTACTCCCAGCCCTGCGCGGTATGAATGACCTGGGCCGGGTCGATGTCCATGACCTTGTAGGCGTGCTCGAAGGTCTGGCGGTCGGGCTTGTACGCCTGGGCCTGCTGGGCGGTGATGACATGGTCGAACTCGACGCCGATGTTGGCGACGTTCTGGGCGATGAGGTCGTCGTTGGTGTTGGAGATGATGGCGATCTCGTAGCGGGACTTGAGCGCGCGCAGCGCGTCCGGCACTTCGGGGAACGGGCCGAAGGTGGGCACCGCCTCGACCAGGGCGTCGCCGTCCGACGTCCGGTACTCCAGGCCGTGCAGCCGCATCGCCATCTCCAGGCTGGAGTGAAGGACTTCGTCGTACGGGCGGTACGCCTCGAGGACGGCCTGGAAGCGCATGACGCGGAAGTCGTCCAGGAACTCGTCGACGTCCAGGCCGTCCAGGTCGAGCCGGTCGGCGAGGACCTTGAGGGTGGTCGGGCCGAGCTGGAAGTCGATCAGGGTGCCGTAGGCGTCGAACGTGACGATCTCACGCATGGTGTTCAACCTCATTCCGGGAAGGTCATGGGCGGTCTCATGGGGAATCTCTGGGGGTTTCAGACCACCCGTTCGCCGGGGGCCACGATCGTGTCGAGTGCGGCCAGGTCGGCCGCGTCGGGAGTCCAGTCGGCCGCCGCCGCGTTGGCGGTGACCTGCTCGGGGGTCATGGCGCCGCAGATCACGGAGCCGACGGCGGGCAGGGCGGCGAGTGCGCCGACGGCCACCTGAAGGAGGCTCAGGCCGCGCTCGGTGCCGTACGGGACGAGCGCCTCGACGCGGTCGAGTGCGGCGTCGGTGAGCCAGCCCTGCCGCCACGACAGCCGGCTGCCCGGTGGGGGCTGTTCGCCGCGCCGGTACTTGCCGCTGAGCAGGCCGTTGGCCAGCGGGTAGTACGGCAGCAGGCCGACGCCGGTGCGCAGACAGGCCGGGATCAGGCCGGTCTCCGCGCCGCGGTCGAGGAGGTGGTAGCGGGCCTGGGTGCTGACGAAGGCGTCGGTGAGATGCTCGGCCGGGAGGTTGGAGCAGCCGATGTGGCGGACCTTGCCCTCGTCGACCAACTCCTGGAGCGCCGCGACCGTTTCGTCGAGCGGGGTGAACCCGTCCGGCTCGTGGTACTGGTACAGATCGATCCGGTCGGTGCCGAGCCGGCGCAGTGAACTCTCCACGGCGTACCGGATGTACGGGCGGGCGCCGCGCCTGCCGTACCGGTCGGCGTCCGTGCCCATCTCCATGCCGAACTTGGTGGCCAGCACGACCTGGTCGCGGTGGCCCTTCAGCGCGGCGCCGAGCAGCCGTTCGCCGTCGCCGCGCGCGCCGCCCGACTCACCGAACCCGCCGTACATGTCGGCGGTGTCGAAGAGCGTGATCCCGGCGTCGACCGCCGCGTGCACCACGGCCTTTGTGCCGTCCTCGCCGAGCCGGGAGCCGAAGTTGTTGCCGCCGAGACCGACCACGGAGACCATGGGCCCGCGCTCGCCGAGCCGCCGGTACCTCATGGCCGCTCCCCGAACCCGATGCAGACGTTCTTCGTCTGGGTGTAACTCGCCAGCGCCTCCAGGCCCTTCTCCCGGCCCCAGCCGCTGTGCTTGTAGCCGCCGAAGGGCAGCTCGACGCCGGTGCCGACGCCGGTGGCGTTGACGTACACCTGGCCCGCCCTGATGCCCTCGGCCATGCGCAGTGCCTTGTCGAGGTCGCGGGTCCAGACGTACGAGGCGAGGCCGTACGGGCTGTCGTTGGCGAGGGCGAGCGCCTCGTCGGCGTCGTCGAACTCGATGACCGTGACGACCGGGCCGAAGATCTCCTCGCGGGCGGTGCGGGCCTGGTTGGTGAGCCCGGTCAGGACGGTGGGTTCGATGTAGTAGCCGTCGGCGAGGGCGGGGTCCGCCGGGCTCCCGCCACCGGTGCGGACGGTCGCACCTTCCTCGCGCGCCAGGTCCAAGTAGCCCTGGACGCGGTCACGTTGGCGGGCGGCGACCAGCGGGCCGACGTCCGGGTCGGCCACACCCGGGCCGAGGCTCAGGGAGGCGGCGTACGCCACCAGCCTGTCGAGAAACTCCTCCGCGCCGCGCTGGAGCAGCAGCCGGGTCCCGGCCGAGCAGGTCTGCCCCGCGTTGCCGAAGACGGATCCCGCGACCGCGCCGAGCGCCAGGTCGAAGTCGGCGTCGGCGAAGACGACGACCGGTGACTTGCCGCCGAGTTCCACCACCGCGGGCACGACATTGGCGGCTGCCGCCTGGGCGACCTTGATCCCGGTGGGTACGGAGCCGGTGAAGGTGACCTGGTCGATGCCGGGGTGTCCGGCGAGGGCCGCGCCCGTGTCGCCGTCGCCGGGCACGACGTTCAGGACGCCCGGCGGCAGCCCGCATTCGAGGGCGATCCGCCCGATCTCCAGCGGCGTCAACGGTGCCTCCGGGGACGGCTTCAGCACCACCGTGCACCCTGCCGCCAGCGCCGGGGCGGAGCCCCGGGCGGTGTTCTGGAGCGGGTAGTTGAAGGGGATGATCTGGCCGGAGACGCCGATCGGCTCGCGGACGGTGTAGTCGAGCAGGCCGGGGCCGAGCGGGATCGTGGAGCCGCCGAGTTTGTCGGCGATTCCGGCGTAGAACTCGAAGTAGCGGGCCGCGGCCTCGACATCGGCCTTGGCCTGCCGCAGCGGTTTCCCGACGTCGAGGCTCTCGATACGGGCCAGCCGCTCGCCCTGGTCGCGGATCGCCCCGGCGATCCGGTACAGCAGCCGCCCCCGGTCGGCGGCGCGCATCCGCGCCCACTCGGGTGCCGCCAGGGCGGCCCGCGCGGCGGCCACCGCCTGGTCCACGTCCGCCGTCCCGGCCAGGGACGCCTCGGCGATCTGTGTGCCGTGCGCGGGATCGAGGACGGGGAAGGTGCGGCCGTCGGCGGCCGGAACCCGCTTGCCGTCGATGAGCAGTTCGGTCGGCTGGAGTTCGCCGGTCACGGGCGGATCTCCCCCTGGATCTCGCCGAAGATGACGACTTCGTCGCCGGGGCGGACGGTGCGGATGCGGCGCACCCAGAGCACGATGCCGTCCTGCGGGGCGCGGACCTCCTCCAGCGTGTTGCCGTAGTGGTCGACGACGTGGGCGATCAGGTCGCCTTCCTTGCATGTCTCGCCCGGCTCGGCGTGCCCGAGGAAGAAGCCGCCGGACGCGGAGCGGGCGAAGGTGCCGCTGACGGCGGTGTAGCTGTCGCGCAGCTCCGGCTCACCGTCGGTCATGCCGAGCTGCCGCATGATGTTGCGGACGGAGTTGATGTGCAGCTCGACGGTCGACTCGCGATACGTGCCGCCGCCCGCCTCGATGGTGATGGCGGGCTTGCCCGCCGCGAGGGTGGGGTGCCGGACCGTGCCGCCCCACTTGCCGCCCTTCCACACGAGTTGGTGTCCGGCCGCGAGCCCCATGTCCGTGGCCAGCTCCTCATAGCCGCCCTGGACGATGGCCAGCGGGGCGATCTCGCCGAAGGTGCCGCCCGTGTGCAGGTCCACGAGCGCGTCGATGGCGGGGACGACCTGCTCGACGAAGGTGGCGGCCAGGCGCAGCGAGTACGAGCCGTCCGCGTCGCCGGGGAAGATGCGGTTGAGGTTGAGGTGGTCCAGGCCGCTGGTGCGGGCGGCGGCCTCGAAGGCCGGGGTGTTCATGCAGGGGATGCCGACCAGGGTGCCGCGCAGGGTGGCGGGGTCGGATTCGGCAAGCACGCGGCGGATGGCCTGCTGGCCGTCGTACTCGTCGCCGTGCACGCCCGCGTCGACGCAGAGCACCGGGCCGGGCTCGGTGCCGTTGACGACGATCAGCGGTATGCCGAGGTCGACGCCGTAGGTGCTGGTGCCGACCGGGATCAGACCCTCGGCTCGTTCGCCGGGCGCGACGGTCAGGGGACCGATGGAGTACATGGGATTCCTTTCGAATGCGGGTGTCATGCCTCAACTGCCGTGTCAGAGACGGTCGGAGGCCTCGTCGAGGGTGTCCGCGATGATGTCGGCGATACGGTCGAGGAGTGGGCGGTCACTGATCAGCGGTGGGGCGATCTGCACCAGCGGGGCGGCCCGGTTGTAGACCCGGGCGAGCAGTCCGGCCTCGCGCAGCCGGCGCGGGATCAGGTCGGCGACGAGCGCGGAGCGGGCGGGGTCGGAGAAGCCGCCGTCCGCCAGGTCCCCGACGAGTTCGCAGGCGTAGAAGAACCCGGCGCCGCGCACGTCTCCGACGATCGGCAGCGCGCTGAGGGATGCCATGCGCTCCGCGAGACGGCCTTGCAGATCCCGTACGTTCTCCAGGATCCGGTCGCGTTCCATGATCTCCAGGCTGCGCAGGGCGATCGCCGCGCTCAGCGGGTGCCCGGCGAAGGTGTAGCCGTGGTTGAGGACCGCGCCGGGCTGATTGATGACCTCGGCGACCCGGGTCCCGACGAGGGTGGCGCCCATCGGGGCGTACCCGGCGGTGATGCCCTTGGCGACGGTGACGAGGTCGGGGCGGGCGCCGTAGCGGTCGCCGCCGAACCACTCGCCGAGCCGGCCGAAGGCGGTGATCACTTCGTCGGCGACGAGCAGGAAGCCGTACCGGTCGGCCAGCGCCCGCAGCCCCGGCCAGTAGCCGTCGGGCGGGGTGATGCAGCCGCCGCGGTTCTGCACCGGCTCCGCGATCAGCATGGCGATGGTCTCCGGGCCTTCGGCCAGGATCTCGGCCTCCAACTCGGCGAGCAGGTAGGCGGTGTACGTGGTGTCGTCGGCGAACTCCGGGGCCAGACCGAAGCGGTTGGTGTTGGACACGAACCGGGTCTCGATGGCCGGGGGGCCGTACGGCTCCTTCAGGCCGGGGTCGTCGGTGAGCGACAGAGCGCCCAGGGTCAGCCCGTGGTAGGCGCCGCGCCGGGAGAGGGCCTTGGTGCGGCCCGGTTCGCCGCGCAGGGCGTGGTACTTGCGGGCGATCTTCCAGGCGGTCTCGACCGCTTCCGCGCCGCCGCCGGAGAAGAAGGTGTGCTCGATGTCGACGGGGGCGATCCGGGAGAGCCGCTCGGCGAGTTCGATGGCGGTGGGATGCGCGGAGGAGGACCACAGCGGGCTGAAGCACAGCTCCCGCAGCTGCCGGGCGGCGGCGTCCGCGATCTCGTCGGCGTAGGAGTAGCCGAGCTGGCAGCAGTACAGGCCGGAGAGGCCGTCGATGTAGCGTCTGCCGTCCGCGTCGTCGATGTACGGGCCCTCGCCGCGCCGTACGACGAAGACGTTCTCGCCGTCGCGGCCGAGTGAGCCGTTGGGCGTCATGTTGAGCAGCAGATGTCGGGCGGCGGTGGAAGGCAGTTCGCCGGTGCTGCTCGTGTTGGTGCTCGTGGTCATGGGGTCTCGTTTCCGGCGGGGAGGCCCGCTGCGGGCTCCATGGGCAGCAGACCGCTCTGCTTGTCGGAGCCGAGTCGGCGCACCACGCCGACCAGTGCGAGGGCCAGGACGGCGACGGCGATGAGGATCGCGCTGATGGCGGTCACCGACGGGTCGACGTCGTACTGGAGGACGTTGAACACCTCGACCGGCAGGGTCACGGTGTCGACGGAGGACAGGAACTGGGAGATGAAGAACTCGTCGAAGCTGGTGATGAAGGAGAAGATCGCGGCGGCGATCAGCCCGGGAGCGGCCAGCGGGAAGGTGATGCGCCGGGCGATGGTGAGCCGGCCCGCGCCCATGCTGGCCGCCGCGTCCTCCAGCCGTTCGTCGATGCCCTTCAGCGTGGCCATCAGGATCATCACGGCGATCGGTGAGGCCAGCACGGTGTGGCCGAGTGCGATGGCGATCGGGCTGCCGAGCATCGAGGCGGGCTCGAACAGCAGGAAGAGTCCGAGGGCGATGACGACCTGGGGGATCACCAGCGGGGCGAGCACGAGCCCGTAGACCGCGGAGCGCAGCGGCAGTTCGCTGCGGACCAGTGCGGTGGCCGCGGTCATCCCCAGGACCAGGGAGAACACGGTGGTCAGCGCGGCGACCAGGGCGCTCAGGGCGAGCGCGGCGGGCCACTTGCTGCCGTCGGCGAACAACTGGCGGTACCAGCCCAGGGTCCAGGAGTCGGGCGGGAAGGAGCCGAAGGCGTCGTTGCCGAAGGAGGTGACGACGATGACGACGATCGGGAGGGCGAGGAACAGCAGGATGAGAGTGGAGAAGACCGTCAGGGCGATCCGCCCGGTCAGTGTGGAGCGCAGTCCGATCATGACGTGCCCCGATTCCGTGCGGCCACGCCGACGGCCTTGGCCAGCCGCAGGAGCAGCAGTCCGGCGAAGGTGAGCAGCAGCAGGATGATGCCGAGCGCGGAGGCGCCGTTCCACTGGTTCTGCTTCATGACCTGCTCGTCGATGAGCGAGGCGACCATGGTCTGTTTGGGGCCGCCCATGAGGGCGGGCGTGAGGTAGTAGCCGAGGCAGAGGATGAAGCTCAGCACTCCGGCGTTGACCAGGCCGGGGGCGACCAGCGGCAGATAGATCCGCCGGAAGATCACCAGTCGTCCCGCGCCCATGCTGGCCGCGGCGGCGAGCAGCCGCCGGTCGACCCCGCGCATCACGGCGTACAGCAGCAGCACCGTGTACGGCAGCATCACCGAAGTGGTGCCGATGACCACACCGAGCTCGTTGTAGAGCAACTGGAAGGGCGCGCCCGGTATGTGAAGGTCCGTCAGAACATTGTTCACGACGCCGTGTTCGCCGAGCAGGATGATCCAGCCGTAGGTGCGCACCAGCGCGCTGATGAAGTGCGGGACGATGACGATGATCATCACCAGGCCGGCCCAGAGCGGACGCAGCCGGGTCACCGCGGAGGCCAGCAGGAAGCCGATGACCAGGCTGAGGAGCGAGGTCTCGGCGGAGATCCGCAGGGTGGTGAGCAGGATCTCCAGGTTGGCACCGCGGAACGCGTCGGCGTACCAGTGCAGCGTCCAGGCGCCGTCGTCGCCCTTGAGGCTGAGCAGCAGGGTGCTGAAGATCGGGTAGACGAAGAGGATCAGGAGGTAGATGACGACCGGCGCGGCGTTGAGCAGCCCGAAGCGGGTGCGGCGGCCGAGACGGACTTTCGGACGGACCGCGGTGGCGGGTGCCGGGGCGAGTACGGAGCCGGCCATGGTCACCCGTCCCCTTCTACGGCTTCTGCGGCGAACACGCTGACGTCCGAGGGCTCGGCGGTCAGGCCGACACGTTCGCCGACGGCGGGTGCGCGGCCGGCCGGGAGTTCCAGTCGTACGAGTTCGGCGCCCTCGTCTCCGATCGGCCGGACGGCGACCCTGACCAGGGTTCCCACATAGGTGACCGCCTCCACGGTCCCGGTACAGAAGCCGTCGGACGCCTGACACAGCCCGAGCCGCCCCGGCTGCACCGCGGCCCGCACCCGCCCGCCGTCCGGCACCGACTGCGCACGCGCCTTCAGCAGACCGCCGGTGTCGAGCCGTACGAGACAGTGCGCTGCATCATCGGGCTGCCCCTCCACATGCCCGTTGAGGAAGTTGGCGGCGCCCAGGAAGTCGGCGACGAACGGGGTGCGGGGCCGCTCGAAGAGTTCCCTGGGGGTGTCGAACTGGTCGATCCGGCCGTCCCGCATCACGGCGATACGGTCGGAGAGGACCAGCGCCTCTTCCTGATCATGCGTCACATAGATGACGGTGAGGCCGAGTTCGCGCTGGATCCGCTTGATCTCGGTCTGCAACTGGTCGCGCAGCTTCTTGTCGAGGGCGCCCAGCGGCTCGTCCATGAGGATGACCGGCGGCCGGTAGACGAGGGCCCGGCACAGGGCGACGCGCTGCTGCTGGCCGCCGGACAGTTCGCGCGGCCGGCGGCGGGCGAGGCCGGAGAGCCCGGCCATCTCCAGGGTCTCGCCGACCCGGCGGCGTATCTCCGCCTTCGGTGTGCCCCGGAGCTGGAGTGGGAAGGCGATGTTCTCCCCGACGGTCATGTGCGGGAAGAGCAGGTACTGCTGGAAGACAAAACCCAGGCCGCGTTTCTGCGGCGCCAGTCGGGTCACATCGCGGTCGCCCACGAGGATGGTGCCGGAATCGGGCTCGGTGAATCCGGCGATCATCATCAGGGTGGTGGTCTTCCCGGAGCCCGAGGACCCGAGGAAGGTGACGAACTCGCCCGCCGCGATCTCCATGGAGACCTCGTCGACGGCGGTGACGCCACCGTACGTCTTGCGCAGTCCCGTCACGGACAGCGGCTTTCCGGTGCCGGAGCCCGGCGGCGGGAAGGCCGCCGGGGCCGACAGCTGCCGCTCGGACTTGACGTCGAGCTCAGGCATGCGTCCACTCCTGCCAACGCTTGGAGACCGCGTCCTGGTTCTTGATCCACCACTCGACGTCCAGGTCGAAGCCGGTCTCCAGGTGCTTCGGCGAACTGGCGAGATTCGCGGCGGTGGTGGTCGAGAGCTTCTTGTAGGCGGCGGGCACGACCGGGCCCATGGGGTAGATCTCGGCGAAGTGCGCCTGCACCTCGGGCCGGAGCGAGAAGTCGATGAGCTCGTAGGCGGCGTCGAGGTTGGCGGTGCCCTTGGGGATGCCCCAGCCGTTGCTCTGCCGACGGGCGCCGTTCCACTGGTAGGCCAGCGGCGAGCCCTGCTTGATGAGGTCGTCCAGACGGCCGTGCCACACGCTGGAGGCCACGACCTCCTTGCGGCCGAGCAGCACGCCGGGCAGGGCACCGGTGTCCCAGAACTTCTTCACCGAACCCTTGATCCGGTCCAGGGACTTGAAGGCGCGCTCCACGTCGAGGGGGTACAGCTTGTCCGGCGCCACACCGTCGGCGAGCAGCGCGAACTCCAGCTCGGGCAGGTCCGCGTCCACCGCCTGGAGCGCGCGGCTGCCGGAGAACGCCTTGGTGTCCCAGAAGTCCGCCCAGGAGGCGGGCTTCTTCCCGCCGAAGGCGTCGGTGCGGTATGCCATGACGCTGGCCCAGTAGTTCTTGCCGAGCGCGTGGGTCGCGACCAGTGACTTGGCTATGCCCGCGTTCGTGAAGTTCTTCAGCCGGTCGTAGTCCAGCTCCTCGGTCGCGCCCTCCTGCTTGAAGAGCACGAAGTCGGCCATGGAGTCGTCGATGACGTCGAACTGCGGGCGGCCCTGCTTGATCTGGGCGAGCATCTGGGCGTACTCGATGTTCGCCACCTTGATCTGGATGCCGGTCTCTTTGGTGAACGGCTCGTAGATCGCCTTCTGGTTGGCTTCGCCATAGGTGCCGCCGCTGTTGCGGACGACGAGCGTCTTGGAGCTCTTGGCGCTGCCGCTGTCGGCGGACCGGCTGGTGCCGGTGCCGCATGCGGTGAGCGAGGTCGCGGCGACGCCTGCCGCGACTCCGCCGACGCCGCGCAGGAACAGTCTGCGATCGATCCGGACATCTCTCACCTTGTGCCTCCTGGCAGTGCTGTGCGTGAAGGGGGATGCGTCGTGGTGGATCTCGTAGGGTGCGCGGGTGCTGCGAGGGCTGCGGGGGGTGGGGTTTCGGGGCGGCCCGGACCGGCCGACGTCGTCAGCTGCCCGGGACCGGCGGGTGGCGTCAGCTGCTGGGATCGGAGGACGGCTCCAGCGGCCGGACCGGCGGGCGTCATCAGCTGCCAGGACCGGAGGACCGCGTCAGCGGCCGGGGTCCTTCGGGGCGGCGATGGCGGCCAGTTCGGCGCCGGGGGCCACGGTGAGGCCGTGCATGCCGTAGAAGATCCGTCCGCTCGCCGTGGCGCCGACCTTGTGCTCGTGGCCGTCGGCCGGCTCGATGATGTGGCCGATGATCTGGCCCTCCGTCACGTCGTCGCCGGCGGTGAAGTCCGGGTACCACAGGCCGGTGGCCTCGGCGGTGACGGCTCCGGCCCAGACCCATTCGCGTACGGGCGCGGGCTCGGACGGATCGGCCGGGTCCAGTGCGCCGAGTCTGCGCAGCAGCCCGTAGAGGCCCTCTACGAGGCGGCGGGCCGCGGCCGGGTCGCGTTCGCCGAGTTGGCCCGTCTCCACGAGGACGGCAGGGATGCCCTGCCGGGCCGCGGCCGCGTGGCTGTTGCCGCCTTCGGCATCGAGCCCGAGGATGATGTCCTCGATGCCGAGGGACCGGGCCATCTCCCCAGCCTTGGCGTCGACTTCGTCATCGCCGGTAAGGCGCAGGCCGACGAAGTCGCGCAGGGTCTCGTCGATGCCGCCGGAGTGCAGATCGATGTAGGCATCCGCGCCGTCGATCAGGTGCGCGAAGAGCCAGGCCGCCAGCCGCTCGGTGGGAGAACCGTCGGGGTCACCGGGGAAGACGCGGTTGATGTTCACCCCGTCGAGAGGCGAGGTGCCGAGCCGTCCCTCGTACACGGCAGGGGGGTTGGCGACCGGGCAGACGAGCACCTGGCCGCGTACCTCATCGGGTTCCAGCAGGGCCGCGAGCCGCGTCGCGGCGTCCACGCCGGTGAACTCGCCGCCGTGCACGCCCGCGGTGATGACCACGCGGGGGCCGGGCCGGGTGCCACCCACCAGGGTGACCGGGACGTCCGCGGTGGTGGTGCCCAGGTCGGCCGGGACGGCGCCGCGGGTCTTGGTTCCGGGCGCGGCGTGCAGTGCGCCGAAGTCCAGGGACGAAGGAGCGGCGTCCTGTGGCGTCATGTCGTACCTCATTGCTTGTCGGAGCTGTCAGGCCGCTGCGCGGTCCGACGTGGAGATGAAGTCGATGGGCCGGGGCGACGTGCCCTCCAGCGCGAGGTCGGCTGCGATGTCACCGATGGCGGGCGAGAGTTTGAAGCCGTGGCCGGAGAATCCGGCGAGCAGGACGACGTTCTCGTTGCCCTGTCCGCCGGGCAACGGGCCGACCAGCGGACGGCTGCTCTCGGTGTAGCCCTCCATGAAGACGGACAACCGGACCGGGTCGGGGTGCAGGTCAGGCATGTAGCGCGAGAGCAGCTCGGTGAAGATGTCCAGCTCCTCAGGCTCGACGGTCCGGTCGAGGCGGTTCGGGTCATCCACCGGCCGATGCAGCGCCCGGGACAGACCGAGCTTCACGGAGACGCCGTCCGGCGAAGGAAGTCCGTAGCAGTGGGTGGGCGCGGTGCGGATGAAGGCCGGGCGCTCCTCGCCCTCCCCGAACCAGGCGTCGGTGGTGGGCACGTACCAGGCGTTGATCAGCCGGCGGATGTCCACCTCCCACGGCAGCTCGGGCAGCAGGTCGTTGACCCAGGGGCCGACGGTGACCACGGCCGTGTCGAAGTGCTCGCTCCCGGCGTCCGTACGGATCTCCACGCCGTTCGGGACGGGCACGATCTCGCGGACCGGGGTGTAGCGGTGGATGCGGGCGCCGAGCTGCTCGGCCCGGCGGGCCGCGGAGTGGATGGTCAACTCGGGGCGGATGAAGCCCGCGTGGCGGTCGAGTACGGCCGCGTCGCCGTCCTCGATACGGAATTGCGGGAAGCGCTTGGCGAGTGCCTCGGCATCCAGCACCTCGTGGTCGAGGCCGTGTTCGGCGATGGACTCCAGGACGGTGGCCATCTGCTGGTGCTCGGTGGGGCCCATGAGCAGACAGCCGGTCAGCCGGCGCAGCTCGCGCCCGGTCTCCCGCTGGAGCTGCTCCCACAGGGCGTCGGCGTGCAGCAGCAGGGGAACGTACCGCGAGTCCTCGAAGTGTGCGCTGCGGAAGATCCGGGTCTCCCCGCCGGCGGCGCTGCGGTCGTGGCCCGGGGCGAAGCGGTCGAAGCCGACGACCTCGGCTCCGCGGGCCGCCAGGCGCCAGGCGGCCTGGCTGCCCATCGTTCCGACACCGACGACGGCGACACGCTTCCTGACAGACACAGAAGGGGGTTCCTTTCGTCTCGCCGGACGCTCAAGCTGGGCGCCCGGCGCGCAGGCTGTTCGATGCGAGAAGGGGTGGAGGAGATCAGAGGCGCGCACCCGTCCGGGATGAGAGGGGCTGGGATTCGGGACTCAACTCCTGTGTGGAGTCGACCTCTTGTGAAGGTCGCCCATCCGGAGTCCGTGCCACATTGTGGAACGCCGTGCTAGAATCTGGCACGAGAATTGCAGCGGGCCGGTAGGGAGTCAAGAGGGTGTCGACGCACAATTCGCAGGATTAACAGGGGGAAACCAGATGGAAATGAAGAGCGTGACCAGGTCACTGCGCATCCTGGAAGCGGTCGCGCAGCATCAGCCGGTGACCGTGGGGGAACTGACCAAGCTCTTCGGGCTTCCCAAGTCGACCGTGCAGCGCACGCTGGTCACTCTGAACGAGGCGGGCTGGCTGCGCGCGAACCGCAAGGACACGACCCGCTGGGAGATCGGCGTACGGGTGCTCGCCGTACGGCCCGCGGCGCTTCAGGGCTCAAGTCTGTTCGCGGCTGCGAGGGAGCCCATGGTCCGGCTCAGGGACTCGGTGAACGAGACGATTCACCTCTCGGTGCCGGACGCGTTGCAGTGCATGGTCGTGGTGGACCGGGTCGACTGCGACCAAGCGGTCCGTACGTTCCACGACATCGGTGACACCTCACCACTGCACGCCACCGCCACCGGGCACGCGATCCTCGCGCACCTCCCGGCGGCCGACATCGACGAGGTGATCACCCGGGGGTTGGAGAGCTACAGCGAGTCGACCCCCAGCGATCCGGCCGAACTGCGCGCCGGCCTGGACCGCGTACGCACCGACGGGTACGCGGTCAACCGCAATCAGTACCGCCCGGACGTGTGCGCGCTCGCCGCGCCCATCCTGGACGGCGACGGCACCCCGCTCGCCGCACTGGCCGTCTCCATGCCGGACTCCCGGTACGACGCCGCCCGGCTGCCCGAACTGGGCCGCCTCGTCGCGGACACGGCGGCGGAAATCACCGCGCGGCGGCTGGGTGGGTAGGCAAGCGGGGGTGTCCGGGAGCCTCAACGCACAGGCATCGCAAGGTACTTGTACTCCAGGAACTCCTCGATCCCGACCCGGCCGCCCTCCCTGCCGAGCCCGGACTGCTTGACCCCGCCGAACGGCGCGGCCGGGTTGGACACCAGCCCGGTGTTGACGCCGACCATGCCCACCTCCAGCCGCTCGCTGACCCGCAGGGCACGGTCCAGGCCCTCGGTGAAGACATAACCGACCAGGCCCCACGGGGTGTCGTTGGCCCGCCGTACGACCTCGTCCTCGTCGTCGAAGGTGAGGATCGCCGCGACCGGCCCGAAGATCTCCGTGTCCATCAGACGGCTGCCGGGGTCCACGTCCGCCAGCACGGTCGGCGGATAGAAGCGTCCCGGGCCGTCCGGCGCGGCCCCGCCGACCAGCACCTCGGCGCCCCGCCGCACCGCGTCGGCGACCAGCTCCTCGACCTTGGCGCGCCCGGCGTCGTCGATCAGCGGCCCCACGTCCACGCCCTCCCTGGTACCGGGCCCGACGACCAGCGCCCCCATCCGCCGCGCGAGCCGCCGCCCGAACTCGCCCGCCACGGAGGCGTGGACGAAGAAGCGGTTGGCGGCCGTGCACGCCTCGCCCATGTTGCGCATCTTGGCGGTCATCGCACCGTCGACGGCCGCGTCCAGGTCGGCGTCGTCGAAGACGAGGAACGGGGCGTTGCCGCCCAGCTCCATCGACGTGCGGACGACCGTGTCGGCGCACTGGGCGAGCAGCAGCCGCCCGACCTGCGTAGAGCCGGTGAAGGACAGTTTGCGGACGCGACCGCCGCGCAGCAGTGGCTCGACGACCTCCCCGGCCCGCGAGGTGGTGACGACGTTCAGCACGCCGTCGGGCAGACCGGCTTCCTTGAGGATCCCGGCGAGCGCGAGGCTGGACAGCGGGGTCTGCGGGGCCGGCTTGAGCACCATCGTGCAGCCCGCCGCGATGGCCGGGCCGATCTTGCGGGTGCCCATGGCGAGGGGGAAGTTCCACGGGGTGATCAGCAGACACGGCCCGACGGGACGGCGCATCAGCAGCATCCGGTGACGTCCGTCCGGCAGGGTGCCGTATCCGCCGTCGATGCGCACGGCCTCCTCCGAGAACCAGCGGAAGAACTCGGCGGCGTAGGCCACTTCGCCCCGGGCCTCGGCCAGCGGCTTGCCCATCTCGGAGGTCATGAGCAGGGCGAGTTCGTCGGTGCGGGAGAGAATGATCTCGTAGGCGCGGCGCAGGATCTCACTGCGCGCCCGGGGCGCCGTACGGGACCACTCCTCCTGGGCCTCGACGGCCGCGTCCTCGGCGAGCCGGGCGTCCTTCGGCCCGGCGTCGGCGACGTGGGCGATGATCTCGCCGGTGGCCGGATCGTCCACGGGCATGGTGGCGCCATCGGCGGCATCCCGCCAACTCCCGCCGATGAACAGCTGCTTGGGTACGTCGTCGATGATGCTCACGGTGTCTCTCCTGGCTG
Source organism: Streptomyces sp. NPDC029292 (assembly GCF_055569295.1). Taxonomy (NCBI): domain Bacteria; kingdom Bacillati; phylum Actinomycetota; class Actinomycetes; order Kitasatosporales; family Streptomycetaceae; genus Streptomyces; species Streptomyces sp. NPDC029292. The sequence goes on from NZ_JBVHXR010000001.1 coordinate 754,296, forward strand.
GTCGGCGGCGGGGTCGAGCAGTTCTGCGAGGTGGACGGCGCGGATGCCCCGGCCGCCGGCGAGGTGGTCGATCTGGGTGGCGCAGCTGAAGCCGTCGGCCACCACGACGGCTCCGCGGTCCGGGAGTTGGTCGAGGCGCGGTCCCAGCGACAGAGCGGCGACGGCCATCGAAGTGTCGTAGTGCTGTTCCTCGAAGCCGAAGTTCCCGGCGAGCCCGCAGCAGCCCTCTGCTTCCGCCACTTTCCGTACGCCGAGCCGGCGCAGCAGGTCGCGCGGGTGGCGGCCGGTGAAGGTGGCGTACTCGTGGCAGTGGGTCTGCAACAGGACGTTCGACGGCAAGGGCGGGGCGGTCCAGTCCGACGCTGCGAGGTCGGTCAGGGCGCCGGTCAGGGTGTGGACGCGGGCCGCGACGCGCCGGGCGGCGTCGGTGCCGAGGAGTTCGGGCACGTCGCGCTTGAGGGCGGCGGCGCAGCTGGGTTCCGCCACGACGATCGGCAGCTCCTCGCCGTCGAGATGGGCCACCGTACGGGCCATGACCCGGCGGGCGACGGCGAGTTGGCCCGTGCTGACCCACGTCAGTCCGCAGCACAGTCCGTCACGTGCCACGCTCGGAATCCCGGCGGCTGCCAGCACCCGGACGGCGGCCCCGGCGACCTGCGGACGGAAGGCCCGGGTGAAACTGTCGACGAAGAGCAACACCCTTGCCGGGACAGTCTGTTCGGCCCCAGGAGCCTCGCGCAGCGCGGAACGCAGTGCTGAACGCAGGGCGCGCCGGGAGGCGAAGGCGGGGATCGTACGTTCCCTGGTCACTCCCCCGGCACGGGCGAGCAGCCTGCCGAGCGGCCCGCGCAGGAGCGCGTTGACCGGGCGTGCCACGTATCCGGCCAGGGCTGAGGTGACGGGCAGCCAGCCCAGGGAGTAGTGGGAGCGGGGGCGCAGCCTGCCCTTGTAGTGCTGGTGCAGGAACTCCGCCTTGTACGTGGCCATGTCGACCCCGACCGGGCAGTCGGTGGAGCACGCCTTGCAGGAAAGGCACAGGTCGAGGGCGTCGCGGACCTCCGTCGAGCGCCAGCCGTCGCGGACGGTCTCCCCGCGCAGCATCTCCTGGAGCAGGCGGGCCCGCCCGCGGGTGGAGTCGTTCTCGTCGCCGGTGGCGCGGTAGCTGGGGCACATCACACCGCCCGCGTCGCTGCGGCAGCGACCGACGCCGACACAGCGGCGGGCCGCACCGGCGAAGCCCTCCTCGTCGTGCGGGAAGGTGAAGAGCGTGCGGCGGTCACCCACCGGGGGCGGCCCGGACAGTGCCAGGTCGGTGTCGAGCGCGGCCGGTGCCACGATGACGCCCGGATTCAGCAGCCCGTCCGGATCGAAGATCCGCTTGAAGGCGGCGAACGCCTCGATCATCGGGTGGCTGTACATGACCTCCAGCAACTCACCACGGGCCCGCCCGTCGCCATGTTCGCCGGAGAGCGTCCCGCCGTGCCGGACAACGAGAGCCGCGGCCTCCTGGAGGAAGTGGCGGGCGGCGGCCCGGCCGGTGTCCGTGGCGAAGTCGAAGTCGATGCGCACATGGACGCAGCCCGCGCCGAAGTGCCCGTACAGCACTCCGGTGAGCCCGTGCCCGGCCAGAAGTGTGCGGAAGTCCCGCAGGTAGGCGGCGAGTTGATCCGGGGCGACGGCCGCGTCCTCCCACCCGGGCCAGGACTCCCCGCCCTCCACCAGCCGGGCGGCGAGACCCGCGCCGTCCTCGCGGACCCGCCACAGGGAACGCCGCTGGGAGGCGCTCTCCACCACCCGGCCGTCGGTCATCCGGCCCGCCGCCTTGAGGGCGTCAAGGAGCTGGGCCGCGCGGGTCGCGACCAACGCCTCCTCGTCGCCGTCGAGTTCGACGTACAGCCACGCGCGCCCCGCGGGCAGTCCGGTGACGGAGTCCGGGCCACGCCGGGCGCGCATCGTGGCGACGATCGCCTCGTCCATGCCCTCCACCGCGGTGGGCGACCAGCGCAGGATCTCGGGGACGTCCTCGGCGGCGTCGACCACATCGTCGTAGCCGAGCGCGAGCAGCGCCGAGGCCGGTGCGGTCGCCACCAGGCGTACGGTCGCGGCGGTGACGACGGCGCAGGTGCCCTCGGTGCCCACCAGGGCGCGGGCCATGTCGAAGCGGTTCTCGGGCAGCAGGTGATGGAGCTGGTAGCCGGAGACCTGCCGGGGGATTCGTCCCAACTCCTTCCGGATCAGCGCCAGTTGATCGGCGATGAGCTGTCGCACGCCCTGCTCGATCCGGTCGACGTGGCGTACGGCGTCCGGATCGGCGGGGTCGGCCGCGCGCAGTCCGGTGTGATCGGCGACGGCGTGGACACCGTCGGCGGTGACGATCTCCAGGGACTCGACGTGGCCGCTGGTCCGCCCGTGCCGCACGGAGCGGTTGCCGCACGCGTCGTTGCCGATCATGCCGCCGAGGGTGCAGCGGCTGTGCGAGGACGGGTCCGGGCCGAAGGTCAGCCCGTACCGACCGGCTGCCGTCCGCAGCTCGTCGAGCACCACTCCGGCCTCGACGCGAGCGGTGCCCGCGTCCGCGTCGATGTCCAGGACGCGGTTCATGTGGCGGGAGAAGTCCAGGACGACCCCCGGCCCGACGGCGTTGCCCGCCATGCTGGTGCCGCCGCCCCGCGCGGTGACGGGGATGCCGGTCGCGCGGCAGGCGCGCAGGACGGCGCGTACGTCCGTGGTGGAGCGCGGGAAGGCCACGGCCCGTGGTGGAACTCGGTAGTTGGAGGCGTCGTAGGCGTAGGGGCCGGTGCGGCCCGCACCGGTCTCCAGCCGCATTCCGGGAGCGGTCTCCTCGATCTCGGCGACCACTCGCTCCAGGGCGTCGTCACCGCTCATCGCGCCGCCACTCCGGCCGCCACGGCGGCGCCCCACGCCCGCAACCCCTCGTCGACCGCCGTCTCGTCGATCACGAGCGCGGGGATCATCCGGACCACCTGGTTCCAGGCCCCGCACAGCAGCAGGAGCAGACCCTCGTCCACGGCGGCCCGCTGCACCCGGGCGGCGGTCTCGGGGTCGGGGCTGCCGTCCTCGGTGACGAACTCGCTGGCGAGCATCAGCCCCAGGCCGCGCACGTCCCCGATGGCCGGTGTGCCGGCGGCGACCGTTTCCAGTCCGGTGCGCAGCCGGGCGCCCATCGACTCGGCGTTCTCCACCAGCTTCTCGTCGCGTACGACGTCGAGCGTGGCGCAAGCCGCGGCGCAGGCCACCGCGTTGGCGCCGTACGTACCGCCCTGCGAACCCGGCCACGCCTTGCGCATCAGCTCTTCGGAGGCGGCGATGCCCGACAGCGGGAAGCCGCTGGCCAGCCCCTTGGCGGTGATCAGGATGTCCGGGGTGACGCCGAAGTGGTCGTGGCCCCAGAACCGTCCGGTGCGGCCCACGCCGGTCTGCACCTCGTCCAGGATCAGCAGGAAGCCGTAGCGGTCCGCCCGCTCCCGCAGCCCTTCGAGGAAGGCGCGGGGCGCGGGCACGTACCCGCCCTCGCCGAGCACCGGCTCGACGATGACCGCGGCCGTGTCGTCGGGCGAGGAGATCGTCTGGAGTGTGTAGTCGAGCTCCTGGAGAGCGAAGCGGGTGGCGGTCTCCTCGTCCCAGCCGTAGCGGAAGGCCGTCGGGAACGGGGTGACGACCACACCGCTCATCAGTGGAGAGAAGCCGGAGCGGAAGCGGGTGCCGGAGGTGGTCATCGACGCGGCGGCCACGGTCCGGCCGTGGAAACCCCCGTGGCAGACCAGGACGTTCGGGCGGCCCGTGGCCTGCCGGGCCAGCCGCAGCGCGGCCTCCACCGCCTCGCTGCCGGAGTTGGTGAAGAACAGACTGTCCAGCCCGGCCGGCAGTACCTCGCCGAGCTTGTCGACCAGCTGCCGCAGCGGCTGGTGCATGACCGTCGTGTACTGGCCGTGGACGAGCGTGCCCACCTGCTCCTGGGCGGCGGCCACGACACGGGGGTGACAGTGCCCGGTGCTGGTGACCCCGATACCGGCGGTGAAGTCGAGGTAGCGGCGGCCGTCTTCGCCGTACAGGTGGACGCCCTCGCCCCGGACCGCCACCACGGGCGTGGCCTGGCGAAGGTGCGGCGACAGTGCGGTCATGTTCGTCTCCCAGCGCTACGTCGTGAAGCGTGTCCGTGTGCTGAGCATCTCCGGGGTGCGGCGCTGCGACGACGTGCGATCTGTCCGCCCCGGTCCCCGTGTTTGGACGTTGTGTCAACGCGCCGTGGCCGCACCCCACTGCCCCTGCCGGAGACCACCGTAAAGAGCCGGCTCTTGCGCAGGTCAGGGACGCTTGTCAAAGTGACCGTTCACGCAGGGAGGCACCGTGAGCGAGCACCACCCGACGGCCCGGCCGCCGCACACCGACGAGCCGGAGACGACAGCAGGGCCGCCTCACACCGACGAGCGCGACACCGCGGGCCGTCCGCTCACCGTGGCCGACGTACTCGCGCTGCCCGTCCTGGCCGCGGGGCTGCCGCGGGTCGTCACGGGCGAGTCCCGGCTCGACCGGCCGGTCCGCTGGGTCCACATCACCGAGCTGACGGACCCCGCCTCCTTCCTCAAGGGCGGCGAGCTCGTCCTCACCACCGGCATGCCCCTGCCGGAGGAACCCGCCCAGGTACGCCGGTACGTCGACGAGCTCGCCGACATCGGAGCCGCGGCCCTGGTCATCGAACTCGTCCGCCGCTACCACCGTCCGCCCGAGGCGCTGGTCCGCGCCTGCCGGACCCGCGACCTGCCCCTCATCACCCTCTCCAAGGACGTCAACTTCCTGGAGGTCACCCAGGTCGTCCACACGCTCGTCCTCGGCAACCAGGCGGAGGCGATACGCAGAGCCCAGCGGATCCACGAGGCGTTCACCGCCCTGACGCTGCGCGGCGCCGGACCCGAGGAAGTGGTGCGCGTGGCGGCGGAGATGAGCGGCCACACGGTCGTGCTGGAGAACCTGGTGCATCAGGCGCTGATCTGCGAGCCGTCCGGCGGAAGTGCCGAGGACGCGCTGACCGGTTGGGAACGGCGCTCCCGGGCGGCCCCGTCCCGCGAACGCACGGAGGTGACCGGCCCCGAGGGCTGGCTCGTGGGGCCCGTGGAATACCGGGGCGAGCGCTGGGGGCGGGTGGCGATGCTGCCGGACGCGCCGTGCGCCCCGCCGTTCGGGCCCGAGGACATCACCGTCCTGGAGCGAACGGCCATGACCCTGACCATCGCCCGCCTCATCCACCCGACGACATGGGAACGCAGAGCGCACCGCACCACCCTCAGGGACATCGCCGAACAGCGCCACCGCTCGCCCGCCGAGGCCCGCGCCCGCATCGCCGCCCTGGGCCTGCCCACCGAGGAGAGCCACCACTTCCTCGCCGTACTGGTGGACACTCACTCGGCAGAAACCGCAGGGGACGACACGGATCCGGAGGCCTGCCTGTCCCGTGAGCTGGAGACGGCGGCGATCCCGGCGCTCGTGGGCCAACTGGCCCCCGGACGCCTCGGCATCCTGCTCGCGCTGCGCCCCTCCCAGCCGTGGCGCCCCACGGTCGAACGGCTGAGCCGCACCGCTCGGGCCCTGGACCCGCACGCGGTCGTGAGCGTCGGCTCCGAGGTCACCGCCCTCTCGCACGCGGCCCGCTCGTTCCGCGAGGCCGCCCGCGTAGCCGAGGCGACGCCACCGGACTCGGCGCGTTCGCCGGGCAAGTCCTTCCACGAGCCGTCCGACATCGGCCTGCGTCGGCTCCTCTACGCGTTGCGCGAGGACACCCGCATCCAGGACTACGCGGAGCGGTATCTCGGCCGCCTCATCGACCACGACGCCCGGCAGGGCACCGACCTCCTGCCGACACTGCGCCACTACCTGGACGCGGCAGGCAACAAGACGACCGCCGCACGCCGCGGCGACCTGTCCCGCCAGACCCTCTACCAGCGTCTCCGCGCCATCGAGCGCCTGCTCGACTGCGACCTCGAATCAGGCGAACAGCGCACCGAACTGCACGTGGCGCTCGCCGCCCTCGACGTCCTGCGGATCCGCTGACGGGGCAGATCGTCGCCGCGCCACCCCGCGATCGGTCAAAAGTCCTGGATCCGTTGCCTTCAGCGGCGGGTGGTCGGGATCGGCGCGGCGAGACCCGGGGGCCAGGCGAACGCGAGCTCTCCGCCGGGCGTGAGGCCGCTCCAGCGGTCGGCCAGTGCCGTCAGGGTTTCCGCCGCTGCGGCGAGGGTGGCTTCGCTGTACGGGAAGGGGCACTCCTCCACACTCCCCCACGCCTCACGCGCCGTGTCGAGCAAGGGAGTTGCCAGGGAGCCTTCGACGGCACGGTGCAGGACGCCGCTGAGCACTTCGGCGAGGGTGATCGAGCGTGCGTTGGCCGTGAGGATGCGGGCGCTGCGGACTGCCGCGTCATGGCGTGGCGAACCGGTGAGCACGCGCATCGAGGAGAAGACGGCCCCGGCGGCGATGCAGCCGAAGACGCCCGCGCCCAGCTGGAGCTCGCGTTCGGTGACGGCGTGGGCGAGGTCGTGCGGCACCCGGAACGTGCGGTCGTAGGAGCGCGTCTCCAGGGTCACGCCGTCGCGGCGGTGCACGACGACGCGACAGCGACCGCCCTCGCCGGCCGGTGAGAGGACAAGGCGCACGTCTCCATCTTCGGGACGCCCGCCCATGAGGGCCACCCCTCTATTCGAGTGCGTTCGGGCGGGCGAGCCTGAGGTCATAGGCGAGGATGACGGCCTGGATACGATCACGGGCTCCCACCTTCGCCAGGACGCGGCCGACGTGGGTCTTCACCGTGGATTCCGCCACGACCAGGCGCTCGGCGATCTCACGGTTGCTCCAGCCCTGGCCGATGGCGACCAGGATCTCGTACTCGCGTTCGGTCAGGGAGCGCACCCTGGGGTCGTCCGCTGCCGTACGGCTCGACGACTCCTGTGGCAGGTGCCGGGCGTAGGCGTCCAGGAGGCGGCGGGTCAGTGCGGGGGCGATGACGGCGTCGCCCGCCGCGACCGCGCGGATCCCGGCCAGCAGTTCCTCCGGGTGGGCGTCTTTGAGGAGGAATCCGCTGGCTCCCGCACGCAGGGCCGCGTGCGCGTATTCGTCCAGATCGAAGGTGGTCAGGATGAGGACGCGGGAGCGGTCACCGGAGGCGACGACACGGCGGGTGGCCTCGATGCCGTCCATGCCGGGCATCCGTACGTCCATGAGAATCACGTCCGGGCGGAGTTCGGCGGCCCTGCGGACGGCCTCGCCGCCGTGGGCCGCCTCCCCCACGACCTCGGTGTCGGGATTGCTCTCCAGGAGCATGCGGAAGCCGAGGCGTTGCAGTGGCTGGTCGTCCACGATGAGCACAGTGGTCACGCCGCACCGCCCGTTTCGGTCAGCGGGGTGAGGTCGAGGGTGGCCCGCACCGTCCATCCTCCGCCGGGGGCGGGTCCCGCGGTGACGGTCCCGTCGTAGAGGGCCGCGCGTTCTCTCATACCGGCGAGTCCGTGTCCTTCGTCGTGGGGCGGTCCGGGCCGGGCGGTTGTGCCACTCGGGCCGGTGTCATGGACGTCGATGTTCAGCTGAGTGTCCTGCACGCTCACCGTCAGGCCGACTCGGGTGTCGTGGCCCGCGTGCTTGAGGGCGTTGGTGAGGGCCTCTTGAAGGATGCGGTAGACGGTCAGCTGGACACCGCGGTCCAGGGTGTCCAGCTCGCCGCCGGTGCGGTAGACGACCTGCGGACCGGCCGCACGGATCCTGGCGCACAGGGCGTCGATGTCCGCTATGCCGGGCTGCGGGCTGAGTTCGGGGGTGTCGGGGGTGCGGGTCTGCTCGCGCAGGACGCCGAGCATACGGCGCAGTTCACCCAGCGCCTGGCGTCCGGTGTCACCGATGAGGAGCAGCGCCTGCTTGCCGCGTTCGGGCGCGAGGTCGGTCGCGTACGCGCCACCGTCGGCCAGCGTGATGATGACGGAGAGGTTGTGGCCGACGATGTCGTGCATCTCGCGGGCCACGCGGGTGCGCTCGGCGGCGGCGGCCAGTTTGCTGCGCTGGTCGCGTTCGATCTCCAGGCGGGTCGCGCGGTCGCGTAGGCCGGCGAGCTGGGCGCGCCGGATCCGTACGGCGAGTCCCAGCGCGACTGCCGCAGTTATCGTGCTGAGTAGGAAGAACAGCGCATCCAGGACCGACACCCCGGACGGCAGCCGTAGGGCGACCAGGCCCAGGGCGCCGGCCGTGACGGCGCAGGCCACGGGCAGCTGCCGAAGCGGCCCGTGCAGCACCAGGCTGTAGAGGGCGATCATCAGGGCGACGTCGCCGCGCAGCCAGACTCCCAGGGACCACTGGAGATAGAACACCGCGGCGATCACGGCGAACGCCAGTGCCGGCCTTCTGCGCCGCCACAGCAGGGGCAGTACCAGTCCGGCCTGCAGCGCGAGTGTCCCCGGCCAGGGCAGGCGGGTGAAGGTGGCGTCGAAGCGGTGCCGTTCGCCGTCGTGCACCAGGTCCGGCACGCAGAACATCAGAACCACGGCAGCGACCACACACGCGTCCAGGATCCACGGGTGGTTCCGGTCGCCCTCCTTGACCCGACGGCCGAGGCGGGACAACCGACTGGCCAGGGGGTGACTCCACAGGAGGTCCGCCTCGGCGGAGGGCAGCTGGGAGGGTGCCCCCGTGGGCGCCGCGTCGTCGATGCTCATGGGTGTCACTGGTCCGTGCTCATGGGTGTCACCTGTCCATTGTGTGTCCATCCGCGGGTCCGCCCATGCATCCGCCCGTCCGTCCGTTCGTGGGTGCGTCCGCCCGTGCGTGCGTGTGTCCGTCCGTGCGTCCGTCATGGCTCGGAGCGGCCGATCGGCGCGGCATCCGACCTGGTGACCCGGTCGGGTGCCGCGCCGGTCGCGGGGAGGGGCGTCGTCAGGCGTCGGTGCGTACGAGGCGGTAGGCGGCGCCTGCCAGCGCGAGCACGGTCCAGCCGAGGAAGACCGCGAGCCCGGCGGCGGGCGACAAGGTCGTCGCGTCGTGGTGCAGCGCGAACATCGCCTCGCCCGCGTTGCTGGGCAGGTACGGGCTGATGTTGTCCTGCCACGAGGTGGGCAGCAGCGAGATCAGGCCGGGAACCAGCATCAGCACGCCGACCAGGACCGCGATGCCACCGGCGACCGAGCGGAGCAGCGCGCCCAGGGCGGTGCCGATCACGCCGACCAGGCCGAGGTAGAGACCGGCGCCCAGCAGGCTCCGGACGACACCGGAGTCGGAGAGGGTGAGAGCCGCACGCGTGCCGGAGAGCAGACCGCCGGCGATGGGGAACGCGACGAAGACACCGATGGTGGCGACGACCAGGGCGACCAGCCCGAACACCGCCGCCTTGGACCACAGCACCGGCAGGCGGCGCGGAACCGCGGCCAGCGTGGAGCGGATCATGCCGGTGGAGTACTCGCCGGCGGTGACCAGAACGCCCAGGACGCCGAGCGCCAGCTGCGCGAAGTTCGTGCCGAACAGGGAGAGGCTGAGCGCGGTGGCCCCGGCGTCGTCCGGGCGCAAGGGACGGCCGGAGTTGAGCTCGGACTTGTAGTGCGCGGCGGCGATCACGCCGAACGCGATCAGGAACAGCAGGCCCAGGCCGAGAGTGATCCAGGTGGAGCGAAGGGACCACAGTTTGGCCCACTCGGAGCGCAGAACCCGACGCGCGGTGACCTTGTACTGCGGACGCGCCGTCGGTACCGGTGCGGGCGAGGAGCTGTCGGTCACGGTCATGGTGCTCGTGCTCATGCCGCCCTCCCGGAGGTCTCGACGGTGGTGGTGGCGTGGTACTCGACGGCGTCACGGGTCAGGTCCATGAACGCCTGCTCCAGGGAGACGGTCCGGGAGCTGAGCTCGAACAGCGGGATGCCGTGTTCGGCGGCCTTGAAACCGATGGCGCGAGCGGACAGGCCGGTCACGTGCAGCTCCTCGGAGCCGACCTCGCCGGTGATCTCGACGCCGGGGCCGGCCAGCACCTCGCGCAGGCGGGCGGGCTGGTCGGACGCCACGGTCACGGTGTCGCCGCCGGCCTGGCGGACCAGGTCCTGCACGGTGGTGTCGGCCAGCAGGCGCCCGCGTCCGACGATGATCAGGTGGTCGGCGACCAGCGCCATCTCACTCATCAGGTGGGAGGAGACGAAGACGGTACGGCCGTCCGCCGCGAGCCCGGTCAGCAGGTTGCGGATCCACAGCACGCCCTCGGGGTCAAGACCGTTGACCGGCTCGTCGAGCATGATGGTGGCCGGGTCGCCAAGGAGTGCCGCGGCGATACCCAGCCGCTGCCCCATCCCGAGAGAGAAGGCTCCGGCGCGCTTCTTGGCCACGGACTGCAGCCCGGTCAGCTCGATGACCTCCTCCACCCGGCGGCGCGGGATGCCGTGGGTGTGGGCCTGCGCCATCAAGTGGTCGAACGCGGACCGGCCCGGGTGGATCGACTTGGCCTCCAGCAGCGCGCCGACCTCCTGCAGCGGCGCGGTGTGCTGGGCGTAGCGCTTGCCATTGACGGACACGCTGCCGCTGGACGGCGCGTCCAGCCCGACGATCATGCGCATGGTCGTGGACTTGCCCGCGCCGTTCGGGCCCAGGAACCCGGTGACCGTCCCGGGCTTGACGACGAAGTCCAACTGATCGACCGCCGTCTTCTCCCCGTACCGCTTCGTCAGCTGCTGCGCCTCGATCATCGTTCTCCCTCATGTTCGGGGGGGCAGGACCCCGACTGGCTTGCTCACCCACCACGCTAGGAGCCCGCGGGCCGGGATCCGTGGTACTCCGGGGGTCATTGCGGTTGGGCGTGTAGTACCGCGGTACGACTGGGACGGCCGCGCCTGTCCTGGCTGGTCATGGGCTGCCGCCGTCGGCTAGGAGGGTGTGAGGGGGAGGTCGTCCGTGTAGGCGTTGACCGGCTGAGCGATGGGCTGGGTGTGCCGGACGTCGAGGGCGGCCGCCGCGGACCTCGTGCCCAGCACGCCTTGGGGGTGCCAGCTCCCGGTGACGGCCACCCAGGTGTCGGCGGGCAGGGCGGGAGTCCCGTACATCCGGACCTTGACGGACTGCGAGTCCGCAGCACAGCAGGTGAAGATGATCCGGGTCAGATACCAGCCACCGCCTTGTCCGACGGGCGTGACGAAGCCGGTCATCCGGACGGTGCGGCCTTTGATGCCGCGCTCGCGGTCCTGCTGCACGCGGGCGGTGAAGTCCGTGAGGGTCATGGGGACGGGCGAGGCCGCGGGCAGCGGCTCGAACCGCTTCTGCTCCTTGACCGCCTTGTCGTTCGCCCGCGATGCGGTGTACGCGCCGAGGGCGGGTGGGGCGTAGAGGAGGAGGCTGAGAGCGGGGAGGAAGAGCAGCCAGGCGACGCGGGGTGCGGTGGAGTGATCGTGTCCGTGACCGTGCCCGCGGTCGGGCCCGTGGTCGGGCCCGTGGTCGGGCCCGTGGTCGTCTCCCGGGTGATCGCCGCCCTTGCCGTCCAGGACGGCGCCCAACAGGCCCAGTACGAGGAGCAGGATCCCGGCTGCGATCAGCAGGGGCCGCAGCCCCTCCTTGACGTAGCGCAGGTAGAGGTCGCTGAAGAGGGAGGCGTGCAACAGGCCGACGCCGGTCAGGACGAGCAGGAGGACCTGCGGGTGGCGCTTCACAGCAGGCCGCCTCCGATCAGCACGCTGCAGACGACCGCCACGACGGTGGTCGCGCTGGAGAAGCGGAGGGCGAAGGCCCGGCCGAAGGTGCCCGTCTGAAGGGCGATCAGTTTCAGGTCGACCATCGGGCCGACCACCATGAAGGCCAGCCGCGCGACGGGCGAGAAGCCGGTGAGCGAGGCGGCGACGAACGCGTCGGCCTCGGAGCAGACCGCCAGGATGACGGCGAGCCCGGCCAGGAACAGTACGGAGAGCCAGGGCGAGCCGGAGAAGGTGTCCAACACGGAACGCGGTACCGCGACGTTGAAGGTGGCCGCAGCCATGGCGCCCAGCACGAGGAAGCCGCCGGCGTGCAAGAAGTCGTGCTGGAAGCCCAGGCGGAACTCGGTCCAGCGACCGTGGCCCGGCTGGTGTCCGGTGTGCCGGACGGCGGGCCGCAGCCACTCCGCGCGCCCCAGCCAGAGCCACAGCCACCCCATCACGGCGGCGGTGGCGAGCGAGGCGAGCAGCCGGGCCGCGACCATCTCCGGGCTGCCGGGGAAGGCGACCGCCGTGGCGGTCAGCACGATCGGGTTGATGGCAGGCGCCGACAGGAGGAACGCGAAGGCCGCGGCCGGGGTGACGCCACGCCCGATCAGGCTGTTCGCGACGGGCACCGAAGCGCACTCACAGCCCGGCAGGACGACACCGGCAGCGCTCGCGACCGGCACGGCGAGCGCCGGATGCTTGGGCAACAGCTTGCTGAACACCTGTGCCGGCACGAAGGCGTTGATCGCCCCGGAGAGGAGTGTGCCCAGCAGGAGAAAGGGCAGCGCCTGGACGGTGATGGCCAGACAGACGGTGCGCCAGGCCGCGATCGCCGGTTGGTTCAGCCACTGAGTCCCCGTGAAGGCGAGGACGACCGCCACACCGATGGCCATCGCGGCCCCGGCGACGAGCGGCCCTTGGACGGCGCGACGCTCGGGTGGGGCGGCGGTCAGCACGCTCGGCGGGGCCGCCACATCAAACAGATCATCCGTTTTTTGCACTTTTACTCCGAATATCGGATATTACGGCCGAAGATAGCGAGGACTCCGACCGCCGCCGCGCACACACGCCGTCGCGAACGAGTGATGGAATTCCGCCGCCGAGCCGGGTGACGGAACGGGCACCGGTGCACAGCGGCGTTGACAGTCGGAGCGAACCGCGTCACGGTGAGGTCCCGTCGCGCCCGGAGGTCGTCCATGGCTCCGTCGTCAGCACCTCCTTCCGATGCCGGAATCGTCGAACGCGTACGGGCTCTGCAGCCGCTCATCAGCGAGCACGCCCTGCGCACCGAGCAGGAGAGGCGGGTGACGAGTGAGGTCGTCGCGGCACTGACGGACGCCGGGATCTACCGGATGAACGTCCCCCGGCGGTACGGCGGTTACCAGACCCGGCTGCGGACCCAGGTCGACACCGTGGCCGAGATCGCCGCCGCCTGCGGTTCGGCCGCCTTCATGGGCCTGATCCAGGCCGGCTGCTCCTACATCGCGGCGCTCTTCCCCGACGAGGCGCAGGACGAGATCTTCACCAGCCCCGACGTACGGGTCGGCGGCACCCTCATTCCCGACGCCACAGCGGTCGCGACGGACGGCGGCTACGTGGTCAACGGCACCTCCGCCTTCGCCACCGGCTGCCAGGACGCCGACTGGCATCTGCTGACGGTCCGGGTCGAGTCCGGTGACGGGCCGCCCGAGGTGCTGTGGACCGCCGTCCCCATGGCCGATCTGGAGGTCCTGGACGACTGGCATGTCTCGGGTCTGGCCGGCAGCGGCAGCAACAGCGTCGCCGCCCACGACATCGTCGTACCCGCCCACCGCGTCCTGCCGATCGGGCCCTTGCTGGGCGGCGCCTTCCCGTCGAAGACCAACGCCGCCGACCCCTTCTACCGGATGCCGGTGCTGCTCCTGTTCTGCGCGTGGACGGCGCCGAACGCACTCGGCCTGGCGCGGGCGGCCCTGGCGGAGTTCACCGAGCGGATCCATCGGCGGGGCATCACGTACACCTTCCACGAGCGCCAGCACGAGGCGGCGGTCACCCATCTGCAGGCGGCCGAGGCGGCGATGAAGATCTCCTGCGCCGAGCTGCTGACCGGCGAGTTCGTCGCGCGGATCGAGTCCGGGGCCGACAGCGGCGATCCGTACACACCGGAGGAGCGGGCCAGGATCCGGGCCCAGAGCGGCTACGTGACGCGGCTGTGCAAGGAGGCCGTAGACCTGATCGGCTCCGCCTCCGGCGCTTCCTCCCTGCACCGGGAGGTACCCATCCAACGGGCCGTGCGCGATCTGCACGCCCTGAGCCTCCATTCGTTCGTCAACCCCGCCACCAACCTGGAGCTCTACGGCCGGGTCCTGTCCGGACTCGACGCCGGCACTCCTTTCCTCTAGCCCTCGCACAGCTCGCGCTTGATCACTTCACAGGGACATTGATCTGCAGCCTGTGGAGGCGGGGACTGACGTGCTGTCAGTGCCGGATGGCACGATCCGGCGTATGACGTCTTCGACAGCCGAGTCCTGGAGCCGCATCGAGGTATGGCTCGCGGAAAACGCGCCGAGCACCTTCGCCGAGCTGGCGCCTCCGGCCGATCGTGCGGCGATCACGGCAGCCAGGGGCGAAGAATCAGCCGCCTGGGGCAGCCGATCGAAGCCGTTCCGAGTCACCCCAGGGACCATCCACCCTCAACTGTCCTGTGCAACACGGCGAGTTCACGCTGCGTACCTTCCCGCTCTACTCGGCGCTCTTGCGGACACCGCCCGGCAGCCGTACACGCCCGCGACGGCCCGCAGGGCGCCATCGATCCTGAAGGGGGAGCACACTGGATACACGACCCGTAAACCGTGAGCGAGGTTTGGGGTGCCTTATGAGTACTCTCGAAGAACATGTCGACATCGGCGTCCCGGCCGATCTGGCCTGGGACCGCCTCCACCGCATAGAGACCTATCCGCGGTTCGTCGAAGGCGTACGTGAGGCTCGGTTGGAGGGCAGAAATCGAGCGCATCTGGACGTCGACGCGGGCGGCCGCACGCAGGGGTTCGACGCCGAGATCACCGACCGTGACCAGGAGCGCACGATGGAGTGGCAGACCACGAGCGGTCCCGACCTGGCGGGTTCCTTCTCGCTGCTGCCCATCGACGCGGAGAACACCCGGATCCAGGCCCGGATCGAGTACGACCCGGGCACTGTCAGGGAGACGTTCGGCGGCCCGAAGGGCTTCGCCCAGGTGGGCGCGATCGAACGGCTCGTGCGCAGCGACCTCGATCACTTCAAGGAGCTGGTGGAAGGGACAAAGTGACAGCGCACAGGCGCCGGGACTGGTCACCACCGCGCGTGGACGGACAGTGAGGACGAGCGGCATCGCCTCCCGGAGCCGGCACGGACGGCGTCACGCGTCACGGCGCCGCACCGCACGGCACCGCACGGCACCACACGTCACCTGCACTGACCACCGGATTGAGCCCAACGTGCCCGGCCTGTTCGTCTCCGGCCCGGCCGCAGCCTCGACCCTGGGGCCTCTGCTCCGCTGCGCCGCCGCGCCGCCGGGGCCGTCGTCACGGCACTCCGTGACTCGGCGACTCGGCGACTCACCCTCGGCGCCGCATTGGCTCGCGCGAGGGAGGAAGCTGCCAGGACGCGATGCCGCTCGAGCTGAAGTGCCGGGGATCACGCCGACGGCCCCGCACCCGCCAGCAAGCCGCAGCACTCTAGCGCGAGGGCGGCGGTGCGGTGCTGGCGCGCACCACAACCTTCGTGGGTACGAGCGTGGTGCCGTGTTCCGCCCCGTCACGGCGCATCCCCCGTAGAACGCCCTCGACGCAGAGGCGTCCCACCTCGGCGAAGTCCTGGTGCACCGTGGTCAGGGGCGGCAGGAAGGAGCCCGCATCGGGAATGTCGTCGAAGCCGATGACGCTGACCTCGTCGGGGATCTTCCGACCGCGCTCGTGCAGGGCACGCAAAAGGCCCAGCGCCATCTGGTCGTTGGCGGCGAACACCGCCGTGCAGTCCTTCTCCTCGGCGAGCCGGAGACCCGCGCGATAGCCGGACTCCGCCGACCAGTCGCCTCGCAGCAGGGGTGGCGGGGTGCGGCCCGCCTCGGTGAGTTCGGCGCGCCAGGCATCGGCACGGCGCTGTGCCGCGAAGGACTCCTCGGGGCCGGCCAGATGCCACACCGTGCGATGACCGAGATCCAGCAGGTGCCGTACGGCGGCGCGGGCTCCCCCGGCCTGGTCGGTGTCGACCACGGTGTAACGGTCGCCCGCGTCCGAATCGGCGACGACGACCTGGACATGAGGGGGCAGGGAGATGGTCGCCGCATCGAGCAGATGTACTTCCATGATGACGATGACGGCGTCGACGGCGAGCTCTCCCAGCCGGGAGAAGGCGCCGCGCACCTCGTCCTGGGTGGGGACGGCGACGGGCAGGAGCGTGACGGCATAGCCCTCCTGCGCAGCCGACGTGGCGATCGCCTCCAGGGTGCGCATATTGCCTGTGGTGGAGAGCGTGAAGGTGATGACACCTATGGTGCGGAATTCGCCGCGTTTCAGCGCCCGGGCGGCACTGTTGGGCCGGTAGCCCAGTTCCTTCATGGCCGCCAGAACCTGGAGCCGGGTGTCTTCGGTGACGCCCGCGTAACCGTTGGAGACGCGGGAGACGGTCTGGGACGAGACGCCGGCCAGACGTGCGACATCCGCCATGGACGCGGTCTGGGTGCGACGGGTCGTCCGTTCCCCCCTGCCCGATGATGCCCGGTCCATGTTCGTCGAGGCGCTGTCCGCCGTGTCCACCTGTCTCCCTTGTTACCCGAGTCGCAGTTTCACCAGGCGACCCTTGACCGCCGACATTGGCGCAGTGTAGACATGCCGCCATCAGATGTTTACGTAAACATAACAGCCCAAGGCTCTCCGCGGGGCGTGATGTTTACGCAAACATCGCGACGGCGTAAGACGCCGGTTCCGAGATGGACGAGCGAGGAACGACATGACGACGCTTCAACCCCCCACGGCCGTAACACGGCGCCCGGACCGGCCTCCGGCGAAACGGGACCGCCGTTCGTGGACAGGGTGGGGGTTCGTCGGCCCCTTCGCGGTGGTCTTCGCCTTCGTCTTCCTGGCTCCCATCGCCTATTCGATCTACCTGAGCCTCTTCCGCGACAAGCTCATCGGCGGCACCTCCTTCGTGGGCCTGGACAACTACCAACAGGCCCTGCAGGACCACCAGTTCTGGGACTCCCTGGCGCGCGTGTCACTGTTTCTGCTGGTCCAGGTGCCGATCATGCTGGGCATCGCCCTGCTCGTCGCGCTCGCCCTCGACAGCGGGCGGCTGTACGGCAGGGACTTCTTCCGGATCTCGATCTTCCTGCCGTACGCGGTGCCCGCCGTGGTCGCCACCCTCATGTGGGGCTACATGTACGGCGCCCGCTTCGGCCTCGTGGGCGACATCAACGACGCCCTGGGCGTATCGCTGCCCAACCCGCTCTCTCCCGGCCTGGTCCTGGCGTCGATCGGCAACATCGTCACCTGGGAGTTCGTCGGCTACAACATGCTGATCTTCTACGCCGCGCTCCGTGTCATCCCGCACTCGCTGTACGAGGCCGCGGCGATCGACGGCGCCGGACAGTTCCGCGTGATCACCGCAATCAAGCTCCCGGCCATCCGGGGCGCCCTGGTGATCGCGACGATCTTCTCGATCATCGGCACCTTCCAGCTGTTCAACGAGCCGAGCATCCTGCAGAAGCTGGCGCCCAACACCATCACCACCGACTACACCCCGAACTACTACACGTACTCGCTGTCCTTCTCGGGCCAGCAGCACAACTACTCCGCGACGGTCGCCATCGTCATGGGCCTGATCACCATGGTCATCGCCTACATCGTCCAGCTGCGCGGCATGCGCAAGGGAGCCTGAAGCGATGAGCAGCCCCGCCACCACCGTCTCCCCGGCCGCACCCGCCCCGTCCGGCTCCTCGGGCCCGATACCCCGGCTGCGCAAGCCGCGCCTGCAGGGCCCGGGCCGCCCGCGCCGCAGTGTGCTGCTGACCGTCCTCACCGGTCTGATCCTGCTCTACTCCCTCGTCCCCCTGGCATGGCTGGTCATCAGCGCCACCAAGACCCAGCAGGGGCTGGCCAGTTCGTTCGGTCTCTGGTTCAACGGCGACTTCGCGCTGTGGGACAACATCAAGGAGACGTTCACCTACAACGACGGCGTCTTCGCCCGCTGGCTGATGAACACCGTCCTGTACGTCGTCGTCGGGGCCGGCGGTGCCACCTTGCTGGCGGTGCTGGGCGGTTACGCCCTGGCGAAGTTCACGTTCCCCGGCAAGCGTGCCGTGTTCGCGGTCGTCATCGGTGCCGTCGCGGTGCCGGGCACCGCCCTGGCCGTGCCCACCTTCCTGATGTTCAGCAAGATGGGGCTGACCGACACCCCGTGGTCGGTGATCATTCCGTCCCTCATCTCGCCCTTCGGCCTCTATCTGATGTGGGTCTTCGCCACCGAGGCCATTCCCGACGAACTGATGGAGGCCGCCCGCATCGACGGCGCGGGCGAACTGCGCACCTTCTTCCAGGTCGTCCTGCCACTGCTGGCACCCGGCATCGTGACCGTCTCGCTGTTCACGATGGTCGCCACCTGGAACAACTACTTCCTGCCGCTGATCATGCTCAAGGACCCCGACTGGTATCCGCTGACCCTGGGCCTGAACAGCTGGAACGCCCAGGCCGCGACCGCCGGTGGCACACCCGTCTTCAACCTGGTGATCACCGGCTCGCTGATCACCATTCTGCCGCTGATCGCCGCGTTCCTGCTCCTCCAGAAGTACTGGCAGTCCGGTCTCGCCGCCGGAAGCGTCAAGGAATAGCCCTCAAGCCCCCGCACAGCACGGTCTCCCCCACAGTTCCTCAACCCTCATCAGGCACGGTTTCGGCCACGACGAAGTGGAAGCACGTCCATGCACATGAACCCTCGCCGCCTTGTGCGCGGCCTCGCCCTGCTCTCCGCCCTGGCTCTCGGCGCGACCGCCTGCGGCGGCTCCGACGACAACAGCTCCAGCTCGAAGCCGGTCTCCGCCAAGGACATCGACGCGGCCCTGAAGAAGGGCGGCACCCTCACGGTGTGGGCCTGGGAGCCGACGCTCAAGCAGGTCGCGGCCGACTTCGAGAAGGAACACCCCGCCGTCAAGGTCAATCTCGTCAACGCGGGCACCGGCAACGACCAGTACAAGGCGCTGCAGAACGCCATCTCCGCGAAGAAGGGCGTCCCCGACGTCGCGCAGATCGAGTACTACGCGCTGGGCCAGTACGCGCTGACGAAGGGCCTCGACGACCTGACGCCGTACGGCGCCGACAAGCTCGCGAGCAAGTACTCCCCCGGCCCGCTCAACGCCGTGAAGGCCGGCACCAAGAACATCTACGCCCTGCCCATGGACTCCGGGCCGATGGCGCTGTTCTACAACAAGAAGGTCTTCGACAAGTACAAGATCAAGGTGCCGACCACCTGGGACGAGTACCTCACGGCGGCCCGCGACCTGCACAAGGCCGACCCCAAGGCGTACATCGCCAATGACACCGGCGACGCCGGTGAGACCACCAGCCTGCTGTGGCAGGCCGGTTCGCGCCCCTACACGGTCGACGGCACCAAGGTGAAGATCGACTTCTCCGACGCGGGTGCCAAGAAGTACACCGAGGTCTGGCAGAAGCTCCTCGACGAGAAGCTGCTCGCGCCCATCACCGGCTGGAGCGACGACTGGTACAAGGGGCTCGGCAACGGCACCATCGCGACCCTCGCCACCGGCGCCTGGATGCCGGCCAACTTCGCCACCGGTGTGAAGGACGCCTCCGGCGACTGGCGCGCGGCGCCGCTGCCCGCGTGGACCGCGGGTGACAAGGCCAGCGCGGAGAACGGCGGCAGCTCGCTCGCCCTGCCCACGCTGGGCAAGAACAAGGAACTCGCCTACGCCTTCGCCGAGTACGCGAACGCCGGCGCGGGCGTGCAGACGCGCCTGAAGGCGGGCGCCTTCCCGGCGACCACCGCGGACCTCCAGTCCGAGGCGTTCCAGAACACCGAATTCCCGTACTTCGGCGGGCAGAAGGCCAACAAGATCTTCGCCGAGTCGGCCGCGAACGTCGCCTCGGACTGGTCGTACCTGCCCTACCAGGTCTACGCCAACTCGATCTTCAACGACACCGTCGGCAAGGCCTACGTGTCCGGCACCAAGCTGACCGCCGGCCTGGAGAGCTGGCAGGACGCCTCCGTCAAGTACGGAAACGAGCAGGGCTTCACCGTCCAGAAGTAACCGCTCGGAAGCTGCCGCTGAGGAGCAGGCGCTCAGCGGCAGCCGCTCGGAATCGACCACGCATCTCGCGCCACCCCCGTGCAGTACACCGGAAGGACCACCATGATCTCCACCCTCCTGTCCCAGTTGCGGCACGGACCGGACGGTGATCCCACGCCCCGCCTCGCCTACGGCGCCGACTACAACCCGGAGCAGTGGCCACGCGAGGTGTGGGAGGAGGACGTACGGCTGATGCGCGAGGCCGGCGTCAACATCGTCTCCCTGGGGATCTTCTCCTGGGCCCGCATCCAGCCGGCCGAGAACGAGTGGGACTTCAGCTGGCTCGACGAGATCATGGACCTGCTGCACGCGGGCGGCATCGGGGTCGACCTGGCCACCGCCACCGCCTCCCCGCCGCCCTGGCTCAGCACGGCGCACCCGGAGATCCTCCCGGTGACCGCCTCCGGCGAGACGCTGTGGCCAGGGGGGCGGCAGCACTGGCGCCCCACCTCGCCCGTCTTCCGCGACCACGCGCTGCGCCTGGTGCGGAAGATGGCCGAGCGGTACGCGGACCATCCCGCGCTGGTGGCCTGGCACATCTCGAACGAGCTGGGCTGCCACAACATCTACGACTACTCCGACGACGCGGCCCGCGCCTTCCGCGACTGGCTGCGCGCCCGCTACACCACCCTCGACGGCCTCAACCACGCCTGGGGCACGGCCTTTTGGTCCCAGCGGCTCAGCGACTGGGAGCAGATCCTGCCGCCCCGGCTGGCCGCCTCCTACCCCAACCCCACGCAGCAGCTGGACTTCAAGCGGTTCTCCTCCGACGCGCTGAAGGAGTACCTGCGCGCGGAGCGGGACATGCTGCGCGAGATCACGCCCGGGGTGCCGGTCACCACCAATTTCATGGTGATGGGCGGTACCAAGGGGATGAACTACGCCGACTGGGCCGGTGAGATCGACTTCGTCTCCAACGACCACTACGTCATGCCCGGCCCGCAGGACCGGGACGAGCTGTCCTTCTCCGCCAACCTCGTCAGCGGCATCTCCGGCGGACGCCCGTGGTTCCTCATGGAGCACTCCACCAGCGCCGTCAACTGGCAGCCCGTCAACGTCGCCAAGCGGCCCGGCGACCTGGCCCGTGACTCGCTGCTGCACGTCGCGCACGGCGCCGACGCCGTGTGCTTCTTCCAGTGGCGGCAGTCGGCGGCCGGCGCCGAGAAGTACCACTCGGCGATGGTGCCGCACGCCGGGTCCGACAGCGAGGTCTTCCGCGCGGTGACCGCGCTCGGGCAGACCCTGCGGACGCTGGCCCCGGTCGCCGGGACCGAGCGTGAGCCGGCCCGGGTCGGGATCGTCTTCGACTGGGAATCGTGGTGGGCGAGCGAGCAGGACTCCCACCCGACCTCCCTCCTGGACTACCGCGGGGAGGGGCTCGACTGGTATTCCGCCCTCCTCGCCCTCGGCGTACGGGCCGACATCGTCACCGCGCAGACCGACCTCGACCGGTACGAACTCCTGATCGCACCCGTGCTGCACATGGTCCCCGCGGCATTGGCCAAGGAACTCACGCGGTACGTCGAGCACGGTGGCCACCTGGTCACCACGTACTTCTCCGGTGTCGTCGACGAGAACGACCACATCTGGCTCGGCGGCTACCCGGGAGCCCTGCGCGATCTGCTCGGCATCCGCATCGAGGAGTTCGGTCCACTGCTCGACGGCGACACGGTCGAACTGGACCTGGACGGCGCCACCACGGGCGCCCTGTGGACCGACCGGATCACCGTCACCGACCCCGAGGTGGAGGTACTGGCCCACTACCGCAGCGGTACGTACGCCGGCCTCGCCGCCGTCACCCGCCGCACGGTGGGCCGGGGCTCGGCCGCGTACGTCTCCACCCGGCTGGGCGCGGACGGCCTCACCGGGCTGCTGCCGAAGCTGCTCGCTCCCGCCGGCGTCCACAGTGAACTGCCCGACGGCGCGAGGGGAAACGTCGAGCTGATCGTGCGCCGCGGCGCCGACAGCCGCTTCCTGTTCCTGGTCAACCGGACCGACGAGACGGTGCCGCTGACCGGCCTCGACGGGGAACTCCTGATCGGCCGGGCAGACACCGACGGCGCGCTTGTTCTGCCGCCCCGGGACGTCGCCGTACTGCGACAGCCCGCCCTCTGACCCCCTGATCCCAGGGGCACACCGTCGTGCCCTGTGCCCGCAGGGCACGACGGCCACCGCAGCGACCACAGACGAGTTGGGAGCACACGTTGGCACGCCGAACCCGCACACGACGGCTTCTGGGAACCATCGGAGTCACCGCTCTGGCCACCGGGGCAGCCCTGGTCACAGCCCCACCGACGAACGCGCAGACCTCGACGCCGGCGGCGGCCGCGGCCGTCACCGTCCGGCCCGACCCCTCGTACAAGGAGCAGAGCTTCGAGGGCTGGGGCACCAGCCTGGTCTGGTTCGCCAACGCCACCGGCAACTACCCGGCGGAGATCCGCGAGAAGCTGGCCAAGCTCCTCTTCGGCGACGACGGCCTCGCCCTCAACATCGCCCGCTACAACAGAGGCGGCGGCAACGCCCCCGACGTCAAGGACTACCTCGCGGGCGCGACCAAGCGGCTGGAGAAGGCGCACGGCATCAAGGTCGACACCCTCGACCCGTTCAACGAACCCAACACGGGTTACTGGGGTACGCGCCTGGGAGCCGACGGCCAGCCCGTCGGCGGCCGCCAGGAAGGGGCTCACATCGGCCCGGAGCTCCAGCAGAAGGTGATCCGCGCACTGGCCCCCGCCCTGAAGAAGGCGAAGACCGGCACGGAGATCTCCGCGATGGACGAGACCAACCCGAACCTCTTCGCGCAGAACTGGAACACCTACCGTTCCTGAAGACTGAGCAGGAGTGATTCCGCTCAGCCGCACGCCCCGAACGGTCTTGGGCGCTCCCCCACTGCCTTAAGGGCGTGGGAGGTACCCCCAGGTCCCCGGCGTACTCAACCCCGGGGCGGCGACACGCATCCAGTGCGTGGTCCGGTCCCGGGAGGCCAGCTCCCTGCGACCTGGCCAGGTGGGTACGGCCAGAGGCGACGAGGAGGCCCCGGGCCATCTCTCTGGTGGAGCGGGGGCCCCGCACACTGGCGCCGTACCCGGCGTCCCAGATCGCACGATCACGTTAACCCGATCGGCCCAGGGCCCCGCAAGCCCGCGACCGGACGATCACACGATCGAGCTAACTCGACCTCGTACGCACTCCCCGGCAACCAGTTACCAACCCCCAGGACGTGCGTGATCTCGTCGGCCAGATGAACGTCCACACCTACGGCACCGGCGGCCGTACCAGCGTGAGGGACCTGGCCAAGGCGGCGGACAAGCCGCTGTGGATGAGCGAGGTCGAGGGTGACTGGGGCGACGGGCAGAGCTTCACGGACATGCGGGCCGGCCTCGGGCTGGCCCAGCAGATGGTCGACGACCTGCGCGAACTCGAGCCCAAGGCCTGGGTGTTCTGGCAGCCCGTCGAGGACTACGACAACATGAAGCCCGGCGGGGAGTCGGCAAAGGGCGGCAACTGGGGCAGCATCCAGCTCCCCTTCAGCTGCACCTCCGCGGACACCCTGGCCACGTGCCCGATCCACACGAACACGAAGTTCGACACCGCCCGCAACTTCACGCACTACATCAAGCCCGGGGACCGTCTGATCAAGACCGACGACGCCTCGAGCGCCGCCGCGGTCTCCAAGTCGGGCAACGCGGCGACCGTCGTCCACGTCAACCGCACCGCCGACGCCCGCGCGGTGACGATCGACCTGTCCAAGTTCGGCCACATCGCCCGCAATGCGACCGTGACGCCCGTCGTGACGAGCGCCGAGGGCAAGCTCGCACCGCAGACCCCGATCGCGGTCACCGGCCGGCAGGCCACGTTCACCGTGCCCGCGCAGTCCGTGACCTCCTTCGTCGTGAAGGGCGTGTCGGGCGTGGCCAAGGACGCCGCGCTGCTGCGGCAGGGCCACACCTACGAACTGACCGGCGTCCAGAGCGGCAAGGCGCTCACCGTCGCGGACGACGGCACCAAGCTCGTCATCAAGACCGCGGCCACGGACACGGCCGGCACGGGACAGCAGTGGCAGCTGCGCCAGATCAGCGGCGACACCGGCAACCGGCAACGGTATGTGTTCGCCAACCCCGCCGAAGGAAAGCGTCTGGCCGTGCGGGACGGCGCCCCGATGCTGGAGGCGGACCTCGGCCACCGCGACAAGGCCACCCAGTGGATCATGTCGACGACCGGCGACGGCACCTGGACCCTGGTCAACGCCGCCACCGGCGGACTCCTCGAAGTCGGCGGTCAGGCCACCACCGACGGAGCCGCCGTCACGACATGGACGCCGAATTCCGGATCCAACCAACGGTGGAAGGTCTCCGACGTGACCGACCGCGCCGGATCGTAGCCCTTCAGTCGCATCTCCGCGTCACGCGCGTCTGTGCCCGCCCCTGTCCCATGCGGGCACAGACGCGCGATCCCGCACGGGACGGCACGGCAACCATGCGGGACCGGTGGCGGCCGGTCCGGGCAGCAGGGCCCACCAGCCCGCCGTCACAGCGATGTCATGACGTGCTTGATGCGGGTGTAGTCCTCGAAGCCGTATGCCGAGAGGTCCTTGCCGTAGCCGGACTTCTTGTAGCCGCCGTGCGGCATCTCGGCGACCAGGATCATGTGGGTGTTGATCCATACGCAGCCGAAGTCGAGGCGCTTCGACATGCGCATCGCGCGGGCGTGGTCCTTCGTCCAGACCGAGGAGGCGAGGGCGTAGTCGACGCCGTTGGCCCACTCCACGGCCTGGTCCTCGTCGGTGAAGGACTGGACGGTGATGACCGGGCCGAAGACCTCGTTCTGGATGATCTCGTCGTCCTGCTTGAGGCCGGAGACGACGGTGGGAGCGTAGAAGTAGCCGCACTCACCGACGCGGTGACCGCCTGCCTCGACCTTGGCGTGCGGGGGCAGCCGGTCGACGAAACCGCTCACCTGGGCGAGCTGGTTGACGTTGTTGAGCGGGCCGAAGAGCACCCCCTCCTCGTCGATGCCACCGGTCTTGACGTCGGCGGCGGCCTTGGCCAGCGCGGCGACGAACTCATCGTGGACGGACTCGTGCACCAGCACCCGGGTGGCGGCCGTGCAGTCCTGTCCCGCGTTGAAGAAGCCCGCCGTCGTGATGCCCTCGACGGCCTGCGCGATGTCCGCGTCGTCGAAGACGACCACGGGTGCCTTGCCGCCGAGCTCCAGGTGGACGCGCTTGACATCCTTGGCGGCGCTCTCGGCGACCTGGATGCCGGCACGTACGGAACCGGTGATCGCGGCCATCGCCGGAACCGGGTGCTCGACCATGAGCTGCCCGGTGTTCCGGTCGCCGCACACGACATTGAGCACACCGGCGGGCAGATCCAGCTCCCGCAGTACGTCACCGACGATCCCGGCGAGCAGCACGGTGGACGCGGGGGTGGTGTCCGAGGGCTTGAGGACCACGGTGTTGCCCGCGGCGATGGCCGGTGCGAACTTCCACACCGCCGTCATCATCGGGTAGTTCCAGGGCGCGACCTGCGCGCACACACCGATCGGCTCCCGCCGGATGATGGAGGTCAGGCCCTCCGTGTACTCCCCCGCCGACTTGCCCTCCAGCAGGCGCGCGGCGCCCGCGAAGAAGCGCAACTGGTCGGCCATGGGAGCGATCTCTTCGGTCCTGGTCACGGCGCGGGGTTTGCCGGTGTCGCGGCACTCGGCCTCGACCAGCTCCTCAGCGCGTGCCTCGACGGCGTCCGCGATCTTCAGGAGCAGCTTCTGCCGGGTGCTGGGGGTGGAGTCGCGCCACAAAGGAAAGGCCGTCTCCGCGGCTGCCATCGCCGCGTCCACGTCTGCCGCCCCCGAGAGCGGTGAACTCGCGTACACCTCACCGGTGGTGGGGTCGACGACGGGCAGTGTGCGACCGTCCTTCGCGTCGACGAATTCACCGTCGATGTAATTGCGCAGTGTACGGATTTCGCTCACGACGTTCTGTGCTCCTCGTGGCTCGGGAATCGTAGGGATACAGGAATGCGCTGTCAGGACTGGCTGGACGATGACGATGGCTACGGCTATGACTATGGCTATGACTATGGCTATGACGCAGCGCCCCGGGGGTGGAGGGCGGCCGTGAGACTTCGTTCCGGTCGTGCCGGCGTGTGGGGGCCGACCCGAATGGCGCGGAATTGGCGACTTCCGCACCTGCGGGCCATGCCGGGGGACAGCAACTGCGGAACGGATGACCTGACCAGGCCGGGCAAGCCAGGCCTGGTCTCCCGTCCCAGGGCACAGACGCTAACCACCACCCGACCAGCCAAGAAGTGGCGGATTCATCCATAGTCCCGATGCCTTATGGATGATCTGCACACCCACCGGGAGCCGTGCCGTCGAGGCAGGGCGGGAGGACATCTGTCTGCGGCACGTGGGTGCGTCCACCGGTAAATCACTCATTGACGCGCAGAGGACATGTCCCTACTGTTGCGCCACGCGGTCGCCGGGCTGGCGCAGACCGCGTGTACCGGATCGTTCCTTTTTCCGCGGATCGCCTGATCGTGATGGCGGATACGAACGAGTTCCGGAATGCCATGGCCGTTGGCGACGGCTATTGGCTCCTCGGGTCGCATTCCGGCCTGTTCGCTCATGACGCAGATCGCAGTTCACAGATCCCCTGTTGTCCCCTCTGGTGCTGATCCCTGCCGCGCCCCGTCTCGACCGCGCCCCACACCTGTCATCGGTGTGCTCCGACGCGGGGCCGTCGTGTTCCAAGAAAGGCATGACCACAATGAATGAGCAGTCACACAGAAGCATGAGCCGCCGGTCGATCCTCCGGGCGGCCGGAGCCTCCGCGCTGGCGGCACCCCTCGCGGGGAGTCTGCTCACCGCGTGCAGCACCAAGTCGACTCCGTCGGCCAAGCCGAACACCACGGTGACCGTCACTTCGTACGGCGGCTCGTACAACGACCAGTTGACGAAGACCCTGCTCAAGCCGTTCGAGAAGAAGTCGGGTGTGCGTTCGTCGCTGCTGGCCAACACCAGCCTCGCCGGGCTCAAGACTCAGGTGCAGTCCGGCGATGTCCAGTGGGATCTGGTGGAGTTGACCGCGCCGGAATACCTCCAGGCCGTCGACGAGGGGCTGTTGGAGAAGCTGGACTACGGCGTCATCAGCGACAAGGGGCTGCCGTCCTACGCGAAGGCCGACTACGGCATCAAGTACCTCAGCTTCCTTTTCGTGATGGCCTGGGACCAAAAGCACATTCCCGATGCGCAGGCGCCCAAGAATTGGGAGCAGTTCCTGGACCAGGGGCGCTACAAGGGCAAGCGTTCCGTCTACTCGCAGTTGTCCGACAGCTCGATCCTGGAGGCGGCACGACTCGCCGCGGGCGTGCCGTTCGACAAGATCTACCCACTCGACGTCGATGCCGCCCTGAAGTACCTGGCCCAGCACCCCGGGCGCGACGGGCTGATCTACCACACGGCCAACCAGGAGCCGATCCAGCAGCTGACCTCGGGTGAGGTCGCGCTCTCGACAAGCTTCAACAACCGGATCAGCGCCGCCCGCAAGGACGGGGCGAGGCTGAACTTCACCGCCCAGAACAGTGTCGTCGCGGGCGACTACTTCGTGGTCCCCAAGGGTGCCAGGAACAAGGAGGCGGCCTTCCGGCTCCTGGACTTCATGAGCAACGACGCCGCGGCCGGCGCCGACTTCATCCAGACCACCAACCTGACCCTGGCCAACACCCCGGCGCTCGCCAAGCTGCCTTCCTCGGTGGCCGATTCGCTGCCCACCAGCCCCAAGCTGGCGGACTCCATCCTGGTCCGCGACGACGAGTGGTGGGCCAAGAACCTCAAGGCGACCGAGCAGCGCTTCAAGCTGTGGCAGGCGGGCAGCTGATGACGTCCACCGTCACGCCTGCCGCGGCGTCGGCACCCGCTTCCGCCGGCACTGATGCGCCGCGGCGGCGCCGGCGCCCGCGCGGCATGTGGTTCCTGCTGCTGGCGCCGGCACTCGCCTTCGACGCCGTACTGTTCCTGACGCCTCTCGGCAAGCTCGTCGCGGCGAGCACCCACGGTCACGCCTACCAGCGGGTGCTGGAGGACCCGCTGGTGTCGCGGTCGCTGCTGAACACCTTCGAGATCAGCGCACTGTCGACGCTCGCCACGGTCGTGCTCGGCTATCTGCTGGCCGTGGCGATCTGGCGGCGCGGGCCGCTGGCGCGGGTCGTCCTCTTCGCTCTGGTGCTGCTGCCCTTCTGGACGGGCGTCCTGGTGAAGAACTTCGCCTGGGCGGTCCTGCTGCAGGACAACGGCCTGGTGAACACGGCACTGCAGGGCCTCGGTATCACCGATGCCCCGCTGGCCCTGCTCCACAACCGCTTCGCCGTCGTGCTCGGCATGGTGCACTACCTGCTGCCCTACGCCGTCTTCCCGATCTTCGCGGCCCTGGCCGCGATCGACGACCGGCTCGAACTGGCGGCCCGGTCACTGGGGGCGGGCGAGGCGTCGGTCTTCCGCCGGATCATCCTGCCTCTCACGATCCCGGGGGTGTCCGCCGCGGGTCTGCTCGTGTTCATCATCAGCACAGGCTTCTTCATCACGCCCGTCGTGCTGGGCGGCCCCGGCGACATGATGATCGCCAATCAGATCGATTTCTACGCAAGGCAGTTGACCGACTTCGCCGGTGCGTCGGCGCTGGCGCTGCTGCTCACCGTCATCGTCAGCGTGCTGGTCGCGGTATACCAGCGGATCCTTCGCGCAGGAGGCGAATATGAGGCTCACTAGACCTCGGCATGTGCCCTCGCTGATCGCCTCGGTGCCGGTCTTCGTCTTCCTCGTCGTGCCGACGCTGATCGTGCTGCCGGTGGCGTTCACCGGCAGCCGCTACATCACCTTCCCGCCCAAGCGGTTGTCCACCGAGGCGGTCACCGGATTCTTCAGCGACCAGGCGTGGATGTCGGCGCTGTCCGCGAGCCTGCAGGCGGCCGGTATCGCCGTACTGATCGCGGTATTGCTGGGCGGGACGGCCGCGGTGGCACTGCACGGGCGTACGTTTCCCGGGAAGGCGGCGGTCACGGGCGTACTGCTCGCGCCGATGATCGTGCCCGCGGTGGTGCTGGCTCTGGCGTTCTACCAGTTCTTCATCTCCATCGGCATGGTGGGGACGGTCCTGCCGATCGGCCTGGCCCATGCCGTGATCGCCGTACCGTATGCCTTCCTCACCGTGCGAGCCAGTCTCGCCGGGCTGAACCCGGCGCTGGTCCACTCGGCGAGCAGCCTGGGCGCGGGGGCGTTCTCCGTCATGCGGTTCGTCTATCTCCCGGTCATCCGGCCGGGGCTCATCGCAGGGGCCCTGTTCGCCTTCTCGGTGTCCATCGACGAGACGGTCATAGCGCTGTTCCTGCAGTCCCCGAACGCGACGACGCTGCCGGTGAAGATGTTCACCGACATCCAGTACAACCTGACCCCGAAGATCGCCGTGTCCTCGGCGATGCTCGTCACCGTCGCCACGCTCGGTCTGCTCGTACAGGTCTGCTTCACCATCCGCCGCCGCTCCGTCGGGCGGCTGCTCCCCTTGACCACCCCCGAACAAGCAGGGTGAACCATGACGACCACGACCACGACCACACAGCAGGCATCCGCCTCGACTCCCCACCAGGAGCGGCGTGGCGCCATCGAGCTGCGGGGCGTTCGCAAGATGTACGGGAATGTCGCCGCCGTCGATGATCTCGATCTGTCGGTCGAACCCGGTGAGTTCGTCACGCTGCTCGGGCCGAGCGGTTCGGGCAAGACCACGACGATGATGATGGTCGCCGGGTTCGAGGAGCTCACCTCCGGCACCGTGCTGATCGACGGCAATCCGGTGGACCGGCTGCCTCCCAAGGACCGCAACCTCGGTGTCGTCTTTCAGAGTTACGCCCTGTTCCCGCACATGAGCGCCGCCGAGAACGTCGAGTTTCCGCTGCGCATGCGAGGGGTGCAGCGCGGCGAGCGGCGCAAGCGCGCGGAAGAGGCACTGGCCCGCGTCGGTCTGGCCGGGCTCGGCGACCGGCGTCCGCGTCAGATGTCCGGCGGCCAGCAGCAGCGCGTCGCGCTCGCCCGCGCCCTGGTGTTCAACCCTGCGGCCCTCCTCCTGGACGAGCCGATGGCCGCCCTCGACAAGCGCCTGCGCGAGCAGATGCAGGACGAGGTCAAGACACTGCAGCAGTCGCTCGGCATCTCCGTCCTGTTCGTCACCCATGACCAGGACGAGGCCATGTCCATGTCCGACAGGATCGTGGTCATGCGCGACGGCAGGATCGTGCAGGAGGGCGCCCCCGAGGACGTGTACGCACATCCGCGTACCGACTGGGTGGCCAACTTCCTCGGCGACACCAACCTGCTGCCCTGCACGGTGCTCGAACGCAAGGACGGCGAGGCCGTCGTCGATCTCGGCGCGTGGGGAGTCGGCCGGGTACGGGACCGCGGGGCCAAGGGCGACGCGTACGCGGTCTCCATCCGCCCCGAGCATCTGCGCTTCATCGACTCCGACCGCACCGAGAACCGCGGCTCCGGCCGCGTACTGTCGTCCACCAGCCTCGGAGCCACCATCCGCCACCGCCTGCACGTGGGCGGCCAGGACGTGGTCATGCGCGAACTCGGCACGGGCTCGCGCGCGACGGGCGAGGTCGACGGCGACGTGACGGTCGGCTGGTCCCCGGAGGAGGCTCAGCTGCTCGTCCTGGAGCCCTGAGGACCGCTGGGCCGGGGCGATTCAAGGCGTTCTTGCAGCGGGTCACTTGAGCCCATGACGGAACTCATCGCAGGGAAGTGCGCCCGTCCTCGGCCCGTGCGGCCACCCACAAGGCGATCTGCGTGCGCGATCGAATGCCCAGCTTGTCGCGGACCTTGTCCAGATGCGTGGCGACCGTACGTATCGAAAGACCGAGCCGGTCCGCGATATGCCGGTTGGTCAGTCCGTCGGCGACCAGTTCGGCCACCATGAACTCCCTTGCGGTGAGCATGGACTGGTCGTCGACGAGCTGTACGGCATCCGTCGCCGTCCGGTGGCCACCGCTCCTTCTCCGCAGGGCGTACGCGACAAGCCGATCCCCGAGCAGCCGGTGTCACGTACGAGGTACTGGGCCACCTCATTCGCCTTCAGTCACGATGTGCCCTCGCCGACTTCTCCGGAGCCGACCGGCACGCCAAGGCTGCGAACACGCTGTCCGAACGACACGAACTACCGCTCGTGTCCGTCTTCACCACGTGGTACCAAGCATTGCGCGCCTCCATGACGCAGCCCCTGCGGGCGGCCGAAGCCGCGTACGAAGAGGCTGCCGACTGCTTGGACGGGGCCGGTATGCCGGGGCTGCAACGCGGCCTGCTGCCCCTGGCCCGGCTGAGTCTCCACGTCCGCCACAGCCAACCGGCGCTCATCAGCGGGATGGACAGGCACACCGATTGGGGCCCCCTACGAACCCTGGGTGCATCCCATCCTGCTCGTATCCGCAGGACACGACGACGATGCCCGCCACGCACTGCGGGACATCGCTTCCCCGCCGCGCGACCTGATGTTCGAGGCACTCCGGTGTCTTCTCGCGCAGGCGGCGATCCGTGTGGGCGACCACACGGTGATGCAGCGCGCATACACACAACTGGAGCCGGCTTCCTCCGAACTCGCCGGCGCCGGAAGCGGCCTGATCACCCTCGGCCCGGTGTCCGAACAGCTGAACGCGCCGGCCTCGGCACTCGCCCGTCCACAGCGCCTGGTTCAGGAGCAAGAAGAAACAGCGCGGCACCGGCTGCATGACTACGCCCCTCCTGCGCCGATAGCGGCGCAGAGGGCCACATCCGGCTTCACCCACCGCGACAACTCAACAGCCGACCTCCGCCTCCCGGCAAGGTGCCTGATCACAACGTCGGCACCCCCTCGTGTTCTCCAATTCTCAGAAACTCCCCCAGAGATGGTCGGCATCCAGCGCTTCCCACTCCTGCGCCGGGATATGGAGAAGCCGTTCCCTCTCTTGAGTCCCGGGCAGGGCGCCGTGGTCCCCCATCACTTTGAGAGCGGACACGGCGGTGACGTGACCCAGCCGGAGGGCTTGCGTCATGGTCACCCCTCGTACCAGGCCCGCGAGAAAGCCGGCCGCGAAAGCGTCACCGGCGCCGACCGGTTCCACGACCGTCGTCCGCAGTGCCGGCACCGTCCAGATGCCGTCCACGGTGAGAGCGGACGCGGCGCAGGCCCCGTCCTTGACCACCAGGATCCGCGGATGCGGGAGCAGCTCACGGATGCCCGTGGCCGTCAGTCTCGTGCCCCACAGGTCCTGCGCCTCATCGAGACCGACAAAGACGATGTCCGCCTGATCCGCCAGCTCACGCAGCATGGCTGGAGCCGTGTCGGGCGGCCACAACGCGGCGCGGTGATTGACGTCGAAGCTGACCGCATACGGCCGCTCGCCGACGGGAACGGCGAGGGCACGCGTCACCAGGCGCCGACAGGACGAGGACAGTGCCGGTGTGATGCCGGTGAAGTGAAGTACGGAGGCCGTGCGCACCGGTTCCTGCTCCAGGAGTTCGGGACCGAGGGCGGAGGCTGCCGAATTGCTCCGGTAATAGTGGACGCGGGTACCGGCGGAGAGCGGGTTCTTCACGAGAAGGCCCGTGGGGCGGTGGGGGTCGGTACGCACGTGCGAGACGTCAACTCCGGCCGCCGCGACGGCAGCCCGGACGCGGAGTCCCAGTGCGTCATCCCCGAGGGCCGAGAGCCAGGCGACGGGGATGCCGTGGTCCGCCAGGTACATGGCGACGTTCGACTCGGCTCCGGCAACCGACAGGTGCAGAGCCTCGGCGTCCTGCACAGGCCGGGGCGGGTCGGGGGCCAGGGCTGCCATCGTCTCGCCGATGCACACGACCGCTCCGGTGAGGGGAAGCCAGGGAAGGTTCATGCCGACTCCGCCGCAACCGTCGACCGCAGCCGCCCGGGGGTGTCGAGCCTGTATGCGGGCGCGGGTGTCCCCGGTACGTCGACCGGCACGGCGAAGAGTGCGCCATCGTGCGGGCCAGGTGCGGCCAGACCTACGCGGGCGGTGGTGACGTGGAGGATGTCGTGTTCGAGGCACACACCGGCGGGCTGACTCGCCGGCAGCTTCACGGTGCGGTCGAGTCGGCCGTCCGGCAGATACCGGCGTACCTCTCCCGTGCCCCACACGGCGACCCAGAGGGCTCCTTCGACATCGACCACCATGCCGTCGGGGCTGCCCTCGTCCACGGTGACAAACGCCTCCGGTGCGCCGAGGTGGGCGGTCACCGGGTCGACCGGGAAGCGCCGGATGATCCCCCGCGCACTGTCGGCCAGGAACATGGTGCGGCCGTCGGCCGTGAACGCGGGCCCGTTCGGCACCGTGATGCCGTCAAGGACCCGGACCACCGTGCCGTCGTGGTCCACCCGGTAGAGCGCGCCGACGCCCTCGTCCGCCTCGTAGGCCATGCTGCCCGCCCAGAACCGGCCGGCGGGATCGGCAGTGGCGTCGTTCATGCGCATGGGCAGCGGAGCCGCCGCCTCGGGGCGCGCCAGCCACGTCGTGCAGCCGTCGGGGGCGAGCAGGCAGATCCCCGTCCCGGCCGCGGCGATCCAGGTGCCCGGACGGTCGGCCACGGGCGCCACCGCTCCCAGAGGTTCCGGCAGTTGAGCCAGTTCCCTCAAGGGCGCTGCAGGATCGTCGGGGGCGCTCAGCAGCCGGCCCGCGAGAATGTCCACGAGCACGATGCCGCGCTCCGTCCAGCGGATGCCCTCGCCGAGTTCCAGTCGGTCGGGACGGAGGGCTTCGATCACTGCGTGACCTCCTGTACGGCGGCTCGAAAGGCGCGGGCACGGGCACGGAGGTCGGTCAGGCTGCCGCCGTCGGCGGCGTCGTCGACAAGCGGTGAGCCGATCCCGACGGCGGTTGCTCCTGCGGCCAGATAGGCGCGGGCGGCCCGTTCGTCGATGCCGCCCACCGGGACGAACGGCTCATGCGGGAACGGTCCGCGCAGGGCCCTGAGGTAGGCGGGGCCGCCGGCCTGGGCAGCGGGGAAGATCTTCAGCGCGGCGGCACCGAGGGCGCGTGCGCTCAGGATCTCGGTCGGAGTCATGACGCCGGCCAGGACGGGCATGCCCAGTTCGCGTGCGGCCTCGGCGCCGTCTCCCAGTGCGGGGGTGACGGCGAAGTCCGCCCCGGCCAGGTGGGCAGCCCGGGCATCGGCGGCGGTCAGGACGGTGCCGACGCCGAGGGGCCGGTCGGGGCCGAGGTCCCGTCGCGCCCGCTCGATGACGGACAGGGCGTCCTTTCCGGTCAGCGAAACCTCGATCAGCTCGATGCCCGCGTCGGCCAGGGTCAGCACAGTGCGCAGCGCGGCGTCGGCGTCGGAGCCGCGAATGATCGCGACCAGGCGGTGGGCGGCCAGGGCCGCTCGAAGATCCATGGACGAGTCTCCTTGTCTCGCAGGCCGGTTCAGGGGCAGCGGCAGTCCGCGGTCAGCGTCAGCCGCCAGCGGACTTCGCCGGACGACGGCACGCAGGCGGCGTCACCGGGGCCCGCCTCGGCGAGGTCGAAGACCCGGCCGAGCATCGGCTCAACTCCCGTACTGCGATAAGGGCGTTCAGCGGGAAAGCCGCCGAGGTTGCGCCACAGGCCGATCGACATGGGCTGCCCGTCGGCTTCGAGAGTCAGCGCGAGGCGGTCCTCGTGGTCGTGGACGCAGCAGCGTGATACGTCCACGACGGCTCCGACCGCGGTGCCGTCGTCGGGGCCGAACCGGTCCAGGCTCAGTCCGCAGGGGGTGGGCCAGCTTCCCTCCACCCAGGGGGCGCCCGTCGGCCATGGCCGGCCCAGCAGCGTGGCCGCTTCCGGGAAGAGACGGGTGCTCGCTCCCGCGCGGGCGTGCAGGGCAGCGTGCTCGGACAGGTCGAGCAGCGCGTGGGCGGCCCAGACGAAGCGGAAGCCCGGGTCGGCGGTCAGGAGGTAGTCGGCCTCGGCGCCGTCGGCCGTGGGCCGCATCGCGCGCGTCAGAACGAACCGGCTCCCGCGCACGGTTTCCGTGCCGTGCTCGTCACGCGTCCAAGGCCGTGACCAGGCTTCACCGTGGTCGGGAGCACCCCGCACGGTGGGGACGCATTCCTCCAGGCCTCCCGCATCCACGAACACGTCGCCGGGGGACACGCTCTCGCGTCCTGGGGCCTCGCGCCTCCACAGCCACTCGCGGTCTGCTGCCCGCAGCGATGTCCACCGACCGCCGTGCGCAGGATCGGTGACGATGTCCATGGGCACCGTCACCACTCCGTGAAGGAGCCGTCGGCATGCCGCCACACCGGGTTGCGCCAGGCGTGACCGGTGCGGTCGGCCGCGCGTACGGCCGCCTCGTCCACGGTGATGCCCAGGCCGGGTGCCTCGCCGCGAGGTGCGTGCCCGTCCACGAACCGGAACGGTTCGGGGTCGACAAGGTAGGAGAGCAGGTCGGCGTCCTTGTTGTAGTGGATGCCTCGGCTCTGCTCCTGGATCAGGAAGTTCGGTGTCGCGAACGCGATCTGGAGACTGGCCGCCAGGGCGATCGGGCCGAGGGGGCAGTGCGGGGCGAGGAGGGCGCCGTAGGTCTCGGCGAGCGACGCGATGCGGTGCACCTCGGAGATACCGCCGGCGTGGGACAGGTCCGGCTGGGCGACGGCGATGCCCGCGGCGAGGACGGGCAGGAAATCGCTGCGCCCGTAGAGCCGCTCGCCGGTGGCGAGCGGTACGTCGGTCGCCGCGACAAGGCCGGGCAGCAGGTGCCCTTGTTCAGGTACGACGGGTTCCTCGACGAACAGCGGGTGCAGACAGGCGAGTTCGGCCAGGACCCGGCGGGCGCTGGCGGCCGTGAAGCGGCCGTGGAAGTCGACGGCGACGTCGCGGTCGGGGCCGAGGACCTCGCGGGCGGCTGTCACGCGCGCGACGACCGCCGCGGTCTCGGCCGCGGTGACCACCGGCGATGTGGCCCCGGCACCGTTCATCTTGACGGCGGTGAAACCGGCCTCCACCTGGGCGGATATCTGCTCGGTGAGCTCGGCGGGTTCGTCACCGCCGACCCAGGCGTAGACCCGGACCCGGTCGCGCACGGGGCCGCCCAGCAGGGCGTGCACCGGGGCGCCGTACGTCTTTCCCGCGATGTCCCACAGGGCCTGGTCGAGGCCGGCGACGGCACTGGACAGGACGGGGCCGCCGCGATAGAAGCCGCCCTTGGTGAGTACTTGCCAGTGGTCCTGGATGCGCAGCGGGTCCTGGCCGACGAGGTATTCGGACAAGACGTCCACGGCGGCGCGGACCACCTCGGCGCGTCCCTCGACGACCGGTTCACCCCAGCCGACCACGCCGTCGTCGGTCTCGATGCGGCAGAACAGCCAGCGTGGCGGGACGAGAAAGGTTTCGATGCGAGTGATCTTCACTGAGCGCGCGAGCCTTCCGTCTCGTCGGAGCCGCCGATGCGGTCCAGATCGCGGCCGGCCTGGTCGAGCAGGGCACGCATCGCGGCCTCGGCCGCCTGCGGGTTCTGCTCCCGTACGGCGTCCAGGACGGCGTGGTGGGCCGGTACGGGGTCCTCGCTGTGCGGGTGGCTGTGCACGATGCGGTCGCGGTGGGCCAGGCCCGACTCGATCACCATCTCCATGCGTTCGAGGAGTTCGTTGTGGGTGGCGGCGAGCAGGGCGCGGTGGAAGGCGAGGTCCGCTTCGACGGCGTGTGCCGCGTCGCTGCCCTGCTCTCCCATCGCCTCCAGGGCCTTGTCGAGGGCGGCGAGGTCGGCGTCGGTGCGCCGTTCGGCGGCGAGGCGCACGGCGGCCGGTTCGATGATGGCGCGCACTTCGGCGAGGTTCTGCAGCAGCGCGCGGTCGGCGTCGGTGGTGCGACCGCCCTCGAACTGCCAGCGCAGTACGTCGACGTCGAGCAGGTTCCAGTCGGCCCGGGCCCGTACGAAGGTGCCGCGCTTCTGGCGGGCGTCGACCATCCCCTTGGCGGCGAGCACTTTGAGGGACTCGCGCAGGGCGGTGAGGCTCACGTCCAGCTCGCTCTGCAATGCCACCAGGTCGAGTGTGGCGCCCTCGGGGATCTCGCCGCTGAGGATACGGCGGGCGAGGGCTTCCAC
Organism: Streptomyces sp. NPDC029292; assembly: GCF_055569295.1. NCBI lineage: Bacteria > Bacillati > Actinomycetota > Actinomycetes > Kitasatosporales > Streptomycetaceae > Streptomyces > Streptomyces sp. NPDC029292. The sequence goes on from NZ_JBVHXR010000001.1 coordinate 791,424, forward strand.
GGTCTGACCGTGCACGCCGCGACGGGCGTAGGGCGTCATGTCGTACAGCCTTTCTGCTTCGGAGGTGAGCGTGGTCATGCGGAGGCCTTGACGACGCTCCAGCCGCCGTCCACGACGAGACTCGTCCCGGTGATGTAGGAGGCTTCGTCGGCGGCGAGGAACGCGATGGCCGCGGCCACCTCCTCGGGGGTGCCGAAGCGGGCGGCCGCGGTCTCGGCGATGCTGCGCTCCCGGTCCTCAGGGCGCACCCTGTCCCAGGCGGCGGTCAGGATCGGCCCGGGCACGACGGCGTTGACGCGTACCTCGGGACCGTATTCGACGGCGAGTTGACCGCACAGGGACAGCAGGGCGCCCTTGGAGGCCGCGTAGGCGGGATGTCCGGGGATACCCTTGTAGGCGTGGACGGACGAGGTCAGCACCACCGCCCCCGAGCGGTCCCGCAGATCGGGTACGACCGCCTGGAAGCCGAGGAAGCTGCCGGTCACGTTGACGGCCAACTGCCGCTGCCACGAGGCGAGGGACATCTCGTGAGCCGGGGTGACGTCGACGGTGTAGGCGTTGCTGACGAGGACGTCCACAGGTCCGAAGTCGTGGGCGGCGGCCACGATCCGTGTCCAGTCGTCCTGCGCGGCGACGTCGGCTCCGACGAACCGGGCGAGGCCGCCCGCCTTGGTGATCTGCTCGGCCACGGCTTCGCCGCGCTCCTCGGCGACGTCGGCGAGCACGACGGCGGCTCCCTCCAGGGCGAGGCGTTCGGCCGTGGCGGCTCCGATCCCGGAGGCGGCGCCGGTGACCACGGCCGTGCGGCCGGTGAAGCGGGCACCGTACCGTCGTGCGGACTGGTCCATCGTGGGGTTCGACTCCTTGGTGGGAACGGAACTGCTGGTCTGCCGTGCTGGGCAACATATGCCGGACCGGGCTTTACTGCCGTGTCAGCACCACCAGTTCGGCGTCGTGGCCGGCGCTCCAGGTGAAAGGCACCCCGTAGTGGAGCAGATGGGCTCCGCTGTACGTCGTTCCCGTGGCGTTGTCGCGGTAGCGGGCATCGGGGTCCAGGCCTCGCAGCCGGAGCCGGTCGGCACGGCCGGGTACGAGTGGAGCGCCGTCGAGGCGTCCCGTGCTGAGCGCGGCGACGACCGTGCGGCCCGCGTCCGGGGCGTCGTACTGCACACCGCAGGTGGAGTCTTCGGGGGTGCCGAGCAGCCGGGCCTCGCCCCCGTGGATGATCTGACGCACCTCCTTGTAGCGGGCGATCCACCGGGCGGCCTCGGCTTGCTGTTCTCCGGTCCAGGCACGCAGGTCGGCGCCGATGCCGAGCACGCCGCACATGGCGCTCACGAAACGGAAGGCGAGACTGCGAGGGCGTGGGTCGAACACTCCGGGGGCGTCGGTGACCCAGGAGCTCATGACGTGCGGGGCGTGGGCGTGCAGGAAGCCGTACTGGATGGACAGCCGGTCCAGGGGGGCGGTGTTGTCGCTGGGCCAGACGACATCGGTCCGCGCGAGGGTCGCGTGGTCGATGCGCCCGCCGCCGCCCGCGCAGCCCTCGACGGTGACGGCAGGGTGGGCGGCGCGCAGGTGGTCCAGGACGCGCAGATATCCGGCGACGTGCCGGGCGTCCAGGTCGAGCCGGTCGGCGCGATCCGTGCCCGGACGGCCGCGTTCGGTGGGCGGCCGGTTCATGTCCCACTTCAGGTAGCCGATGTCGTACGCGGTCAGCAGCCGGTCGAGCGTGCTGATGACGAAGTCCTGGACGTCGGGGCGGCCCAGGTCCATCAGCAGCTGGTTGCGGACCAGGCGGGCCGGGCGCTCGTCGATCCGGTAGACCCAGTCGGGGTGCTCGGCGTACAGGCGGCTGCCCGGGCTGACGGCTTCCGGCTCGACCCACAGGCCGAAGTCGAGGCCCAGGGCGCGTACGTCCTCGACGAACCGGCCGAAGCCCTGGGGGAAGGCCGCCGGGTCCGGGTACCAGTCGCCCAGTCCCCCGGTGTCGTCGGCGCGGCCGGTGAACCAGCCGTCGTCCACGACGAACAGTTCGACCCCGATGTCCGCGGCTGTCTTGGCCAGCTCCAGCTGGCCCGCCGCGTCGACGTCGAAGCCGGTGGCCTCCCAGGAGTTGTAGAGGACCTTGCGGAGGCGGTGCAGCCGCTCACCCGCCAGACGGCGCTCGTAGCGGTGCCAGACCCGCGCCAGTCCCTCCAGCCCGTCAGGGCTGAACGCGCAGGCGAGACGGGGGGTGGTGAGGGTCTCGCCGGGAGCGAGGAGGACCGCGCCCTCGTGCGGGACCCGGCCGGCGCGGACGCGGACAATACCGCCGGGTTCGGCCTGCGCGGTGATGTGCCAGTTGCCGGGCCATTCCAGGGCGACTCCGTAGGCGGCCGGCGCATCCCCGTCCTGCACGGCGAGCCACGGCGCGTACGCGTGTCCGGGCACACCCTGGAGGCTGCCCATGGTGAACGTGCCCCGGCTCAGGTGGAGTTGGGTGTGCTGGAACTCCTGCGACCACTGACCGGTGAGGTACGTCAGCCGTGCGCCGGCGGTGACGGGGATGTTCACGGCCGCCGAGTCGAGCCGCTCCAGGCGCAGTTCCTCGTCTCCCGTGCAGATGAGTTCGGTCCAGCGCAGGACGACGTCTGTGCCCGGTACGGTCGCGTAGCACAGGACGGTGCGCAGTCCCAGGACGTCGTCGGTGAAGGCGAGCCGCAGGGCACCCGCTGCTTCCTCCGCGCCGTCGAAGTCCCACCACACGCCGCGCTCCGCGCCCGGGCGTGCCGCCACGAGGTCCGCGCCGGTGAACGGGCGCAGCCCGTAGGGGAGATATTCGGCGGGCGCGGCATCCGCGGGGGTGATGAAGTGGGTGCGTCTCGACCAGTCCAGGGCGGACGGGCCGTCTTCGGCCCCGAGCGGTCCCCAGGCGTCGAGTTCGGCCCACCGGTCGTCCGGGGAGAGGCGGACGGTGTAGCTGGTGTTCTCGGTACGCAGGGTCCAGCGCCGGTACGACGTCACTTCACCGCTCCCAGGTTGAGGCCCGCCACGAAGTGCCGCTGGAACCGCAGGAACACGGCCACGGTGGGCGCGGCCGCGATGACCGACCCGGCGGCGATCACGTTCCACATCGACACGTACTGCCCCTGGAGCCCGATGAGGGCGGCGGTGATCGGCATCTTGGTGTCGCTGCGCAGCACGGTGATCGCCCAGAGCAGGTCGTTGAAGATCCAGGTGAAGGACAGCGCGCTGAGCGCGGCGAGCGCGGGGCGGGTCAGCGGGAGGATGATCCGCCAGAAGACCTGCCCGGGACCTGCGCCGTCGACGACCGCCGCCTGCTGGATCTCGGGCGGAATGGCGCGCATGAAGCCGTGCAGGACGAAGACGTAGAAGCCGACACCGAAGCCGATCTGCACGCCGATGAGGGCCGGCAGGGTGTCGAAGATGCCCATCAGCTCGCTCAGCTTGGAGACCGGGATGAGCAGGATCTGCGGCGGCAGCAGGTTGCCGCCGAGCATGAGCAGCAACAGGAAGCGGCGGAAGGGCAGTTCGTAGCGGCTGAGAGCGAACGCGGCCATGGCGGCCAGGGCCAGCGTCACCAGGACGCACGGCACGGTGACGACCAGGCTGTTGATCAGGGCCCGCTGCTGGCCGCCGTCGACCCAGGCCTGGCGGAAGTTGCCGAGAGTGAAGGAGCGGGGCCAACTGCCCAGGCCGTGCGCGGCAATGTCGTCGAAGGAGCGCAGGCTGGTCACCAGGACGAGGGCGATGGGCAGCAGCCACAGGACGGCCAGGGTGCCGGCGCCCAGGTGGAATCCCGCGGTCGCGGCTCGTTTGCGGCGCAGTGCCGTGGACGTGGCGGACATCAGTCGGCCTCCCGGAACGCTCGGACGAGGTAGGAGCAGATGACGCCGAAGGCGAGGACGAAGATGACGACGGCCAAGGCGGAGCCGTAGCCGAGCCGCAGGGACTGGAAGGCGGTGGAGTACATGTACGTGCTCAGCAGCTCGGACGAGTGGTAGGGGCCGCCGCGGGTCAGCGACCACACGACGTCGAAGGAGCGCAGCGAGTCGATGACGATGACGGACAGGACGACGGCGTTGACGCTGCGCAGCTGGGGCAGGGTGACGTGGCGGAAGCGCTGCCACGCTCCTGCGCCGTCGACCTTGGCCGCCTCGTACAGGGCCGGGTCGATGCCCTTGAGGCCGGCGAGGTAGAGGACCATGACGTAGCCGATCTGCCGCCACAGCGCGGGCACGATCACGGCGTACAGGGCGGTGTCCTGGTCGGCGAGCCATGCGTGGCGCAGGCTGTCGAGGCCCACCGATTCCAGGAGTTGGTTGAGGACCCCGTCGGGCTGGTAGATCGCCTGCCAGACGAGGGCGGTGGCGACCAGGGAGAAGACGACGGGCAGGAAGAGGGCGGCCCGGTAGAAGCCGACGCCGCGCCGTTCCTGCTGGAGCAGCAGCGCGGCGGCCAGGCCGAGGAGCGCGGACAGGCCGCCGAACACGAGCAGCCACAGCACGGTGTGGCCGGCCGCGCTGCGGAAGGTGTCGTCGTGGGCCATCTCCCGGAAGTTGTCCAGGCCGATGAACTTCGGCGCCGAGACGCCGTCCCACTGAGTGAGCGCCAGGTAGAAGCCCTGCAGCGCGGGCCAGAACACCCACAGTGCCTCGGCGAGCAGCGGCACGAGGACGAAGGCGAGCACCAGCGGGGGTGTGCGCCCCGGACCCCGGACCCGCTTGCCGCGAGGGCGCGGCGGGGCCGGGGTCTTTCGTTCGGCGGCGGTCAGGACGGCCACGTCAGGCCTGCCAGATCTTCTCGGCGTCGCGCTGCCAGTCGGTGAGGATGGAGCCGATGGACTTCGGCTTGGCCAGGAACTTGGTCAGCGCGGTGTCCGCGGTGGGCTGAAGGGCGTCGCTGGAGTCGCGGTTGAAGAACTGGGTGATCTCGACGGCCTCCTCGATGTGCTTGCGGCCCTTCTTCACCAGGGCGGTTCCGGCGTCCTTGGCGTCGGGGTGGCACGGCAGGACGGTGCCCGAGGATCCCTTGATGTAGATCTCCTGGGCCTCGGCCGTGGCGAGGTAGCGCATCAGGTCGACGACCTGGTCGTGGCGGCCGGTGCGGGCGCTGGCGAAGTAGCCGTCGGTGGGCGCTTCCTCGGCGAGCGGGACCTTCGGATCGATGACGGGGAAACGGAAGAAGTCGATGTCGTCGAGGGCGTCCTTGGGGGCGGCGTCGGCGAAGAAGGTGCCGATCAGCATCATGCCGCTACGGCCGTTGAGCAGCGAGGTCGTGGCGTCCTGGAAGGCGACAGCGGTGCCGTCCGGGTCGAAGTAGGGCAGCACCTCCTGCCAGCGGTCGAAGACCTTGCGTACCTCGGGGTCGTCGAAGCGGTGCTTTCCGGCAAGGAGTTGACGGTGGTAGTCGGCACCGTTGATCCGGATGTCGAGGTAGTCGAACCAGGCCGAGGCCACCCAGGGCGTGTTGCCGCCCGCGCCGAGGCCTATGGGGGCGACGCCCTTGCTCTTGAGCTTGTCGCACAGGTCGAGAAAGTCGTCCCAGCTCTTCGGCTCGCTCACGCCCCACTTGGCGAAGTTCGACTTCCGGTAGAACATGCCCCACCAGTAGTAGGTGCTGGGGACGAAGACCTTCTTGCCCGAGCTCGCGGTGCACAGCGTGTGCAGCGCCTTGGAGTATCGCTTCAGGTCGGGCGAGGCCCAGACGTCGTCGAGGTCGAGCAGCAGGTTCTTCTTCGCGTAGGCATCCGCCACCGAGCCGGGGTACCAGGTGTACACGTCCGGCGGGTTGGCGGAGGTCAGATACGTCGGCAGCTGGGTGCGGAAGGTCTCCGCGGCGACCGTGTTGAGGCTGGCGTGCCCGGACCCCTTCTTCCCGTAGGCGGCGACGATGTCCTGCATCGCGGCCTTGGCCTGCGGGGCGGAGAGGTTGGACTGGAGGGTCACCGCGCCTTTGGAGGAGCTCTTGCCGGAGGAGGTGGAGGTGACACAGCCGCTGAGCAGTGCCGCCGTCCCTGCGGCACCCACTCCGGCGAGGAACCGGCGTCGACTGGGCTGATGGTTCGTCATGGAGGACTCCCTGTGGCTCCGCGCGGCGGGGCCGGCCCTCCTGACGGCCGGGGCCCCGCTCGCGGCGGATCCAGATTCGCGTGGCACTCCGACCACGTCAAGAATAATTACTAATTTATTTGAACTGGGTTCGGTACACGTAGCCGTCAACGCCACGGAACACGGCGTCGACCGTTCCCTCCGGCCCGGCCGCCGCGCCCAGCGCACCGTCGAAGGCGGCACTGGGGAACTCCTGCCGCTTGGTCCAGCCCTGCCAGGCACCGTCCCCGTAGCGCTGCTGCCAGAGCGTGTAGTCGGCGGCTCGCGCGTACAGCACCACGCCGTCTCCCACGGCGACCAGCGTCGGACTGCCGCTGACGGTCCCGCCGAGCGAGCTCCATGCCGACCACTCCCCCGACGCCTGACGCGTCCGCGTCCATACGTCGTCCGCCGCGGTGCGTACGGCCACATGGACGCGTCCCTGACCGTCGACGACGGCGGATGGCCTGCCGTACGTCGGGCGATCGCCCGGCGCGCCGAGCGACGACCAGCCGGACGCCTGCCCGCGCTGCACGATCCGCCCGTCGGCACCGCGCGCGAACAGCGTCCAGTGCGCGAGGTCGGTGAAGGCCACGGACGGCGCGTCGGTCAACTGCCCGCCCAGACTCTCCCATTGACCCCAGCGCCCGTCGGCGAAGACCCGCCGGTACGCCCGGGAGTCCGCGCCGCGCACGAAGACGTCGATCCGGCCGCCCGCCGAGGCGTAGGCGGCGGGCTGCCCCAGGATCCCGCCCTGTGCGGGACCGCCGAGGTCCCTCGTCGTGCCGTCGGCCTGCTGGACGAGCGAGCCGTGCGGGCCCCGCAGGAAGGTGGTCAGCGTGTCGCCGTCGCGCACGACGGCCGGACTCGCCGTGGCCTTCTCGCCCAGACTCGTACCGGGGACGGCATCCGCCCCGGTCAGCCTCAGGAACGCGGTCCCGTGCGCGGGAACTTCCACGGTGTACGACCCCGTATGTCTGCCCCGGTCGGCACGTTCCCGCAGGTCGCGGACCTGGACCGGCCCATCGAGCCCGACATCGGCGAACCTCACCGTGCGCTCGGCGGGCTGGTCGGAGCGGTTGAGCAGGACGACCGCGCGCCGACCGTGCCCCTGGAGGACCTTGCTGTACGCGTCGCCGACCGAGTCCGTCGCCACCCGTACGCCCTGGACGGCGAGCGGGTCCTGGTCGACGGCGATGATCTCGGGGTTGCGGAGCGTGCCGATCATCGAGTCGGACAGGGTCCGCGGGTCGGAGCCGAGCATGAGCGGCGAGCCCATCTCGGCCCACATCACGAACTGGGTGGTGGACTCCTCCTGCGTGAGTTCGTACGACCCGTCGGTCATGCGGCGCATGGGGATGAGGTAGTCCGGGTCGTTGTAGCGCCCCGGCCCCTGCGCCTCGGGATGCCAGGCGTTGGCGTCCATGTTGCGCAGCACGTTGGGCCACTGGCCGGGGCTCGGGGTGCCCCAGGCGATGTCGGTGCCGGTGCGCCAGGAGTCGGCGATCGTCGGGGCGTAGACGTACGTGTTGTGCGCGTCCTGCTCGGGCGTGTGCGGCAGGCCCCAGTCGTCGGTGAGCGGGTTGCACAGATTCAGCAGCATCCGGCGGCCGGACTTGGCGACCGCGTCGCTGAACTCCTTGAACGCGGGCCCCGGATCGAGCTTCGCCCCGATCCCGCACAGGAAGTCGACCTTGATCGCGTCGATCTTCCAGTCGGCGAACTGCCGTGCGTCCTCGGTGTAGTGGCCGCGGCTTCCCAGGCCGCAGCTCTTGCCGCCGTCGTAGGCGCCCGCATCGGTGTAGATGCCCGCCCGCAGACCGCGTTTGTGCAGGTACGACACAAGCGCCGGGATGCCGGAGGGGAAGCGGTCCGGGTTGGCGACCAACCGCCCCTGTACGTCACGGGGGTTGTCGGCCTGCCAGCCGCCGTCGAGCCACACGATGTTGTAGCCGCTGTCGCGCAGACCGCTGCCGACCAGCTTGTCGGCGACGGCGCGTACCTCCTTCTCCGTGGGCGCGCCCAGCCCGTAGTACGTGTTCCAGCCCATGTAGGGCGTCGGCGCGAGACCACTGTCGTAGTACTCGGGCGCGCCCTGGTCGACGGCGGTCCGGGCCGTGGCGGTGGGGGCCACGGTCACGGCGAGGACCGTCGCGATCGCGGCCGTCGTGGCACGGCGCGTACGTCTGAGACCTGCGGAGGTGCGGGCCTGCGGGTGTGAAGTCACTTGCCTCTCCCGAGGGTTGGGAAGCAGGAGGACGTGACGCGGGCCGCGCTGCAACGGGGGCCGTCGGCGTCACGGCGAAGACTGTGGCGCGCGGCCGAAACCCTGTCAATATTTATTACTAATTTATTCAGAGACCTCTCGCGGTCACGCCGGAATCCTTGACAGCCCCTGTCCCGGGGTGCAGTGTTCGGCAACGTTGTCAGAGCCGCTATGGCAACGTTGTCCTCCGGCGCGGCACAAGCCTCCTCGATCCCCGAACTTCCCTGATCGGAGCCATATTTGATGTCTGATCAGTCGCCCCGGCCGTCCCGTCGCACCGTCCTCTCCGCCGGCTCCACCCTGCTCGCGGGCTTCGGGCTCGGCATGGCCCTGCCCGCCGACGGATTCGCGGCCGAATCCGGCCAGCCGAACCGGCCCGCCGCGCCCGGCGAACTCGCCGCCCACCGCCCCGTCTCGGTGTCCTCCACCGACTACGCCCCCACACCCGGTGCATTCGTGGTCGACAACGTCGACTTCGTCGGAGTGCGCGGCACGGGTTGGCGCGCCGCGCCCGGCGACCCCCAGTGGATATCCGTCGACCTCCAGGCGCCGTGCGAGGTCGAGTCGCTCCGCCTCACCTTCGAGGCGACGGCGAGCGACCCGCCCTACGTCGACGCCCCTGGCGGCAACCCGCGGGACAACACGACGGGGCAGGAGATCCTGTCCAGTTGCGCGGTCGACTTCGTCATCGAGACCTCTCGGGACCACACGGCGTGGACGGCCGTACACCGAACCGACTCCGGTAAGGGCGGGGTCGTGGAGATCACACTGGCGAAGCCCGTGACGGCCCGTTGGGTGCGGATGACCGTGCACAAGCGCTCCAACGCCAACCCGCTGGGCCTCAACGGCCTTCAGGTGTACGGCAGCTGCCACACCGCCCGACCCGACGCCACCGGCTGGACCGACTGGGGCACCCACCACCGGACCCCTCCGGCTCTCGAGATCTCCGAGGACGGCACCGTCCCGTTGGAGTCCGGCTGGGACCTGACCATGGACGACTGGGCCGGCGGCGACGGCGCCGCGCTGTCTGGGCCGTCGGCGGACACCAGCAGCTGGCTGCCCGCGACCGTCCCCGGGACCGTGCTGTCCTCACTCGTGGACCAGGGACATCTGCCCGATCCGGTCGCCGGCTTCAACAACCTCCACATCCCGGAGGCCCTCTCGCGCCACGCCTGGTGGTATCGGCGCGCCTTCCGTCTCCCCAAGGACCTGCGCACCGGCGAGGGACGTCGCATCTGGCTGGAGTTCGAGGGCATCAACCACAGCGCCGACATCTGGTTCAACGGCAGCAGGGTCGGCGATCTCACGTTCCCCTTCGCCCGCGCCGCGTACGACGTGACCGAGTTGCTGACCGACGGCGAGCAGGCTCTCGCCGTGCGGATCGCCCCCATGCCGTACCCGGGCAGCCCGGGCGACAAGGGCCCGGCCGGGCTGGCCTTCGTGGACGCCGGCGCGAACATGATGAACCGCAACTCGCCCACCTACCTGGCCTCGTCGGGCTGGGACTGGATGCCGGCCGTACGGGACCGGGCCGCCGGCATCTGGAATCACGTCCGGCTGCGCTCCACCGGAGCGGCCGTCCTCGGCGACCCCCGCGTCGACACCAGGCTCCCGGACCTGCCCGACACCCGTACGGCCGAGCTGACGATCGTGGTTCCCGTGCGCAATGCCGACGCGGACGCCGGACGCGTCGCCGTATCGGCGGCCTTCGACGGCATACAGCTGAGCCAGACGGTCACCGTGCCGGCGGGCGAGAGCGTCGACGTCACGTTCACCCCCGCCAGCCACCCCCAACTGCGGTTGCATGAGCCGACGTTGTGGTGGCCCAACGGCTACGGCGACCCCGCCCTGCACGAGCTGACCCTCGCCGCCTCCGTCGCGGGCGAGGAGAGCGACCGGCGGACCACCCGCTTCGGGATCCGCCAGTACGGCTACGAGTACGACGTGCCGCTGACGTTCCAGTCCGGCAGCGATGCGTACGCGCAGACGGTGAACTTCGCCCGTCAAGGGGCCCGCTACGTCAGGATCATGTGCCGTACGCGCGCCACCAGTTGGGGATCGTCGATGTGGAATCTGACGGTCTCGGACAGCTCCGCACCCGACACCGACCTGGCCCTGCGCAAGAAGGCCACCGCCTCCTCCGTCGATGACACGGCCAACCAGCCCGGCAACGCGACGGACGGCGAGGCGGGCACCCGCTGGTCCTCCGCCTTCGAGGACGACCAGTGGATCCAGGTCGACCTCGAGACCTCGCTGTCCTTCGACCGCGTCGTCATCACATGGGAGCAGGCCTACGCCAAGACGTACACCATCCAGGTCTCCGACGACGGCGACACCTGGACGGATGTGACGGCGGTCGACAACACGGCGGTACCGCTTCCCTTCCGGACGGCGGGTGCCGCCAGCCTGCAGAACGTGGACTTCGCCGCCACCACCGCACGGTTTCTGCGCATCTTCTGCCGTACGCGGGCGACCAGTTGGGGGGCGTCGATGTGGGGCCTGTCGGTCGTGGACAGCGCCTCGCCGGACACCGATCTGGCCCTGCACCAGGCGGCCACCGCGTCCTCCGTCGACGACACGGCCAACCAGCCCGGCAACGCGGTGGACGGAAATCCCGCGACCCGCTGGTCCTCCGCCTTCGAGGACGACCAGTGGGTCCAGGTCGACCTGGGGTCCAGCGTCTCGTTCGACCGCGTCGTCATCCTGTGGGAGCAGGCCTACGCCAAGACGTACACCCTCCAGGTCTCCGACGACGGCGACAGCTGGAGGGATGTGAAGTCGGTCGACAACTCCCCCGTGCCACTCAAGATCAGTGTCAACGGTGTCCGTGTCTTCTGCCGCGGCGGAAACTGGGGCTGGGACGAACTGCTGCGACGCATGCCCGCCGAGCGGATGGACACAGCCGTGCGGATGCATCGCGACATGAACTTCACGATGATCCGCAACTGGGTGGGCAGCAGCAACCGCGAGGAGTTCTACGCCAGTTGCGACGAGCACGGCCTTCTGGTGTGGAACGACTTCCCCAATGCCTGGGCCATGGACCCGCCGGACCACAAGGCCTTCGTCGACCTTGTGCAGGACACCGTGCGGCGCTACCGCATCCACCCCAGCATCGTCGTGTGGTGCGGGGCCAACGAGGGCAACCCTCCGGGCCCGGTCGACGACGGTATGCGAGCCGCGGTGCGGGCCGAAGCACCCGATCTGCTCTACCAGAACAACTCGGCCGGCGGAATCGTCTCCGGCGGCGGCCCCTACGGCTGGGTCGAGCCGGAGCGGTACTACTCCTCGTCCACGTACGGCAGCGGGAGCTTCGGCTTTCACACCGAGATCGGCATGCCGGTCGTGTCGACGGCGGAGACGATGCGCCGCCTCGTCGGCGACGAGCCCGAGTGGCCCATCGGCGGCCCCTGGTACTACCACGACTGGAGCACCAGGGGGAACCAGGCGCCGCAGAACTACCGGGCCGCCATCGAAAGCCGGCTCGACGTCGCAGCGGAACTCGACGACTTCTGCCGCAAGGCGCAGTTCGTCAACTACGAGAACACCCGCGCCATGTTCGAGGCCTGGAACGCGCACCTGTGGGAGGACGCCAGCGGGCTGATGCTGTGGATGTCCCACCCCGCCTGGTACAGCACCGTGTGGCAGACGTACGACTACGACTTCGACGTCAACGGCACCTACTACGGCGCCCGCAAGGCGGGCGAGCCCGTCCACGTGCAGGCCGGCCCCACGGACGGGCGAGTAATCGCGGTGAATCACACCCCCAGGGCCATCGCCGGCGCCACGGTCTCCGCGCGCTGTTACGACCTCTCCGGCCGCCTGCTCACCCCGGAACAGCGCAAGACGGTCGACATCGCCCCCTCTGCCACCACGTATGCGTTCACCGCCGGCTGGACGGACGACCTGCCGGACTTCCATGTGCTGCGGGTACGCCTCATCGACGCACGCGGCGGATCGTTGTCCGAGAACACGTACTGGCGCTACCGGGGTGCCCACGACATGCGGGCGCTGAACGGCCTTGAAAAGGCCCGGGTGTTGGTCGACATCACCGAAACGGACCACTCGGGCGAACGCCATGGGCTCACGGCCCGGCTGCGCAACCGAGGCTCGTCGATCGCGGCCATGGTGCGCGTCTCACTCCGCGACGCCAGGACCGATCACCGGGTGCTGCCGACGCTCTACAGCGACAACTACCTGTGGCTGCTCCCCGGGGAGTCCAGGACCATCAGCGCGTCATGGCCCGCCGGCGCTCTCGCGTCGAACAAGCCGAAAATCCGTCTGGAGGGCTACAACGTGGAACAGACCTCCGCACGGCCCTGATACCGAGCGCAGAGAGCGAGTGCCCAAGTCGGCCCAGGACTGTCCGAACACTATGAACAGAATTGATCGAGCCGTGGTCGGGTGCGCCACGCGTTCCACCTGACGTGCGACCCCGAGGCGCACGCCGTCCGGCGGGTCGCCGCCGCGGTCCTGGACCAGGCGGCCGACCTGCTCGAAGATCCGTACGGCGCACCCGACGCGCTCCGTACCGCGTCGGCGGACCTGGACAAGGCCATGACCGGCATGGAGCGCAGCGCCACCGCCCGCCTCCCCACGCACCCACCCGGACCGGGCACGCAGTGGGAGCCCCGCGCCTTCATCGAAACCCTGGACCTGTCATTCCGCGCCCAGGAACTGGGCTTCGCAGCCCTCCAGATCGCGGGCAACGTGGGCCTGGCCGCGGCGGCCCAACGACGCAGCCGGCCGGACCGGCTGCTCGGCCGCGAGCCCGGCGCCCTGGCCCGACCGCTGGCGTCGGCCCGCGAAACGGGCCGTCGCCCACCTGAAGCCGCACTCGGTCTGGCTGCACAACAGCCTCCGGGGAGCGATCGGCCTGGGCATCGCGGTCGCCCTGGCGAATCTCACGAGCGTTCAGCACTCATTCTGGGTACTCCTGGGGACCCTCTCGGTGCTGCGCTCGAACGCGCTCAACACCGGGCAGAACGCGGTTCGCGTCGTGGGCGGGACCATCGTCGGGTCGCTCATCGGGGCCGGATTGCCGCACCTCATCGGCCGGCACGGCACCGCGCTGTGGTTCCTGCTCCCCCTCGCCGTACTGGTCGCGGGCATCGCCCCCACCGTCATCTCTTCGCCGCCGGCCAGGCAGCGTTCACCATCACCCTGGTCATCCTGTTCAACATCGGCCAGAACCCGGACTGGCACATCGCGCTGCTGCGCATCCAGGACATCGCCATCGGCTGCGCGGTGAGCGTGCTGGTGGGCCTGTTCTTCTGGCCGCGCGGCGCCGCGGCCGCCGTCACCCAGGCGCTCGCCGAGGCGTACACCGACAGCGCCGGCTATCTGACCGGCGCGGTCGAGTACGCGGTCGGTCGCTGCGGCTCCAGCCCTGCGCCAGCCGATGTCCCCCTGGAGGAGAGACGCCAAGCGGCCGCAGCGGCCCGAAGACTTGACGACGCCTTCCGCAGCCACCTCGCCGAACGCGGACCCAAAAGCCTGCCGCTGGCGGACATGACCACCCTGGTCACCGGCATCGTCGGACTGCGCCTCGCCGCCGACGCGGTGCTGGGACTGTGGCAACGCTGCGACGAGCGGTCCGCCGAAGCGGACCGGACCGAGGCTCGCCTCGTACCGCTCGGCTCCGCCGGCCGAGTGTCCGCCTGGTACCGCGACCTGGCCGCGAGCCTGGGTCGGCACACCGCACTCCCGGATCCACTGCCACGCAACCCTGCGGCCGAAGCACAACTGGTCGACTCCCTCCGCCGCGACCTGTGGGACGAAGGCGGGCAGGCCACAGACACAGCCGTCCGCATCACCTGGACCGCGGACCACCTCAACGCCGCCCGCCGCCTCCAACCGAGCCTGGCCGCTGCCGCGAGGTCGGGCGGTCCGTCCTGAACAGGGGAAAACTTCGCCAGCCTGCTGCCGCTGCTCGACCGAGCCGGCGGAACTGATCGCCGCATTGGATTGGATTGTGACCGGCTGAGCATGAGCCGACGACACTGCCGACCGTTGCCGAGCCCCCCGTTCGTACGATTCCCTCCTGAGGGGGAGCCGGTGCTGAGTCTCAGCGGCGCCGCCTGCCGCCCCGTCTGCCGTCCTTTCGGTGGCCGCGGTGCTGAACAAGGCCGACGTGGGCCTTGCGCTCCCCGGGCACACGTTCGGCGAGGGCCTGAAGGGCCGCGAGGCCCTCCCGGTCCGGGTGACCGGAGGCCAGAGCGGCCCGGAGGGCCTCTTCGGCCTCGTGACCCTGTTGGCGCAGTACCTCCCTCACCCCGTCGGCGCCGGTCGCCTCACAGAGCTGCAACAGGCTTTCAGCGACCATGAGCAGGCTTTCCGGCTCCGTGAGGTCCTCGGGCGTGAGAATCCCCCGGCGGGCCAGGAGGCTCAGCGCGGTGGGAGCCAGCGAGGGATCCGATCGCAGGCTTCGCAGCAGGAGCTCCCCGTCGTCGAGCGATGAGACGAGGACGTCCAGCATGGCCTCGGCCCGGGTACGGAACGGCATGGTCCGCACCGCGCAGACGAGCTGCTCCAGCGCCGCGGACCGGTCGCCGTGGACAGCGATCCACGCGGCGAGCTCCGCCCGGGCGGACTCCGGATCGTAGTGATCGGCGAGGACGCCCAGCAAACCGGCCGGCGAGGCCTGCGCAAGCTCGCCGATCAGGGGTGCATCCCGGCCTTCGGCCAGCAGCCGACGGCGCACGGAGTCCGTTCCGAGGTCGGTGAGACGGATCAACTCGACCGGGCCCGAGCTCAGTTCGGACTTCAATTTCCGGGCCCGCCGGGTGGCCTCGTTATCCAGCAGGGCGTCACTCAACAGGGCGTCATCGGGCGGGGCGCCGTCCAACAGGGCGTCACCCGACAGGGTCTCGTCCAGCAGGGCGTCGTCCAGCAGCCCGGCAAGTCCGGTCGGCATCCCTGGCAGTATGCCGGACGGCGACTCGAGGTCGTCATCGTCCTCGGTCGGTACTCCGGCCCACCCCTCGAGGTCGTTCTCGCTCATCGCCAGATCCGCAAAGACAGGGGCGGCCATCCCCTGGTGGCACTCGATCGCCCCCAGGTCCTCCAAAACACCCAGCACGGTGCGCAGATCGTCATCGGCCTGTTCGAACCCGATGGAGTCCGTGGCGAAGACCTCGAGCAGGCTACTCGAGCGGTAGGCGAGGTGGACGGTGTCCCGCAGCCCGGGCCAGGGCATGGGGTACGGCAGGCTGTAGAGGGTTGCCAGTACGTCATGCAGGACGACGTCGTACATGTCGTACTCGTCGAACAGCACGGATTCTCCGTACCTGCCGCCGCGCCCGCCCCTCACTGGGCTGGGCAGCTCGCGGAACGCGTCGAACGCGCGCCGCCACAGTGCCAGCGGGTCGTTCAGTACAGGCTCGGCCTTGGCCACCGCGTACAGCCTCCCCTTGGCGACTCGTATCAGCCTGGCTGTCTTCGCCCACTCCACAAGGAGGTGGAGGCGCGGCAGGTCCGCGGACGAGCGGACCGAGTCCGTGTCATCTCCGGTGTCCAGCCGCTCTACGAGTTCCCGGGCATCTGACAGACGCAGCCTGCCGGAACCGGTGAGCGTCCTGCGGTCGCGCCCCGCCCACTCGGCCAGGCCGCGCAGCTGCCGCAGGACCGGTGACCGGCCGGCCTGCTCCCGCAGGACGTCGTCGCCCGGGAGCGCGACCGGGAGCTGCGGCTCGGACCGTACGGGCCCGGAACTCCGTGTGTGCCGCTCGACGATGGTCTGAAGCACCTCGGGGTCGTAGGGCACCTCGCCACCCTGTGCCCGCCCCACGAAGTCCTGCAACGCCTGCTCGTCGTGGACGTCGACGCCCTGCTCCGCGGCGGTAGTGATCCAGAACTTCGCCAGGCCCCAGAGGCTGCGGTCGGCCATCGCCTCCGCGTAGCGGGGCGCCGCCGCGTCGACGGCCTCCAGCACCTCGGGCAGGGACGCCCCTCGGGGATCGGCAAGATGGACGGCGTCCAGATAGCGCAGCAGGCACCGCAGAGTGCCCGGCGCATCGGCGGGCTCCTCGTCGGGAAGTACGGTCACCGTCCGCGGAACCCAGTCGAGCAGGAACTCCTCGATGTGCCGCTGGTCCCACAGTCCCAGCCTGCCGTCCGGCGTACCGAGATGGCGGTAGTCCAGCGCGGCTTCGACGACGAACGGATCGGCGTCGATCCCGTTCTCCCAGGCCCACTGTTCGAACCGGTGGACAAGAAGACCACGAACCGCTTCGTACTCGTTCTCCTCCGCGGGATTGAAGATCATCCGCATGGTTTCCCGCTCTTGTCTTTCGCAGGGCTCTGTCTCGGTGCCCACGCTACCGGCCGTGACGAACAAGCCGGTCCCAGAACCGACAGGACGCCGAGAACAGGTGCGACAGTGCTGCCGCGGGTCCTCACCACACAGGCGCACCGGTTCTCTCTGCCGTCCCCCGTCAGGCGCACCGCACCTGACGCGTCGCGGTGCGAGCGGAACAACCGTCGAAGGCAGGGTGGGCGGCACCCTGGAGGAAGGGAAGGTGTGAAGGCGGAAGAGGAGGCGTGATGCGGACCAGCGACGAGATCTATCACCGGGTCCGCTGGGACCCGCGGTTCGACCCGGCCCGGTTCGTGCTGGGGATCAGCCGGCGCGGGGATGCCCTCAAACGCATCCCGCTGCCCTACTTCGTGCCCGGGGGCGACATCCCGTGGCACCGGGTGGTACTCATCGAGGCGGACGGCGAGGTGGTCTGGGACCGGGCCACGGGTGTGGACCGCATCGACGCGTCGGGCGCCGGCCGGGTGCGGGACCCGCAAGCGGACCTGAGCTTCGACACGAGCTCCGGCAGGGGCGAGCCCGCCGGCGTCCTCGACGTATCCCCGACGGCCCGCACGGCGGTGGCCTGGATCCCGTCTGCGGAGCTGTGGCCGCCGATCCAGGACATCCGCCGGGATTACGATCCGCAGATCCATCGCTGGCCGCCGCACGTCAATGTGCTCTTCGGCTTCGTGCCGGAGTCCGACTTCGAGCGGGCGGCCCCGCTGCTCGCCGCGGCGACGGCCGAGACGCCGGTCTTCACCGCCCGGCTGGACGGGATGCGCACCTTCCGGCACAGGGCGTACTTCACCGTGTGGATCGACCCGACGGCGGCCGGCAAGGCGCCGTGGGCGGACCTGCACCGCGTACTGCAGCAGCGGTTCCCGCGCTGTCGTGGACCCGCCAAGAACTTCACCCCACATCTGTCCCTGGGCCGGACCCAGGATCCGCGGCAAGTCACCGCCGACTGCGCCACCCGGCTCGACGCCATGACGGCGACAGTCTGGGAACTCGTCCTGCTCTCACGCAGGGGCGACGGGCCGATGCGGCCACGGGCCACGGTCGCCCTGCGCACGGGCGAGGTCCGCCGGCTGCCCGCGCCCGGCCCCGAAGCGCCGGGCCCGGAGGACACGGCCTGGCTCTCCGAGATCACCGACAGGTGATTCACATAACCAGGTGAGGCAAAGCGCCGCCCGGGATTCAGGTCGCACGGGCGGAGTGTCTGACGCCTGCCGGAGATGCGTCAGCGCCCGCCCCTCCCAGCAACCAACAGTGGCTCGCTCGGTCGGTCACCGGCGCCTCTTGCCTCCCTTGCGAGCCCCCCGGCCCGTGTTCTTGTTCTTGCCCTGCGACCGCTGTTGGACGACACGGCCGACGCGTGCGCTCGGCTTGCGCAGCGCGTGCTCGGCAACGGTCTTGAGTTCCGCGATGCCCACCGCCGCGTGCAGCACCAAGTCGACTCCGTCGGCCAAGCCGGACACCACCGTGACCGTCACCTCGTACGGCGGCTCGTACAACGACCAGTTGACGAAGGCCCTGCTCAAGCCGTTCGAGAAGAAGTCGGGTGTGCGCTCGTCGCTGCTGGCCAACACCAGCCTCGCCGGGCTCAAGACTCAGGTGCAGTCCGGCGATGTCCAGTGGGATCTGGTGGAGTTGACTCCGCCGCCGGCACGGCGAGAAGCCCTCAGATTGCCGTATCGACAACCGATGACACAGTCAGACCGGCAGCAGGCGCGCGATCAGCCCGCTGAGCTGCTGGGCGTCGCGGCACTCGTGCATCTCGACGAGTTTCGCGTAGGCGGGCGCGACGGAGTCGCCCGTGCCCCATCGGGAGCACTGCTCGGGGTTCAACCAGTAGACCCGGCGGGCCCGTTCGGACAGGCGCCGCACGGCCGGCAGGTTCGGGTCGCTCATGTTCGTGCGGGCGTCGCCGAGGACGAACACGGTGGTGCGCGGGCCCACCGCGTCGGCGTACCGCTCGTCGAATTCGCCCAGCGCGACGCCGTAGTCGCTGCTGCCGTGCCAGCCCGCCAGGGTCGCCTCGGACCGGATACGGGCGCTCAGTCCGTCCGCGTCGGCGGCGCCCTGCACCAGCAACCCGGTCACCTCGTCGATCAGGTTGACGAAAGCGAACACCCGCACCTTGCTGAACTGGTCGTGCAGCGCCTGCACCAGCAGCATCGTGAAGTCGGAGAATCCCGACACCGAGCCCGACACATCGCACAACAGCACCAGTTCGGGTCGGACGGGGCGGCGCCGACGCAGCACCGGTCGCATGGGCACCCCGCCGGTCGACAACGACCCACGCAGGGTCCGCCGCAGGTCGATGGTGCCGCGGGCGGCACGGCGGCGGCGCGCGGCGAGTCGGGTGGCCAGCTTGCGCGCGAGCGGCTGAACCACCCTGCGCAGCTCGGCGAGTTGGTCCCGTCCGGCGAACAGGAAGTCGACCCGGTCGGCGGTCGGGGCGACCGCCCGTCGCGCGATCTGGTCCCGGCCGCGCCGCTCGGCGACCCGGCGGCGCGCCTCCGTGGCGACCTGGCGCCGGAAGCCTTCGATACGCCGCCGGATCTCGTCCTCCAGCAGCCGGTCGGTGAATCCCGTACCGTCGCCCTGCGCTCGGACGGTGTCCCGCACGCGGGCCATCAGCGTCTGCGGGCGGAGCCGGTCGAGCGTCTGGTACGACGACCAGCCGTCCGACCCGGGCGATGCCCCGTATCCTCCGAAGCCGTCCACCGCCTCGACCGCCAGCCGGGCCATCATCGCCTGGTCATCGGCGGCGAGCGCGGCCGCGAGCCGGTCGCGCAGATCCTCCCGGTCCGCGGGCGCTTCGGTGTCGGGTGATCCGACACCGCGCGGAAAGTACACGTCGAAGACCGGGTCGAACACCCGTCGCTGCCCGCTGGTGTGCAGCAGCGTGGCGGCCAGCCCTTCGCGCAGCCGCTCGCGGTCCGTGAGGCCGAGCGCCTCCAACGCCTGCGCGGCGTCCACGGTTTCTCCGGTGCCGATCCGGACGCCGTGCGAGCGCAGCGCGCCGACAAGACCCGTAAGCCGGTCAGCGACACCCGCCGCCGGCGCGGGAGCGTTCACATGGCGTCCAGGTCGAGCTTGGCCGCCGCCTTGAGGATGTCGTCCTGATGCTTGAGGATCACGCCGAGGCTGTCGCGTACGACGGTCTCGTCGAGGGTGTCGGCCCCGAGCGCGAGCAGCGTGCGCGCCCAGTCGATGGTCTCGGCGACCGACGGAACCTTCCGCAGATCCATTGCGCGCAGCGCCCCGACCACCCGCACCACGGACTCCGTCAGCGCCTCGTCGAGGCCCGGCACCTTCAGCCGTACGATGCGACGCTCCAACTCCTCCTCCGGGAAGCCGATGTGGAGGAAGAGACAGCGGCGGCGCAGCGCCTCGGACAGCTCGCGGCTCGCGTTCGACGTGAGCACCACGAAGGGGCGGCTGGTCGCGGCGATCGTGCCCAGCTCAGGCACGGTGACCTGGAAGTCGCTGAGCACTTCGAGCAGCAGGCCCTCCACCTCGACGTCGGCCTTGTCGGTCTCGTCGATCAGCAGCACCTTGGGGTCGTCGCCGCGGATGGCGGTGAGCAACGGGCGCGCCAGCAGGAACTCCTCGCTGAAGATGTCCGTGCGCGTCTCGTCCCACGACTCGTCGCGGCCCGCGCTGATGCGCAGGAGCTGCTTGGCGTGGTTCCACTCGTACAACGCCCGTGACTCGTCGACGCCTTCGTAGCACTGCAGCCGGACCAGTCGGGCTCCGGCGACCTCTGCGACGGCCTTGGCGAGTTCCGTCTTGCCGACCCCGGCGGGGCCCTCCACCAGGAGCGGCTTGCCGAGGCGGTCGGCCAGGAAGACGGTCGTGGCGACCGCCGGCGACGCGAGATAGCCGGTCTCGGCGAGGCGCGCGGAGACGTCGTCGACGGATGTGAACAGCAACAGGGCCTCCAGCTCGGCGCGGACGAGGTCAAGACTCGGCCAAGACAAGACCGAGACTCACTATCTAAGCGCTTGTTCACCGCCCCTGTCACCTGTGATGGCGGGAAGTCTCCCGGCGGCCACTGCCGGACACCGACCCTCGCGTCCCGGCCGTCGCCCCCGAGGGCGTCAACGCCGCCAACTGACGCCGCCCGCACGACGGTTTCCCAAGATGCATTCTGTATACTGTCGCCACCAATGGCTCCAACTCGGAGGCGACGTGGAAGATCTGGATCCCGAGGTGGTGCTGGGGATGACCGCCCAGGCACCCGACGGCATAGTGATCATCGACAGTGCGGGTCTGATCCGCTATTGGAACCGGGGTGCAGAGCGCATCTTCGGGTTCTCGGCGGCCGACGCGGCGGGCCGCAATCTGGACATCATCATCCCCGAAAAACACCGGAAACGTCATTGGGACGGCTTCCAGACGGCCATGGACCGAGGCGCCACCAAGTACGGGGACGCGGACCTCCTGACGGTTCCCGCGCTGGCGGCGGACGGCAGGACCCTGTCCATCGAGTTCAGCGTGGTGCTGCTGACCGGTCCCGACGGCGCCGCACACGTCGGAGCGGTCATCCGGGACGTGACCGCGCGACGGGCGCGGGAGCGTGAGCTGATGCGGCAGCGGGCGGCCGCCGCCGTCGAGCACGCAACGGCCTGACCTCGAGGGGCCGACGGCCCCCTCACACACCGGTGCCCCGCGTACGCATTCCGTACGCGGGGCACCGGTGTGAAGCGGGTTCAGGCGACGACCTGGCCCTCGTGCAGCTTGCGGATGTCGTCCGCGTCGTAGCCGAGGTCCGCGAGCACCTCGTCGGTGTGCTCGCCGAGCAGCGGCGCACCCTTGATGTCGGGCTTGAAGCCCGAGAACTTGATGGGGCTGCCCACGGTCAGGTAGGTGCCCCGCTCCTTCTGCTCGACCTCGACGATCGTGCCGCTCTTGCGCATGTCCGGGTCCGCGGCGAGTTCCTTCATGCTGAGTACGGGCGAGCAGGGCACCTCGAAGGTGCGCAGGATGTCGACCGCCTCGTACTTGGTCTTGTCGGCCAGCCACTTCTCGATCTCGTCGAAGATGTCGAAGATGTGCGACTGACGCGCCAGGGCGGTGTTGTACTCCGGGTCCTCGGCCCACTCGGGCCTGCCGATGACCTCGGCGGTACGCACCCAGTTCTGCTCCTGGATGGTGAAGTAGATGTAGGCATTGGGGTCGGTCTCCCAGCCCTTGCACTTCAGGATCCAGCCCGGCTGACCGCCACCGCCGGCGTTGCCGCCGCGCGGCACCGCGTCGCCGAACTCGCCGTTCGGGTACTGCGGGTACTCCTCCAGGTAGCCGACCTTCTCCAGGCGCTGCTGGTCACGGAGCTTGACGCGGGTCAGGTTGAGGACGGCGTCCTGCATGGACACCGACACCTTCTGGCCCAGGCCGGTCGCGTTGCGCTGGATGATCGCGGTCAGCAGGCCGATCATCAGGTGCATCCCGCTGTTGCTGTCGCCGAGGGCCGAGCCGCTGATGGTGGGCGGGCCGTCCCAGAAGCCGGTGGTGGACGCGGCGCCGCCGGCGGCCTGGGCGACGTTCTCGTAGACCTTGAGGTCGTTCCACTTGGAGTCGTCGTTGAAGCCCTTGACCGAACCGAAGATCAGCCGCGGGTTCAGCTCGTGGATGTAGTCCCAGCCGAGACCCATGCGGTCCATCGCGCCCGGCGCGAAGTTCTCCACCAGGATGTCCGCCTCGCGGATCAGCTTCTCCATGACCTCCTTGCCCTCGGGGGACTTGGTGTTGATGGCCAGGGAGCGCTTGTTGCTGTTCAGCATGGTGAAGTAGAGGGCGTCCAGGTCGGGGATGTCGCGCAGCTGACGGCGGGTCACGTCGCCGCCGTTGATGCGCTCGACCTTGATGACGTCGGCGCCGAACCAGGCGAGCATCTGTGTGCAGGCGGGACCGGCCTGGACCCCGGTGAAGTCGATCACCTTGATTCCGGCGAGCGGCTTTTCACTCATGGTGGCTTCCTTTTCCTCAATGATCTCGGTACGAGGGTGGGCTGAACGGGCCGTGCTGGGGGTCTGGGTGGCTCCACTGGGAGTCGAGACGGCTGCTCACTTCTTCGCCGGCGTGATGTTGCCGACGGTGATGCCCTTCGGGTTGAGGTGCGAGATATGGCCGCTCTCGGTGCCCGCCGAGGGGTCGATCACACAGTCGATGAGCGCCGGGCCGCCCGAGGCCAGGGCCTCGGTGAGCGCGGCGGTGACCTCGGCGGGCGTGGTCGCGCGATAGCCCTTGCCGCCGAACGCCTCGATCATCAGGTCGTGGCGGGCCGCGAGCATCAGGGTCGTCGGGGACGGTGCGTCATCGAGCGGGTTGACGTCGTCGCCGCGGTAGACACCGCCGTTGTTCATGATGATGGTGACGACGGGCAGCTTGTAGCGGCAGATCGTCTCCAGCTCCATACCGCTGAACCCGAAGGCGCTGTCGCCCTCCACGGCCACCACCGGCGCGCCGCTCTCGACGGCGGCGGCGATTGCGTAGCCCATGCCGATGCCCATGACACCCCAGGTGCCGCTGTCGAGGCGGTGGCGCGGTACGCGCATGTCGATGACGTTGCGCGCGATGTCCAGCGCGTTGGCGCCCTCGTTGACGATGTACGTCTCCGGGCGCTCGTGCACGACGTCCCGTACGGCCTTCAGCGCGCCCATGAACTGCATGGGGTGCGGATCGGCCTTGAGGCGCTCCGCCATCTTGGCGACGTTCTGCGCGGAGCGTGCCCCCAGCTCCTCCCGCCAGGCCGCGGGGGCCGCGATCTGGCCGGGCTTCGTCCGCTCGGCCAGTGCGTCGAGCACCGACTCGATGTCACCGACGAGCGGAGCCGCGATGGGCTGGTTGCTGTCGATCTCCTTGGGCTCGATGTCCACCTGGACGAACTTCGCGTCGGGGTTCCACTGCGGTGCCTCCCCGTGATTCAGCAGCCAGTTGAGGCGAGCGCCGACCAGCATCACGACGTCGGCCTTCTTCAGCGCCAGCGAGCGCGCGGTGGCCGCCGACTGCGGGTGGTCGTCGGGCAGCAGGCCCTTCGCCATCGACATCGGTACGTACGGGATGCCGGTGGACTCGATGAACTCGCGGATCTTGACGTCCGCCTGCGCGTACGCGGCGCCCTTGCCGAGCACCACCAACGGCCGCTCGGCGCCCGCGAGAAGCTCGATCGCCCGGTCCACGGCCTCCGGGGCGGGCAACTGGCGCGGCGCGGGGTCGACGAGACGGCTCAGCGTCTTCGCGCCCGCCTCCGCGTCGATGATGGAGCCGAGCACCGCGGCGGGGATGTCGAGGTAGACCCCGCCGGGGCGCCCGGAGATCGCGGTCCGCAGCGCGCGGGCGATGCCCCGGCCGATGTCCTCCACCCGGCTCACCCGGTACGCGGCCTTGACGAAGGGCTGCGCGGCGGCGAGCTGGTCCATCTCCTCGTAGTCGCCCTGCTTGAGGTCGACGAGGTGGCGCTCGCTGGAGCCGGATATCTGGACCATGGGGAAGCAGTTCGTGGTGGCGTTCGCCAGCGCGACAAGACCGTTGAGGAAGCCCGGTGCCGACACCGTCAGCGCCACGCCCGGCTCCTTGGTGAGGTAGCCGGCGGCCGCCGCGGCGTGTCCGGCGTTGCTCTCGTGCCGGAAGCCGATGTAGCGGATGCCCTGGGCCTGGGCGAGGCGGGCCAGGTCGGTGATGGGGATGCCGACCACCCCGTAGATGGTGTCGACGTCGTTCATCTTCAGGGCGTCGACGACCAGGTGATACCCGTCGGTGAGCTCGGTCGCAGCGTCGGCTGTTGCCGCGGTCTCCGGTGTCGAGGGGGCGGTCATGGTCCGAGGTCCTCCTTGGGCAGGTCATGCCTGTGCGGCTACTCCTCTCACCTTCCGCAGCTCGTCTCCCCGCGTCCAAGACCCATCGACGACCAGCCGATAAACAACGTCTATCGACGGCTGGTGGAGGCCCTCGCAACTCCCTTGATAGACGGCCGCTATCGGCCGTTCGCCAGTACGTATTGGACGCGCACCGCCCGCCGTCGCAGGCTCGCAGAGGACTGCTTCATCGGACCCGGGGCGAGGAGGTGGGGTCATGGCCGTTCCGGCGGCGGCGTCCGTGCGCGGCGCGGACCGGTACCGGCCCCCGGAGGTCACGGGCCTCGTCGACCTCCTCGACCGGCAGGTGCGGATACGTCCGCACGCCCGGGCCCTCGTCGTCACCGGGGACCGCGTGCACCTGTCCTACCGGGCCCTGGCGACCCTCGCCGACGACGTGGCCGCCCGGCTGGCCGGCTCGGGGCTGCGCCGGGGCGACCCGGTCGGCCTGATCTGCGCCAACACCGCCGAGTTCGTCGTCGCGCTGCTCGGCGCGGCGCGGGCCGGTCTGGTGGTCGCTCCGCTGGACCCCGCGCTGCCCGCGACCCAGCTGACCGCCCGGCTCGAGGCGCTGGGCGCGCCGGCGGTCCTCCTCGGCCCGCCCGCGGCCGACGCCCCGCCCATCGCGGCGGTGCCGGTGCCGGCCTGGCCGCTGCGCGTGGACGTCTCCCGCGCCGGTACGGCGGCCGTGGCGCTCGAACCCGGTCCGCTCGGGGTGCGTCAAGTACACGGCGCGACGGACGAGTTGGCGCACGACGACGCCCTGGTCCTGTTCACCGCGGGAACCACCGACCGGGCCAAGATGGTCCCGCTGACCCACGCCAACGTGGCCGCGTCGGTACGCGGCATCTGCGCCACGTACGAACTGGGACCCGGCGACGCGACGGTCGCGGTGATGCCGTTCTTCCACGGCCACGGGCTGTTCGCGGCCCTGCTGGCCTCGCTCGCCGCCGGAGGGTGCGTCCTGCTCCCCGAGCGCGGACGGTTCTCGGCCCGCACCTTCTGGGACGACCTGCGCGCCGCGTCGGCCACCTGGTTCACCGCGGTCCCGACCATCCACGAGATCCTCCTGGACCGGTCGGAGACCGAGTACCCGGGGCCGCAGGGACCGCCTTTGAAGTTCGTACGCAGTTGCAGTGCGCCTCTCAACACCGCCACGCAGCGGGCCCTTGAGCGCACGTTCGAGGCGCCGCTGCTGTCCGCGTACGGGATGACCGAGTCCACGCACCAGGCGACCAGCGAGCCGCTGCCGCCGCGCGGGCCGCTGAAGCACGGCTCGGTCGGCCGCCCGACCGGGGTCGAGGTGCGGATCGCCGACCCGAGCGGGTGCGCCTGCCCTGTCGGTGTCGAGGGCGAGGTGTGGGTGCACGGCCCGACCGTGGCCCGCGGCTATCTCGCCAACCCGGCCGAGACGGCGCGTGGTTTCACCGACGGGTGGTTGCGCACCGGCGACCTGGGCTCACTCGACAAGGACGGCTATCTGTCGCTGACCGGGCGGATCAAGAACCTCATCAACCGCGGCGGCGAGAAGATCTCGCCCGAGCATGTCGAGGACATCCTCGCCGGGTGCCCCGGCCTCGCCGAGGCGGCCGTCTTCGCGATCCCCGACGCGACGTACGGGCAGCGCGTCGGCGCCGTCGTCGTCGTACGCGAGGGCGAGTGCGTCGGGACCGAGGAGATCCTCAGGTACTGCCGTGACCGGCTGGCCCCCTTCGAGGTGCCCGACCGGCTCGCGTTCGTCGACGCCCTGCCGTACACCGCCAAGGGAGGACTCGACCGGCGGGCGGTGGAGGACCGGTACGCCGCGCCGTGACGCCTGGGCGGCACGCTCACCGCACGCGGTGCTCGGCCGGCAGCGGACTGGCGAAGAAGTCGTCCAGCGACAGGCCCGTCGCCGCGTTCACGAAGGCCCGGGCGGCGACCGAGCCGGGGGTCGCCGCGTGGATGGCCACCGAGACCTGGGCCCCGGCCTCCGGATCGACCAGCGGCAGCGCCCTGGTCCTGCCGATCACCGGCATCGCGCGCAGCCAGGTGTGCGGGACGATACTGGCCCACCCTCCGCCGCCCACGTGCGCGTAGAGGGAGGCGATCGAGTCGGTCTCCACCTGCGGGGTCACCACGAACCCCTTGTCCGCGAAGACGCTGTCGACGATCTGCCGGATGCGCATGTCGGGCGTCAGCAGCGCGAGCGGCAGCTGGGCCGCGTCCGCCCAGGTCATGGTCGACGCCTGGGAGGTCAGCTGGTCGTCCGAGACGAGCAGCATGTACCGCTCCTGGTAGAGGGGGACGACCTGCAGCCCCTCCTGATCGCCCGGGTCGAAGTGCGCGATCGCCACATCCAGCTCGAAGTCGCGGAGCTGGCGGTGCAGTTCCTTCGTCGACAGCCGGGAGCGGACCTGCACCTTGGCCAGCGGGTGGGCCGCGCAGAACGCGGCCACGGGGAGCGCCAGGGTCGTCGAGGCCGTGGGGTCGGTGCCCAGCCGCAGTGTCCCGCTGATACCGGACTGCACGGCGGCCACCTCTGCCTTGAACGCGTCCTGTTCGGCGAGGATCCGCTTGGCCCACACGACGAGGCGTTCGCCCTCCGGGGTGAGGCCCTGGTAGTTGTGCCCTCGGTTGATCAGCGTGACGTTCAGCTCGCGCTCCAGCTTGGCGATCGCCGCCGAGAGCGCGGGCTGCGACACATAGCAGGATTCGGCGGCCCGGGCGAAGTGCCGTTCCCTGGCCACCGCCACGAAGTACTCCAGCTGCCGGAACAGCATGACCGACTCCTCTCTGCCCGGGGCCGCGCCGGCCGTACGAGGGGCGAGCCGGATGCCACGTGATCACCCGGAGCCTACCCAGCGCGGCAGGCCCCGCCCAGAGTCCGACGGCTGCGCAGCGCGCTGGGCAGCCCTCCAGGGGCCCCGTACTCCCGGTCAGCGCATGAGTTTCACCGCGGCCACCACCACCGGGTCCAACCCCTCCGCCCCGGAATCGACGAACGCGAAGAGACGGGTGCGCATCCGCGGGTCCCAGAACCTCTCCAGGTGTCCCGCGATGGCCGCGGCGGCCCGCTCGTCCGGCAGATGGCCGTGGTTGGCGGCGATGTCGTTGGCCATCCTGCGCTCCGGTGGCACGGTGCCCGCCATCTCAGTCCACCACCGTGACCAGGTCGGCCGCCGCCGGTTGCGTCGCCTCGTGCTCCGCGTCGTCTTGTTGCAGCGGGCGCGCGAGTCCGACCTGTACGGCGGTCACCTTGTACTCCGGGCAGTTGGTCGCCCAGTCGGAGTTCTCCGTGGTCACCACGTTGGCGCCGGTCACGGGATGGTGGAACGTGGTGTACACGACCCCGGTCGGCATCCGGTCGGAGATCTCCGCGCGCAGCGTCGTCCGTCCGACGCGGCTGGCCAGCGTGACCATGTCGCCGTCGGTGATGCCGCGCACCTCGGCGTCGTGCGGGTGCAGCTCCAGGATGTCCTCGGGATGCCAGGCGACATTCCCCGTGCGCCGTGTCTGCGCCCCGACGTTGTACTGGCTGAGGATTCGCCCCGTGGTCAGCACCAGCGGGAAGCGCCGGGTGCTGCGCTCGTTGGTCGGTACGAAGGCGGTGACCACGAACTTTCCCTTGCCACGCACGAATTCGTCCACGTGCATGATCGGGGTGCCTTCCGGAGCCGACTCGTTGCACGGCCACTGGACGCTGCCGAGCTTGTCGAGCACCTCGAAGGAGACTCCGGTGAACGTCGGCGTGACCGACGCGATCTCGTCCATGATCTCGCTCGGATGACCGTACGCCATCGGATAGCCCATGGCGGTGGCGATCTCGCTGACGATCTGCCACTCGTGCTTGCCCGTCTTCGGCTTCATCACGGCGCGCACCCGGTTGATCCGGCGTTCGGCATTGGTGAACGTACCGTCCTTCTCCAGGAAGGAGGCGCCGGGCAGGAAGACATGCGCGAACTTCGCCGTCTCGTTGAGGAACAGGTCCTGGACGACGACCAGTTCCATGGCCTCCAGCGCGGCAGTGACGTGCTGGAGGTTCGGGTCGGACTGGGCGATGTCCTCGCCGTGCACGAACAGTCCGCGGAAGCTTCCGTCGATGGCCGCGTCGAACATGTTGGGGATGCGCAGTCCGGGCTCGGCGAGCAGGGTGCCGCCCCAGAGGTTCTCGAACACGGTGCGCACGGCGTCGTCGGAGACGTGCCGGTAGCCGGGCAGTTCGTGCGGGAAGGAGCCCATGTCGCAGGAGCCCTGCACGTTGTTCTGCCCGCGCAGCGGGTTCACACCGACGCCGTCGCGGCCGATGTTGCCGCACGCCATGGCGAGGTTGGCCATTCCCATGACCATGGTCGAGCCCTGGCTGTGTTCGGTGACACCGAGACCGTAGTAGATGGCCCCGTTCGGTGCCTCGGCGTACAGCCGGGCGGCGGCCCGCAGTTCCTCGGCCGGTACGCCGGTGATCGGCTCGGCGGCCTCCGGGCTGTTCTCCGGGCGGGCGATGAACTCGGCCCACTCGTCGAACCCTTCGCACCGCTGGTCCACGAAGGACCGGTCGACCAGGCCCTCGGTGACGACCACGTGCGCCATGGCGTTGACCACGGCGACATTGGTGCTCGGCCTGAGCTGGAGGTGGTGGGCGGCCTCGATGTGCGGCGAGCGGACAAGATCGATCCTGCGCGGGTCGACGACGATGAGCCGGGCGCCCTCACGCAGCCGGCGCTTCATCTGCGAGGCGAACACCGGGTGTCCGTCCGTGGGGTTCGCCCCGATCACCATGATCACGTCGGCCTCGGCCACCGAACGGAAGTCCTGGGTGCCCGCCGACTCGCCGAAGGTCTGCTTGAGTCCGTAGCCCGTCGGGGAGTGGCAGACCCGGGCGCAGGTGTCCACGTTGTTGTTGCCGAAGGCGGCGCGGACCATCTTCTGGACGACGTACACCTCTTCGTTGGTGCAGCGCGAGGAAGTGATGGCGCCGATCGAGCTCGGTCCGTGGCGGTCCTGGAGTTCCCGCATCCGCCGGGCGACGGTGCCGATCGCCTCGTCCCACTCGACCTCGCGCCACGGGTCCGTGATCCGGTCGCGGACCATGGGCTTGAGAACGCGGTCGGGGTGCGTGGCGTAGCCGAAGGCGAACCGGCCCTTCACACAGGAGTGGCCCTCGTTCGCCCCGCCGTCCTTGTGCGGCACCATCCGCACCAGCTCGTCGCCGCGCAGCTCGGCCTTGAAGGAGCAGCCGACTCCGCAGTACGCGCAGGTGGTGACCACCGACCGGGTCGGCATGCCGAGTTCGACCACCGAGCGCTCCTGGAGCGTGGAGGTCGGGCAGGCCTGGACGCAGGCCCCGCAGGAGACGCACTCGGAGTCCATGAACGTCTCGCCGGCGCCGGCCGAGACCTTGGACTCGAAGCCGCGCCCCTCGATGGTCAGCGCGAACGTCCCCTGCACCTCGCCGCAGGCCCGTACGCAGCGGGAGCAGGCGATGCACTTGGACGGGTCGAAGTCGAAGTACGGGTTGGAGGTGTCCTTCTCGGCGTCGAGGTGGTTCTCGCCCTCGTAGCCGTAGCGCACCTGGCGCAGCCCGACCACACCGGCCATGTCCTGCAGTTCGCAGTCACCGTTGGCCGGGCAGGTGAGGCAGTCCAGCGGGTGGTCGGAGATGTACAGCTCCATGACGCCCTGGCGGAGCTTCTCGACCTTCGGCGTCTGCGTGCTCACCCTCATCCCGTCCGCCACGGGCGTGGTGCAGGACGCCGGGGTGCCGCGCCGGCCGTCGATCTCCACCACGCACAGCCGGCACGAGCCGAACGCCTCCAGGCTGTCGGTGGCGCACAGTTTGGGTATGTCGACACCGGCGAGCGCGGCGGCGCGCATCACCGAGGTGCCCTCCGGCACGGTCACCGGCAGCCCGTCCACCTCGACCGAGACCGTCGCCTCGCCGGGCCGTTCCGGGGTACCGAAGTCGGGTTCCTTGAGCAGTGTCATGCCGTGCCCTCCGTCCTCACGCCAGTCGCTTGTACGGGTTGGATCTCCAGGCTTCGACGACCGCCGAGGAAGTCGTCGGGGAAGTGGGTGAGGGCGCTGCGTACGGGCATGGGGGTGAGCCCGCCCATCGCGCACAGCGATCCCTCGGTCATCAGGTCGCACAGGTCCTCGAGCAGGGCGAGATTCTCGTCCCGGTGCGTGCCGGCCACGATCTTGTCGATCACCTCGACGCCCCGCACCGAACCGACCCGGCACGGTGTGCACTTGCCGCAGGACTCCTCCGCGCAGAACTCCATCGCGAAGCGGGCCTGGGCGGCCAGGTCGACGGTGTCGTCGAACACCACGATCCCGCCGTGGCCGACCATCGCTCCGGCCGCCGCGAAGGCCTCGTAGTCCATCGGCAGGTCGAACATCGACGTCGGCAGATAGGCGCCGAGCGGCCCGCCGACCTGCACGGTGCGCACGGGACGCCCGGAGTACGTCCCGCCGCCGTAGTCCTCGACGAGTTCGCGCAGGGTGACACCGAAGGCGGTCTCCACGATGCCGCCGCGCGCGATGTTGCCGCCGAGCTGGAACACCTGGGTGCCGCGCGAGCGCTCCACGCCGAGTTCCTGGTACGCCTGCGCCCCGTCGGCGAGGACGACGGGGACGGTGGCCAGGGTGAGGACGTTGTTCACCACGGTCGGTTTGCCGAACAGGCCCTCGATCGCGGGGATCGGCGGCTTCGCCCGGACCATGCCCCGCTTGCCCTCCAGGCTCTCCAGCATGGAGGTCTCCTCGCCGCAGATGTACGCCCCGGCGCCGACGCGGACCTGCAGATCGAAGTCGAGCGCGGAGCCGAGGATGCCCTTGCCGAGCCAGCCGTGCTCGCGCGCGATGTCGATGGCGGCGCGCATCGTGGCCACCGCGTCGGGGTACTCCGAGCGGATGTAGAGATAGCCCTCGCTCGCGCCGACCGCATGCGCGGCGATCGTCATGCCCTCGATGAGCAGGAACGGGTCGCCCTCCATGACCATCCGGTCGGCGAAGGTCCCGCTGTCGCCCTCGTCGGCGTTGCAGCAGACGAACTTCAGCTCGTCCGCACAGTCGAGCACGGTCTTCCACTTGATCCCGGCCGGGAAGCCCGCGCCGCCCCGGCCGCGCAGCCCGGACGCGGTGACCTCCGCGACCACGTCAGCGGGGTCGCGGGCCAGCGCCGCGCGCAGCCCCGCCAGCCCGCCGTGCTCCAGGTAGTCGTCGGTCGACAGCGGGTCGGTGACCCCGACTCTGGCGAACGTGACGCGCCTCTGGCGTGCCAGCCAGGGCAGTTCGTCCACGACGCCGAGCCGCAGCGGATGGTCGGCGCCGTCGAGCAGGCCGGCGGCCAGCAGGTCCTCCACGTCCTGGGGGCTCACGGGCCCATAGCCGACGCGGCCCTGCGGGGTCACCACCTCGACGAGGGGCT
Organism: Streptomyces sp. NPDC029292; assembly: GCF_055569295.1. NCBI lineage: Bacteria > Bacillati > Actinomycetota > Actinomycetes > Kitasatosporales > Streptomycetaceae > Streptomyces > Streptomyces sp. NPDC029292. The sequence continues at coordinate 823,351 of NZ_JBVHXR010000001.1, forward strand.
CCAGCCAGAGCATGCCGCGCGATCCATTGCGTACGACGTCGATGGCGAAGTCCCCGCGAGCGGCCGCCTGTTGGAGGGCGTCCGCGACCTCGTCCGCGCCGACGGAGCGGGCCGCCGAGTCGCGGGGGACGTAGACCGTCGCCGTGGAGTGCGAAGGCGAGTACGGGGAGGGGTGCGAGGGGTTGTTCATGAGGAGACCGTCCCGTTGAGGATCGAGCCCAGTCGGGCGGGGGCCACGCGTCCGTACAGCCGTCCGTCGACCTCGACCGACGGCCCGAGGGCGCAGTTGCCGAGGCAGAAGACCTGCTCGACGGTGACCGAGCCGTCCGCCGTCGTCTCCCCGAGCGCCAGTCCGGCCTCGTGGGCGTAGCCCACCAGTCCGTCCGCCCCCAGGGCCTGGCACGCCTCTGCGCGGCAGATGCGCACCGTGGTGCGTCCGGCGGGCTCGTGGCGGAAGTCGTGGTAGAAGGTCACCACCCCATGGACATCCGCCCGGGAGAGGTTGAGTGCGTCGGCCAATACCGGAATCGCCTCTGGTGGCACATGGCCCAACTCGGCCTGCACGGCGTGCAGTACGGGCAGCAGCGCCCCGCGCTGATCCCGGTGTCCGGCCACCACCCTCCGGACCACGTCCTCGACCGTCGCGTCACTCCCGCTGGTCGTCATGATCGCTCCGCCTTCCGTCCCACGGGTTCCCGGCGTTGCAGGAGACTGAGACGATACCCCATACAGGCTTCTGTATACAGAAGTCAGTCGGACGGAATCGGGGCCGACCTCGCGATGGACGGTCCGAACCCCGGCCCATCAGCGAGTTCGCTCCCGCGGCACATGCCATCTTGCATACCAAAACCTGTATGCTGAGGCTGCCGTCGGCAACCCTCTCGGCGGCCACCACTTGGCAGAGCCGTCGGCCCGCGGGCCCGGTGGCAGAACGGGGCACCCATGCGCGAGGCACTCACGGCCGCAGCGTCCCGGCGCGTCACCCGCCCGGCACCGCTGCGTCAGGCCGTGTACGACGCCCTGACCGAGCTGATCGTCAACGGCTCCCTCAAGCCCGGCCAGCACCTGGTCGAGGCCGAGTTGGCCGAGCACCTCGGCGTCAGCCGCCAGCCGGTCCGCGAGGCCCTGCAACGGCTACAGGTGAACGGCTGGGTCGACCTGCGCCCCGCCCAGGGCGCCTTCGTGCACTCCCCCACCGAGCAGGAGGCCGCCCAACTCCTGGGCGTCCGCGCGGTGTTGGAGACCTACTCGGCCCAGCTCGCCGCCCAGCACGCGACCCCCGAGGACATCGAACGGCTCCAGGAGTTGCAGCGGGAGGGCGTCGACGCGCTCGCGAAGGGCGACGTCGAACGCCTGGTCGCGGCCAACACCGCCCTGCACGCCTTCATCAACGACGTGGCCGACAACGCCGTACTGGCCGAGCTGATCTCGGGCGTGAGCCAGAAGGTGCGCTGGTACTACACACCGATCGCCCGCCCTCGCGGCAAGGAGGCGTGGAACGAGCACGCGCAGCTCATCAAGGCCATCGCCAAAGGCGACGCGGACCGCGCCGGCGAGATCATGCGCAAGCACACCGAGCGCACCACGGACTTCTACCGCAAGCAGATCGCGACGGGCACGAACAAGGACTGACCGGCTGGGCCACCATGAGGCCCAACGGGCCGACCGAGCGGGCCACCAAGCGGCTGACCGCGCATGCCACCGGGCAGGGCCGTTCCCTTCGGTCTCAGCCCGTTCCTTCCCTTCGTGCTCAGGACGGCGCCAGGGATTCCGTGCCGCGGCGGGCGGACCCGAGGAGGGTGTCGGCGGTCGCGGGGTGCGCGGCCTCGATCCCGGCGGCGGCCCGCAGTTCGAGCAGCCACGGCAGCACCCGACGCAGCACGATGTCGAGCCCGCCCCCGTCTGATCCGAGCATCGCGTCGGCGGGAACCAGCACCGGGTCGGCGAACACGGTGGACGTAGCGCTGCCGTTCGGCCCGCCTCCGCCCGGCCGGGCCGGCACGAACAGATCGGGCGCGTGCGCCGGGACCACCCAGAGCGTCAGGCCGCCCACCGCGGCGAGCGGCCGCGAGGACCAGACGTAACTGTCGGCCTCCCCGGCCGCGACCACCTCGTGTTTACGGGCGCGCAGCGCGACCACGTCACTGGAGCGTGCGGCGGTGCAGCGCGACGACCAGAGCGGAGCCTGCGCGCCACCTCGCTCGCCGGAATGGCCCTCGGGGCCGTCCGCTGATCCTTCCTCGGCCAGCGCGAGGCTGCTCAGATGGCGTCCGGCGGCGATCTCGCCGCGCACCCAGGGGCTGCCGTAGGACTCAATGGCGGCGACCGCCGCGTAGTGCGACTGGAGCACGGCCGCGGTCGCCGGGCAGACACGCGCGGTCCGCGCCACCACGTCGGCGGCATCCGGCAGGCCTCCGCCGCCACCACCGAATTCCGTGGAGACGGTGAGCCCCAGCAGCCCGGAGCGGCCGAGAGCCGTTACGGCGGCGCGCGGGAACTTACCCTGCCCGTCGGTCAGTTGGGCGGCGGGTGCGATGACGTCGGTCAGGACTTCGGAGAGAGCGGTGCGGTAGGACACGGGGTGACCCCCTCCTCAGGGACGACCTTGCGGTACGTCCGCGGGGCTAGATATTGCATACAGTATTCTGCCTGCCATGCGAATGCGCCAGTGGCGGAGCGAGCCAATTTCCGCGACCGCACGGACGGGACGACCGCATGACGGGGTGATTTCGCGACAAGGGCCGCACGCGACACACGTAACTCACACGTCTATTGCATACTGAAATCTGTATGCCGAAGCCCATGGTCGGCGATGACCGGCCCTGGCCGACGTGGCATCCGCCGACATGGCGTCCGCAGTACGACGACGGGGAGGATCCCATGCCCGACATGCCCACCGTGGCAGCACCCGGTCCGATCCGCAGGCCCGCCCCGCTGCGCCAGGCCGTCTACGACACATTGACCGAACTGATCATCAACGGCTCCCTCAAACCCGGCCAGCACCTCGTCGAGGCCGACCTCGCCGAGCACCTCGGCGTCAGCCGCCAGCCCATCCGGGAGGCCCTGCAACGCCTGCACACCACTGGCTGGGTCGACCTGCGCCCCGCCCAGGGCGCCTTCGTCCACTCCCCCACCGCCGAGGAGTGCGCCCAACTCCTCAGCGTCCGGGCAGTGTTGGAAACCCACTCCGCGCGGGGCGCGGCCCAGTACGCCACCCCCGATGACGTCACCCGCCTGTGGGAGCTGCAACAAACGGGCCTCACCGCGCTCGCGGCCGGGGACGCCCGCGCCATCGTCGAGGCGAACGCCGCCCTGCACGGCCACATCACCCAGCTGTCGCGCAACGAGGTCCTCGCCGAACTGATCCCCCAGGTCGACCGGCGCGTGCGCTGGTACTACATGCCCATCGCCAAACCGCGCGGCACGGACGCATGGAGCGAGCACGCCCGGATCATCCAGGCCATCGCCGACGGCGACCCCGACCGCGCCGAACACCTCATGGGCCAACACACGCGGAACACCACCGACTTCTACTGCCGGCAGATCGCGGCGGTGGCGGCCCGGCGCGCCTGACGACGGCTCGGGCTCAGGACCGCGGGTCGATCTCGCTGAGCAGCCCGGTCGTGACGTCGAAGACGAAGCCGCGGACGTCGTCGGTGTGCGGCAGAAACGGTGACGTACGCACGCGTTGCATCGACTGCCGTACATCCTGGTCGACGTCCCGGAAGGCCTCCACCGCCCAGGCCGGCCGCTGGCCGACCTCCATCTCCAGCTCGTGCCGGAAGTCCTCGGTCAGGCTCTGCAGACCGCAGCCGGTGTGGTGGATGAGTATGACGCTACTGGTGCCGAGGGCACGTTGACTGATCGTCAGGGAGCGGATCGTGTCGTCGGTGACGACTCCGCCCGCGTTGCGGACGGTGTGACAGTCGCCCAGCTCCAGGCCGAGCGCGGCGTGCAGGTCGATCCGGGCGTCCATGCAGGCCACGACGGCGACACGCAGGACCGGGCGGGCGCCCATGCCCGGGTCGGCGAATCCGGCGGCGTATGCGCGATTGGACTCCACGAGCCGGTCGATGACCGTGCGACTGCCGGGAACTCCGTTGGCGGGCAGGGTGAATCGGGATGCTGACGTCGACATGCTGGGCTACCTCACTCCGGTCGAGCTCGAAAGGACCACGGATCACGTCGGATACGAAGACGTCCGATCAGGTCAGAGACGAAGACGTCCTCAGCCTTCCCACGCGGTGACCGGCCCCACGCCCTCGCGGGAGCCGGTCACCCGGGAAATCAGACAGATTTTAGTATCTGTATACGGTATGGAGTAGACCGAAGTCGAGAGGTGTGCCGGGAGTGCCTCGGGGTGTGTGTCACCCCGCGACGGCGGGCTCCAGCCGGACCACGACGCCCTTCGAGGTGGGTGTGTTGCTGATGTCGGCCACGCTGTCCAAGGGCACCAGGACGTTGGTCTCGGGGTAGTAGGCGGCGGCGGAACCGGGCGTGGTCGGATAGGCGACGACCCGGAAGTTCTCCGCACGGCGTTCGACGCCGTCGCGCCACACGCTCACCAGGTCCACCTCGGCGCGGTCGGCAAGCCCGAGCGCGTCCAGGTCGGCGGGGTTCACGAGCACCACGCGGCGGGCGTTGTGGATGCCCCGGTAACGGTCGTTCATGGCGTACGGGATGGTGTTCCACTGGTCGTGGGAGCGCAGGGTCTGGAGCAGCAGATGCCCCTCGGGGGCGCGCAGCATCTCGAAGTCGTTGCAGGTGAACACGGCTTTGCCGCTCGAGGTGGGGAACACTCCCTCGTTCACCGGATTGGGCAGCCGGAAGCCGCCCGGACGGGTCACCCGGGCGTTGAAGTCCTCGAAGCCCGGGACGACGCGGGAGATCCGGTCGCGGATCGTTCCGTAGTCCGCCTCGAACTCCTCCCAGGGGATGGCCGGTTGGTCCCCGAGCGTCCGCCGGGCCAGCCGCCCGATGATCGCCACTTCGCTGAGCAGGTGCGGCGAGGCCGGGTGGAGTCGGCCACGCGAGGCGTGCACCTCGCTCATGGAGTCCTCGACGGTGATGAACTGCTCCCCGCCCGCCTGGATGTCCCGGTCGCTGCGGCCGAGCGTGGGCAGGATCAACGCGGTCTCGCCGCAGACGGTGTGGGAGCGGTTCAGCTTGGTGGAGATGTGCGCGGTGAGCCGGCACCGCCGCATCGCCCGCTCGGTGACCTCGCTGTCGGGGGTGGCCCGTACGAAGTTGCCGGCGACCCCGAGGAACACCTTGGCCTCGCCGTCGCGCATGGCCCGGATGGCGTTGACGGAGTCCAGGCCGTGCGCGGTGGGCGGGGTGAAGGTGAACTCGCGCTCCAGAGCATCCAGGAAGGCCTGCGGCATCCGTTCCCAGATGCCCATGGTCCGGTCGCCCTGCACATTGCTGTGGCCGCGCACCGGGCAGACGCCCGCGCCGGCCCGGCCTATGTTGCCGCGCAGCATGAGGAAGTTGACGACCTCACGGATGGTGGGGACGGCGTGCTTCTGCTGGGTCAGCCCCATCGCCCAGCAGACGATGACGCTCTCGCTCCGCAGAACCCGCTCGCCCACGGCCTCGATCTCTTCGCGGGTCAGTCCGGTGGCGTCGAGGATGTCGTCCCAGGAGGTCTTGCGGGCCTGCTCGACGAACTCGTCGAACCCCGTCGTGGACCGCGCGATGAACGCGTGGTCCAGCACCTCCCCCGGCCGGGCGTCCTCGGCCTCCAGCAGCAGCAGGTTCAGCGCCTGGAAGAGCGCGAGGTCACCACCGGGGCGGATCTGGAGGAACTGGTCGGCGATGGCGGTGCCGCGGCCGACGATTCCACGGGCCTTCTGCGGATGCTTGAACCGGATCAGCCCGGCCTCGGGCAGCGGGTTCACGGCGACGATGTGGCCGCCGTTGCGCTTGGTCTCCTCCAGGGCGGACAGCATCCGCGGATGATTCGTCCCCGGGTTCTGCCCCACCACCAGGATGAGATCCGAGTGGTGGATGTCGTCGAGACTCACACTGCCCTTGCCGATACCGAGCGTCTCCTGAAGTGCGGAGCCGCTGGATTCATGGCACATGTTGCTGCAGTCGGGCAGGTTGTTCGTGCCGAAGGCCCGGGCGAAGAGCTGAAGAAGGAAAGCGGCCTCGTTGTTGAGTCGGCCCGAGGTGTAGAAGAGGGCTTCGTCGGGTGAATCGAGCGCGCGCAACTCCTCGGCGAGCAGCCCGATCGCCTCGTCCCAGTCGATCGGCTCGTAGTGGTCCGCCCCGGGCCGCTTGACCATGGGTTCGGTCAGCCGCCCCTGTTGGTTGAGCCAGTAGTCGGACTTCTCCCCCAACTCCGAGACCGAGTACTGACGGAAGAGATCAGCGGTGACCCGGCGCGAGGTCGCCTCGTCGTTGATGTGCTTGGCGCCGTTCTCGCAGTACTCGTTCTTGGCCCGCTGCCCCGGCGCGTGCTCCGGCCAGGCGCAGCCAGGGCAGTCGAAGCCCTTCGCCTGATTGATGTTCAGCAGCGTCAAAGCCGTACGCCGCACCGACGTCTGCCCCAACGAGTACTGCAACGCGTGCGTCACCGCGGGCAGTCCGGTGGCCCAGGTCTTCGGCGGCGTGACCTCCAGAGCGTCCTCTGTCGGGTCTTCGATGGTGCTCATGATCCGGCCTGTGCCTTTCTGCCGCTCCCGGGCGCAGAACCCGCTCGGAGAGCAGCTTCGGCCAGCTCGTCAGAGGTAGTCAAAGAGACAACAACTTCTAGGTGATAGACGCCTCCTATGAACTGCATGCGACCTGCCGGGTCGCCTCTCAGCAGCCGTCGGTCACCGTCAGCCGTTCCGTCTCTGTTCGGGGCGGGCAGGCGCGATGATGGTGGCGGCCGTTCCCAGGGGAACGGGGGTGTCCTCGCCCAGTACTTGGCAGCGCGTGCGTCCATGACATGACCACAGGGATGCCGTCCAGGCGCACAGCAGGGCGTCGATGAGGTCCTCGCGGTGTTTGTAGTCGGCCGCGCCCTCGGGGGTGGGCTCGTCGATCAGGCGGCGCGACACCGGGTGGGAGCCGATGAGGAGGGGCGGATCAGCGGTGACCAGGGACGTCATGCGGGCGATCAGCTGGTCGCACGCCGCCGCGCGCACCGCGCGCCACCGTGCCGGCGGCACGCGCGCGGGCCGGCGTTTGTACGTGGGGCGCTCGTCGGCGTAGCCCAGCTCGGCGGCTCCGACCAGGGTCGTGTACGGGTAACACTCGGACAGGGCCGAGCCGTTCGTCGGAGGCCCGGCCCTCCCGTCGTCGTACACCCATCCCGCCGCCTGCAGGCGCTCGCGCAGGAGCACTCCGGCCAGTCGGGGCGAGCCCTGGTTCGTGCTGTTCGCGCTCACCTTCCAGCGCCCGTACCGCCGGCCGACCTCCCGCTCGCAGGGCCGCTGGCCGGTCGGGTTGTCGACGATCAGTGGCGCGTCCACGAACACGAGGGACGATCCACCCCCGGCGACCCGGCCGATCCAGGACGTCGCCTCCTCGATCCCTCGGGTCCATCCGCAGTCGATCACCTCGCCGCCTCCATCGATGACGGCGACACCTGTCTCGTTCGGCCTGGCCCGGGCCCCGCCCTGCGCCCAGGCGAGATCGACCCCGATGAACCGTTCTATCGCCATGCGTCGGTCCTACCAGAGCCACGGCCGCCGGATGTCCACGACCTCCCCATAGTGGTGTTCCTCCAACAACGGCAGGATCTTGGTCCGCCAGGTGCGCTCCAGACCGCCTTCCCGGTACACGCCCGGCTTCATCAGGTACGACGGCCCGATCCGGAAGTCGGCTTCGTCGATACGGGAGTTGAGCTCCTCAAGCGGATCGGCCAGTTCCGGCCCGTCACTCTGAGTGAGTACTGCCGGGGATCCGGCAACAACGCTGTCGTGGTCATTAAATCTACGGACCTCCGACCCCGCTCGCGGCCGGGCACACGACAAACCCCGAGGTTGATAGATCAACCTCGGGGATCGGTTTGTGTCCGAGGGGGGATCGATACCGGGAGCCCACGGAATGCGTGTCTCACCGCGGTACTTGAGCTATCGGTGTAGGGCAGATATCACTCAGCGTATTGAACTTGGACGCCGGTCGACATCCCTCACAGGGGTGGCGCTCTCTGGTCCCGGCCTTATCGAGGGACATGGGCAAGGGCCCTGTCGATTCCGGAGCACGAATCCCTCCCTCTTCGGGACGCTTTTCACCGAAGGGTTTCACAGGGCCCAGTGGCGGAAAGCTTCGATCCATTCGACGCCCTCGGGCGGAGGGTCGGGCAGCGGGAGGTCTCGCAGACCTATGGGTTGGAGGATCCGTCCGCGGCGGCAGATCGCTACCACTCCGCTGCCTGGTCGCAGGTCGATCTCCTCGACGATGACGTCGACTCCCAACACCTCGGTGGTGAAGGGCACGGTAACGCGGTCGCTGAGCACGGCATGGAAGCCGACCAGCTCTTCGTCCTCGCCGTAGGCGTCAACGAGCGCCTCGGCGATCATGGCGTCGAGGTCCTGGTCCGACAGACCCTCCACTGTGTGGTCCTTCCCTGCGAGATCAGTTCCTGGCCGGGGCGCCGCAGCACTTCTTGTATTTTCGGCCCGAGTCGCACCAGCATGGCCCGTTCCGCGGCGGGGGCCAGGCCAGCGACTCGTCCGGGTGGGCGCGCACCACATGCCTGCTGAACGCGCCGCGAGTGTCCGGGTTGTCGGCATCGCGCCCTTCACGGACGGCGAACTCCTCGTACGCGGCCAGGGTGGCGCTGACGATGTGCACCCGGGCGGCGCCGGCCTCCGCGTAGGTGCGCGCGTCGGTCTGCAGCCGCTGTGCGTAGGCGGTGTAGTCGTCCCCATAGGAGTCGGTCGACTCGGGCCAGCGGGTGCGTACCGCGGCGAAGTCCTCGCGTACCCAGCGCAGCACGATCCCGTCGAAGGCCGCTGTGCCCTCGGGCACCTCCACCGGCCTCCCCGACGGCAGCCCACTCAGCGCCCGGTCCAACTCTTCGCCGAATTCCCGTAGTTCGGCGTCAGTCTCGGCTTCGGCGGCCAGGTCGTCGTCGGTCGGCTCCAGACCGAGGTCCCGGCGCAGGAGAGCCCGGCTGATGCGCAGCTCGCGGCGCAGTCGGGCGGCCTCGCCGCCACCGGTCCCCTTGTTCTCCCGCGCTGCGGGGTGTGCCAGGGCGGCCAGGCACCAGTCAAGGGCCCGTTCGGATCTGCCGATCTCCCCGAGCATGTCGACCATGTCGTCGAAGACCTGCAGGTCGGCCGCGGCCTCATCGGGCTGCTCGGTCAGCTCCTCGCGTAGGGCTTGCTCGGCCTGTTCGGCGTCCCGCTCGCGGTCCTGCGCGTAGAGCGTCTCCACCACCCCGACCTGCGCCTGTCGGCCGGCCGCGCCGCTGAGTTTCGTCGCCCGAGTGAACAGCTCCAGCGCCTTTGCGTCGTCGCCGCCCTGGTGCTGCTTGCCGCGGGCGGTCAGCCATCCGGCGTGCACCAGGGCGCGGCCCTGGTCCGGATCCCCGGGGTGCTCGTCGGCCCACTGTTCACACTGCGCCGCCGTCGGCTGCCTGCCCACCGTCGCGAGGAACTGCTCGTACGGGGAGTCGACGGCTCGGATAGGCGAAGGGGATGCGCTGCTCATACCGCGACCCTACCGAGGACCGGCAGCCCAACTCCCCTTTCGTTTACGGGCCTGACACCCGGACGGGCCATGTGGTATCGACGGCCGACATCGCCGCGCTGCGGTCGGGCTGTGCCTGGACGTGCCGCACGCGCCCGTCTCTGGCCGTCCCCAACTCCGTGCCGAAGCCGCCCGGCCTAGTGGGTGGCTTCGGCGCACACCCATGTATGAAGGCGCCTTGGCTCGGCTCGCCCGGCCGGACGGTCAGGGGTTGGGGAAGCCCAGGGCGTCGAATCGGCGCATGAGCGAGGGCTTTCCTCGGTGGGCGGTGCGCAGTTCGCCGGATCTGCGGTCGAAGTCGGCGGCGCTGCCCTGACGTGCGTGGAGTGCGCGCAGGTCGCTGAGCAGCGCGACGGCCTGCTCGTAGGCGGCCGGTTTGCGCTGGGCGATGAGGTCGTCGACGGTGCGCCAGGCGGTCGCCTGGTCGCGGGCCAAGTGGTCCAGGCGCGCGTCGCGGGCCTCGGCGACTGCCCGTACTGGGGCTTGCTCCGCCGCCCCGCGTGCGGCCCGCTCCCGCTGGGCGCGCACGGTGCGGTGGCGGTGGGCCGCGTCCAGGAGCTGGGCCGCGCTGCGGCGTACCCCGGGGCCGCCCTCGCTGATGCATAGGGATTGCCGGAAGCGGGCCAGGAGTCCGGGGCCGAGCTGGGGGGCTGTGCCGAGGGCTGCCTGGAGCAGCAGGGTGTCCTTCTCGGGCGCCGGAAGTCCGGCGATGAAGGCGGCGAGCCTGTCCGGGGCGGCCGCCGACTCGGTGGCCGGAGCGCTGTCGGACGCTGCGACGGCGAGCAGGTCCTGCGGGACGCGCAGGAAGTCCGCGAGGGCCTGCTGCGGCCCGGTCAGCTCGGCCAGCCCGGCGGGGACGGATGGCTCCGTTTCGCGCTGGTACTCCTCTTCGTCATCGTCCGCGAGCTCCCAGACGGCGACGGCGGCCAGCCAGCCCAGGTACAACGGGCGAAGGTCCCCAGCCGCGAGCTCGGCGCGGAGCCCGGCGAACGAGGCGAGCTCGAAGGAGGTCTCGAAATCCCACTCGCCGCCGTCCTCGGCGCTCAGGGAGAAGTCCAGCAGGGTATGGCCGCCGCGCGTCCACACCGCGAGTGTCTCCTGAAGCGCGTAGCCCTGCGCGGTCTTGGCCGGGAGCACGGAGGCGGGGATACGCAGCAGAAGACGGCGGCTGCCCCAGTTCGCGTAGTACAGGTGGGCGTCGTAAAGCTGCTCGACGAGCTTGGTGGGATCGCCGTGGAAGTCACCCCAGTGATATTCGTTGACGAAGCTGGTGGAGGTGATCCGGGCCCGCGTAGACAGCGCTCTCACCTGGGCGATCTCGGCCTTGGTCAGCGGGCGGTCGACGGCCAGGAACTCGTAGTACTGGTACTCGCTCACGGCCCGGCAGCCTACCTGCGCGGCGGTGTGATGGGATGTCCGGATGAGCGAGGTTCAGGAGCTGGCCGGGCTGGTGGACGGGCTGCGCCGGGACAGGCGCCACGGCCCCTACGCCGGGCACGGCGAATACCTGGATGCGGCCTGGGCCGTCCACGAAGCGGCCGAGCGGCTGCTGGACGGCGGGCTGGCGGACCAGGCGGCGCCGAAACTGCGCATCGCGGTGGACCGGGTGGCGAAGGCGTTGATGTACCTGGATGACTCCGGCGGCACTGTGGGCGACGCGTTGCGTGCGTTGACGGTCCTCTACGCCAAGGCCGTCTGTGCTGCGCCGCCGAGGCGTCCGCAGACGTTGGCCACGTGGATCGACAAGACCACGTTCGACGGGCCCGGCTGGCCCGACCTCCAGCTGGCGGATTTCGCTGCCGGCCTCGGGCCGGTCGGACTGGCGCACCTCGCTGACCTGGTCGAGGACCGGGCGTCCGGCCTTACGGATGAGGACCGGTACGGGGCCGCTTTGCACATTCAGGATCTGCGTGAACAGCTGGCCGCGAACGTCGGCGACACGGACCGGTACATCGGTGTGGTGGCGCGCGACCTGCGCACCCCGGGGCAGTATCTGAAGATCACCGAGGCGCTGCGGGACGCTGCCCGCACCGAGGAGGCGACCGTCTGGGCGCGCCGCGGTCTGGCCGCCCACCCCACCAGCCCTTACCTGCCGCCGCTGCGCGATGCCCTGGTGGACCTGCTCACACGGGCGGGCAACGAAGAGGAGGCACTCGCCGTGCGCCGCGCGGCCTTCGAGCGTACCCCCGTACACGCGGTCTTCCATCCGCTGCAGGCCACCGCCACCCGCATCGGAAATCCACAGACCATTCAGTGGGCGCTCGGCCTGCTGCGCGAACGGCTGCCGGCCAACCCCGCCGGCGCCCGGGAACTGATCTTGTGCCTGCAAGAGACCGGACAGCACGATGACGCCTGGCAGGTAGCCGTCGACCACCTTGACGACCTGGGTAAGTACCTGCTCCAGGACCTGATCGAACAACGGCGCACGACGCACCCGGCCGACGTGACCGGCCCCTACCGGCGCTTGATCGCCGGGTATCTGGCGGAGACCGGCAATAAGTACCGCTACCAGTACGCGGTACGCCACCTCAAGGCGCTGCGTGCGCTCCACCAACAGCTCGGCACCCCAGGCGAGTTCGCCGACTACCTGCACGCCCTGCGTGCCGAGCACAAACGTAAGACCAGCTTCCTCGCCCAGCTGGACAAGGCCGGACTCGGCGGTTGACGGCGGGTACGCGAACGTCGGCGGGCTGCGGGTGCGGCGGCCGGACACGGATCAGCCAACCGCGCCGGCGTCGTGCCGTGATGACACCTGCCACCACTGGTGCGCGGGCCAACCTGCGCGGCACTCCCTGCGTTCGCCTGCCAGCCGGGGACGCTATGGTCAACGCCATGGCCCAGGGGTGGAGCGAGGACGATGTGCGGGCAGTGCGCACCGCGATCCACAGCGCGGACGGGTCGGCGCTGCTCGCAGCGTTGCGGAGCCGACCGGTGCGGGCGGTGCTGCAGTTGGCCGGCGACGGCGTTGCGGCCGCGGCCGCCCGACGGATGCCGGGCGCGGACGCGGTGGCGGCCGAGTTCCTCGAACACCTCACCGCCCGCGGCTGGGACGGCGACGCGGAACTGGCCGACCGGCTGCGCGGCTCCGCCGAGGCGGGCCCGGCACCGCTGTTGCGCCCGCTGCCCGTGGACCTGGAGGAACTCGCCACGCTGCTGGAAGGCGACCTGATGAATGGCGGCGGCCATCTCGACCTGACCACCGGCGACTGCTACCCGCAGGCGATCGAACGGCTCGAAGGCGAAGCCGACGCACGGGAGGATGACCCCGACCGCTGGCTGTACGTGCCCTGCCACGGCTCCCGACCTGGCTACCAGGACATGGAGCTCTTCATCGACACACTCGACGATGACGATCTCGCCGAACGGCTGCGCATCGCCATCACCGGCCGGGGCGCCTTCCGCCGCTTCAAAGATGTCTTGCCGGACACAGCACGTCCCGCATCGCCCGCGCCCTGAACGACGCGGACATCCCCTGCCCGTCCGCCGCCGACCCTCAGCGCAACCCGCACCGCACCCACCGCCAGTGGACCCTCACCACCGTGCGCGCGATCTTGAGCAACCCCCGCTACACCGGCCGCCAGGTCTGGAACCGCCAGCGCACCGACCACGTCCTGCTCGACCCGGACAACACCACCCTCGGGGACCGTGACGTGTGCGCTGGAACCCCCGCGACGAGTGGGTCATCTCCCGCCAGCTCGCCCACCCGGCGCTGGTGAACGAGACGGAGTTCGTCCGGGCCCAGTCCATCCGCGCCACCGTCCAGACGCCCGGGCACACCTACCGGCTGGCCGGCCTGCTCACCTGCGGGATCTGCGGACGGCGGATGGAGTCCTGCTGGGCCCACCAGCATCCCGCCTACCGGTGCCGCCACGGCCACTCCAGCGCCACCCCACCGGACACCACCCGGCCACGCAACGCCTACGTCCGCGAGGATCGGGTCTGGGCGGCCCTGCCCGCCCTGCACTTGCGCACCACCGGAGCCCCGACAGCACCGCCCGCCGAAGCAGCAGCCACATATCTGCGCGAGCACCAGATCGGGCTCCTCTTCAACCCGGCGGCCCGGACCATCACCGCCCAAACCCCCGGAAAGTAGCGCATACACCTCGACTGACCAGGCAGAGCTCCACGCGGAACGGAGGCAGACAGCGAAAAGCACCCGCCCCGGCCTCAGGCCGAGATCGGGCGCCGATCGACGCTGCCCCGAAAACAGGCCGCGTGTACAGAAGGTGTTCGGTGTGTGTCCGAGGGGGGACTTGAACCCCCACGCCCGATAAAGGGCACTAGCACCTCAAGCTAGCGCGTCTGCCATTCCGCCACCCGGACTAGGTGTCTGCCGCCTGGCCGGGGGTGTTCCCCGCGGCGACATGGACAACAATACCAAGGTTTCGGAGTGGCTTTCACCTGCATATCCGGGTCGTGGGAGCGGATACGCCGGAGCAGGTGGGGGTGCAGCTGGAGCCTCACCATGGGTGACTGCCTGACTACCAGGAGCTCACTGGAGGGGTGGCGGCCGCTGACGCTGTCGCCGTTGCGGGAGCATCTGCGGGACACCTTCTGGTTCGCGCCCACCGCGGCCGTAGTGCTGGTCTTCGCGGCCAGGGCGGTGACGTCGGAGATCGACACCGAGATCGTCGAGGCGCTGCGGGCCGCGCACGACTACGACGCGCTGAACGAGCTGCTGAAGCTCGTCGACGAGGCGAAGGTCGTGGTGACCGCGGTCACCACCGCGATGATGACCTTCATCGTCGCGGTGTTCAGCACCTCCGTCCCCCGTCCCCCCGGTCCAGTCGATCCTGACGCTCGCCATGCCTCGCTGCACCGCGACCGGCACGGGACCGTACGGCGGGTGCGGCCCGTGCCCGGCTGGACCGGCAGGACATCGGACAGCCGGACGGCGAGCAGCGGGCGGCGCGCAGCAGGCGCTGGAACCCGCCTCCGTCGGCATGCCCTCACGCCGGCGGGTGCACCCCCACATCCATGCCTCCCGTCCCGGTCCCCTCCGCGAAGTCCGCCGCCACCGCCCGCACCTTGCGGTGCTGCTTGCGGGAGAGGGCGACCAGGAGCCGGAAGGCCGTCGCCTCGTCGCAGCCGCGGTGGGCCATGAGCATGCCCTTGGCGCGTTCGATCAGGGCGCGGCCCTCGAGGGCCTCCTTGAGCTGGCGGTTCTCGGTTCTCAGTGCCTCCAGGTCGTCGATCATGGCCAGGACCGCACGCATCGCGTCCATGAGCGTGAGCGCGTCGTCCCGCGAGGAGGGGGGTGGCGCGCCCCCGGGCGCGTCGGCGGGGGCTTCCGGCATGGTTGCTGATCCGTCGGAAGTCATGCGGGTCATGGTTGTCGCGGAATGCCGGCTTCGGCAGAGGCCTGGTGAAGAATGCGCAGACTTTCACCTCCATGTAATCGATGCGCAGATCTGACTACGTCTGACCGGGACAGATGGGGCGGTGATCGACCCAAGGGGCAGAAGGCGACCAACTCGGGTTAACAGCAGGCTAATTACCATCGGATACGAGCCGAATGCCCGGCGAACCGCACGATCGCGCTGCTAGCCTCTGGCATCCGCTCCTGACCGTGGAGCCCGGTACGTTTCCGTACCTCTGGCACGTCCCGTACCTCCCGCGCCGCGTCGAGACCGTACGCCGCGAGGGTCACCGCTCACTTCTCCGCCCGTGTCCTCGGGCGGTGCCGGTGTCCGTCGCGCTGTGCCGCTGACGGGCACGCGTTACTGGGGGGACTCCATGACGCACGTCATCAATTCCCGTACGGATGCCCGCGAGGGGGACCGTCCGGAATACCTCGGTGTCCAGGATCTCGGCGGCGGTGCGCACGGCGACGGTGCCGCGCCCCGGCTGACCGTCCTGGTGCCCACCCGCAATGAGCAGGAAAGTGTTCCGCTGCTCCTGGACCGGCTCGGTCCGGCGGTCGCGCCGCTCGGCGCGGAGATCCTTTTCGTGGACGACAGCGACGACGGCACGGTCGACGAGATCGCCGCTCTCGCGCCGGGCAGCCGCGTCCCGATCCGTGTGCTGCACCGTCCGCCGGGCCTGCGCGGAGGAGGTCTGTCGGGTGCGGTGGTGGCCGGTACCCGGGTCGCGCGCGGCGACTGGGTCCTCGTCATGGACGGGGATCTCCAGCATCCGCCGGGAGCAGCGGCGCTGCTGGCCAGGACCGCGATGCGGGAGGGCGTCGACATCGCGGTGGGCACCCGGTATGCCGGTACCGGTCAGTCCGAGGGGCTCGCGGGCGCCGGCCGGCAGGCGACCTCGTCGACCGCGACGCGCCTGGTCAAGGCCGCGTTCCCGCGCAGGCTCGCCACGGTCAGCGATCCGCTCAGCGGCCTGTTCGCCTTCCGCAAGGACGCGATCGACGCCGACCGGCTGCGGCCCGTCGGCTTCAAGATCCTCCTGGAGATTCTGGTCCGGCACCCGGCGGCCCGGGTCGCCGAGGTCGCGTACACCTTCGCACCTCGCGAGGCGGGTCACTCCAAGGCCTCGCTGCGGGAAGGGATCGCCTTCGTACGGCATGTCGCGCGGCTGCGCCGTGGAGTGGCGGGCGGGCAGCGGCAGTTGCTGCGGATGACGGCGTTCGGCGCGGTCGGCCTGTCCGGGGTCGCGGTCAACACGGCCGCGCTGTGGCTGTTCTTCGACGTGCTCGGCGTCCACCATCTGGTCGGCGCGGCGCTCGCCACGCAGTTCTCCACGATCTGGAACTTTGTCCTCACCGACGCGGCCGTGTACCGCGGGGGACAGCGCAAGGGCACCTGGTACGGGCGTGCCGGACGGTTCTTCGCGATGAACAATCTGCTGCTCGTCGCCCGTCTGCCCCTGCTCCAGTGGCTGGTGCTCGCGGGCATGGGCGTGCTCACCGCCAACGCGCTCACCCTCGTACTGCTCTTCCTCCTCCGCTTCCTGATCAGCGACCGCATGATCTATCGAGGCGGCGAGAAGAAGGTCCAACGGCGCGATCCCGTAAGGATGTTGGTGGATCCCGACGCGGTGAGCGCCGAAGTACCCCACCGCAAGCGGTCCGTGTACCTCCCCTACCGGTACGACGTCGCCGGCACCGTCACCATCGGCTCGCAAATCCGGCTGCCCGAGCTGGAGTTCTTCCGCGCCCAGTGGGTTCCGGACGCGGACGTCGACATCGCGGTGCGGGTGGGTGACGTCGGCAGGCGCAGGCCGCGGCGGCGGGCCGCGCTGACGGAGGACCACAGCGAGTCGGCGGCGCTGCGCTACGAGGAGCATCTGGGCCGGTTCGGCGCCAACTTCCGGGTACGGCTGGGTCCGCCGATCACCGTCGAGGTCGGGCCGCTGCTCGCACGCTCCCCACACGTCGTGTACACGAACGTCGTCGAGGCGCTTCTGCGCTTCGTACTGATCTCGCGCGGGCGGATGCTGCTGCACTCGGCCTGCATCGAGCTCGACGGGCACGGTGTGATGCTGTCCGCGCTCACCGACACGGGCAAGACGGCGACGATACTGCGGCTGCTGCGCGAGCACGGCGGGCGGTTCCTGTCGGACGACATGACCGTGGTGGACGCCACCGGGCGGGCCGTCTGCTTCCCGAAGCCGCTCACCATCAGCGCGCACACGCTGCGCGCCGTGCAGGCCGAGGACCTGACGAAGAAGGAGTGGCGGCGGCTCAACTTCCAGTCGCGGCTGCACTCCAAGGGCGGCCGGTCGATCGCGTTGATGCTGGCCCGCTTCAATCTGCCGATCATGGGCATCAACGCGATCACGCAGATCCTGGTGCCGCCGCCGAAGTACAGCGTCGACCGGCTCGTGCCCTGCCGGCTCGGGTCGAGCGTCGACGTGAAGGACCTGTTCGTCATCGAGCGCGGTGCGCCGTCCCTGTACGACCTCGACGGCACCGAGGCGCTGGAGCGGATGCTCGTCAACACCGAGGACGCGTACGGCTTCCCGCCCTACCGCTATCTCGCGCCCGCGCTGCGCATCGGCGGTCTCGACCATGCCGAACTGCGTGCCCGTGAGCGGGAGATCCTCGCCGGATTCCTCTCCGGCGTCCGCACCCGGGTGCTCGCGTCGGACTGCTTCGGCTGGGCCGACGAGATCCCGCGGCTGCTGGCCGGAGAACGGAACGCCGCGCAGGTCGCGGGTGAGCGGCACACCGGGCAGGTGCAGGCCGACGCGTGGCCTCGCTGGGGGCTGCTGCCCGGCGCCGCCGCATGACCGAACGGTCCGTGCTCCCCTCGGGAGCGCCCCGCACCACCCCGGCGCCGGCCCCCTCCGGCGCCGGGGTCCGGGCCGCGCTGCGCCGGGCGGCGCCGCTCTCCGCGGTGCTGCTCGTCGCGGCGTTGCTGCGCCTGTACCGGCTGACCGACACCGGGTTCAACAGCGACGAGGCGGTGTACGCGGGTACGTCGGCCTCGCTCGCCGGGGACGGTCGACTCGGCTCCCTGTTCCCGGTGTTCCGGGCTCACCCCGTGCTCTTCCAGTCGCTGGTCTCGCTGGGGCTGCGGGTGCACGAGAGCGACTGGGCGGCGCGCGCGGTCCCGGCGCTGCTCGGCGTGGTGACGGTCGCGGTCACGTACGGTCTGGGCCGCAGACTGTACGGACGGCGGGCCGCGATCGTCGCCGCGTTGCTGCTCGCGGTGATGCCGTACCACGTCGTCGTGAGCAGGCAGGTGCTGCTCGACGCGCCGATGACGCTGTGTGCGACCGGGGCGTTGTACTGCGTCGTGCGGTATGCCGAATCGCCCGCGCAGCGCTGGCTGTTGGCCGCGGGCGGCATGCTCGGGCTCACGGTCCTCGCCAAGGAGACGTCGATCGTCTTCCTGGGGTCGCTGTACGCGTTCTTCGCGCTGACCCCGGCGGTGCGGACCCGCTGGCGGCATCTGCTGCCCGCGCTGGCCGCGATCGTGGTGGTGGCGGTGGCGCATCCGCTGTCGCAGTCGCTCGCCGGGCATTCGAAGGCGGGCGGGAACTATCTGCTGTGGCAGATGTTCCGGCGCGCCAACCACCCCTACTCCTTCTACGCGCGCGAAGTCCCCTGGGCTGTGGGCCCGTTGGTGGTCGTGGCCGCCGTCGCCGGGCTGGTGTGGCTGCGGCGGGAGAACACCTGGCGGGAGCGGCTGCTGGTGTGCTGGGTGGCCGTGCCCGCGCTGTTCTTCACGGTGTGGCCGGTGAAGGGCTTCCAGTATCTGCTGCCCGCCGCGCCCGTGTTCGCGGTACTCGCCGGGCGCACGCTCACCTCCTTCCCGCGGGTGGTGCGCGTACAGCGGATCGCGGCCGCTGCCGCCGTCTGTCTGGTGGTCGTCTCCGTCGCCGTTCCGTCCTGGCTGCGAACCGCGCCGCAGACCGGCACCCGGTTTCTTGCCGGGACCGGCGGGCTGCCGGGCGGCCGCGAGGCGGGGCTGTGGGTGCGTACGAACGCGCCGGAAGGGGCGCGCTTGCTGGCCATCGGCCCTTCGATGGCGAACGTGGTGCAGTACTACGGGCTGCGGCCCGTCTCCGCGCTGTCCGTCTCGCCCGACCCGGCGCGCCGCAACCCGAGCTACAGAGCCGTCGAGAACCCGGACCGCGCCCTGCGGGACGGCCGCTTCCAGTACCTCGTGTGGGACGCGTACACCGCCCGCCGTACACCCTTCTTCACCGCCAAGTTGCAGGAGCTGGTGGGGCGTTACCACGGAGACTCGGTGTTCACCGCGCGGAACGCGGACGGGGTGCGGGTCGTCGTCATCTATCGGGTGAGGGCGTCATGATCCTTCGCCTCGTGATCCTCCGCGTCATGTTCCTCCGCATGAGAGCGGTGCTCGTCGCGATGGTCCTGCTGATGCTCGCGGCGAGCGGCACCGCGTCGGCATCACCTCCGCACGCACGTACGCCGATTGAGCACTTCGTCTACCTCATGCAGGGCGACCGCACCTTCGACCACTACTTCGGTACGTATCCGGGAGCGGAGGGACTGCCCGCGCGAGCCCGGCAGGCGGTCGACCCGAAGCATCCGGACGACGGTCTCGTGGCGCCGTACCCGCTGCACGACGCCACACCGGTGTCGCCCGGCGCCGGGCCCCGCCTGGTCCAACAGCAGTACAACGGGGGCCGGATGGACTCCTTCGTCGCCGCCTTCGAGCGGCAGGGCCGGGACGGGCGCGTGGCGATGGGCCACTACGACCGCAGGGACCTGCCCTTCTACTGGAACGCGGCGGACCGCTATGAACTCTTCGACCACTACTTCGCGTCCTCGCTCGACGGAACCCGCGCCAACCGCGCCCAGTGGGTGACCGGCGGTCCCGGCCTCGACGGGCCGACCGTCTTCGACCGGCTCGAAGAGGCGGGAGTCAGCTGGAAGTTCTACGTCCAGAACTACGACCCGAAGAAGACCTACCGCACCACCTCCCCCACCGACCCGGCCACCCAGACCGTACGGGTGCCGCTCCTCGACATCCCGCGCTTCGTCGACGACCCGGAGCTGGCCTCCCACATCGCCGATCTCAGCGAGTACTACCGGGACCTGGAGAGCGGAACGCTGCCCGCGGTCGCGTACATCGCGTCCTCGGGCGCGGGCGAGCGGTCCGCGCGATCGATCCCGGCGGGCCAGCGGCTGGTCCGTGAGCTGACCTCGCAGTTGATGGTCAGCCAGTACTGGGACTCTTCGGCGCTGATGTGGTCGTACGACGGCTCCGGTGGCTGGTACGACCATGTGAAGCCACCCGCCGGACGAGGGTTGCGGGTGCCCGCGCTGCTGGTCAGTCCGTACGTGGCGCGCGGCCAGGTCCAGCACGATCAGTACGAGGCGGCGAGCGCGCTGCGGTTCGTGGAGGAGAACTGGGGGCTGCGCAAGCTCGGCGGACGGACCGCCGAAGTGCGCAGTCTGGCGGATGCATTCGACTTCGGGTCGCCACCCAGGCGCGCCGAACTCATCCCGGACGACGCGCGCGAGGCGGCTCTTCCCGTGGCCGACCGGCCTTCGCCTGTGCCCGTGTACGCGGTGTACGGCGGCGCCTCGGCCGTGGTGGCGCTGCTGTTGTGGGGGGCGGTGCGGCCCAAATGGCGTACGTCTTGAGGTGGTTGACGCTGCTCGCGGTCATCCTGGGATGCTGGCTGCTGCCGACACCCGCGTTCGCTGCGAACCCGGTCACCGTCACCGTGCGCACGGCGCCCCAACTGGCCGGAGTGCGCTTCGCGTTCGACGGCCGGACGGCCGTGACCGGTGCGGACGGGGCGGCACGCTTCACCGGTGCGCACGACTTCGGAGCGCACACCCTGGCGGTCGACGACCATGAACTGGGCTCCACAGAGCAGAAGTTCAGCTTCGCCCGGTGGGCCGGGCAGCGGGACCCCGACCAGGCGTTCCGGCGCACCGTGGAGGGCCTGCCGTTGCGCGCCGACTACACGGTGACGGCGGCGTTCACGGCGCGCTTCCGGGTGACGCTGCGCTGCGTCGACCAGGACGGGAAGGCGGTGCCTCGCACAATGGTGCCGAATGTGACCGTACGCAGCGACACCGGACGCACGCAGCGGCTGCCGGTGGGCCGCCCGGTCTGGCTCGACGGGCTGCGGCCCGTGTACCGCAAGAGTGTGCTGACCTCGCGCAGGGTCGGGTACGCGCTGCTGTCGGCCGACGCGTACGGCGCGAACACCGTGGACGCGGGACGGCAGCGGTTCTGGCCCGCCGAGGAGCGGGCGGTCACCTTCACGACCCCCTTCCACGACCTCACGGTCTCCGCGCGGGACGCCGTCTTCGGTTCGGCGGCCGGGAGCACCGCACGGGTGACGCTGCCCGACGGGTCCGTACGGGCCGTGCCGTTCGGCGACGGCCGGACGGCGACACTGCGGGATCTGCCGCACGGGCAGTACGAGGTGGAGGTGACCGGCGGCAACGGGCTGCGGGCCGCGCAGCAGATCCGGCTGTCGCGGACGCAGTCGGTGCAGGTCCGGGTGGTCAGCCGGGCCGATCTGGCCATGGCCGCCGGGGTGTTGGCGATGGTGGCGCTCGGGGTTTTGCTCGCGGGGCGGAGACTGCGCAGACGGCGGGGTGGGGTGTGAGGAGAGCGGTGCTGGTGGTGGTCCTGGCCCTGATGGCGGCCGGGCTGCTGCCGACGCCCGCGCCCGCGGCGCACCACCGGGTGCCGCTCCTCGCGTACTACTACCAGTGGTTCCAGCGGTCCTCCTGGCAGCGGGCGAAGACCGACTACCCGCGCCTGGGGCGGTATTCGAGCGACGACGCCACCGTGATCCGTACGCATATCGCATGGGCGCGGGCGGCCGGAATCGACGGTTTCGTGGTCAGCTGGAAGTCCAGTGCCGTCAACAACCGTCGACTGGAACTGCTGTTGACCGAGGCCCGGGCGCAGGACTTCAAGGTGGCGGTGATCTACCAGGGCCTCGACTTCCACCGCCGTCCGCTGGCGGCCGCTCGCGTCGCCGCCGACTTCCGGCTGCTGCACGACCGTTACGCGCGGGACTCGGCCTTCTTCCGCCTCGACGGCAAGCCGCTGACCGTGTTCAGCGGCACCTGGGAGTACCCGACCGCGGACATCGCGCGGATCACCGGCCCGGTGCGGTCCCGGATGATCGTCCTCAACACCGAGAAAAATCCGGAGGGTTGCCGCAGGCTGGCGCGGGTCACCGACGGGGACGCGTACTACTGGTCGTCGGTGAACCCCGACACCAATGACCGTCACCAGACGAAGCTGCGTGCCATGGCCGAGGCCGTACATCAGGCGGGTGGCTACTGGATGGCGCCGTTCGCGCCCGGTTTCGACGCGCGGAAGGTGGGCGGCAGCAGATCGGTGCCGCGCGACGGGGGCCGGACGCTGCGCACGGAGTACGCGGCCGCCGTGGCCTCGGGCCCGGATGTGCTTGGGTTGATCAGCTGGAACGAGTTCAGCGAGAACTCGCATGTGGAGCCCTCTGTGGAGCACGGCACGCAGGCTCTCGACGTGCTGCGTGGACTGCGCGGTGTGTCCGCCTCCGCCTCGCCCACGGTTCCGTCCGCGCTTCCGGGATCCGCCCGGCATCAACCACCCGGCTACTGGCCGGGGTTGCTGCGAATCGCCGGTTGCGTCGCGTTGCTGGTGTGCGCGGTGGCGGGTCTTGCCCGGCTGCGGGGCGTCAGATCGAGAAAGGAGAGAAGAACATGAGCTTGGCTTTAAGAGGTTCGCCGACCAGGAAGTACAGAGGTTCGCTCACCACGAAGACACGCCGCGCCGTGCTCGCCCTCGCACTGGGGGTGGGCGCGGCGCTGTCGTTCGCGGCTCCGGCGCACGCCGATCTCCCCGGAGCGGACCCGCAGTTGACCAGGGCGCCGTATCTCTCGGACGCCACAACGACCTCGGTCCAGGTGAACTGGGCGACCACGACCCAGAGCGGGGGATCGGTCCGCTACGGGCCACTGGGCAACTGCGCGGCACAGACGGCGACTTCGGCAAGCCTGGGCAGTCCGATCACCGTCGGCTCCACCCGCGAGTACGCCAACTCGGTGACACTGACGGGCCTGAGCGCGAGCACCGGCTTCTGCTATCGCGTCTACACCGCCTCCGGCACCGACCTGCTCGGCACGCTGGCCACGCCGAACTTCACCACGCCCGACTCCGCGTCCTCGACCGCGCCCTTCACCTTCGCGGTGCTCGGCGACACCGGTGAGACGACGAACAGCGGGGTCGACGACGGCTCGGTGAACGTGAACCAGGCGAACGTGATGAGCCTGATCGGTTCGAGCGGCGCGCGGTTCGTCCTGCAGACCGGGGACAACACGCATCCGGGCACTTCGCAGACGCAGTACGGCGACCTCAACCAGACGGACCCGAACGTGAGTTCATGGTTCGGCCCGTCCTACTGGGCGCAGCCCGGCATGCGCGTCCCGCTCCTCGGTACGGTCGGCAACCACAGCATGACGGCCACCTATCTGTCGGTGTGGAAGCAGTCCGCGCTGACGTCCGCCTCCGGCGGCGTCTTCTCGATGGTCGACTACCCGTCGTACCTCGGCTCGACCGCGATCAGCTATCCGACGACGTACTACGCCTTCACGACCGGCGGCGTCCGCTTCTACGTCCTTGACACGGCGTGGGGGAACTCCAACACCGGTACCGCGACGGGCGGTTCCTGCGGTGCGCACTGCGCGATCTACGAGCAGGACGCGCACGCCCACTGGCAGAACGGGTCCGCCGAGTACGAGTGGCTGAAGGCCGATCTCGCGGCGCATCCGACCGGGCCTAAGTTCGCGTTCTTCCACTTCCCGCTGCGCTCCGACAGCGCGAGTGAGCCGAGCGACACCTTCCTCACGGACGTCGAGCAGACCCTGCTGAACGGCGGCGTCGATCTCGTCTTCAACGGCCACTCGCACCTCTACCAGCGCAACAGCGCCGGCGCGGGCCGGATCGTCTCGTACGTCACCGGGGGCGGCGGCGCGGATGTGCACTCCGTGGGCGAGAACGGCTGCTCGGCGACGGACGCGTACGGCATCGGCTGGTCCTACAGCCGTAACCGCGGCTCGGCCTGCGGCGCCGCGACCGCACCGACCGACGACGCGCAGGTCTACCACTTCCTGAAGGTGACGGTGGACGGCACGTCGGTGACGGTCGCGCCGACGAACTCGCTGGGGCAGACCTTCGACGTGCAGACCTACACCGTCACTGGGTGACAGGCCGGTCCACCGCGAGGAGTTGCAGGGATCGTACGAGCACGGCCGCCGCTTCCTCGTCCAGCGGGGCGAGGAAGCGGCGCTCCATGTCGCGGCACGCCCGCTCGGCGCGGCGCAGGCGAGGACATCCGCCGCGTATGGCGGGAGGCTGACACCCTCCCCGAGATCCAGGACGCCTGGCTCTGGGGCCACCTGCTGCCCCTGCGAGGCCCCAAGGACGGCACCACATACGAGAGTTGGACCCTGCTCGGAGCCCTGGCGGCCCAGACCGAGCGGCTGCGGCTCGGGGTGCCGGTCACCGGCAACCGGATCCGCCCGCCCGCCGTCCTCGGAAAGATCGCCACGACCGTGGACGTAGCCACGACCGTGGACGTCGCCTCCGGCGGGCGGCTCGTGCTGGGCATCGGCGTCGGGGGCACGCATCAACCGTCCGGTGCGGGCGGGGTCGCCGGTGAGAACCCGGCGGTCGCGGAGTACGAGGCGTACGGGCTGACGCTCGTCCCGCCCGCCGAGGGGATCGCGCGGCTCGCGGAGAGCGCCGACATCCTCCGGCGGATGTGGACGGAGCACGTCTTCGACCACGAGGGGCGCCACTACCGGCTCCTGGGCACGCGGAACGAGCCCAAGCCGGTGCAGCGGCCCGGCCCCCCGCTGCTGGAACCCGGCTGCTGAGGCTGGTCGCCGAACAGGCCGACATCTGGAACATCCCCGGGCCGCCGCACAACCGCGTCGAGTTCATCGCCGATCGGGCGCGGGTGCTGGAGGCGCACTGCGCCGACATCGGCCGCCGTCCACGGGAGATCACCCGCTCCGTACAGACCGTGGTCTCCCGACGATCCCGGCGCCACCCGCGCGACGGTCGCCGAACTCGTGGGCATCGGTGTGAACCATGTCGTCCTCGGCCTGTCGGCGCCTGTCCGCCGGGCGTCGCGCGACGGGTGGTGGACGAGATCATCGAGCCGGGCGGCGGGCGGCGCCCCGACACGGACGCCGCCCGCCCTCACCTCAGGGGCTGTGACTCCACCCCACGAGCTGAGACTCCACCTCCCGCATGCGGCACAGCCTCACGGCATGAGGTGGTAGTCCGGGAAGTTGCCCGGCAGCCGCTCCCCCGCCGGTCCCTGGGTCACCGCGCGCACGAGCAACTCCCCGCCGACGAACGCACCGCGCCACGACGCGCCGAAGCCGCCGAAGAGCTCGTCGCGGTCGCCGCGCGAGCGTGGCTTTCCGTGGCCGACCTTGAAGGCGCGGATCTGCGGGGCGAGGCGGTTGTACGTCGCCTCGTCGTCGGTGGACAGCGTGGCGACGAGCGCGCCGTTCGAGGCGTTCATCGCCGCGAGCAGCTCGGCCTCGGTGTCGACCAGGACGATGGTGTCGACCGGGCCGAAGGGCTCCGCGTGGTGCAGCGGCGAGGACGGCGGCGGGTTGAGGATCGTGACGGGCTGGACGTACGCAGAGGTGTCCTGGCCGGGCAGGAAGCGCGCGTCGGACAGCTTGCCGCGGTGCAGCGGGACGGCACCGCGGTCGATGGCCTCCGCGACCTGGTCGTGCAGCTCCTTCGCCTTGGCCGCGTTGATCACCGGACCGAAGTCCAGCACGGGGTACGGGTCGTCGGGCCGCTCGACCGCGAGCGGGTGGCCGACCCTGAGGGTGCGGACGGCCGGCAGATAGGCGGCGAGGAACTCGTCGAACAGCTCGCGCTGGACGACGAAGCGCGGGTAGGCGGTGCAGCGCTGCTTGCCGTAGTCGAAGAGCTTGGGGATGACCGCCGTCAGCGCGTCCCAGTCCGTGTAGTTCCAGATGCCCCAGGTGTTGAGTCCCTCCTGTTCGAGCACATGCCGCTTGCCGAGGTCGGCGACGGCGGTGGCGACGGCAGCGCCCGTGTCCCGGCCGCCGACGAAGGAGACGCAGCCGATCTCGGGCGCGCGCACGAGCGCCTCGGACAGCTCACCTCCGCTGCCACTGACGAGGGTGACGGGAATCCCTTCGCGCGCGGCAAGCGCACTGGCCAGGGTGAGACAGGCGACGCCGCCGTCGGTCGGGGTCTTGGCGATGACCGCGTTCCCTGCCAATGCCTGTACCAGCATTGCGTGAACGAGCACGCTCATCGGGTAGTTCCAGCTTGCGATGTTGGACACGGGTCCGTCGAGCGGAGTCCGGCCTTCCACCATGGGCTCGATGCCGTCGACGTACCAGCGGACGCCGTCGATCGCCCGGTCCACGTCGGCCTGCGCGAGCCTCCACGGCTTGCCGATCTCCCAGACGAGGAGCAGGGCGAGCAGTTCGCGATGCTCGGTGAGCGCGTCGAGGGTCGCCGCCACGCGGGCGCGGCGTTCCGCCGGCGGAACGTGGCGCCAGGCACGGTGCTGGTCCAGCGAGGCGCGAACGGCCCGCTGGGCCGTGGCGCCGTCCAGGCGCGGCGGGCCCGCGATGGGGCTGCCGTCGACGGGGCTGGTGGCGGGCAGGGCCCGGCCGTCGGCCTGCCAGGCGGAGTTCCAGAGGTTGAGGACGCGGTCGTCGCGGAACGCCTCGGGGGCGACGGTGAGGCAGCGCTGCCAGGCGTCGGCCCAGGACGTGCCGGACTTCACGGTGAGGGTGGTGGGGTTGAGGGTGGTTGCCATTCGGTGTCTCCGCTCTCGGTGCACAGTCGGGGGCGGGGGGCCCGGCTCCTGCAGGACGCACGGGCCCGCGCGAGCGCTGGTCGCGTCGCGTACGTAAGGGGAACGTAGTGAGGTCGCGTTGTTTCCGGCAGTCACCTGACGTCAACTATGAGTGACGTCACGCTCTGCTTCCAGGCGGGCCAGAACCAGCCGCGCCGTCTCGGTCGGGGTGCCGCCCACGCACACTCCGACCGCCTCCAGGGCCTTCTTCTTCGCCTGGGCGGTGCCCGAGGAACCGGACACGATGGCGCCCGCGTGCCCCATGGTCTTGCCCTCGGGCGCGGTGAATCCGGCGATGTAGCCGACGACGGGCTTGGTGACGTGGTCGCGGATGTACGCGGCCGCCCGTTCCTCGGCGTCGCCGCCGATCTCCCCGATGAGAACGATCAGTTCGGTGTCGGGGTCGTCCTGGAAGGCCGCCAGGCAGTCGATGTGGGTGGTGCCCACGACGGGGTCTCCGCCGATGCCCACGCAGGTCGAGAAGCCGATGTCCCTCAGTTCGTACATGAGTTGGTAGGTGAGGGTGCCGGACTTGGAGACCAGGCCGATGCGCCCGGGCTTGGTGATGTCGGCGGGGATGATGCCCGCGTTCGACTGTCCTGGGGTGATCAGGCCGGGGCAGTTGGGGCCGATGACGCGCGTGCCCTTCTGTTCGGCGTACGCGTGGAAGGCGACGGAGTCGTGGACCGGGATGCCCTCCGTGATGACGACGGCGAGTCCGATTCCGGAGTCGGCGGCCTCCACGACGGCCGCCTTGGCGAAGGCCGGGGGCACGAAGACGACGCTCACATCGGCTCCGGTCGCCGCCATGCCCTCGCGCACCGAGCCGAAGACGGGCACCGCACGGTCGTCGAAGTCGACGCTCCGTCCCGCCTTGCGCGGGTTGACGCCGCCGACGACGTCGGTGCCGGCCGCGAGCATGCGCCGGGTGTGCTTCATGCCCTCGCCGCCGGTCATGCCCTGGACGAGGACCTTGGACTCCTTGGTGAGAAAGATGGCCATGTCCCGCTCCTTCAGCTGGTGTTGGCGAGTTCGGCGGCATGGCGTGCGGCGCCGTCCATGGTGGTCGCCTGCCGCACCAAGGGGTGCGCGCGGTCGTCGAGGATCGCGCGGCCCCGTACGGCGTTGTTGCCGTCCAGGCGGACCACCAGGGGTTTGGTCAGCCGCACGCTGTCCAGGGCCTGCACGATGCCGTCGGCGACGGCGTCGCAGGCCGTGATCCCGCCGAAGACGTTGACGAAGACGGACTTGACGTCCGGGTCGGAGAGGATGACGGACAGGCCGTCGGCCATGATCTGTGCGGAGGCTCCGCCGCCGATGTCGAGGAAGTTGGCGGGCCGGGCGCCGCAGCCGGCGACCACGTCGAGGGTCGACATGACCAGGCCCGCGCCGTTGCCGATGACACCGACCTCGCCGTCCAGCTTGACGTAGTTGAGGCCCTTGGCCGCGGCCGCCGCCTCCAGCGGGTCGTCGTGCTCAGTGTCCTCATCGCCCCAACGCGCCTGCCGGAAGCGGGCGTTGTCGTCCAGGGTGACCTTGCCGTCCAGCGCCAGGATCTGCCCCTGCTTCGTACGGACGAGGGGATTCACCTCGACGAGAACGGCGTCCTCGCGAGTGAGTACCTGCCAGAGGCGTACGAGGACGTCGACGGTCTGCGGTGGCAGTCCGGCGGCCTCCGCGATCTCGGCCGCCTTGGCCGAGGTGACGCCGCGCGCCGGGTCGACGGGGACGCGCGCCACCGCCTCCGGCCGGGTCGCGGCCACCTCCTCGATCTCCATGCCTCCCTCGGCGGAGGCGATGGCGAGGAAGCGTCCGGCGGCGCGATCGAGGACGTAGGAGACGTAGAACTCGCTCTCGATGTCCACGGGTTGGGCCAGCATCACCTTGCGGACGGTGTGGCCCTTGATGTCCATGCCGAGGATCTTGCGCGCGGTGAGCTCGGCGGCGGCCGGGTCCGCGGCGAACTTCACACCGCCTGCCTTGCCGCGCCCACCCGTCTTCACCTGGGCCTTCACGACGACGCGGCCGCCGAGCCTGCGGGCGATCTCCCGCGCCTCGTCGGGCGAGTCGGTGACCTCGGCGCGCGGCACCACGATGCCGTGTTCTGCGAAGAGTCCCCGCGCCTGGTGCTCGTACAGGTCCATCATTCGGCTCCTGTCTTAAAAGTGCTGCACGCCCCCTGGACATCACCCATCGGATGCGGGATAACAATCTTCATACAGTATCCGTCGACTGTATGCAATGTGCCAAGCGTGACCCCCGGTCGCCGAGACCGGGGTGTTCGAAGCAACGGACATGTGAGGTGACCTGTGACGACCAAGGCTCTCGAAGGCATCCGCGTCCTCGACATGACGCACGTCCAGTCCGGTCCCTCGGCGACCCAACTACTGGCGTGGCTGGGAGCGGACGTGGTCAAGCTGGAGGCGCCGACCGGTGACATCACGCGCAAGCAGCTGCGTGACCTCCCGGACGTCGACTCCCTCTACTTCACGATGCTCAACAGCAACAAGCGGAGCATCACCCTCAACACCAAGTCCGAGCGCGGCAAGGAGATCCTCACCGAGCTGATCCGCCGCTCGGACGTCATGGTCGAGAACTTCGGGCCGGGTGCCATCGACCGCATGGGGTTCACCTGGGACCGCATCCGGGAGATCAATCCTCGTATCGTGTATGCCTCCATCAAGGGGTTCGGGGACGGGCCCTACACCAACTTCAAGGCGTACGAGGTCGTCGCGCAGGCCATGGGCGGGTCCATGGCGACCACCGGCTTCGAGGACGGGCCGCCGCTGGCCACCGGGGCGCAGATCGGTGACTCGGGCACGGGCATCCACGCCGTGGCGGGGATACTCGCGGCGCTGTTCCAGCGCGAGAACACCGGCCGCGGGCAGCGGGTCAACGTGGCCATGCAGCATGCCGTGCTCAACCTCTGCCGGGTGAAGCTGCGCGATCAGCAGCGACTGGCCCATGGTCCGCTCGCCGAATATCCCAACGAGGACTTCAGCGACGAGGTTCCCCGCTCCGGCAATGCCTCCGGCGGCGGGCAGCCCGGCTGGGCCGTGCGCTGCGCGCCCGGCGGACCCAATGACTACGTGTACGTCATCGTCCAGCCCATCGGCTGGAAACCGATCAGCGAGCTCATCGGTCGGCCCGAACTCGCCGAGGACCCGGACTGGGCCACCCCCGAGGCCCGCCTCCCCAAGCTGACCAAGATGTTCCAGCTCATCGAGGAATGGACGTCCGCGCTTCCCAAGTGGCAGGTCCTGGAGGCCCTCAACGCCCACAACATCCCGTGCGGGCCCATTCTCTCCACCAAGGAGATCATCGAGGACACCTCCCTCGCCGCCAACGAGATCGTCGTCGAGGTCGATCACCCCGAACGCGGCAGGTACGTCACCGTCGGCAACCCCCTCAAACTCTCCGACTCCCCCGCCGACATCACCAGCTCACCCCTCCTCGGCGAACACAACGAGGAGATCTACATCGGCGAACTCGGCCTCGGGGACGAGGAACTGCGCCTGCTCAAGTCGAGCGGGGTGATCTGACATGGTGACCGAGGACCGGGCGCTCCGGGTGCGGCATCTCCTCGACGCCGTGCGGGCCGAGGGACGGACCGCGCTGACGGCGCCCGAGGGCAAGGTGCTCGCCGACGCGTACGGGATCGCGGTCCCCGGCGAGGAACTGGCGAGGGACGCGGACGAGGCGGTGGCCTGCGCGGCGCGCTTCGGCGGACCTGTGGTGATGAAGATCGTCTCCCCGGACATCCTGCACAAGACCGACGCGGGCGGCGTGATCGTCGACGTCGACGGGGCGGCGGACGTACGGGCCGCCTTCCGCGAGATCGTCGAGAACGCGCGGGCGTACGATGCACGGGCCCACATCGAGGGCGTACAGATCCAGGAACTGCTGCCGCAGGGGCAGGAGGTCATCGTCGGGGCGGTGACCGACCCGACGTTCGGGAAAGTCGTGGCCTTCGGGCTCGGCGGTGTGCTCGTCGAGGTGCTCAAGGACATCACGTTCCGGCTCGCGCCCGTGGACCCCGACGAGGCGCTGTCGATGCTGGACTCGATCCGCGCGGCGGAGATCCTGCGCGGAGTGCGCGGTGCGCCTCCGGTGGACCGGGGGGCGATCGCCGAGCAGATCCGCCGGGTCTCCGAACTCGTCGCGGACTTCCCGGACATCGCCGAGGTGGACCTCAACCCGGTGATCGCCACCCCGAAGGGCGCGGTCGCGGCGGACATCCGTGTGATCCTCGCCGAGAGCGCTCCCGCCGAACGTCGCACCTACACCCGCGCGGAGATCCTGACCTCCATGCGCCGGCTGATGGAGCCCTCGTCGATCGCCGTGATCGGCGCCTCCAACGAGCCCGGCAAGATCGGCAATGCGGTGCTGCGCAACCTCATCGACGGCGGCTTCTCCGGCGAGATCCATCCGGTGAACCCCAAGGCCGACGACATTCTGGGCCGCAAGGCCTACAGGAGTGTCACCGACATTCCCGGTGAGGTGGACGTGGCGGTCTTCGCCGTGCCCGCCCCGGCCGTGGCCGCGGCCCTGGAGGAAGTGGGCCGCAAGCACATACCCAACGCCGTCCTGATCCCCTCCGGGTTCGCGGAGACCGGCGAACACGCGCTCCAGGACGAGCTCGTGGCCATCGGCGAGCGGTACGGCATCCGGCTCCTCGGCCCGAACATCTACGGCTACTACTCGACGTGGCAGGACCTGTGCGCCACGTTCTGCACGCCGTACGACGTGAAGGGCGGCGTCGCGCTCACCTCGCAATCCGGTGGCATAGGGATGGCCATTCTGGGTTTCGCGCGTACTACGAAGACAGGTGTCTCGGCGATCGTCGGGCTCGGCAACAAGTCGGACCTGGACGAGGACGACCTGCTCACCTGGTTCGGCGAGGACCCGCGCACAGAGTGCATCGCGATGCACCTGGAGGACCTGAAGGACGGCCGCGCGTTCGTGGAGGCGGCGCGGGCGACGGTCCCGAAGAAGCCGGTCGTGGTCCTGAAGGCCGGTCGTACGGCGGCCGGGGCGAGGGCCGCCGGTTCGCACACGGGCGCGCTCGCGGGCGACGACGCCGTGTACGACGACATCCTGAGGCAGGCGGGGGTGATCAGGGCCCCCGGGCTGAACGACATGCTGGAGTACGCGCGCGCGTTGCCGGTGCTTCCCACCCCCCAGGGCGACAACGTCGTGATCATCACCGGCGCGGGCGGCAGCGGCGTACTGCTGTCCGACGCGGTGACCGACAACGGTCTGTCCCTGATGGAGATCCCGCCGGACCTGGACACCTCCTTCAGGGAGTTCATTCCGCCCTTCGGGGCCGCCGGCAACCCGGTGGACATCACGGGCGGGGAGCCGCCGTCCACGTACGAGGCGACGATCCGGCTGGGCCTTTCGGACCCGCGCATCCACGCGCTGGTCCTCGGCTACTGGCACACCATCGTGACCCCTCCCATGGTCTTCGCCGAGCTCACCGCGCGCGTGGTGGCCGAGTTCCGCGAGCGCGGTGTCGCGAAGCCCGTGGTGGCCTCGCTCGCCGGCGACGTCGAGGTCGAGGAGGCCTGCCAGTACCTCTACGAGCGAGGGGTCGTGGCCTACCCGTACACGACCGAGAAGCCGGTGGCCGTGCTCGGCGCGAAGTATCGCTGGGCCCGTGCGGCGGGGCTGTTGGGGGGCGGGTCATGACGTGAGTGTGCGCGGGGGGGGGGGGGGGGGGGGGGGGGGGGGGGGACAGAGAACACGCGCGCACACAACACACCAAGCCCAGGGGAAGAATCCACCACCCATCCCCCACGACGACACGGGTCCCCCCCACCCCACCCAC